>NZ_BAER01000017.1 GCF_000315055.1 Paraglaciecola polaris LMG 21857 | reverse complement strand
AAAATGTGGTGGCCAAGCTTAATTCTTAATTAGAATTTTTTAATAAAGGCCGGCTTTGCTGGCCTTTATCTTTTATGCCACATAAATTAAATACAACGTTAAAATAATCGCGGAGTAAGTTATGCGAAAAAAACATTTTGCAGGTGTTGGTTTAGGATTGCGACGCGAAATGATTGGTGAGCTAATTGATAATATTCCAAGCTCGGTAGATTTTTGGGAAGTCGCCCCAGAAAATTGGATCCCGCTAGGGGGGAAGTATCAAAAACAACTGTCACGATTTACCGGCGCTAGCCAATTTGTTACTCACGGTCTTTCGTTATCAATTGGGGGTCCAGAGCCTCTGGATATCAACTTTGTAAAAGATGTAAAAGCATTTCTCGATACACATAACATTGAACATTACAGCGAACATTTGAGCTATTGCTCAGGTAAAGGTCACCTTTATGATCTGATGCCCATTCCTTTTAGTGAAGAAGCCGTTAAGTACGTTGTTAGGCGAGTGGAAACGGTACAGGATATTATTGAGCGGCCACTGATCCTAGAGAACGTTTCATATTATGCAGCGCCAAACGCAAAAATGAGTGAACGGGATTTTACATTAGCGGTATTGGAAGAATCGAATTGTAAAATGCTGCTCGACGTAAACAACATATATGTTAATTCTATCAACCATGGTTATGATGCCGAAGAATTTCTCGCATCTATGCCGACGTCCCGTATTTTATATGGACACATTGCGGGGCATTTCGATGAAGCGGATGATTTGAAGGTTGATACACATGGCGCTGACGTTATTCAGCCTGTTTGGGATTTACTAGAAAAAGCATATGAAATTCACGGTGTTTTTCCCACTTTATTGGAGCGAGACTTTAATATACCGCCGATTAACGAGTTACTGCTTGAAGTTGAAAAAATACGTAAGTTACAAGAAAAGCATTCTATGATGCCCAGTCATCAGGAGTTCGCGTAAATGTTTGAATTTCAAAAGACTCAGTTGGAATTTATCGAACATATTAAAGATCCAGAAAATAAACCGTTTTCACATCCTATTGAATCTCGGCGCATGAATATTTATAAGGAGCTATTTTTCAATAACATAAAAGGCTTCCTAAGTTCGGGGTTTCCTGTGTTAGAGAGTCTATATAGCGAGGATGAATGGGATCGTTTAGCACGACAGTTTTTCGCAGAGCACGAATGTCGCTCTCCATATTTTACCGATATCAGTAAAGAATTTGTCGAATATTTAAGTAACGAGTATGAACTACAGGCCTGTGACTCGGCGTTTATGGCTGAACTGGCTCATTACGAATGGATGGAACTGGCTGTTTCAATTCGTAAGCAAACTCAAAAATGGGATGCAGTTGAATCTGTTGAAAATATGCAGTTGTCACAACTGGCAAGTGTGGTTAGTTATCAATACCCGGTTCATCAAATTAGCCAAGACTATCAGCCTACAGAATCTAACGGACCTGTTTACTTGGTAATTCACCGAGATAGTGACGACAAAGTCGATTTTACTCTGATCACCGCAATGACAGCCCATTTATTATTAACCATAGAGAATAACGCACATCTTTCAATCGATTCATTGAATTCCATCATGGTGGAAAGTTTGCCGCAACTAGATGCAGCGCAAGTCATCCAAGGGGTTAAGCAAATAGTTGAACAAATGCTTGAGCACGAGATACTCATTCCATACTCGATTAACGAGTAAATTGGCTATCAATTTTATCCGCTTTGAATTACCATTTAGGGCTGAATTCATATTAGTTAAATCGCGACGAATGGGGTTTTCAATGCAAGATAATAATGGTTCTCAAGATCCGTTCAATTTCACTTATCTAACTGCTGGGCTTTTGACTCTATTGGCATTGCCATTGATGCATGTCATTTTAGGTTGGATAGTTTTCCTTTAGCCGTCGTTTTTTAATTATCAATTACAACGGGGAAAGCTGTGCCCGCTGCTTATATAAAGTCGGTTATTAAAACCGTACCTGATTATCCCAAGCCTGGGATTTTATTTCGTGACGTGACTTCGATACTTGAAGATCACAAAGCGTACACATCTAGCATCGAACTTTTGGTTAAAGAGTTTGCGCCTTATAAGTTTGACAAGGTTGCAGGAACTGAAGCCCGTGGCTTTTTGTTCGGTGCACCGCTAGCGATCGAGCTTGGTATTGGTTTTATTCCTGTACGTAAGCCGAATAAGCTGCCGCGCAAAGTCATTAGCGAAACCTATGAGCTTGAGTACGGAACAGATTGTTTGGAAATGCATGAAGATGCAGTCAAGCCCGGTGAAAGAGTGTTGATGTTAGACGACTTACTCGCCACGGGCGGTACAATGATCGCTACAGCTAATCTAATTAGACGGTTAGGCGGTATTGTGGAGCACGCTGGATTTGTTATTTCCTTGCCTGATTTGGGCGGAGAAACCAAGTTAAAGGAAATTGGCGTTCAAAGTCACTCACTATGTGAGTTCGAAGGCGAGTAATTTAATCACATGAGCTATCAAGTTCTAGCGCGAAAATGGCGACCAAATAATTTTAGCGAATTAGTCGGTCAGGAGCATGTTGTCGCGGCAATTTCAAATGCACTTGATAATGATCGTCTACACCATGCTTATTTGTTTACGGGGACACGCGGAGTTGGCAAAACGACCATCGCGCGTATCTTTTCTAAAAGTCTTAATTGCGAATTAGGTATGGGGTCAAAACCCTGTGGCCAATGCTCGACATGCGTGGAGATAGAACAAGGAAACTTTGTTGATCTTTTAGAGATTGACGCTGCTTCGCGTACAAAAGTCGAGGATACACGTGAGTTATTAGACAATGTGCAATATCGTCCTTCCAGAGGCCGTTATAAAGTCTATTTGATAGATGAAGTGCATATGTTATCCAAACACAGTTTTAACGCTCTGCTTAAAACCTTAGAAGAGCCGCCACCTCACGTGAAATTTTTGTTGGCAACAACGGATCCCCAGAAGCTACCTATCACTATCTTATCTCGCTGTTTGCAGTTTAACCTCAAGGCTTTGTCTAGAGCGCAAATTGGCCAACAATTACAGCATGTCTTTGCTCAAGAGCAAATCGAGAATGAGCCTGAGGCACTTGCGCAGTTAGCAAGAGCCGCTCAAGGTAGTATGCGGGACGCATTAAGTTTATCGGATCAGGCTATCGCGCAAGGTAACGGTAACGTCAGTTTGAACATAGTGACTGATATGCTTGGCTTGATGGATAAAACTCAAGTACTTAAATTGCTAAATGCGGTGTTTAATAAACAGAATGAAATGGTGTTTGAACTAGTTGAGTCAATGTCGGAGCAGGCCGCTGACTATAGCCAAGTACTGAACGAATTAATGAGCTTATTGCATCAAATCGCGTTAACTCAGTTTGTACCTGACGCTTGTAAACTTGAAACGATTTCTGCACGGGCTATTTATCAGTTAGCCAAGCGTGTTGCAGCTGAGAATGTGCAGTTACTTTATCAGATAGCTCTACAAGGAAAACGTGATCTGCCGTTTGCTGCGGACGCGAAAACGGGGCTTGAGATGACACTTTTGCGGATGTTGGCATTTAGTCCCGTGCAAGCCTCTACCAGCATTGATGATTTAGTGGCAATGACGCCAAACCCTGAGATTGTGTCACTAGATGCCACACTGTCAGGGCAAGATTCGCCAACAGAGCGAATCACTCCTTCCGCTGGGTCAACAATGTCTCAGCCGACGAATGTTTTACCCCAAGAGTCGATTATAACTCATAGGAATGAAAATGAGTTTATAGATGATAGTCAAAGCTCGCGTTCACCCGAAAACTCGGTAGATACATCAAATAGTGCGCTAACAAACCCCAACACGCAAACGTTAGCTGATGATGCGTTTGAAAGCCCTAATTCAAGCAGAAAAGCAGAGCATGCTCCCATAGAGTCAAGCGGCTCTTCAACGGTTAATTCGGACGATCATCATTACGATGATGAGCATTATAATGCTGTGCAAATGCAGGAGATGGAAGCTCAACAACAAGGCATAATGCAAGAGGCTGAGCATTTTATTCAAGCTCAATACACGCCTATGTCCGCTGAAAAAAACGTTGAAAACCCTGCACAAGATACATCTGAGTTACAACCTCAGTCGACTGAAAGTTTGTTAGCCTTGCGTAGAAAGTTAGCTCAAGCAGCAGCCGACGAAGAGGAGAAAGCCCCTTCAGTAAAAAAGTCTGAAGGCGGTTATGATGCCAGCCAATTTTTGCCTGGGGGGAACGGACCGGGTATAGAGCCAATGCAAGGTGCTATTCCCAGAGCACAGGCACAGGTTGATACGTCAACAGCAAATACCGGTCAGCAACTGACATCAGCACCCGCTATTGTTAATGCCGAGGTTCCAGAGCTTATTACTCATGGGGAACAAGAAGTTGAAGAAGCTCCCCCTTGGGCAACTGATGAAATGCCCCTTGATGAAATTAACATCCGTGTTGATGAACAAGTGGTTATCTCAGGAGATGAGCAAGACGTTGAAAATGCTATTTTCGACCCCACTGCTCATTTAGCGCAAGATTTGGAGTGTGAAGTCAATTATGTTGTGCCAGCTTTTTTAGCGTCAGGTGAAAAAGTGACCATCGCACCTCAATTGGATAAATGGAGCGCACTTATAACTCAGATGCAAGTCGCGGCTTTAACTAAGCAATTGGCATTGCATTCGGAATTTTCGCGCGAGGGGAATACAGTGTTGCTTAACCTTGTTCAAAGTAAGGAGCATTTAAATACCGCTTCTGCCCGGGAACAGTTACAGCAAGCCTTGAGTGATGTATTACTACAAGATATTTCCTTAAATGTACATGTAGGGGACGCAGTCAATACACCGTTCGCGCTTCAGCAGAGTATCAATCGAGTGCGGTTTGATTATGCCAAGCAAGTGGTCGAAACCGATAATGCTATTTGCATGTTTAAAGAGATGTTTAATGCTCAAGTGCTAAGCGAATCAATCAAAGCACGATAAGTTTTTATTTCAAAGATTAAGAGAGAATAGTTATGTTTAAAGGTGGTATGGGTAACGTAATGAAGCAAGCGCAACAGATGCAAGAGCGCATGCAGAAAAAACAAGAAGAACTTGCGAAAATGGAAGTCACGGGTGAATCTGGTGCGGGTTTGGTAAAAGTGACCATGACCTGTAATCACAATGTTCGCCGTGTCGACATCGACGACAGTTTGATGGAAGACGATAAAGAAATGATTGAAGATTTGGTCGCAGCTGCAATGAATGATGCGGTGCGCCGGGTTCAAGAAACCACAAAAGAGCAAATGGCTGATGTAACTGGCGGCATGGCTATGCCCCCAGGCTTCAAAATGCCGTTTTAGTCCCTTGACTGATTTGAGCTGTTCGTTATCCGATTAAGGTTATATAGATGAAACTTAGCCCTCTAATTCTAGAGCTGATTAATGCGTTTAAGGTGTTGCCTGGGGTAGGGCCGAAAAGTGCTCAGCGTATGGCATTTCATTTATTAGAGCGAAATAGAAGTGGCGCCTTGCAGTTGAGCCAGGTGTTGCATAACGCAATGGAGCATGTGGGGCACTGCAAGCAATGCCGAACCTTCACGGAAAGTGAGTTGTGTGAGATTTGCGCTCATCCAACGCGCAGTGATGCTGGTACCTTATGCGTGGTAGAGTCTCCACAAGATGTAGTGGCAATTGAGCAAACAGCTGAGTTCAAAGGACTTTATTTTGTGTTAATGGGGCATTTGTCACCGATTGATGGCATTGGGCCGAGTGAGATTGGTTTAGATGATCTCGCGAACATGTTAGATAATAAAGATCTGACTGAAGTAATACTGGCGACCAATCCCACAGTTGAAGGGGAAGCCACTGCGCATTATATTGGCCAAATGTGCAGTGCTCGTGATATTCAAGCTACTCGATTAGCGCACGGTATGCCCGTGGGAGGGGAGCTTGAGTATGTTGATGGTAATACATTAACGCACGCTTTTGTCGGTCGCAGAAGCTTATCTTAGGTTAAAAAACACTTCTTTTTGCCAACGGTCTAGGGCTTGGACCGTTTAATATCTCACCAATAGTTACAATTTTTTCGCGTTATGTATTGAAATGCATGCAAGCGACCTTATCTCCTTACTCACAAACAGAAACCACTAACTTTGGAGATACTTGCCCATGGCTGACGTTGCCCATCAAGAAACTCATGGCTTTCAAACTGAAGTAAAACAATTACTTCAGTTGATGATCCATTCACTTTATTCGAATAAAGAAATATTTCTTCGTGAACTTGTTTCTAACGCTGCCGATGCAGCTGACAAACTACGTTTCAAAGCATTGTCGAATGACAGCTTGTACGAAGGTAACGGCGATTTGTGCGTTAAGCTCAGCGTTGATAAAGAAGCTGGCTCAATCACAATCTCCGACAACGGTATCGGAATGGATCGCGCTAGCGTGATTGAACATCTAGGTACGATTGCAAAGTCAGGTACGTCTGAATTCTTCAATAACCTTTCTGGTGACCAAGCTAAAGATTCTCAGCTTATTGGTCAATTTGGCGTTGGTTTTTATTCTGCGTTTATCGTTGCTAAGAAGGTCGTTGTGCGCTCACGTGCTGCTGGTGATGATCCAAGCAAAGGTGTTGAGTGGACATCAGAAGGTGAAGGTGAATTCACCGTTGCTGATATTGACAAAGCTGAGCGCGGAACTGAAATTACCTTATTCATACGCGAAGAAGAGAAAGAATTTGCCGATGATTGGCGTTTGCGCTCGATCGTAAGTAAGTACTCTGACCATATCAACATTCCTGTCATGATGTTTAAAGAAGAAGTTCCTGAAAGCGATGGTCCTGACGGCGAAAAAACGCCTGCTGAACCAGCTAAATGGGAAGCTGTGAATAAGGCAACGGCTCTTTGGACTCGCGATAAATCTGAAGTGACGGACGAAGAATATACTGAGTTTTACAAGCATATTTCTCACGACTTCACAGATCCGCTTGTTTGGTCGCACAACAAAGTGGAAGGTAAAACGGAATACAATAGTTTGTTATATATTCCGGCGAAAGCCCCATTTGACATGTGGAACCGTGACCAAAAGCACGGCTTGAAACTTTATGTGCAGCGCGTATTCATTATGGACGATGCTGAACAGTTCATGCCGACTTATTTACGTTTCGTTAAAGGTTTACTTGATTCAAATGATTTGCCATTGAATGTATCCCGCGAAATCTTGCAAGACAACAAAGTTACCCAAGCTATTCGTCAGGGCTGCACTAAGCGTGTTTTACAGATGCTTGAACGTGTTGCGAAAAACGACAGTGAAAAGTATCAAGGATTTTGGACTGAGTTCGGTAACGCCTTAAAAGAAGGGCCGGCGGAAGACTTCGCGAATAAAGAAAAAGTCGCAGGTTTATTACGCTTTGCCTCTACTGAGGGTGATAGTGAAGCCCAAACTGTTTCGTTGGCAGACTATGTAAGTAGAATGAAAGACGGACAGGACAAAATTTATTACATCACTGCGGACAGTTATAAAGCTGCTAAGTCTAGTCCGCATCTTGAAATTTTCCGTAAGAAAGGCATTGAAGTGTTATTGATGTCAGACAGGGTAGATGAGTGGTTAATGTCGCATCTTACCGAATTTGATGAAAAATCATTTCAGTCAGTTACTCACGGTGAGTTGGATTTAGGTGACTTAGACGACGAAGACAGCAAAAAAGCCCAAGAAGATGCTGAAAAACAGGTTGAAGGCTTAACTGAACGCGTTAAAACAGTACTTGGTGCTAAAGTGGCTGAGGTAAAATTCACCCATAGATTGACTGACTCCCCAGCGTGTATCGTGGCGGACGGCAGTGGCATGTCAACTCAGATGATTAAGTTGATGCAAGCTGCAGGTCAGCCGGTACCTGAGGCTCAGTACCATTTTGAGCTTAACCCGGAGCATAATTTGGTTAAAATGCTTGCTGAAGTACAAGATGAAGAACGCTTTGCCCAGTGGACTGAAGTCTTATTTGATCAAGCTGCATTGTCAGAACAAGGCAGTTTAAAAGATCCAGCTGCCTTTGTGCACAATTTAAACACCTTACTAATGAATTTAGCAAAATAGCGCTAAATTATTCAACATAACGTTAAAAAATGGGCTCTTGGGCCCATTTTTTGTGTATATTATGTATTAATGTAAGTTTACAGGTTTGACCTAAGACATACGTCTTATATGGCTTGTATCTAAAAGGTCGAATGTGTAAAGTTCGGCTCAGAATTTTTTAACTTTAAACTAAAGGCGAGGGGAAAGAATATGCGTATTATTCTTCTTGGTGCACCTGGTGCTGGTAAAGGCACTCAAGCTCAATATTTAATGGGTAAGTATGGTATTCCGCAGATTTCTACCGGAGATATGCTTAGAGCAGCGATTAAAGCGGGCACCGAGTTAGGTAACGCCGCAAAGCGCGTTATGGATGAAGGGAAACTGGTTTCCGATGAGCTTATCATTGGTTTGGTAAAAGAGCGCATTACGCAAGATGATTGCCAAGGTGGTTTCTTACTCGATGGTTTTCCGCGCACTATTCCTCAAGCTGATGCGATGAAAGAAGCGGGCATTAATGTCGATCATGTTATCGAATTTGATGTACCGGACGAAGTCATTGTTGAACGTATGGCGGGACGTCGCGTTCACCCCGCGTCTGGCCGAGTTTATCATTTGCAATATAATCCGCCTAAAAATGACGGAAAAGACGATGAAACAGGGGAAGACTTGGTTATCCGTGTGGATGATCAAGAAGACACTGTTCGTCATCGTCTCAGCGTATATCACGAGCAAACTAAGCCTCTTGTAGATTATTACCAATTAGAAGCAAATGCAGGTAACTGTCAATACCATAAGATTGACGGTACCAAGGCAGTTGATGTGGTTAGCAAGCAATTGTCATCTTTACTTGGCTAATTATCGCTATTCAATCGAATGATAAAAACCCACTGAAAAGTGGGTTTTTTTATGTCTATAATCAATCTTTCATTTTTTGTATCAAATAGGAATCTCGACACCATGTTACATACGCCAATTACTGCTTTTTACGGTGGTCTGCTAGGGATAACCTTTATGTATCTCTCTATTCTGGTGATTAAAGGTCGCCGCTCAGCAAAAATAAGCTTGGGAGACGGCGGAAACAGCCACTTTTTGGGGATCATTAGAGCACATGCTAATTTTGCGGAGTATGTGCCTCTAATTTTGATCCTTATGTTAATAGCGGAAATTAATTTAGCGCATACCGGCGTCTTACACGCCACTGGTGTCGCACTATTGATAGGGCGCATCGTGCATGCCTATGGTTTGAAACATCATTCAGGGGCAAGCTGGCAACGTATCGCTGGCATGATGCTTACTTTTGGCGCTTTGATTGGATTATCGGTACAGAACATCGTTTTTCTTTATTAATATTAAGACGGACGTTCACTTTGAACAATCATCATGAGTCATTACTTTTCGACTCTAGACAGAATTAAAAACGGTGCTTTTTGAGCGCCGTTTTTTCATATTTGAGTGGTGATTTTATAACAGGTATCAGTTATCGATACATTATTGACAAAATTAGCTTGTGTCTTTAATAGGTATACTCTGTTGATCTTTATAGAGTTTATCGTTTCATAAGCTAGTGCAACTTCCTTTTCTCGCAATTAAAAACAAATTTACGTTAATTAACATCTTGATTACATTTTATACTGTGTCTATTATAGATACTCCTAAGTGAGTATAGAGAAGGCACATGAAACGAAAAGTAATCCGCTTAACAAGACTGTCTCTTTGCATTGCTGGTGTATTAAACGCCCTGCCAATGTACGCCCAAGAAAGCAGCAGTATCGAAAATGTAGAAGTCATCAGTGTTAAAGGAATACGTCAAAGTATTACCGCGGCATTGGCTGTAAAACAGGATGCATCAGTTATTTCTGATGCCATTTCAGCTGAAGATATAGGTAAACTTCCTGATGAAAATGTGGCTGAGACATTACAGCGGATTACCGGGATTCAAATCCAACGTCGAAACGGCGAAGGTTCTCGTGTTGCTGTTAGAGGGCTAGTACAAAACCGTATAGAGTTAGATGGTGTGAGTCTCGTTAATCCTATTGGCCGCTCGTATTCAGGTTTCGACGAAACCGTATTTCCTGTTTTGCAGTTTGTCCCTGCCGAGTTGTTATCAGGTGTCGAAGTATATAAATCAGCTTCAGCAGACCAAGTCAGTGGTTCACTAGGTGGTACAGTGAATTTAACACTGCTTAAGCCTCTATCTGTTGGTGATAAGACCTCTATATCATTGCAAGGCTCATATGATGATCGAACGGATGCCGTCGATCCGCGTTACGGTATAACTTGGTCAAAAGAACTCATCGAAGGTGAATTGGGTGTTTTGGTGAGTTTAAGTGAGTCTGCTCGCAGTGTGGGAGAAGAGTTGTTTTTTACTCGTACGGGCTGGTCTGGCGATACGCTTTCAGCTCCTGGAGACTTGCGCCTACAGACCTTAGATGAAGATCGGGACCGAACTGGAGCTTTGTTTAATGTTCAGTGGCGACCTACATCTGAAACCGAAATCTACTTAAATACCTTTTATGCATCTTATGATATTGAACGAGATAGAAGTTGGTTCTCAAGTGCCGATAGTGGAGGCTCAGTAATAGCTAATTACTTGGACACGCCAATGGTGTCGAGCAATGACACTATCTTGGCTGGCACGTTTATATCTCAAGTCCAAGGAAATGGTGAAGCACTTGAAAATAACTCAGAGACTACAAGTATCGTACTTGGGTTTAATCACACAATTGATAATTGGTTGTTCGAAGGCAAAGTGAGTCATGGCAGCGCAGAGCAAGATGATTATCAAGACTTCGCACGAGTGCGGCAAAATGGAGTGACATTTTTCAGAGATTTCGGACAAGACTTACCTGTTCTTAATGTCACTGATGACTTTGATGCAAATGATCCTAATTTGTACGACAGCGCAAGTGGACTCATCGGCTTTAGTCAGGTTGTAAATTATGAAAATGACGAAACCACCGCAACTTTCGATACGACTTATTATTTGGAAAATGACTTTTTTACTAGCATTGAAGCTGGTATTCGTTGGGCTGATCAGAAAGCGTCTCGTTATCAAGAAAGGGCGGGGGATGCTATAAATGGAGGAGGGGTTTGGATTGTTCCTACTCTAGGAGGACTGGAAGGTTCAGTTGACCAAAACCTCTACCGTTCTGTCTCGCTATCCGATGTATATGATGGAGAAGCATCTAACGTTGAGCGATTTATCGCCGCTGTTCCTGGTGGTTTGGGCAGTACAAAAGCGTTATTAAATTATGTTCAACAAAACGCAAGTACTCAAGGTTCAGGCGTCTTTTTTGCTCAGCCTGATGGAACCTACTCAACCGCCGAAGAAATGACTTCGTTATACATTAAAGCTAATTTTCAGACGCAATGGTCAGATTTACCCGTTTCAGGTGGATTTGGGGCACGCTGGGTTGATACATCTCAAGAGAGTCGCTTTTTCTTTATAGATGATACTGGCGCAACCGCAGATACATTTAATCGCGACTACAGCAACTTCTTGCCAAGTGCGAATATCAAAATTGAATTAGACAGTGATTTGATATTACGTGCTGCCTACTCAAAGGTTGTCGCTCAACCAGATAGTTCTGCCTTGGCGGGGGGCGTGTCTTTGGATGTGCTGGCAGGGGCTGCTAGAGGAGGAAATCCTAATTTAGACGTTGCTGAAGCTGACGCTTATGATTTATCTCTTGAATGGTATATCAGTGAGTTCAGTGCATTAACGGGCGCTATTTTCCGTAAGGACGTAAGCGGGTTCTTATCACCGAATACAGAAAGGAAAGCCCTTGAAGGTGCGGTGAATGCCAATGTCGGAAGCCCAGATTTTGGCACGAATAATTTCCTCGTTACCTCTACTGTTGCCGGTGGTGACTCGACGATTAACGGTCTTGAATTAGCATATCAAACGGTGTGGGAGAGCGGCTTCGGTGTTCAATCCAACTACACATACATTGATAGTGATGGCGTTTCAACCGGTGGTGACGAGCTATCGTTACCCCTCGAAGGGCTATCAGAAAATAGCGTTAATCTAGTGGCGTTCTATGAAAAGTATGGCTATTCGGTACGTTTTGCCTACAACTGGCGTGATAGTTATCTGGTTTCCAGAAATTTTAATGGCTCTCAATTGTTTGAAGAATCCCGGGGACAACTTGATTTCTCTGCAAGTTACGACATTAACGAAAGTTGGCGTGTTTCGTTCGATGCAATCAACTTAAATGATGAACGGGTTGATCAATATTCCAATTTCGAAGAGAGAAAGTTTCGCGTAGAAAATACGGGTCGCCGATTCTTTGCTGGTGTTAGGGCGACCTTCTAGCTCAACCGAATCGAATTGATTAGGTCGTTTATCAAACAGATTGTGTTCAGCAATAGCGAGTGAAATGGTCGCTATTGCTCATGTACTAAGTGTTTGTTAGTAAATTAGGGGAAGTCTATTGGGCATTTTAGATATCACTGTTGCGGGAGTGTTCACGTTACTCATCGTATTGTTAGGATTGCAATTTAAAAGTGGCCAGGGTGACAGCAAGACGTTTTTTGCTGGCGGAGGCCAAGTTCCTTGGTGGATAAGTGGCCTGTCACTGTTCATGAGTTTCTTTTCAGTTGGTACATTTGTTGTTTGGGGTGCCATCGCCTATAGCGACGGTCTTGTGTCGGTCAGTATTCAGATGACCATGGCAATATCAGGATTTATTATTGCATTATTCATCGCGCCCGCTTGGAACCGTCAACGTGTTTTAACTGCCGCTCAATTCATTACTCGTCGAGTAGGTTTGCCGACGCAAAAGTTTTACTCTGCAACGTTTCTAGTGATGAATCTGTTTACTGCAGGCGCATTCTTATATCCGGTTGGAAAAATAATAGAAGTGACCACGGGGATCAACTTGAACTTGGCGATAGTGATGCTTGGTGCATTTATCATCTTGTATACATCTGTTGGTGGGTTGTGGGCAGTACTTACAACAGATGTATTACAATTCATTGTTCTCACGGCTGCTGTATTACTGATCATTCCATTATCAATCGATGCTGCAGGTGGCCTAAATAGCTTCGTAGATTCTGTTCCAGATGATTTTTTTAACCTCGCGAATGATAAATACAGTGCAGGGTTTCTAGTGGCTTTTTTGATATACAACACTCTTTTTATTGGAGGGAACTGGGCTTACGTGCAGCGTTATACGAGTGTACCTAGTGCACAAGACGCAAAGAAAGTGGGTTGGTTGTTTGGTTGCTTATACCTTGTCGCACCGATCATATGGATGTTACCGCCGATGTTATATCGCTCGATTGAGCCAGGACTGATAGCACCTGATACCGAAAATGCGTATTTGTTAATGAGTCAACAGGTGTTACCGACAGGATTACTTGGGCTCGTAATCGGCGCCATGGTATTTGCAACGGCAAGCTCAGTGAATACGACAATCAACATTGCCGCGGGGGTGTTTACTAACGATGTATACCCAAACCTCGTTAAGTCACAACGGCTTAAACCTATGCTGATTGCGCGTTTATCCTCGGCGACGTTTGGCATTTTAGCAATACTTGTCGCTATGTCTGTGCAATCAATGGGGGGGATCGTCAACGTTGTACTTAGTGTTGCAGCGCTAACAGGAGCACCACTCTACTTACCGCCTTTGTGGGCGTTGTTCTCTAAATATCAAACTGGTTTTAGCCTTGTGACCGTGACCATTTCAAGTTTAGTCATTAACCTTTCATTGAAATTCCTACTCGGACCTCTATTCGATATGGAGTTAAGTACTGCTCAAGAGATGATCTGCGGTGTCTTTATCCCAGGCGCTTTTTTGTTGGTATTCGAATGCACATATCGTCTCAAAACGCCGCTAAGTATATTGAATAGTGTCAACCCAGCACGCCCTGAGGTTACTGATGAGCGTTTTATTAAAAATGCTACACCCGAGAATACACATGCATTACGCGTTATTTCGGTCGGTATTTTATCTATCGGCTTCATTATTCTTTGCTTAGGGTTTCTGACCGAAGGTGGGCGTTTTGAAACATTAACTGTCGGCATAATCGTTTTCCTCGTCGGTGTCTTAGTATCACGAAAAGCGCGTACAGCGTCTTTCTCGTCACAGCAACAAAATTAAAGGAAATATCATGTATAAATCTCAATTTATCTCTGCTGGCCGAGAGAGTCACAATGTCGAGTATCACGTTGACGTTGCTATTACTGGCGGCGGGCTAGCCGGTGTGTGTGCTGCCTTGTCGGCGGCGCGAAATGGTTTGAAGGTGTGTTTGATACAGGACCGTCCGGTATTAGGTGGTAATGCATCAAGCGAGGTGCGTTTATGGTCGCTTGGGGCAACATCCCATATGGGAAACAACAACAGATATTCTCGTGAAGGCGGGATTATTGACGAGATTATGCTCGAAAACCTCTATCGTAATCCTGAAGGTAATACTCTTATACTTGATACTGTGCTGTTAGAGAAAGTAACCGTTGAAGAAAACATCACGTTATTGCTAAACACTGCTGTTTACGACGTCGATAAGGTGGACGACGAAACCATCAGCAGTGTGACTGCATATTGTTCGCAAAACTCCACACAGTATGTCGTCAAAGCAGATTATTTTTGTGACGGCTCTGGAGATGGCGTGGTGGCCTTTATGGCGGGAGCACCGTTTCGAATCGGTGCTGAGGCGCATGATGAATTTAGTGAAAAGATGGCGCCAGCTCAGGAAGAGTCTGAGCTGTTAGGTCATTCGATCTACTTTTACAGTAAAGATGTTGGTCAGCCCACCAAGTTCATTCCGCCTAGTTTCGCTTCGATAGACAAAATGACGCTCGACAGAGTGAAGCGGATTAAGCCCTCTGATATTGGACCTCGTTTATGGTGGTTAGAATTTGGCGGTAATTTAGACACGATTTATCAGTCAGAAGATATAAAGTTTGAGCTCTGGAAAGTCGTTTATGGAGTCTGGGACTATATAAAAAATAGCGGGAAGTTTGAAGGTGTTGAGAACTTAACGTTGGAGTGGGTAGGGACTATTCCTGGCAAACGTGAAAGTCGACGTTTTGAGGGGGAAACAATGCTCATTCAGCAAGATCTTGTCGAACAGCGTTCTCATGACGATGCGATTTCATATGGAGGTTGGGCGATTGATCATCACCCCGGTGATGGTGTTTACAGCGATCGCCCCCCCTGTCAGCAATATCATACCAAAGGGGTCTACACGATCCCGTTGCGCAGCTTTGTTCCACAAAAGATGGAAAATTTGTTTGTCTTGGGGCGTCTTATCAGCGCGTCGCACATAGCCTTTGGCTCTACTAGAGTAATGTGTACGTGTGCCCATGGTGGGCAAGCCATTGGACGTGCTATTGCTTTGTGCAAAGAGAATAACATTGGCATTCGTGAACTATTCGAGCGCGATAATATAAACGCTTTGCAACAGTCATTGCTAATCGATGGGCACTTTATCCCTAGCCTTAAAATATCACCAGCACACAATAAATTGGCGGGCTCGAGGATTACAGCTTCATCTACGTTATTGCTTAGTAGTCTACCCGCCAGTGATATTTGGAAGCGCCTTAATTTTTCTGGTGCGCAGATGTTACCGTTATGTGCAAATACTGAGTATCGATTCACGACAAAAGTAAGAGCAGCAAAAGCCACTGTGTTAACGATGCAGTTGCGGACGAGCGACCGATTAGCGAACTACACGCCTAACGTGATAATTCACGAACAACAATTTACGCTAACGGAAGGGATCCAAGCATTAGAATTTTCATGCCCAGTTTCCCTCCCGGAAGATCAATACGCATTTATATGCTTTATACAAAATGCTGACGTAGAAGTGATGCAGTCGGACAAACGCGTATCCGGTGTAATGAGCATATTTAATGGTGAGAACAAAGCTGTCTCCAATACCGGGTTTCAAGGTGTTGAAGGAGATATTGGTATTGACGAGTTTGAGTTTTGGATCCCTGAAAGGCGGCCCGCAGGGCATAATTTTGCTATGGATATCGAGCCAGCTTTAAATTGCTACCGTCCGCAAAATACAGTAAACGGTATTACACGTCCTTACTTGGCACCAAATGCATGGGTTGCTCAGTGGAACGCGTCAGAAGCGACGCTTCACTTCAAATTACCAGAAGCCCAGTTACTCAATCAACTGATACTGCATTTTGATACTGATTTTGACCATGCTTTGGAATCATCGCTGATGGGACACCACGAAAACACCATGCCCTTTTGTATCGCTGACTACCGAATTTTGGATGGCAACAATAATGAAGTGGCTTGTCGTCAAAGTAACTACCAGTCGGTCAATAAAATTGTATTTGATACGCCCTTTAAAACGGACACTCTGATCTTTGTTTTTAAACAAAAAACGGAGCATGTGCCTATTTCAATTTTCGAAATTATCGCCCAATAATTGCTTAATTCACGGAATCATAATGACAAATTTTTCTTCACCGAAACGTACGCAAAAACGTCAATTCCGCGTTGTTGGATACGCTCTTGCGCTGAGCTTTTCACTTTTGACCTCAGCACAAAGTCAAACGTCACCCGAAGCAGGTGTAACTCAAAAAGGTAACGGTAAACCAAATGTCATCTGGGTGGTTATGGAGGATGTCTCACCAGACTTAGCCTTTAACGGTAATGTAGCCATTAAAACACCAAACCTAGATGCGTTAGCTGCCAGTGGCACTGTTTTTACGAATACATTTTCAACGTCGCCGGTGTGTTCACCATCGCGTTCTGCATTTTTTACTGGAATGTACCAGACGTCGATCGGGGCACATCATCATCGAAGTCACACTGATGATAATTTCCAGTTGCCTAGTCATGTGAGAATGGCAACCGAGTTTATGCGTGATGCAGGGTATTTTACGCTGCTAATGGGTCCTAAACAGAAAACTGATTTTAACTTTTCACCTCGGGTAGCAGCGTTTGACGCAACTGATGGTGAAGAAGAAATTGTCAGTGGTAGTTACCACCACGGCGATCCTAATATGAGTTTGTTAACCAAACCTGCCTGGCTAGAATACAAAAAACACCATAGTGATAAGCCTTTTTTTGCTGAGATAAATTACTCAGAAGCTCATCGGCAGTTTGTAAAAGACGATGACAATCCTGTGGATCGCAGCTTAGTAACTATTCCATCTTATTACCCAGATCATCCTGTTACTCGTGAAGTATGGTCACAGTATTTAGAAACAGTACAGCAGCTCGATTATCGGATTGGTCACTTAATTGAAGAGCTAAAAGCGCAAGATGCGTTAGATAATACAGTTATCTTTATCTTCGGTGATCATGGACGCGCTATGTTGAGAGCCAAGCAGTGGTTATATGACTCAGGTACTAAAGTGCCAATGGTTGTCGTTGGTTTACCTAACGTTCCTGTAGGCGAAGATGACCGGTTGGTGAGTTTGATTGATGTGCTACCTACGACGCTTGCGTTAGCTGGTATACCTATCCCTCAATATATTGAGGGTAGAAATATGCTTGCCGCCAAAGGAAAATCCCGCCAATACGTCTTTGCCCAGCGAGACAGGTTAGGCGCTACGGATGATAGAATACGTGCGATACGCAGCAAACAATACAAATACATATTCAATTATTATCCTAATTTACCATACACCAATTTTTCAACATATAAGAAGTTACAGTATCCGACCTTAACTCTTATGGAAGTGATGCACGTAAATCATCAGCTTAGCCCGTTGCAAGACAAATGGTTCAATGATACTCGACCGGCACAAGAGCTATATGACGTTGTTAATGATCCTGAAGAAACCGTTAACCTCGCGTACGACGCAAACTTTAAGTCTGTGGTAGCGAAAATGCATCAAGAGTTGATGAATTGGCAGCAAACTACCTCTGACCAAGGTCAATATATAGAAGATCCTCGTATTGCGGAGCGTCTCGATAAATCAGAGAAAATACGGTTCGAGAAAGAAATGCAGTCCAGAGGGCTTTCTAGTTCAACGTCAAACGAGGCGTATTTAGCGTGGTGGAAAAAAGAGCTAGGGTTAGCCGAATAGAAGTGTAAATGCAGCGGTTTTGTCCTAGTAAGTTATGAGAAGCTACTTTATGATCAATCGCTTCGCGTTAGGGGGCAAAATTTAGCACATGAAAGACGAAAACAGCAGTAGAAGACGAGATTCACACGGCACACAGTTAAATCAAAGTTTGATTGACGGCATCAGTGTTCTTCAAGCTTTATCAGTGAATGAAAAGCCCTGTGGTGTGCGTGAATTGGCTCGATATTTAGAGCTAGACCCGAATCGCGTGAGTAGATTACTAAGAACATTAGCGTATTTGGGAATGGCTCGACAGACATCAGATCGCAAGTATACGACCGGATCTTCTATGCATGTATTAGCAGCTCAGTCACTGTTTGCGTCGCAAGCAATTACTGATGCAATAGGTACCCTAGAAAGTTTGTTAGAGTTTGATTTAGTCGTTGCCTATGGCGTGCTGTGGAAAGACAAAGTGACATATCTTTTTCATGCATTACCGGGTATGAAAGCACATGAAGCATTGGGTCGAATCGGATATTATCCCGCGACGGCGTCTGGGGTTGGCCTATCTTTGTTATCGGCATTAGATAACGAAGAAATTTGTTCTATTTATTTAAATAAGGAAATACCATTTTTTGACAATGATCTTGATAAGTTATTGGCCAAATTAAAGGAAATCCGTGAACAAGGGTACGCCCTAGTACATACCAAGTATCAAACGCACATATCAAACGGTTCAGTCACTATCGCGGTAAATGTAGGTCATCCGCCTTACGGTGGCATCGCCTTATCGGGCAAAATTGATGAGCAGGACACGCAAAGGTACGTCACATTGCTCAAAGGCAAAGCGCAAGAAGTCGAGCTTAAAAACCGAAAAGTAAGCAAATAGCACAATTTCTATAGATGGCATCAGGCGAGACAGATAGTTGAACATGATTTCAGTCAAATTTCAGGCATAAAAAAACGGCGCTCACTAGGCGCCGTTTTGATTCACAGGGAACACACATTCAAAAGGGAGTAATTATGAGGGCTTGTGAGCATCCTCTATTAATTTCTCAGTACCCTTACTGATCTGTATAGTGCGAGGTTTTTTCGCTTCTGGCACGACTCGTTCTAAATTGACGTGAAGTAGTCCATTTTCCATTTTGGCTTCGAGCACATTAACGTGATCGCCTAACTGGAATTTACGCTCAAAATTACGCTCGGAAATCCCCTTGTGAAGGAATTTACGCTCTTCGTCTGAACCGGTTTTATTGCCGGTGACTTTTAGGGTGTTTTCTTGCACCTCAATAGAGACTTCATGTTCTGCGAAACCCGCAACCGCCATAGTGATGCGATACTTATCTTCGGCTATCAACTCAATGTTGTAGGGAGGGTAGCTAGATTGTTTTTCGTTACGAGAAGCAGAGTCAATCATGGATGCCAAGTGGTCAAAACCAATGAATGATCGGTATAGTGGAGATAGATCGATATTACGCATTTTGCATATCCTCTTTATAAAGCAATATGAGATTAAAGTGTCCCGACTAGCGGCGACGTTAGTTAAGTACGCGTTCCTCGCGTGACCCTTAGGGCTTTGCAGTTACCTGCCAAATTCTTATCCGTTGAATTTGTATCGACCCTTTCGGCGTCGACCAATACTATGTAGGGATCACAATTCTATTTTTCAATTAGAAAGTGGAAAATAATTAACGAAAATTTTTAAAGTATTGAATTATAACAATTAATTTTTTATCAAAATAACAATAAAAAAGCCCACTTGATGTGGGCTTTAACAGTAAACATACATTAAATTGGGTTATTGCTGTACACCTTCAAGGTTCAACATGAGTTCTACATGGGTAGACGCTGGGCCTAAATTGGTCATTATGCCGTAATCAGCCATCGCAATTCGGGTGGTTCCTGAAAAGCCTGCGCGGTAGCCACCCCAGGGATCTTTACCTTCGCCAATTTTTTCAGCCATGATGATGATTGGCTTGGTGATGCCGTGCAGGGAAAAATCACCGAATATTTTTAAACGCTCGCCACCTAAACTCTCTACTTTAGTGCTGACAAACTTAGCGTTTGGATATTTTTTGACATATAAAAAGTCTTCACTGCGTAAATGTTTGTCTCTTTCTGCATGATTTGAATCAACACTCTGGGTGTCGATATTTACGTTAATGGTAGCGGCTTCAGGTTTAGCTGGATCGTAACTAAATTTACCGTCAAAGGTATTAAAGCGACCTGTTATCCAGGAATAGCCTAAGTGTTGGATTTTAAAATTAATAGAGGCGTGAGCTCCCGATGTATCGACGACGTAATTTGCTGCAAATGCATTGCTCGATAGCAACGCCAGTAATCCGAAGGCTAAAAGTGACTTTCTCATTGCTGTTCCTTTTGTTGTTTGATGGTAAGCATCCTTACCAGAGTGTTGTCGTTATTAATAAAATGATGTTTTAGGGCCGCTAAGCCATGCAAACTGGCCAATCCCATGAGTACGTATGCCACGTACTCATGGACCATTCCGGCAATATCTTCTTGTTCTGCAAAGAAACGTCCTAAAGAGCCTAGCGTAAACCAGTTAAATATCGTTATGCCTCGCTCATCTGCGGTAGAAATTAAATAACCGCTGATAAATAAAGAAAATACCAGTAAGTACAGGAGTAAATGGGCCAATTTAGCCGCTTTTATTTCCCACTTTGTACCTAACGGGGTGGGCCTCTTTTGAGACAAATTCCATGTTAGGCGCACAAGCATTAAGGCAACAAGCAGCAAGCCGACGCTCTTGTGATAGTGCGGTGCATCGGTATACCAAGGACTATAGTAGTTCAAGTCGACCATCCACCAACCTAGGGCAAACATGCCAATCACAATGATGGCACTTACCCAGTGAAAGACAATACTTAACCAGCCATAAGACAAGGTGCTGTTTTTGAGCATAAATGTGACGCCTACAATCGAATACCCTTACTATATCCTTCGCATTATTTAATTAATATGGCGAAGTTACAAAACGTTTAACTGATAAAGTCGAATGATTAATACAGTCAGCGTGGTGAGTAATTCCCTTTGCAAAAAGCCCTAAGAATTGGCAATAGTATGTTGGTATGTGGGGTTACGTTAGGTACTTAACAGTATGCGCAGCGGATACTGTTAAGCACCTCAGTTTGGGGTGACGCTTTGGAAGTGTCGGTGTTACTTTGTATGACGAGCCCTAAGCACTTCAATGACATCACTAAGTGATAACTCACTGGCCTGCAGCAATACTAGTAGGTGATATAGTAAATCGGCAGATTCATTTTTAAGTTCCTCTAAATCTTTTACGGTCGCCGCTAGCGCAGTTTCAACCCCTTCCTCACCGACTTTCTGAGCGATACGTTTGATACCTTGGCTATACAAGTGGGCGGTGTAACTTGACTCAGGCGAAGCACCTTTACGCGAAGCAATGACCTGCTCTAGTTCAGCAATAAAGCTTATAGCGGGAGTTTTAGCATCCGCCCAACAGGTTTCTGTGCCCATGTGGCAGGTGGGGCCGTTTGGATGGGCTAGTGCCAAAATAGCGTCTTTATCGCAGTCAGCACTGAGCTCAACTAAATCAAGGGTATGGCCTGATGTCTCACCTTTGGTCCATAGACGTTGCTTAGAGCGACTGAAAAAGGTGACGTGACGCGATTCAAGTGTATGTTCAATCGCCTCGATATTCATGTAGCCCTGCATGAGCACTTTACCCGTTGCCGCATCTTGCACTATACACGGCAGTAAGTTATCCATTTTCTGCCAAGCCAACTGCTCGACGTTTTGTTTATTGATTATCATGTTTGTCTCGTATTCGTATCATGTAAATATTTAAGTGTTAGCCAAGCTAAGTGCAATGCGTCGCCAATATCGCATATTGACTAGTCTCGGATTGCGACTTGTTGCTCTCGCAGATAGGCTTTTAAGTCAGGAATAGGAATAATGCCTTTATGGAAAACAGAAGCGGCAAGTGCACCATCAACATCAGCTTGTTCAAACACCTCTTTAAAATGCACTTTTTCGCCAGCACCACCTGAAGCGATTAACGGGACTGCGCAATTTTCACGGATCGCAGAAAGCTGGGTGATATCGTAACCTTGACGCACACCGTCCTGATTCATGCAATTCAAAACAATTTCGCCGGCACCATGGTGCTGCACTTCTTTTACCCAATCAGCAGTTTGCCAACGTGTAATCTGAGTACGGCTTTCATCTCCTGTGTACTGATGAACCTGATACTGACCAGTCTCTTCGTTGAAAAAACTGTCGATACCTACCACCACGCATTGTTGACCAAATGTGTCGTGTAATTCACGAATAAGTGCAGGATTGGCAAGTGCTGGGGAGTTGATAGATATTTTATCAGCGCCCATCTCTAAAATGCGCCCAGCGTCTTCAACAGACTTAATACCGCCTGCTACACAAAAAGGAATATCAATTACTTGGGCGATACGGGTTACCCAGCTTTTATCGACCACGCGCTGGTCGCTAGAAGCGGTAATATCATAAAAGACCAATTCATCAGCGCCTTGTTGCGCGTATAGCTCAGCCAGAGGAACGATTTCGCCGATGATTTCGTGGTTACGAAATTTAACACCTTTAACCACAAGACCGTCACGAACATCTAAACAGGGAATAATGCGCCTAGCGAGCATAGAAAACCTTTTTCATCATTAAAATTTTTATCCATGATGGCACTTATTCATAGAGTAAGTGCCTTGTGATAGCTTATTTTACGCGCTTTAACCAACCGTGCACGTCTGGTGCTTTACCCCATTGAATATCATTTAGAGCTTGGCGCAATTTAGCCGTTGTTGGGCCTGCTTCACCGTTGCCAACAGCATGTTCTTTACCTTCATGGATAAACGTACCCACGGGAGTTAGCACGGCTGCAGTACCTGACAAGGCCGCTTCAACACCAGGCTTCGCTGCGCGCTCAAGTAATTCGGTGACTGTGATATTACGCTCACTGACGGTCATACCTAAGTCTGTGGCTAGCGTTAATATCGTATTGCGCGTCACCCCATGTAAGAAGGATGAATCGAGGCCTTTGGTAATGATTTCATTGCCGTCAATCAGTAAGAAGTTAGCTGCGCCTGTTTCCTGTACATCGCCATTTGGGCAAAACAAGATTTGGTCTGCTTGCACATCAACTCGTGCTTTAGAAATCGGACCGAGTGCACTGGCGTAGTTGCCACCACTTTTGATCATGCCCATGTGCGGAGCACAGCGCATACCCGTTTCGTCGAGCAACAAGCGCAGTGCTTTGGCGCCACCAGTGAAATAGTCGCCGACAGGTGATAAAAGCACGTACAGCATAGACGTTAATGAAGGTGCAGCAGCTTTACCTATAGATGCTTCGGTACCCACATGTGTAGGGCGAATATACATAGAGCCAGGTGGCAATGGCACGTCTTGAGCATACTGGGCAACAATATCCATGATCATTTTTGCCACTTGGGTTTCATCAATTTCTGGCAGTGACAGTAAACGAGCACTTTGGGCGAAACGTTTAATGTTTTGGTCCATGCGAAAAACGTGCACACTGCCGTCTTCGTGTTTGAATGCTTTTAAACCTTCAAAGCAGGTACTTGAGTAATGTAAAACGTGTGCACCGGGATGCAAACTTATACTATTTGCAGAGACGGTTTGTGCTGCGCTCCACTGATTGTTTTCAAACGTGGTCAGTGCCATTTCAGGCATGAAAACTGTACCAAATACTGCCATCATTATTTCCTAAGTCGTGGGATCATGGTGTGCAAATTAATAACGAATGCACCGACCATATATCCGATTGCTGTTCATATCGCCTGATTATTCAGTAAGCCAATTATTTAATAAGCGGGGGTGCAGTGCAATCACTTAAACCCAATCAATTGTTAAGGGATTTGTCGCCTTTTCATTACGTCAGCATCCGCACTACATAGTTATTGCTTATTAACTAACTTTGCCAACATTCGATAGCTTGTTCTACAGTGAATTTACCCTCAAGTAATGCTCGGCCTAGTATGACGCCGCTCACATGAGTTGGTTTTAACACCGCAATATCATCTAAGTTGCCGATACCACCTGATGCTTGCCATTCGATGGTCGGAAATTTCGCGGCCATTTCTCTGTATAGCTGGTGGTTTGCACCTTGTAGTGTACCGTCACGGCTGATATCCGTGCATAATACATGCTTGGCGCCAATGGAAAGAAAATCATTTAATAGATCCTCTAAGGATACTCCTGAATTTTCTTGCCAGCCGTGGGTCGCAATAAATTTATTGCCATGCTCATCAATATTGATATCAAGTGCCAGTACGATTGCCTCGCTGCCGTACTTGGTTACCCAGCCCTTGACCAGTTCAGGCTCTTTAACGGCCAATGAGCCAATCACCACACGCTTTACGCCTAACCCAAGTAATTGGGCTACATCTTGCTCGTTACGGATACCACCGCCAGCTTGAAACTGCATACGTCCAGTGGCGACCATGTCACCAATTAACTTGAGCTGACGTTTACTGGTATCTTTTGCGCCCGTTAAATCGACTATGTGCAACCACTTAGCCCCCTGATCAGCATAACTGTGCACCACGTCAATTGGGTTGAGCTCGTATTGGGTTTTTTGCTCATAATCGCCTTGATAAAGTCGAACCACTGAGCCTTCAATCAAATCTATTGCAGGTATAATCATAATATTGGTTTATAACTCGATAAAGTTTTTTAGAAGCGCAGCACCAGCGTCACTAGAACGCTCTGGGTGAAACTGAACGCCAAAGAAATTGTCTTTGTGTAGGGCGGCTGAAAAGGGCATCCCGTAATCCGTTTGTGCGAGGGTATACTTACCCACGGCAACGGCAAAACTGTGGACAAAATAAAAGTAGCTACCAGCATCGATACCTTTAAATAAGGTATTTTGTTCGACGGCGTTCACCGTATTCCAGCCCATATGAGGCAAACGTAAATCACCTACTAGCATGCGCTTTACTTCACCAGGAATAACACCCAAACACTTGGTGCTATCAGTCAAGCTTTCTTCAGAACGCTCGACCATTAACTGCATGCCAAGACAAATACCCAGCACCGGCTGAGTCAGCCCTTGAATACAGGATTGAAGTTGTTTTAGCTCGATACTTGCCATGGCTGCATTGGCACTGCCAACACCGGGCAAAAATACTTTGTCCGCTTTTTGAATAACGTGAATATCGTCAGACACATCGACTTTTACCCCCAAGCGCTCAACGGCAAATTTTACCGATGAAATATTGGCACAGCCGGTGTTCACAATAACGATATTTTGTTTGCTACTGACTAAAGGTGCTGATGTGCTCACTAGAGAGTTCCTTTACTGCTGGGCAGGGCTTCACCGTTTTTCTGAATAGCTTGGCGTAATGCACGGCCAAATACCTTAAATAGGCTTTCAACTTGGTGATGAGCATTTCCCTCAGAGGTCGACAGGTGCAACGACAAGCCCATTGCTTGGGCGATAGAGTAGAAAAAGTGTGGCACCATTTCGGTGGCCATTTCACCTACTGTGTCACGGCTAAATTCAGCTTCGAATTTTAGGTGAGGACGGTTCGATATATCCAAAATACACTCTGCGCGGCACTCGTCCATGGGAAGTGCAAAACCAAAACGTCCGATACCACGTTTGTCGCCTAACGCTTTTTTTAGCGCATCGCCTAAGGCAAGGGCTGTGTCTTCAACACTGTGGTGATCGTCAATGTGTAAATCGCCATCGACTCGTAAATTAAGCTCAAACCCACCGTGCGTAGCGATTTGATCAAGCATATGATCAAAAAATCCGATACCCGTTTCGATAGTTGATTTAGCGGTCGAATCTAAGTTTACTTTGACATGGATATTGGTTTCAGACGTTTTGCGCACGACTTCGGCGATGCGGCTTGAAGCAAGTAATTGCTTGGCGATAGCCGGCCAATCTTTACTTTGACGGTCGTAACGAATACCCGTAATGCCCATGTTTGTAGCAAGTTGAATATCCGTGTCACGATCGCCTATTACAAAAGAGCGGGTAAAATCGACCCTACCTTGCTGTAAATAGTCTTTGACCAACCCTAGATTTGGTTTACGGCAACTACAGTTATCTGCTGCAAAGTGTGGGCAAATCAATACGTCGTCAAAGACGATGCCTTGACTGGCAAAAATATCCATCATCTTATCGTGGGGCAAATCGAAATCTGCTTGTGGAAAGCTATCTGTGCCTAAACCGTCTTGGTTCGACACCATGACTAGACGAAACCCTGCATTTTGCAGTTGAATCAGTACTGGCATGACCATAGGTTCAAAAACCAGTTTTGCTAGGGTATCGAGTTGCTTATCGATAGGAGGCTCTTCCACAAGAGTACCGTCGCGGTCGATGAATAAAATAGCTTGCTGACTTAGGCTCACGTTAGGCCTCCTGCGTAGATGATTGATTAGTGAAAAAATGACTGATTTTGCTCAGCAACTGTTTATTCTGTTGTGGATTACCCACGGTAATACGTAAGCAGTTGTCTAAATTGAGTTGTTTTGATTGGTCACGAATGAGAATGCCGTTTGCCACGAGATGGGTCATTAACCCTGACTTATTCCCACAACGAAACAGAATGAAATTGGCTTTATCGTCGCCGACCAATTCAATCTCAGGGTATTGCTTTAACGCGTGTTGTAGCAAAGCCTTTTCTTGATTGATTAGGCTAACTTGCTGCTCTAGGTTAACTAACCCATCATGGCTCAACGCTTGTGCGGCTATTTGTGCAACAGGCTCTGGAATAGGGTAGGGAGCAATAACCTTCATTAATGCTTGAATAATAGGTGCTTGGGCTAGGGTAAAACCACAGCGCAAACCCGCTAATGCAAAAGCTTTAGATAAGGTACGCAAAATGGCAATATTTGCGTAATTGTTTAACGCATTAGCCCAAGTATTGTCATCGTCAAATTCAATATAGGCCTCATCAATGACGACAATAGCGCTATCTGCGAAGTGCTCGATAACCTCGAGTAATTGTTTTTTGTTCACCGAAGTACCGGTTGGGTTGTTAGGCGAACAAATGAACACTAAGTTTACTTTCCCTTTAAAGGTTTTGATCACATCAACATCTAATGCGAAATCAGCCTTTAACGGTGCGCGCTCAACGCCCACATCACAGGTTTCCGCACTAATGGCATACATGCCGTAAGTCGGTGGACAAATTAAGACACTGTCTTTACCTGGGGTACAAAACGCGCGGATAAGCAGTTCAATTCCTTCGTCTGCGCCACGGCTGACGAGTAATTGGTCAGTCGCAATCCCCGCGTAATCGGCATAGGCCTCGATTACGGCAGGAGGCTGGCAATCTGGGTAGCGATTAAAGCGCTCAGCATCAATGTCATAAGGATTAGCAAACGGTGACTCGTTAGCATTGAGCCAAATTTGTTCCTTATTGCCTGCTCCGGAAAACAAACGACGAGCTGATTCATAAGGCTTCAACGCCTTGATATTTTCGTTTAAAAGCAAGGTGACTAAGTTACTCACAGTCGTCTCCTGTTAAATTATTAAGCGCGGCTAAACGTAAAGCGACTGCTTGTTTGTGAGCATCTAAGCCTTCAGCTTGTGCTAAATCCATGATGGCGCTACCGATATTCTGTAATCCAGCGGCACTTAGCTCTTGCACTGTGTAGCGACGAATAAAGTCGGCTAAACCTAAACTTGAGTAGTTACGCGCATACCCGTAGGTTGGAAGTACGTGATTAGTACCACTGGCATAATCGCCAGCTGATTCTGGGGACCATTGACCCACAAAAATAGAGCCAGCGTTTCGTAATTTCGGCAAACATGCTCGTGCTTCTTCTACCTGAATAATCAGATGTTCAGGGGCGTATTGATTGCTTACTTCTATCGCGCTGTCTAATGATTCCGTTAGGATATAACGACTGTGGGACATAGCTTTACGCGCCGTATCTTGGCGGCTAAGTGTCATTAACTGGCGCTCAACTTCTTGTTCAGTGGCCTGAATAAGCGCCTGGCTGTCACTGACTAAAATAGCTTGAGAGTCTGCACCGTGCTCCGCTTGTGATAGTAAGTCCGATGCGACAAATACTGGATTTGCTTTGCCATCCGCGATTACTAATACTTCAGATGGGCCTGCTGGCATATCAATAGCTGGGCCAGCCGGTATCCGGCTAACTTGCTGTTTTGCCTCGGTTACAAAACTATTGCCTGGGCCAAATATTTTGTCCACTTTAACAATTGTATCGGTCCCTAGGGCAAGAGCCGCAATAGCTTGCGCACCGCCCACTAAATAGACTTCATCAATGTCACAAAGACTTGCTGCATAGCGAATTTCAGCGGGCACGTTACCTTGCTTATTAGGCGGGGTACACAATACCTTGCGCGGGCAACCTGCAACTTGTGCTGTCACCCCCAACATCAATACAGTAGAGATGAGTGGCGCACTGCCACCGGGAATATACAAACCAACAGAATCTAATGGCGCATGTTTTAATTCACATACCACGCCAGGCGCAGTCTCAACCTTGACATCTGAAGGCTTTTGCGCGCGGTGAAAAGCATGAATGTTGGCATATGCGGTATCAATCGCCGCCTTTACCTCATTGCTGATCTCATTGACCGCACAGGCCAATTGCCCTGTTGCCAGGGCAAGCTCGCCAAGTTCAACACCGTCAAAGCGCGCCGTTAATTGACGCAGTGCTTCGTCGCCTTTTTTAGCCACTTGCTGAATAATATCAGCCACCGTGTTACTAAGCGCATCGTTATCCGCCATCGCTGGGCGGCTTAACAATGCCTGTTGTTGGCCTTGATTTAGGCTCGACCATGTTTGCATTTTCTTTCGTCTCACTGACCAATATTGGGTGTTTGTCATACTCGTTGCACAGAAATTTTACCGGGTATATAACCGAGTCATTAGCCCATCATTTTTTCGATTGGCATCACTAAAATCGAGCTGCAACCCAAGGCTTTAAGCTTTTCCATGGTTTCCCAAAATAGGGTTTCTGAGCTAACCACGTGCACGGCAACCGTGTCGTCGCTGCCAGCTAATGGCAAGACAGTTGGGTTGCCAGAACCAGGCAACAAGCTTTTAACTTGTTCAAGATAGGTTTTTGGCGCGTGTAGCATGATGTACTTACTTTCTTTCGCCTGCATTACGCCGTCAATACGAGGTAAAAAGCGATTAATTAATTGGGCCTTCGCTTCAGGTAATTCACCTGCGCGTTGAATCAATACGGCTTTTGATTGGAAAATCTCTTCTTCTTCTCGTAAACCGTTTGCTTCTAGTGTGGCGCCAGTTGACACCAAGTCACATATGGCATGTGCAACGCCCGCGCGAGGCGCTACTTCTACTGAGCCCGTTAACATGACAGCTGAAGCATTAACGTTATTCTCTTTGAAAAAACGCTCAAGTAAGAAAGGGTATGTGGTGGCAACTTTTTTGCCTTCTAACGACTGCACACCTTTATAGTCAAACTCATTAGGCACGGCGATGGACAAACGACATCCACCGTAGTCTAGGCGACGCAGTGTTTTAAATTCGAATTTTTTACCCGACGCTTTACGCTCGAGCATTTTTTCTTCAAGTTCATTTTCGCCGATAAAACCTAAATCGACCACCCCGTCCATGACCAATCCCGGAATATCGTCATCGCGCACACGAAGTAAATCGATAGGCAAGTTGGTTGCGTGAGCAATTAACAAACGGTCACGAATTTGCAGTTTAACGCCTATGGCTTTTAATAGCGCAATGCTGTCGTCGCTAAGGCGACCTGACTTTTGAATTGCGATACGTAATCTGTTGCTGTCACTCATATGTTGCTCGTCCTATTATCATTTGCGTTAATTCATCTTGCCGATGCTCATGAATACTATTTTTTTCAATGCCTTAAATAAAAAACCCCCGGAAGTTTCCTTCCGAGGGCTCGTTAATCGTTACGCCACAGGAAGGAATCAATAGACCTTCCAGCACCAACCTGAAAGGTTATGCTATATGATGGTGATGTTTTGCTAGCGTAATTGAGATAAACATTGTAATTCTTGGGCCGTGTTTCGACTGAGGGCGCAAACATTAGCTAATTGGCTTGCTTAATGCAATAGTAAATCCTTAACTTTTTGTACAAAAGTGTTGCAAAGTAAAATAAGAATAAGTTACTGCTAAAAAGCATAATTTAAATGAGGCCGACTTAGCATTTGTGCTTGCGCTGTATGTCCTTTTAGGTTTAGTCAAAGACCATAAGGAACCTCTACTGATTCCGGTTATCTAAAATTACGCGCTTGTTTAACTTGTATATAAAGTACCTGAAATAAGGAGAGAACCATGACCAGTGATCTGCTGTTTTCGATATTACCCCGGGAGGGTAAGGTGCCCATTGCCCATGACGAACTCAAAGTTAAGAAAATCGATAAAAAAGACGCGTTGGGTAAAATAGCCGTGGAGGATGAGCCCTATCGCCCAGATAAAGACGACCCCAGAGAAAAGAAACGCCAACGTCAGGACCAGACAAATTCGGCGGCTCAAAGGGAAAGTGCGCCACAAGCGTTAAAAGAGCAAGGAAGGCAAAAAGGCGCTTCAGACGATCCTAAATTTATCGATATTGAGGTATAAACCCTATGGCAACAGCAACCTGCTGGCAGTGCGGTAAGCATTTGACACATATCATCACCCCAGTTTCGCGCCGCGAAGAATGTAGCGCATGTCATTATGATATTCATGCCTGTAAAATGTGTCTGTATTTTGATGGGCGTAATCGCACCGGATGCGACGAGGAACGGGCGGAATTAGTGGTAGACAGAGAGCGAGCTAATTTTTGCGAATATTATGCATTGTCTAATCAGGCATTTGATGACAAAAAATTGCATAAACAGCGTCAAGCGAAAGCACAATTAGCCGCATTATTTGGTGACGACTCATTGGATAATGAGCAAGCTACCATTGACCAGCGTTCAGTCAGCGACAATGCGCACGGTATCGATAAACAGAGCGAAGAGACACCCGCACAAGCGGCAGAACGAAAGCTGCATGATTTGCTTAATCAATAATTATTTATAGCATGAAAACGTCATTTAATTGGAATTATTGACCTGCTTATCTGATGTTTTCATCCTAAAATTTGCGTCCCCTATCGAATTTTCCCCTCCAATTTATTATAAATTAAGTCCTTTTTAATCAATGATTTGAACGTTTTTCATGCGTGAACGTTTCTTCTTCTTACACAACTATTTGACAAATAACACACAGTACCTTAACTTATGTCTTATATAAGATATAACATTGAATTTATTTAACGTTTGTTTATCAGTAGCCAACTACCGTAGGAATGATTGTATGTCACTTAGCCAGAGCAAAATGTCAAAGGTCGGATTCGGCCTTTGGAAAATTCCCCAAGATATCTGTGCAGATGCCGTTTATGAGGCCATCAAAGCAGGGTACCGTCATTTAGACAGCGCTTGCGATTACGGAAATGAAGTACAGGTTGGCCAAGGAATTAAGCGTGCCATTGAAGAAGGGTTATGTTCACGTGAAGATTTGTGGATCACTTCAAAATTATGGAATACCTATCATGCAAAAGAGCATGTACAGCAGGCCATAGAGCGTTCATTAACGGATCTACAACTTGAATATCTCGATCTTTATCTTATCCATTTCCCAATTGCCCAGCCATTTGTGGCTTTTGATGACCGTTATCCGCCAGAGTGGATAACCGATCCAAGCGCAGCTAATCCAAAAATGGAATTGGCACCTGTGCCGCTTTTTGAAACGTGGCAAGGGATGGAATCATTGGTTGAAAAAGGCTTAACCAAAGAAATTGGTGTGTGTAATTACAACACAGGTTTATTAAACGACTTAATGGCCTATGCCAAGATCAAACCGGCAATGTTGCAAGTTGAGTCACACCCTTATTTGACCCAAGAACGTTTAATGAAATTGGCCAAGCAGTATGACATTCAAGTCACCGCATTCTCGCCGCTTGGGGCATTGTCGTACCTTGAGCTAGACATGGCTGGTGCAGCTGAGTCGGTTTTAGAGCAAAGTGTGGTAAAAGCCGCGGCCGAGCGTTTAGGCAAAACGGCAGCACAAATCGTTCTGCGCTGGGGTGTACAGCGTGGAAATGCCATTATTCCAAAAACGTCACGACCTGAACGTTTAGCAGAAAACCTCGCCATTTTTGACTTCGAACTGTCGCAGCAAGAAATGGACGATATCAATGGCCTTAACAGCAATCGCCGCTTCAATGATCCAGGCCATTTTTGTGAAGGCGCATTCAATACTTTCTATCCAATCTACGATTAGGGTGTAATCATGTCAGTTCAAGCAATTAATTATGTTGACGTACCGCATCAACTAAAAAGCGGTGATTCGGTTTTTCCTCGGGTGGTTCTTAACGATGGTTCGTTAAAGACACTCGATGATTGTGCCGGTTGGATAGCGCAAAATAAAGCGGCTCTTGAGGCCGAATTAAAAGAATCAGGCGCCATTTTATTTCGTGGTTTTCCGTTAAATTCTGCTGAAACGTTTGATGAGTTTTCGAATGCTTTTGGCTATCCAAATTTCACCTATAAAGAATCATTGTCAAACGCAGTGCGTATCAACTTTACTGAGCGCGTGTTTACTGCCAATGAGGCGCCTAAGCACGTTGAGATATTCTTGCATCATGAAATGGCGCAAACGCCTATTTCACCAAGTAAGGTATTTTTCTTCTGTAAAGCCGCTGCTGATGAGGGCGGGGCTACGCCGATATGTCGTTCTGACTTGGTGTTTGCTGAGCTGAAATCTCGTGAGCCGAAATTGGCTGAAGACTTTATCAACAAAGGCTTAAAGTACACCACCCATATGCCGTCTGAAAACGACATTGCATCGGGTCAGGGACGCAGCTGGAAAAGCACCTTAAGTGTTGAGAGCCAAGCACAAGCCGAAGCCAAATTGAAAGAGTTAGGCTACAGCTGGGTATGGACTGAAGATGATGGCTTGCGTGCCACCACACCTGTACTTCCTGCTGTTGTAACCCTAGATAACGGTAAAGAAGTCTTCTACAACCAGCTCATTGCTGCGTTTATGGGCTGGAAAGGCGTTCGTGAAAACCCTTCAAGCGCGATCACTTTTGGTGATGGCAGCGCTATACCCGTCGAAGGTTTACAGTTAGCGACCGATTTGGCGAAGGACTACACTTTCGACTTGCCATGGCAAGACGGTGATGTGGCCTTAGTTGATAACTATATGAGCATGCATGGTCGTCGTCCGTATTCAGGTGAACGCAAGCGTGAAGTGCTTGTTGCCTTAGCGATGAATTAATATCGCCAACGCGCTCCACCTTTAACACATCTAAACAGCCCACCTTAATTTCAGGTAGTAGCGCATATGGACAAAACGCATATGGAAAAAATAAAAACATTGCTACCTGGCATTATGGTGGCAACGACGGTCGGCATGGCGGCGCTTTTTTTAAGCGAGCATTATGGTGCGCCCGCCATGTTATTTGCCTTGTTACTGGGCATTGCGATGTCTTTTTTACATCAAGGCACTCAGTGTAAAAGCGGTATCGAATTTACCGCCAGTACCATTTTACGCATTGGCGTAGCATTACTCGGTTTACGTATCGCTTTTGGTGACTTAATCGCCCTAGGCTGGAAAACCGGCTTGCTGCTTGTTGTGGCGATAATGAGCACTATTTTGTTGGGTGTTGTGCTCGCCAAAGCGTTTGGCTTACAAAAACGCTTTGGTGTATTGACTGGTGGGGCCGTGGGCATATGCGGTGCATCCGCTGCCATGGCTATCTCAGCCGTTTTACCTGACAGTAAAGACAAAGATCGCGACACACTTCTCACTATTATTGGTGTAACCGCCTTATCCACCATGGCTATGGTGGTGTATCCCATTATCGCCGGAATGTTAGAGCTCGATGAAACCGCCACCAGCATTTTCCTTGGTGGAACTATTCATGACGTGGCTCAAGTCGTTGGGGCTGGGTATTCGGTTTCAGAGCAAACCGGGGTGTTAGCGACATTAACCAAATTGGTTCGCGTAGCGTTATTAATGCCGGTTGTGGTGTGTATTTTATTAGTACTACGCATGAAGATGGATAAAACCAGTCATGCCAAAGCACCAGGTATTCCCTTGTTTTTAATCGGTTTTGTTATTTTGATGAGTATCAACAGCATGATAGCCTTGCCTGAGGTATTGACCAAAGTATCCGCTGATATTTCGCGTTTTGCATTAGTGATAGCCATTGCCGCCATTGGTATGAAATCTAATTTAAGCCAATTACTCACAGTGGGCTTTAAGCCTATTTTGTTACTGGTGCTAGAAACGGTATGGATAGCTGGATTGATCTTGGTATGCCTTCCTTATCTTTAAATTTTTCTCAATGAGGTGATGTCATGAAATCAGCAAAGACCAAGGTTACGTCTGCGCTTTCTTCTGCCGAGGGTCCTACGGCAAGAGCCAATGATGTAAACACGGGTAATGTTTCAACACCGCCTTCATCGAAAGCGACCGCAGATATAACCAGACGACGCTTTCTAATGGGCTTAGGTACTTTTGGTGCTTTGACCGGTGCGCAAACATTGCTGGCACCTCTATTACCATCGGGTATGATTTCCAGTGCAATCGCCCAAACCAAGGATTCTTTTAGGATCATTGGTAAGAGCGCAGGGCTGGTGGTATTGAACGATCGTCCTATTAATGCCGAAACGCCAGCACACTTGCTTGATGACAAAATTACCACAGCGGAAAACATGTTCGTACGCAACAATGGTATTCCGCCGACGAGCATCGACCCAGCGAATTGGTTGCTCACCATAGAGGGCGAGTCTGCTAAGCAAAGCAAGCAATACACCCTGGCCGATTTAAAGCAAAAATTTACCCATCATAGTTACCAGCTTACCCTTGAGTGCGGTGGCAATGGTCGAGCAGAGTTTAGTCCGGGGGCGAAAGGCAATCAATGGACTACCGGCGCAGTGGCATGTCCTAAGTGGACGGGCGTACGGTTAGCCGATGTACTCAAAGACGTGGGTATTAAAGATGATGCTGTGTATATAGGTTATTACGGTAAAGACACTCACATCAGTGGTGATCCAAGTAAAGAAGCTATTTCCCGTGGTGTGCCGATAAATAAGGCGCTTGAAGAGGAAAACCTTATTGCGTGGGCGATGAACGACGCAGATATTCCGTTTATGAACGGACACCCTCTGCGTCTTGTCATTGGCGGATGGCCAGCATCAACTTCTGGTAAATGGCTTGAGCGTATTGTGATACGAGACCAAATACATGACGGCGCGAAAATGGCGGCACCCGCGTATAGGGTGCCTTGTGAGCCGGTCGCACCGGGCAGTAAAGTTGCAGACGAAGACATGTGCATTATTCACGCTATGCCAATTAAGTCTCTTATTACGTATCCTAAATCTGGGGACAGCCATAAAAAAGATGTGCAATTCCCGGTGCGCGGACATGCATGGGCAGGGGATAAGGCCGTGAGCAAGGTCGAATTATCAATTGATTTTGGACAAACCTGGCTAGTCGCTTCCCTAGAAAAACCAGTGAATCGTAACGCGTGGCAACATTGGCATAGCCAAATTCAATTCCCTAGCAAGGGTTATTTCGAAGTCTGGGCGAAGGCGACCGATAGTGACGGCGTGGGTCAGCCGATGATATTGCCAGGCTGGAACCCCAAAGGTTATTTAAACAACGCATGTCACCGCGTTGCTGTGCAAGTGATGTAAGGATGAGTACACCACTTATCACCTGTCGAAACTCAAAGATTCAATGGTTCTCAATGTTTGGTCTACTGACGGTCGCTCTGTTGAGTTTTACGAGCGCGATGGCTGAAACTACTGCCCCAGAGAGTGGCATTGATCCCATTTCTGGCTTTGTGATTAAGCCCGGATTTGAAACGGTGCGTGCCCATTGTACCGCCTGTCACTCTGGCAAATTGGTAACACAGAACCACATGAGCCGGGAACGTTGGTTGAGTACTATCCGCTGGATGCAAAAAACACAGAACTTGTGGCCCTTACCCCAAGAGGAACAGATTTTAGATTACTTGAGTGCAAACTATGGTGAACGAACTATAGGCAGGCGAGCACAGTTACCAACGCATTTAATGCCTCCTCGCGCTAAATAACCCCTTTCAATGCTTGAGATACATAAGGCTTATTTTCGATTAAGCCTTATGAGTTTCAATCGAGCCAAATAATTTTGCATACTTGATTGCGTACATTATTGGGCTGCTGGATCAGGGGCAGGCACTTCATACACTAAATCTTGTACCCGTTTGGGAGAAACGCGATAAGGCTGAGCTATTTTTAACTTTGCCGCCAACATTTCCTCGAATAACCTGAAATGTCGCAATAAGCACTCATCCAGACTATCGGTTTCGTCGATCCACGTTTCTTTTAAAAATGGTGTCAACGAAGCAGCTGCGTGAGCATACATAATAATTTGCCACTTAAGATCCCACATGCGAATTTGCGCATCGGGGAAGTCGCTATTGTGGGCCTTAACCAGACCTTCAACAAAATCTTCAATGCCATCGCCTTGGCTAATAAAATAGTCCACTAAGGCGTCATCCTGGCGAACCGCATCAGCAAGCAATTGTACCGGTTGCTTAAACGTCAGCATATACGCCAACATGCGCACCGAAAACTCAAAAAGCCTAATGTTAGATGGATAGGTTTCGGGCATATGTTGGTTAACGACCACCACATATCTAGCGATGAAATGATGTAATCCATCACTGATGCAATGCCAAATATTCTCTTTGCTACCAAAATGATGTCGAATAAGGCTATGGGATACCCCCGCCTTTTCACTGATATTACGTAACGATACCTGCTCATAACCGAGATCACAGAATAATTCGGCGGCCTTTTGTAATATATCTTGTTTGGTCTTTTCTGCGTCTTCGGCGCTTCTGCGCCCTTGCTTTCGTTCGTTCATTACATTCATTGTGACTAAATATCGCCCCGTTTTAACAGATATCTACGCGCTTTTCATCTTTATATTGCCCAAGTGGTAAATATAAGTTGATCTTGCTGCTTTACTCAATATACTGCACGCCTGTGTAATAAATAGCTATACAAGTGTGTAATAAATGGCGGCGTGTTCAAATCCCAATAGTGAGAGAGTGGCTTATGTTGAGTAAAAAGTTGGGTCGTTTGATTGCCCTTGTTGGCTTAGTGTTAAATGTTGGTGTGCTGCTACCGGGTTGCGATAGCGTGAACTCACAAGAAGTCGACAGCATCATCAAACCGGTAAAGTTGAGCAAAGTACCCAATATAAACCAACAACATACTGACAGTTTCATCGGTAAAACAGATGCGACCGAGCGGGCGGTTTTATCCTTTAACGTCGCTGGCGAAATTGACTCAAAAATGGTGCGCATGGGCAGGCAGGTTAAAAAGGGTGAGGTATTAGCTTATCTTGACCCAACTGACTACCAGTTAACGTTGGATGCACGTCAGGCCGAGTTTGACTTAGCCAAAACTCAATATCTACGTGCTAACGCGCTATTTGCCGAAAGTTTGATCAGTACCGACCAATTCGAGCAAAACGATACAAATTTAAAAGTTGCAAGCGCGCAACTCGAGCAGGCAAAAACCGATTTAACCTATAGTAAAATCACGGCACCGTTTGACGGTATAGTGTCATTGACCATGGCTGAGTCACATCAAGTTGTGGGGGCAAAGCAGCCGATTGTGAAATTACTCAATAACACAGTCATGGATGTGATTTTTACCTTACCAATTAGTTATGTTGAAAAATACGGTATCGACAAAATTAGTCAATCAAGGCTGTCTGTGACTATGGATGCTAAGCGTAGCCTAATGATCCCTGCACAATTTAAAGAAATATCGACTCAACCCAACAAAGACACCAATAGTTATACGGCTCGAGTGACGATTAAGCGCCCGCAGGATCTGACGTTATTGACGGATATGTCTGGGCAGGTTCACCTGCTAAATCAAGAAGAAAGTCGCTTATTCCGACTACCAGAAACAGCGTGGATAAGTCGCAACGACCAGCAAGGCCGGGTATGGAAGTTTGATAAAGCCGAGCAAAGTCTTACTCAAGTGCTGGTGATGTTAGATAGTCACGGGTTTGTGCAAGGGGGGCTCGCTCAAGGCGACTTGGTTGTGCAAACCGGCATTGAAAACTTGCGAGAAGGTCAACGAGTAAAAGCTTGGATAGAAGAGGATGGAATTTAATGAATATGCTGAAATTCATGGCCACAGGACTGATGATATTCACTGTTCAAGCGTGTTCACCGAACATCGAGCACAGAGCGAAACCCCCCTTAATTGTTGACACGTTTACCGTGATGACGCCGATTGAGACACAAGTACGTACCTTCAACGGTCAAGTTATACCACCTGAGCTTACCCCTTTGGCATTTCGCCTTGAAGGGGAAATCCTTGATGTCATCGTGCATGAAGGGGACGCGGTCAAAAAAGGTCAATTACTGGCAATGCTAGACGACGCGAAGTTAAAACAAAACCTAGTGGATACCCAAGCAAAATTGAGTCTGGTGCGCCGTCAACTCGATAGGGGTAGAGAACTGCGTCCTAATGAGATGATTTCTGGCTCTGAGCTCGATGAGTTGCTAGCGAATTATAAATTGGCATTAGCCAATGCTGAGCTTGCTCAGGTGCAGTTGAATTACACCCGTCTCAACGCCCCATTTGATGGCATTGTTTCACAAGTTTCAAAGCAGAATTTTGAGCGCACAACCGCAGGCGAGACGGTATTGAGTGTATATGAAAATGCAAATGTGTATGTGGAAATATCGGTTTCAGACACAGTGTTAACCAGTCTAAAACCGTTACTCAACAACCTAAACTATCAAGCTATTACGCACTTCTCTGGGAGTAATAAAGAGTACCCACTGAGGTATTTAGAACACACCAGTGAGCTTAATCCACAATCACAAACCTATCAGTTTTGGTTATCTATGCCACAAGTGAGCCCGGCTATTTTACCTGGTAACAATGCTCAAGTGCGCATTGATATGGCGAAGTCTGGCTTAACCCTGCCATCAGGCTATCAAATACCGATGACTGCAATAGATACCGCGTCCCTGGGGCGTTTTCAAGTGTGGAAAATTCAACAAGATAAAGCCGTGCCAGTAACGGTACAAATTGAATCGGTCAATTCTACAGGTGCTATTGCCATCAGTGGTTTGCGCGAAGGAGATGTGCTGGTGAACTCAAATCTACGAAAACTAAGAGCGGGAATGAGCTTAGAGGAACCCAGACTGTGAACATCGCCGAATATTCAATTAAACACAAAGTCATTAGCTGGCTATTTTTCACGATTTTGACCTTGGGAGGAATTTCAGCGTTCAACGGTTTGGGCCGCTTAGAAGATCCTGCTTTTACCTTAAAAGACGCATTGATTGTGTCTACCTATCCTGGTGCCACACCGCAAGAAGTGGAAGAGGAGCTGACCTACCCCCTAGAACGTGAAATTCGTCAGTTACCCTATATCGATAATATTACCTCGATTTCATCTAACGGTATGTCCCAGCTCAAAGTCAGTATGAAGTCCATTTATGGTCCTGAAATATTACCGCAAATATGGGATGAAATGCGCCGTAAAATAAATGACGTCAAGCCCACGTTACCGTCTGGTGTGAGCTCTATGCAGATTTTGGATGATTTTGGTGATGTGTTCGGCATTATGATCATGATCACCGGGGACGGCTTTGACCCAGTTGAGTTAAAACGTTATGCAGACCAGTTACGCCGTGAGCTAGAGCTGGTGGATGGGGTCGGGAAAGTGTCTATTGCCGGCGATCAACAAGAGCAATTATTTGTCGAAGTGTCCCTAGAACGCTTGGCGTCCTTAAATCTGGATATTAGCGCAATTACGGGTTTGCTCAGTCAACAAAACAGTGTGCAGCAATCAGGTCAGGTGATGGTCAATGGGCAAACCCTAGTGATCCGTCCAAGCGGCACGATGAGCTCAGTAGAGGAAGTTGAAAATCTCATCATTCATGGCCGTGACACCGGCAATCTAATTCGTTTAAAAGATGTGGCTAGGGTATTTCGTGGTATTGCCGAGCGCCCAAGTAATGTAGTGACCTTCAATGGCAGTCAGGCAATTAGCTTAGGGATTTCCTTTATACCTGGGGTGAACGTGGTGGAAATCGGCGCCCATATTGAAAAAGAGTTTGAAACACTGCAAAGCATCAAACCAGCAGGCGTCGCGCTGAATTATTTCTACAATCAAGCCGCTGAGGTAGACCAGTCAGTACATGATTTTGTGATCAGCCTGGCAGAGGCTGTGGTGATAGTGATTGTGGTACTTCTTTTTGCGATGGGGCTACGCAGCGGGATCATCATAGGAACCGTTTTGTTGTTGACTGTGTTTGGCACCTTTATGTTGATGAGTTATAGCGGCATTGAGCTACATCGCATTTCCCTCGGTGCGCTGATCATTGCTCTAGGTATGTTAGTGGATAACGCCATAGTGGTCGTCGAAGGTATTTTAGTGGGCCTTAAAAAAGGTCGCAGTACATTGCAAGCATCTGTGGACATTGTAAAACAAACTCAATGGCCGTTGCTGGGGGCAACCGTGATTGCGATTGCGGCTTTTGCCCCTATTGGTTTGTCAGAAGATGCCACCGGGGAGTTTATGGGATCCTTGTTTTGGGTGTTGTGTTATTCGCTGTTTTTAAGCTGGATAACTGCGTTGACGCTTACTCCGTTTTTAGCCAATTTATTACTCAAACAAGAGTTGACTAGCGAAGTGCAGGACGAGGATGTTTACCAAGGTGCCCTGTTTGTCGCGTTCGGGGGCATGCTTAAATTTGCCTTGCGTTTTCGCTGGTTAACCATTGCCAGTATGTTTGCTTTATTGGTGTTAGCTGTTATTGGCTTTGGCAATGTTAAGCAATCGTTTTTCCCGCCTTCGAATACGCCTATGTTTCATGTGGATATGTGGATGCCCCAGGGCACCGATATTCAACAAACCATTGAAAAAAATAGCGAAGTCGAAGCGTATTTAGGCAAGCTCGACCATGTGGAATTTGTTGCTACATCAGTAGGCCGAGGTATGCAGCGTTTTATGCTGACCTATCAGCCAGAGCAAAGTTATGCGGCGTTCTCTCAGTTAACGGTACGTGCTGATAGTAGAGAAAATATGTTTGCCATGCTTGATGATTTAGAAAACAAGTTAAATAAGCAGTTTTCCCAACCGACATTTCGCTTGAGAGTGATGGAGTTTGGTCCCACACCCGCATCAAAGATTGAAGCACGTATCAGTGGTTCTGATCCTGACGTACTGCGCGGTATTGCGCGTCAAATTGAAGATGTATTTTATGCCGATGCAGGGGCACGTAATATTCGCCACGACTGGCGTGAGCGGACGAAAGAACTGGTCCCGCAATTCAATGAATCGAAAGCTAGGCGCTTGGGTATTTCAAAGCAAGACTTATCAGATACCTTACAGATGGCGTTTGGCGGCAGTACCATAGGGATACTGCGTGATGGCACACACATGTTGCCTGTATTGGCGCGCTTACCTGAGCAGGAACGGGTGGATTTTGCGTCTGTGGAAAACTTGCGTATATGGAGCCCATCGTTACAAACGTATATCCCCGTTGAGCAAGTGATAGACGGTGTTGCCCTAGAGTGGAATGAGCCGTTAATTTTACGCCGCGACCGTAAACGAACCCTTACCGTTATGGCTGATCATGATGTGTTAGGAGATGAAACCGCAGCAACCTTGTTTGCTCGCTTACGACCCAAGGTCGAAGCACTGCCGTTGCCAGAAGGTTATGAGCTAACCTGGGGCGGAGAGTATGAGTCGACCAATGACGCCCAAGGAGCAATGTTTAAATCCTTGCCCTTGGGGGCGCTTGTGATGTTTATTATTACCGTGTTTTTGTTTAATTCGGTACGTCAGCCACTGGTCATTTGGTTAACTGTGCCCTTTGCCATTATTGGTGTATCGGTTGGTCTTTTGAGCACCGGCATGCCGTTTAGTTTTACGGCTCTGCTTGGTCTACTCAGTTTAAGCGGTATGATCCTTAAAAACGGCATTGTGCTGATGGATCAAATTAATATCGAATTGGATTCAGGCAAAGATGCCTATCAGGCTGTATTTGAAAGTGCGATCAGTCGGGTGAGGCCGGTGAGCATGGCTGCGATGACCACTATTTTGGGTATGATCCCTTTGATGTTTGATGCCTTCTTTGGCTCAATGGCGATCACGATTATGGCAGGGTTAGGTTTTGCTACCATACTCACCTTGGTATTGGTGCCAGTCCTGTTTGCTCTATTTTATAAGGTTAAACCGGTAACAAATTAACCTGATAATTCACTCAATCGTTTTCTCCCTTGCGGGAATAGTTAGCAGCCTTCCTAGGCACGTTTGGCTCTACGTTTGTAGGGCCTTTTTTGTGGTGATCCGTTCAGTCATTAGTTAGCGCGTAATTGCTGCAAAATTTCGCAGTCTTTTATTTGCTCGTTGCCACAGCAATTGGCCAGTGCTTGCAGGTTTTGCTCTAACTGCTGAAGCTCATATTGGGCGATGCGTATTTGCTCGAGCTGCTGTGAAATGAGCCCGTCCACTTGGGCGCAAGGTGCGTTGCCATCACTTTGCACGGCGAGCAATCTTTTTATATCAGCCAGCGGCATACGTAATTCCTTACAACGACGAATAAAGTTTAAGGATGATATGTCTTGCTCTTGATAATAACGGTAACCGTTGTCACCGCGCTTTGCTTGTGGAAGTAAAGCAATGTCTTCGTAATAGCGAATAGTCTTTGGACTGACCCCGGTGACACTGGCGAGTTGTTTTATTTGCATAATCGATTGACCTTCCTGTAGCTGGAAGCTTTATTCTACGCTGATTCGATAACAAAGTAACGAGAACCCAATGAGTGAGTGCTGTGGCGTTAATGCCCAAGATAAAGAACAAAGAACCTTATTATGGACAGTGCTTGGGTTAAATGGAGGCATGTTTTTTGTTGAATTCATTGCCGGATGGTTAGGGGACTCAAGTGGCCTAATGGCGGACTCGCTAGATATGCTGGCTGATGCCATGGTTTACATGGTGGGATTATACGCTGTGGGCAAAGCCATACAATATAAGGCGAAAGCGGCGTTATTTAACGGCAGTTTGCAGTTGGTGTTAGCTGGCTTCATATTGCTGGATGTGGTGATGCGTCTTGTGGGAGGCAGCGAACCACAAACGGGCATTATGCTGTGGATTTCATTACTTGCACTGGCGGTGAATCTGTTTTGTTTTATCTTGCTGTCCCGTTACCGTACTGGTGATATCAACATGCGCGCCAGCTGGATCTGCTCTCGCAATGACATGATTGCCAATGTTGGGGTGATTATTTCTGCTGTTCTCGTTGTATGGCTAGATTCGGCAATTCCAGATTTGGTGATAGGCACTATTATCGCCCTTGTTATCGTGCAGTCATCCTTGAAAATAGTCAAAGAGTCCAAAGCGCTGCTCAAAGGCGAAGTTGAAAAGAAAGCCAAGTCGTCTTGCTGTGGTTCTTAATACCATGACGTGCTTTAGGCAATAAAAAGCGACTGGTCTTGCAGTCGCTTTTCTAAGTATTTGAGGGGCTAATGCAAATGATCAGTCGTGGTCTGCGCGGATATGCCCTCGACTGGTATCGGTCCAATGCCCTTCTGATAGGGATAAAATGACCGCATCAACCTCATTCAACAGCTCGACTGATTCTGACGTAAAACAACCGCCAATCACCACTAAACTTTGATCTTCCAGTTCACCCAGCTTTGTTAGTGCTTTATGCACTAAAGCACTTTTCACCATGTTTTTACGATCGTGAGGGAAGGTGATCAAGGTGCAGGTGTCTTCGAGTTGTGACTCACAACTCATGGCTAATTTTTTGTATTCTGTTGGTACACGTTCTTTTACTAAGAACGACTCTAAATGCTTTTGAATGTGAAATTTCATAATTTACTAATAGATCATCAATAAAAAGTAACAACATGGCGTAGCCATATCAGTTTACGTGTCTCTACACTCACAGAATAAACCGCAAGGAAAACACAGTTTAAAACCAACTACTTGAATTTTATCGGCTAATGGCTCGTATGCATAATGAGTAGAAGCTGATTATAAATAAACTTACCCCAGCCGCAAATGGAATTAAAGGATTGTTTTAAATTTGTGCGGAATAAGTAGCATAAACTTTCCTTTGAACACAAAAAAAGGCGCCAAAAAGGCGCCCTAAACAAATACTAAGGGATAGTTAGAAGTGTGCGCGTAATTGCACACCGAAGTAACGGTCTGCATCACGTGGGATTTGATAACGGAAGTTATCGCCACTGTAAGTGGTAACAAAGCTCTTATCGGTAAGGTTCTTACCAATCAAGCTTATACGATAAGCATCGTCGTCAAACGAGAATGCCAAGCTTGCGTTCAAAATGCCGTAGTCTGGTAGTAAGTCTATAGCAGTCGCAGTGCCACCCGGTGCGCCAGCGTACATTTCGTCAGTGTATACATATGAGCTATTTAAGATAACGTTCATGTTATCCAGCTCCCATAAGTATTCGCCAGTGACTGAGTATTTTAGATCCGGCGAGAAAGGCAAATCTGCACCAGAACGACCAGTACAATTAGCATCAGTCACTGGGCATTTGAACTCATCGACTTCAGCGTCAACTCTAGATAAACCACCGGTTAGGGTGAAGTTATCAGTTGCCTGCCACATCACGTCAAACTCAATACCTTGTGTGGTAACTGAGCCGGCGTTAGTTAAACGGGTAATGGTTACGCCATCCAATAATTCAGAGTTATTCGCTTGGAAACCATCAATGTTGGTTCTGAAGATTGCCGCGTTGAATATCAAGTCATTGCTTGCGTATTTATAGCCTAACTCGTACGCATCAGAGGTTTCTTTATCGATGGGTAAAGAATCAGCATCAGCCATGTTGTAGAACACGTTAAATGCTGGGCCTTTGTAACCTTGTGAGAAGGTGAAGTAGGCCATGCTGCTGTCAGTTAAGTCATACTGGGCACCAATTTTACCAGACACATTGGTTTCATCGGTTTCACCTTGATAATTGGTCTCAAAGCTACGTACGCCAACACCTGTGCGTTTGTATTCGTCATTACTACTACGGTCATGTGAGTAGCTCACTTCATCGTCAGTGTAGCGAATACCGAACAGTAAACGTAAGTCATCATTGATGTGGTATTTACCGTCAGCGAATAATGCCCAGTTATCAAATTGTGTACGCATGAACGCAGTGGCGCCAACGATGTCGTTAGCATTACAGCTTAAGTTCTCATCGGCGATAAACTGATTAACCTGCGCTTCAGATGGATCTGCTATGCCAAGGCTCTCTGTTAAGTACGTACCAATTGCTGCTGGGAATTGACCACCGTTATTTTGACAGCTGGCATCACGGGTAAAGTTACGCTCTGATTTTTGTGTCCACCAGAATGCACCTAATTGGTAGTCAAAATCACCGCCTACAGGAGAGGCAATGCGGAACTCTTGAGAGGTTTGTTTCCAGTTTTGTACACCCGTATCGTGCAGTTGAAATCCTACGCCACCATCCGGAACGCTACCGAAATCAACCGGTAACGGAATTGAACCCGTTGTTGAGGTGAAATCACCTTCGCGGAACTCTGTGTTGTCCCAGCTACGGTACGCTGTGATTGAGGTGAATTCGTGATCGCCGATCATTTTGTCTACTTGCACTGAGAAACCTGTGGTTTCATCTATGGTGCGTGTTTCAAAATCATGGTCAATTTTACGTTGTTCTAAATCTAGGTCGCCGTTGCCTGTGCTGTTTGGTGCAGCGTCAGAGGAAAGATAACGGTTGCTTGGCGCAAGTTCTAAATCTGCACAACAGTTATCATTAGACTTAACGTTTTCAAAAATGAACAAAATGTCGGTATCGTTACCGGCATCAATGTCTAACATACCGCGAATACCTTCTTTGTCGTATCCGTTGGTTGTTTCATTGTTATAGACATTGTCGATGTAGCCGTCGTACTGAGATTTCAATACGGTCAAGCTACCGTTTACATTATCGTTTAGGGCACCGGTGACACTGGTTTTTAAACGGTATTCATTGCCCTGAAACAAGGTGACTTCAGCCGTACCGCCAAATTCATCAGAAGGGCGTTTGGTGGTAATGTTTACCACACCAGCAGATGCATTTTTGCCAAATAACGTACCTTGAGGACCACGTAATACTTCGATACGCTCTAAGTCGTATAAATCAACGAATGCTTGTCCTGAACGGCCTAACACTACGCCATCAACCACGGTAGATACGCTTGGCTCTGCCGCCACACTGAATGATATAGTACCGATACCACGCACGGTAATCGCGGAGTTACGGTTGGTGTTACCTTTACGGAAGCTAACGGAAGGCACCAATGCTTGTAGGCCTTCAATGTTCGCAGAGAACGCAGAATTAATTTGGTCTTCACGTAACACAGATACGGCAACGGGAACTTCGTTGAGGTTTTCTACGCGTTTTTGCGACGTAACAGTGATCTTCTCCATTAAGCCTTTATCTTCAACAGGCGCGGCTTCTTGCGCGCTAGCGGCGAAGCCGATGGTCATACATGCACCGATGGCTAGTGCGCGCGTAATGCCAGTATGTAGTGTGCTAGGTTTTAGTAACATGGTGTTCTCCACGATCTCTGTTTTAGGGGTAAGTCCAGTATTCAGTTGCCGTGTGTCCAGACAGCAATTGAGCAGTGTGTTTATTATCTCGGCTTACCATTCTTCATTTAATATGCAGTTCCACTGATTTGAGCGAAACAGTCATTACGATGACTTATAGGGCATCTTGTGTCATACATTAGATGTCTTATATAAGACAAAAGATAGACAAAATTTAACCATAAAGTTAACTAATTGCAATCTTTTTGTTAAAACAGTTTTTCGAGTTCTGGTAGGTCAGGAATATCGGAGTAAGCTTGCTAGGCCTTATATACAAGGCACCTTGCAGCAGACCTATAAACGAATGTTAGGTCTGCTTATAACGGTTATAAATAGAATTGATACAAGTTGCTAACAGAGTTAACCGGATTGACGCGAACATTGAGCCACTGAACTTTCTAATAATTGTAGCCAGTCATTGCCATAATTATCTTCAAACCATTGACGCATATCTTTTGACGCATCTTTAAATGCCTGCTTTTCATCCGCAGTGGGGCGATAAACGGTACCACCGGCTTTTTCGAATAAGGTGTACGAATTGGCTTCTTGGTTAAAGACCAGATCATTTGCCGCTTTTTGCTGGAGGACAAAACCTTGTTCAATGATTTCTTGAATATCAGCTGGCAATGACTGCCATACGGGCTCAGAAAACCACCATAAAGCAGCCATATATGAATGACCGTCGAGCACTATGTATTTTAAGTGCTCTTCTAATTTAGCGCCGATAATATCTTGAATCCCGTTTTTACTGCCCTCGACCACGCCCGTAGCTAAGGCGGTATACAGTTCAGCCCATGACACTGGGGTAGGGTTTGCTCCAAGTTGACGAACCAGTTCTTGTTGTATTTTGGCTGGGGTGGTGCGAATTTTTTGCCCGACTAAATCCCGGGGATGATGTATCGGTTTACGGGTCGTGGCGAAATTACGCCAGCCACCAGTGTTGGTCACACCCATTAAGCGAATTTGTAGATTTTGCGCCAATACCGTTTCACGCATTTTACCTAAGATCGGTCCATCGAGAACACATTGAGCTTGTTTGTCATTATCGAATACATAAGGTAAATCAAGCACTTGAGCAGGCGCGAAGAAATTCCCCGTCCCGCCAGCTGTGGTAGGAAACATTTCCAATACACCCTTTTGCAGGTTACCGATACACTCAGGTACCCCGCCACAAAACTGCCCTGATGAATACAGTTGTACCTGAACTCGGCCCTTGCTGGCCTGTTCAACATATTCTTTAAATGCGAGCAAGCCCACATAGTCTTCATCTTGGGTCGACGCCTGTATGGACGCTTTAATGATGAATTCGGCGCGATCAGAATTTGAGTTAACCATACCCACAACACTGGCAACTGCAATACAGGCATAAACAGCAAGAAGTACGATGCGTTTTGTATTCATATCAGGCAAACCCAAATAGACGAGGCAAGGTCATAGTGACCGCAGGAAAATAAGTAATGATGAATATTACCAAGGCTTCTACTGCTAAAAAGGGCAGCATCTCATAGGCGATATTCTCGGTTTTTTCCCCTGACACTGATGCAGCTACAAAAAGCACCAAGCCCATGGGAGGGGTCGCGAGGCCAACCGTTAAGTTAACGCACATGATCACCGCAAAATGCAGTGGGTCTATCCCCAAGGATATAAATATTGGAGCCAATACTGGGCCTAGGATCAATATCGCAGGACCTGCATCGAGGAACATACCGATGGCAAATAAGAACAGGTTGATGATAAGCAACAGTAATAACACGTTGTCGGTAATACCCACGATATTTGCAGCCAGCATATCTGCCATACCCGATACCGTTATGATCCAGGCGAAGGTGACTGCCGAGCCGACCAATAGTAATATCGTGCCTGACTGAACTGCCGCATTCACTAATATGTGCGGTAGCTTATCGAATTTGAGGGTGTTGGTAACAAACAAGGTAATGATCAGTGCATAACCCGCAGCGGCAGCGGCTGCTTCTGTCGGTGTAAATACCCCCAATACAATACCGCCTAACAATATAACCGGTGTTAACAAGGGTAAAAATGATTTTTTAAAGGCACTACCACGTTCATACCAAGTGGCTTTTTTATTGGCTACCGGATAATTACGTTTTTTGGAAATGCGGCTGGTGACAATCATTAAGCCTGCACAAATCAATAAACCTGGGGTAATGCCGGCCAAAAACATGCCTGCTACTGATACATTCATTATAAAGGCGTACAGGATCATGATCCCCGATGGGGGAATAATCGGTCCGATGACTGACGATGCTGCTGTCACCGCAGCGGCAAAGCGCCGGCTGTAACCGTTTTCTTCCATGGCGGGAATAAGCATTTTCCCCAAAGCCGATGTGTCAGCTACCGCTGAGCCTGAAAGCCCCGCAAATAATACCGAGGATAAAATATTCACTTGTGCTAAGCCGCCACGATAGTGACCAATTAAGGTTTGGCTAAAGCGCACGATTGATTGCGTAATACCACCTTGATTCATCAGCTCACCGGCTAAGATGAAAAAGGGCACGGCCATCAATGGAAATGAATTCATCCCCGAATATAATCGGGTTAACAGCGCTGAGAAAAACACTTGATTACCATCTAGCATCAAACTCACGCCCGGTCCAATTAACAAAGCAAATACCACAGGTGTACCGGCGGTTAACAATAAAATGAAAACCCAAAAATAACTGATAGACATATTATTCGACTTCCATTGGGGGAATAGTTTGCTCGGTGAGATAATCTCGGGCAAAGAGTTGTTTAATTAAGTTTTCAATACCAACTAAAAATAACGCGGCAAACATCAGTGGTGCACAAGCGTAGAAATACGCTAGTTTGATCGGCATTGATGAGGCATAGATTTCCATGCCGCCTTGCCAAAACGCCACACTCTGCTTAAAAAACATTCCACTTATCATGATAACCAATAAGGTAATGATGACTTCGGTTACTCGGCGCAGTCCGCTCGGCAGGGCATCGGCGAACATCTCAATAGAAACATTCAAATTTTCTCTATATGCCCATGGTGCGACTAAGCATGCAACCCACACCATAAGGTACTTGGCGAGCTCTTCGGTCCAAGCTAATGAGTCATTCAATACGTAGCGATAGAACACTTGGGCTAATATCATCAGCAGCATAGCGCTAAGTAACACCCCCGCGATATTTTTACCTAGGGAGCTGATGGTATAATTGACCTTACCTAACGGGCGATTAAGCGCTAGTAACCCGCGACTGACAGCATTTTGCATGAGGTGTTCTCCGGCAGAGTAGGGTGCTATTTAGGCCAATAATGACTAATTTGCGGTTGCTGATCCGCCAACGCGTCTGTGTGTTCAACGTCAGGACCTAAGGGGATGCGTTTACCTTTTGGTACAAATACCGCCATTTCCTGTAACCCCAGGGTTAAGGCATAAGTTTTCCCACCTTGGTAGGTTTGCCCGCTTGGGAAGCGTTCCCATTCGCCTTCGGGCAAATAAAAGTCCACTTCACCGCCGGGCTTCAAGCATGGCACCACTAACATATCGTCACCGAACATAAACTGCAGCTCGAATGCAGCCGCTAGACGGTCTTTTGGAAAGGCCAGGGCCATGGCGCGCATCAATGGCACGCCTGTTTGAGTAGCTTGCTGCATAGCACTATAGATGTAAGGCAGTAAACGGTATCTCAGCACAAGGGCCTGGTTTACCGCTTCTTCTGCCTCAACGCCGTAGCTCCATGGTTCGCGCTGACCTATGCCATGCAAACGCATATGGGCACTGAATACTGCCGCTTGTGACCAGCGAATAAAAAGCTCTTGGTCTCGAGTGTCTTTGTAGAAACCGCCTACATCAGTGGCAAAAAATGGTGCTCCTGACATGCCCCATGATAAGGCGCCACGAATACTCGCGCCTAGGCCGCCCCAATCTGCTTGCGGGTCACCGCCCCATTGGCTTGGGAAACGTTGTGAACCCGTCCACGCAGACCGGCTAAACAAAAATGGGCCATTTTTGGAATACTTTTCGGCCGCTTCATACACACATTTGTTATATAAAAAACTGTACACATTGTGCAGGCGATTACCTGAGTCGCCGCTATATGCCAACATGTTGTCATCTTCGACTTGCTCACCAAAGTCTGCTTTGATCATGTCCACACCTAAATCAAATAATGGCTTGTGCGACTCTAACCAAAATTGATAGGCGTCTGGATGAGTGAAATCGACAATGCCAGACTCAGGCAAAGGAGTAAGTACTTCTGCGAATGCACTCATATCCCATTGATATTGATAGGCTTCGCCTGTGCGTTTGTCTTTCAACAACCAGCCTTTTTTGGCCATTTCAGCAAACAAAGGATGTTGTACCGACACCAAGGGATATTCCCAAATGCACACTTTGAAATTGTCAGCTTTTAGTTGATTGATGACCGCCGCTGGATCGTCAAAGCGTTTAGGATCCCATTCGAACGCGAAGCGGGTATCGGTATCTTGCCAAGCACGACCATCAAGAGTGATAACGTCACAGGGCATTTTATGCGCCCGCACGTCTTTTGCTGTAGCCAGCAATTCCGGCACGTCTTTGTAATAGGCTTTCGATAAGATAACGCCTAGGCTCCAAACCGGTGGGGTAGGTGCTTTACCGGTTAAATCTGTGTAGGTATTAATGATGGCCTGACCGTCATCACCATGCATGAGGAAAATGTCTAAAGCTTCATCTTCTACTAACACACCGTAGGAGCGCTGTGACCAAGTTGCATAACCTACAGCGTGGGTCACGGGTGATGGTGTATGCACAAATACTCCCCACCCGCTTGGACTCCAGCAAAATGGCGTGTTTTTATAAGAAATTTCAGCGTTAACGCCTAGGGCATCGTGATTATAAGAGCGTACTAATTGTCCGCGTTTGTTTAAACTGGCCCACTTTTCGCCTAGGCCATAAACCGCTTCTTCGGTGCCAAGTTCTAAACTGATTAACCAGCCTTCATCTACTTTCGCTAATGGCGGCAGACGGTAACGGCGTACAAAGTGGCCGTCATTCGCCGTTTGTTGCACACTTTTATTACCTTGAAAAAGTTCAAACGTGAATGGGGTGTGGTTAATTACTAATTTACTGTCACCAGCGATAAGTGTGCATTGCTGTTCACTGTTGACTATGTCAGGGCTGATGATATCGGGGGTGGTCACCAATAGACCATAATCGGCTTGCCCACTGATACCGATCCGCAGGCGCACACCAAAGGTATGAAATGTGATGTGTAAATCACCCTGTGACGTGGGTAATATTACACCACCATCGCTTGCTAGACTGGCTGCGCCAGTAACATTGGCTTGTTTTATTTGATTCCAATTAGGAGCGGTAACATCAAATGCAGACATGAATTTTTCTCACTGGTGATAATGACATAACATAGGTTAAGCGCGAAGGATGATGCAGTGCAACGCGTTAACCTAATCCAATCTTATATAAGATATAAGTTATAGTAGTGTTAAATTCTTGTCAATCATTGTTGTCTATTAGTTGCGGTAGCGATTTTTAGAAGAGGCGATGTGTTTTTTAAGTACTTGAAAAGACGCTTAAAAGTGCCTTAAATCTAGGGAGGTATTGAGGTTGAGGATCTGCAGTAAATTAATTCAGTGCAAAGTTTAATGTAAACCAATCGATATTATCTTGTATAAGACAGGTAGTTAATATTACTCTTATATAATGTTTTAATAAATTTGCTGTATATGAACGAGAATCGCTTTGACAATAAACTTAGTCGCCCAGGCTTAGCTTTCCAACCCTTGTATAAACAGGTGGAAGAGCAAGTTACTCAGCTTATTGTTGAGCAGCGCTGGAAACCCGGTGAAATGCTACCCAACGAGTTTCAGCTCGCCAGTGAGTTTGGCGTCAGTCAGGGGACGGTGCGTAAAGCACTGAATAGCTTAACCAGTGCAAAAATTCTGACGCGCCGCCAAGGCATTGGTACCTTCGTTTCCGAGCACACCGGACATCATGGTCTTTATCGTTTTTACCCTTTAATCGCGGACGGCAAAAGCCCAGAGTTGCCCAAAGCTGAGTTGCTGTCTATTTCAACCCAAACGGCAAATAAGAAAGTGGCTGCGGCGTTATCACTGAATCCTAAAGATAAAGTGATCGTGTTAATCAGAAGGCGCATATTGGACAACGAATTTTGCATTGCCGAAACCATTTATCTGCCACATAAGTGGTTTAAAGCCTTGTTAGACGAAAAAGATGTACCACACACTCTGTACCATTTTTATCAAACGAACTTCAATCTGACGGTACATACTATCCGCGATAGCATAAAAGCGGATCTGGCAACGCAAAGTGATGCGGATACCTTAAATATTAAATTGGGTGAGCCGTTGTTAGAAGTCACGCGCATTGCGCAGTCGTTGAACGACAAGCCGATGGAATATCGCATCAGTCGTTGTCGCAGTGACAAATATCATTATTTGGTGGAATTGAATTAGTCTCAGGGGCTGCGTGTTGCTCGGTTAAACAGCGAAGATAATACGTAAACGCTAAGGCAGGACGGTATCGGTTACCGCGACCTGCCAAAAATAAATTCGTTATGTATTGAGTGTTACTTCCAGACGATAGGTAAGAATACCGTCATTTCTGCAGTACCTCGGTTGCTCCATGCATAATAGGGCACAAATTCGGTACGAATTGCATCCCACTGGGGCTTTTTGACCTGATTATACATTTCACTGGTACTGTCTTTTCGCACCAATAAATCCGCAGAAATCGTTGTCATGCCACCTAAAAAATCGTCTCGGTAGTGCGCTGTCAATGCCGAGTCTGAGCCGATATACATGTCTAAAATACTGCTACTTTCTGGTATATCAGGAGTCTCGATACAATAAACCAAAGGGCCACGTTTAACCGCGACTTGATTACGAATTTCTTCAATACGTGGGTGGCCTTCAACGAACTGAATGTCCATGGGCATGTTTAACGTAATATTGTCACCAGCTTGCCACTGTCGCTCAATTTTGGTGTATTGCCCCGCTTCTACGACAGGAATGGTTTCACCATTGACACTCAAAGTGGCACCTTTGGCCCAGCTTGGAATACGTATTTGTATGTCAAAAAGCGCGCTCTTACATTCCTCAATTTTTAACGCAACCTTGCCGTCCCATGGAAAGTCAGTTTGTTGGCTAAGGCGAAGCGTTGAGCCATCCAGTAACTTGGTGTTTAACGCATTGCTACCAAATAGGTTTACCGCCAGCCCTACATCCGTCAGGCTATAAGCCCAGGCTGATACTTGAGCGATGGTGCGTACTAAGTTTGGTGGGCAACAGAAACACTCGATGTACGCTTCACGATCCGGAGATTCAGTGCAATCGCAGTGATCGGAATATTCACGTTGACCAAAATTCATTCTGAGAGGATTAGCGTAGAAATATTTGTCCCCTTCGGTGCTTATCCCTACCATGGCGCTGTTATGTAAAACGAGTTCAATGACATCCGCGTGTTTGGCTTCTCCTGTGATACCCAGTAAACGCCAATTGAACATTGCATTAGAGATATTCGCGCAGGTTTCATTGTAGGCCGTTGAATTGGGCATAAGGTAATCATCGATGAAACCTTCATGGATCATATTCTGATCATCATAGGCTCCGTGGTGACACTGACCTAACGCACCTGTCACGTACATCTTACGTTCAGTGGCACTTGACCAAATACGTTTCAACGCATCAAGCAGTTCGGTTTCACCGGTTTCTGCATATACGTCTGCGGCTCCTGAATACAAATACATACCAGTAACAGCATGGCCTACGGCTTCCGTTTCTTGCCGCAAAGGTGTTTTCATCTGGCACTGATCGCCCGTAAACCAATAAGGAACGCTGTCATGTAATTCCATAGACACCGAGCCGCGCATAGTGACAAAAATATCCGCAAGCTCTAAATATTTTTTGTTATTGGTTTCACGGTAAAGCTCAACTAACGCCATGATCTGTGAAGGATTAAAACCAAAACGTGCAAGCTGTTCTTCCCGTGGTTTAAATACAGCGTAAAGGTAATCGGCGTGTTTAATCGCTAAGTCTAACCAATTGGTTTGCCCAGTAATGCGGTGATGAATAACCCCCCCTGTGATTAAGTGGCCGCCGTTGTATAACTCATGATCGCAAACTGTTTCCCAGCGAGGCTTGTCTAGGATTTGGTTGTGGGTGTGCATATAGCCGTCTTCGCACATCGCTTTACGAATAACGTCAATGATCTCGTCCATTTCGAGCAAAATTTTTGCATCTTTATTAATGCCGTATACATAGATAGAGGCTTCCATCCATTTATAAAAATCACCATCGTGCCAGAGCATACCCTTGGCTTCGCCTGATTGAAGACCGGCAGCAACCTTAAAGTTATTGTAAGCATGGCCTACATCACCTTTGAGGATCGCCCCCATATTTGGCACCATAATCCCTTCGGCCTGTTTAAATTTATCGGCCCAGAAGCCTTTGGTCCAAACGCAGTCACCGACGTCAATGCTTCTAAATTTTACGTGAGGGCTTTTGCTGTTCGCATTTATTGCCCGTTTGTGGGTATGTAAACTGTTCATTGATTATTTCCTAGGTACGTTATTGACTAAATACGCCATCGAATTAATAAGCATTGAATTAACAGGCAGTGAAGATTGACTTACTCTGCTGACCGATGACGCGTCAGTACCTATGAATTGATGACTTATTTGTTAAATAAATATGCTATTTATATAAACATATGACGTTTATGTTTTCAAACATTCCTGTCTACATTTTCATTTAATTTCTGCTTAATCCTTAAATTTTGATAGGCGGGACATTTCAAGGCATTCATAACTATATGAATAAAAATGATTTTATTTTTAGCGCAAACAAATAATATTTTTTAAAGGCCCATCAATATAAATGAGTCGATTTGCAAGTTATTGTCCCCGCTAGATAATTTATTGCACAAAAATCGGCTGAGCAGCAGTGACTAAGCAATGAAACCACAACATTGTTGAGGCCTATTATGTTGTCCATTACGCCCCTCTGGTGCCGTGAGTAACCGCTGAACCCTGAACCATTAGTCGCCTTGGGTTTGCATCATCACTCGTTGTGTAAAGCCGGTAAGCCATCAAATAGTGTTTTAGCCCAGGTGAAACATGAGGCTATTAACGGATTATCTTCTTGTTGTTTAGGGCTCACTAACCAATAGGCAGATTGCGTGTCAAAATACCCGTTACTTAGCTGGGTGAGTCGTCCCTCATTAACCCAGTTATTGATGGCTGGAAACAAGCCCAGCACAATTCCCAAACCCTTTTCCGCTGATTTGATTGCTGAAAAATAGGAATCGCAGACGATGACATCTTTAGGGTGAATATCAGGAAATAACGAATACCAATCCTGTAGATTTTCATCTGTGGTGATCAGAATGTGATTGTTCACTAAGCTAGCTAAATCGCTTTGCGGTTGGCGCATACATTTTGCCTGATAAAGCGGTGATACCACGGGGCTAATGTGCACTTTACAGAGTAAACGACTGACTAAATTAGGCCAGCCTCCATGGCCAAAACGTATGGCCGCATCAGCTTGCCCAGTATCAAAATCAATGTATTCACTGCCAGTGGTGATCCGCAGCTCTGCTTTAGATTGAAGTTCCTTATATGCCATGTAGTGGGGAATAAGTAGTTCTTGAGCGATAAACAGTGGTGTGCTTAAACGCAAAGAACGTTTATTGAATCGTTGATCAAATTCAGTGAAGCCGCTGTGATGCAGACTCATGATGTTAGCGGCAACCTGATAGTAAAACTCGCCGGCTGAGGTGAGAGTCAACCGAGGGCCGTTGCGCCTAAACAACTTGCTGCCTAAATATTCCTCTAAGGCCTTAATCTGCTGACTTACCGCAGGTGGTGAAACATGTAATGTGTCCGCCGCCTTTCTAAAGCTGCTGTATTTGGCAGCGGCTGCAAATACAGCAAGCCACTGAATAGGAGGAGGATTCACTTTACGTCACCTTAAGGTAAGAAAAACTTATTTATAGGTAAGTTTTAACAGCTTTTAGCGCATGAATGAATAGTTTAATTTATGTTTGGTTCATTAAGTCCATGTTTGTCGGCTAGGTAAAGGAGATAACGAGATGCAAAATAACAAAGTCGTGTTAGTTGTTGGCGCTGGGGATGCGATTGGCAGTGCCATTGCCACCGAGTTTGCTAAGAAGGGGTTGACTGTATGTCTTGCGCGGCGCAGTGCTGATGCAGTGCAAAGCTATGCTGAAACTCTGCGCAGTGATGGGTTTGATGCGCACGGTTTTCCTTTAGATGCGCGTAATGAAGAGCAAGTCATTGCGTTGTTCGACAAGATAGAACGAGAGATTGGCACAATTGAGGTCGTCGTATTCAATATTGGCGCGAATGTTCCCATGGGCATTGTGGAAACAAGTGCCAAAAAATTCTTTAAAATCTGGGAAATGGCCTGTTTTTCGGGATTTCTGGTGGGCCGTGAGGCCGCGCGCAAAATGCTCGAACGTAAACGCGGAACGATCCTATTTACTGGTGCGACTGCCAGCGTGCGAGGAGGAGCCATGTTTGCGGCGTTTGCCAGTGCTAAACACGGCCTAAGATCCCTCGCCCAGAGTATGGCCAGAGAACTGGGACCAAAGAATATACACGTCGCTCATGTCATTATTGATGGGGCGGTAGACACACAATGGATCCGTGAAAATCATCCAGATTTCGAATCGTTAAATGCTCAAGAGGGCATAGTGAAGCCTAATGAGTTGGCGCAAAACTATGTCATGTTATACGAGCAACCAAGAAGTGCTTGGACCTTTGAATTAGATATTCGCCCATGGGTTGAGAAGTGGTAATTAACACGTCGTTTAACAATTAAATATAAAGGTGAGTAACGTGAGTAAAAAAATAGAATTCTTTTTTGATGTAGGCAGTCCCACTGCATTTTTAGCGGACGGACAGCTTAGAAAGTTGGCTGAAAAATATGCGGCCGAATTAGTATATGAGCCCATGCTGCTGGGCGCTGTGCATCAAGCCAGCAAAAATATGTCCCCTGCATTAATACCGGCCAAAGGTAAATATATGGCAGAGCATGATTTACCTCGTTTTATCCAGCGCTATGGCTGTGAATTTAACATGAACCCCCATTTCCCGATTAATACACTGACCTTAATGCGTGGATGTTACGCAGCCAAAGTAATGGACATTTTTGAACCTTACCTCACTGTGATATTCAACGGCATGTGGGTCAAAGGTTTAAATTTGGCAGACGAAACTGTACTTCTGGCAGAGCTTACAGGGGCAGGCATTGATGGCCACAAATTGCTCAGCTTAACGAGCCAAGAGACAATTAAAGATCTACTAAAAGAAAATACTGGCCGCGCAATAGAAAAAGGCGTTTTCGGAGCACCCACCATGTTTATTGGTAAGCAGATGTATTTTGGTCAAGATCGTCTCGATTTTATCGAACAGGAGTTAATGCGGTAAGATCTTCTGTAGGTTCCCCCGTTAGCATTTTGTGGCTAGGGGCTAGGGGCTAGGGGCTAGGGATTAGCCATCTGGGGTGAAGTTGATTTGTTCATCTGCAAGTAATTGGCTGATAAGTACTGGTTTACCAAGCTCGTCTAATTCGACTAACCCTATGCCTGAACCATTGACCAAGCGCTCACCGGCTGATGCATGGGAGGGCTTAAGCGGTGTTACGCGCATGTTGCGTCGCTTGGTAAACGCATTCAGTGGTGAGTAAGGGGCGTATAACCAGCGATTTAATCTGTCTAGCCAATTGAGCAAACCGTCAGGAAAGGTATTACGCAGACCACTGCTGGTTATTTGCCATATGTCTGGACTATTGCGCCGGCGTTTCAATTTCACGTGATAGGCGTAGGAGTAATGCACATCACCGGATAAGATGACAAAATTTTGCGGTGTTTTACGATGGGTAAATAGATTTAATAAATAATTGGCACTACCTGGATGAGCCATCCAATTTTCGGCGTCAACCATCAGGGGTTTACCTAATCGGGTAAAAACTCTTTGTATTGCTTCAATTAACTTTACCCCGAATATAGGGGCTGGGGACACCAACACCACGGCAGGTTCGTTGATAAGCAACTGTTGTAACTCCGTTAGGGATTCCCAGTCCATCAATCCAGAAGGCTTATTTGGATTAGATTCTGACCACCAGCGCTGGGTGCGTGTATCGAGTACTAATAGCTTAGGAGACGTGGGCCAATGGTAATGCCATTGCTCAAAATCTAATAAATCATTGATGGTGCTATCGTGTTGCTCACCGCCTAAGTTTTTTAGGCTCAGTTGCACGTTATTGAGCAATGTATCACTGAAATTTTCTGGCGCATTACCCCAGCCTTGGCAAAGTAAATAGGCCATGAGTGCATTGCCTATAATGCGCCGGGAAAAGTCATTTGAGTGGGCTGTTTGCTCCCAATCTGCGGTGAGGTTCCAGTCGTCGGTTATGTCATGATCATCAAACATCATCGGGCAGGGAAGGTGCGCCATTACTCGTCGTACTTGGGGCAGACCCGTCACAAATTGTTCGATCACGGCCAATTCATCTTGATAACCCGTAACGCTATTCTTGTCGATCGACTTGGGCATGTTGGTATTGGCCATGTTCCAGCATTCTGGCGACCAACAGAGTAAATACATGGTTATGACTTCTGCGAACGAAACCAAATGATTATTGGCATGCACTGTGGTAAATACCGGTTTTTCGGCCGATTTAAATAACGGAATACGTAGCGCTTGGCTGTTGGTATCGCTGGGTAAAATGTGCACCCGCTGATTATACAAGGCTTGATCGCTGTGCAATGCATGGCTATCAACCACGGTTGATTGGGCAAACGTCTCATTGGTTATACCCAACTTAGGAATGACACTATGGATGGCCGCTAACATGGGAGCGGCGACATCGTCGGCGTATATTTGATCCCCCGACATCATTAATAGACTAGGCCATTGCTGGGGCGTGTCTTGCAGTTCACTCAGCAGTTTGTCGGCAATCACTAACCCATCAGCACTTTTATGGTGGGGCTTTCGACATGAGCCATGTAAAATTTTATGCAAGCGAGAGTGAATAACAAAGCCAGGCGTAGGGCGCAGTGGATAGCAAATGTCGCTGATTAAATCGGTTAGCAGAGCTGGGCTAATATCAATGTCAACGGGCGAAAAATCTAATTGATAGCCAATCCAACAGTCTGCAGGTAAGGGGTCCGCTAGTGTCAGTTCAATCAAATGAATGTATAGATGTTCTCCTGCGTTGATGCTCCTATGCTGACGTGTTTTGTCAATTGCGGCAGTCTGACTAAGGGCAAACGTTTGCTCAGTCTGGCCGTCAGGCATCAGTCTGAGGGTGATATCAACGGGGTGAGATGTCACTAACCATAAGGTGACTTGATTGACGCTCAACTTTTTTAATATAGGGCCCGCGAGAATCGCTAAATCTGTTTGCTGCAAACCGTCTTCCTGCCTCAGGTGTGATTGTTTTTTCAAAGAGCTACTTTAACAATGTTATTAATGGGTTATCCAGCATGTATGGGCTTTTAATGGAGAAGTGTTAACTGGGCATGTTCATTTAATGTTCTGTTTGTGTTTTTTGTGGCCTTTTTGTTTGCGCGAGTCTTTTTATTAAGACATTAGTCTAGTTTGCAGCGCTAAGGTGATGATTTTAAAGGACTGAGCGTGTATTGTTTGGCCGTCTGTTTGATAAAGGTGTCATGGTTAGGGTTGTTGTTTTTAAACAATACAAGATTTGGATTTGGTTTTACCTGAAGGGATGTAGATGATTTTTTTACGAGATTTATCGATTAGATATAAATTGCTTTTTTTAGCGTTAGGACCCCTCGTTTTAGCCTTAATTTTTATTTTGAATAGTGTGTTCAAGAATTATCAAGTGCTTACGTCTATGAGTCAGGCACAAAAGTTAGGAGGCTTGGCAACCACCGCCAGTCAATTGGTTCATGAACTACAGAAAGAGCGAGGGTTTTCAGCAGGCTACCTTGGCTCAAAAGGCCTGAAGTTTTCAAATGAACTAAATACACAACTTGCTGCTACGAATAATCGATTAGCGAATTACCAGCAATTTGTGGCTCAACTTGAACACGATCATTACGATCCACGCCTCGCATCTGTGCTGTCATCTATTGGGCAACGCATGGATAAAATTAGTAATATGCGCCGCGACATTCGCCAGCAAACTCTTCCTGTGGGCGACGCCATTGGTTACTACACTGAAACAAATGCCGTTTTATTAGGTATTAGCAGCATTATTTCAACGACCATTGAAGATCCTCGGATCAGCAATCAAGTTTCTGCATATCTGAACTTTTTGCAGAGTAAAGAGCGAGCGGGTATTGAACGGGCGGTGTTAAGTAATACCTTCTCCGCAGGAAAATTTGCAAATGGGGACTACCAGAAATTCATTACCTTATTATCTGAACAAGTCACCTATATGAACGTATTCGTAGACTTTGCATCACCCACACAAGCTGCAGCGCTAGATAAGGTGGTTACCGGGCAAGATGTCACTGACGTTAAGCGTATGCGACAAATTGCATTACAACAGCAAGATAATTTCGGGATTGCAGCCACACAGTGGTTCAAGGTGGCCACGGGGCGAATTAACCAACTCAAAGCATTTGAAAATTTATTAGCCGAACAGCTTGTTCAGTCTATTGACGATGCTAAAGCGGCTGCGGTTAGCAATTTACAATGGCTTATCGCTCTGTCTGCGCTGATGCTAATGATTAGTTTGAGTCTGAGTTTTATTTTGCTGCGTCAAATTGGCCAACAAATCAATTCACTCTCACAAGCCATGATGGAAGTGCAGCAACAGTCAAATCTTACCGCTCGAGCAAAGCAACTGAGCAAGGATGAGTTAGGTGTACTGGCGGCTGATTTCAACGAAATGGTAACGCATGTGGCATCACTGACCAGCAATGTACGCAATGCCAGTCATGATCTTGTCAAAATCGTTTCAGAAATATCGACTATCACTAACACCGTAGATCAAGAGGTTCGCTCAGGTTTAAGCCAGACCGAACAAGTGGCGGTTGCCATTAATGAAATGGAAGCCGCTGTACAAGAAGTTGCTGCCAACTGCGCGGGTACGGCTGATAAGTCTAGACAAGCGAATGACGCTGCAAATAACGGCGAGCTGCTCGTCAATGAAGCGAGTGAAAAGGTAACTAAGCTCTCCAGTGAGATTGATCAAACAAAAAATATTATTCAGTTGGTAGCCGACGACAGTGATGAAATTGGCAGTATATTAGATGTAATAAACGGCGTGGCAGATCAAACTAATTTATTAGCGTTAAACGCGGCTATTGAGGCCGCACGCGCAGGTGAACAAGGGCGTGGTTTTGCCGTTGTTGCTGATGAAGTCCGCTCTCTAGCGAAAAAAACAGCGGAGTCTACAGCACGTATTAAGGGCATGATAGAGCAATTACAAAGCCGCAGTAAACAAGCCGTTCAAGCTATGCTAAATAGTCAAGAATCAACCAACCAAACTGTTGTTGGATTTAAAGGCGTACTCACTCAATTAGAAAATATCACCAGTCAGTCATCGCAGCTCAGTGATATGAATTTGCAAAATGCAGCGGCGACTGAGCAGCAGTCAGCGACCGTAGATGAAGTGAATAGAAATATCATTAATATTCAGCAAACTTACCTGAGCACTAACGAAAATGCGGCGCTGTTAAAAAAGAGTGCCTGTACGTTGGACTCAGTGGCAAAATTATTAGATGAGGAAGTCAGCCGCTTTATTGTTTGATTTGTTAACGATGCGCAGCCTGATAGCTCAACATCCTAATAGAACCAGATATTCTTATGTCGCATGTTCAAATATGTGAACATGCGTAACCTATGCATTACTTCAGTGCTTTGCTAGGCCAGATTTCCGATTGGCTGCCTACGCTTATGCCGCGAGTTAATTTTGAGACGAATATTATTACGGTTGTTTTCTTACTCTGTTTTAATGAAGTTGCGCTCTAAAATATTTGGTCTTTTTTATCAGTAGCTCGTTGATCTACCCTGCAATACTAAGCACCGCTGCATGCTCTTCAAGTAACCTTTACATCAAGCAACAGCATCGTGAATTCCAATTAACCGAAAATAATGAGTAATTGCATTGTGAGTTTTATTACCCGACACTGTTACAGTATAAAGGGCTGCTAATTACCTGTTATAGGTTGAATTATAAGCGAAAGAAAGATTAGCAGTAAGCTCGTTACATCGTGTCATCACAAGGATTTATATGATTAAAAGCACTATTTTTTTACTTCATATCAGCTTGTTAATATTCCCAAAAGTTGCTTTTTCTACGGAGGTCAAATTATTTCAATTTTACCCTGATTGCGATTATGACGTTATCGATACTATTAATGTTAGCGGCAGATTGCGCTTTTCACACGGGAGTACTCGGGAAGAGTCATTAGATAAAACGCGACTTAGTGTGATTGAAGATATTTTACAGCTCGCAGGCGAAAAAGGTGCCGACGGAGCAATCCTAACCGAAAAATCCACTTACTTAGATGATAAAACTACAGAAACTCGTATCACTAGAAATCGGGTAACATTCAAAGCCCAATTGGTGAATAATTGTTATATTGGTGCGCCGTTATCTGAAAATGCCACTCCGTTTGACGAAGACGGCTTAAAGAAACGAGCTATAAACTTCTCATCCAATATTTTGGCTGATGCTAAACATATTATTACCTATGACATTGAGAGTCAGCATCCTGCGCCTGCGTTAACATCCCAAACGGTAAACTTCACGCAAGGAGCTTTCGGTTTGCCGCTTAACAGCACTTATCAGCAAATGTTGCAACACTTTGGCACGCCTACAGGGGTATTTAAACTAGGAGGCGAACGTAAAGTTGTTTCTTACGGTCGCGATTTCTGGCTAACCTTTCATAATGACAAGCTTATCAGCGTTACAAATCAGAATGTTTGGTTGAGTAACGAGCTCTTAAGTATGATGGAGTTTGACCGACGTTTCGAGCTTCAAAATTGGCAAATTTTAGACAATATTAAATTGAATATGCCAATGACAGATATCGCATTATTATTAGAGACTAAACAAGATCCTCGACATTTTGTTCGCATCAAGCAAGGGGGTCTTTTGATAACGCTGCAAGGTGTAGCCAAACGAGTTGTGCTAAACGAGCTACCGGAATATGGTGTGACGTTTTATGCCCTATCAAACGCTAATTTTACCGTTGATAAACTAAATATTTTAACCAACCAAAGCGCCACTGACACGCTTTCCAAATTTATCGAACTTAAAGGCGATAAAATGGATATTCAAACATTGAAGTCCCAAGCGTTAGGATTAGTGCGCAGTGACAAAGACAGTACAATGTTAATCATGGACAATCATATCGTGCTCGATATTAAAGGACAGGAATTAAATAAAGTGTATTTACTTGATTCTGCATTTTCTAAAACGCAGCTAAAGTTTGATTCTCCGTGGCAAATAGGCAAGTTGAAGCAAGGCTTATCTATTGAAGACGTTAAAATTTACTTAGGTGATGATATTTTTGGTTTTGGGGATATGCTAGAAGTGACTAATGAACGGTACATACAAGAGCTTTATTTCAGCGACTATGACACAGGCCTGGTTCTTGAGTCGTCTGAAATTACGCTATTTTAAGTACCCTCCATGTACAATCGAAATAGGGTTATGTCGTTCGAGTGACTGAATAGCAAAAAAGCCGGCGAACCGGCTTTTAAACGTTACATTGCGAGTTAAAGGAGCGTTTATTTCTTAAATCTTCTGCCTAAACCCAGACCTAACAAACCCAATCCTAAAAATGCTAGGCTTGCTGGAGCTGAAACAGGGCGTTGATCCAAGCCGACTACGATGTTGTCAAACTCTCCAGCGATACCAGAGGTAATCACGCGGAACCGGTTAAATGCTTCATCAAAACTAAAGTCGATGTTGACATAGACGTTAGAAGAATCAGCTACTTGATCACCTGCCTTACCATTTAATTGGGCCAAAAGTTCTGGGCCAGTAATCTTGGCTACTAATTGGTCATCAGAGTAAAACTCAAATGAGTTGTAAGCATCAACTGAGCCCCAATAAAATCCCAAGTAGTTGATACTAGAACCGGCTAAGTTCGCTGATAAGTTGCCGATATTCGCTAAAAAGTCTGTGTAGTCGATGTCCACGTAGCTTGGCTGACCGACTGTTGTTGGTGTGGTATAAGCGTAACATGTGCTATCGCCTGCAGGGGCAGCAGCGATACTGCCGTCAGAGCCTTTTCGAACGTTTAACACATTCGCACCGCTTGGTGTAATTTCTAACGGAGAGTTAAGAGCGCAACCCTCAGATTTACCTGCCACGTTATATTGTGTATCGCCACCACCAGGGATGCCTGGTATTGCGGTTGCGGTATCAAAAGTAGAAATGAAAAAGCCATCACTTATGGACGTAATAGTATTATCAGCATTGACATTCTTGCTGGTTTTATTCGAGCCATCAGTAGCCGCTTGGCCACCAAAGGTAATGGTTGCCGCACTTACTTGTTGAGCTGCCGCGAGCGTTAAAAGTGCTGCGATTGAAACGGATTTCGATTTATTCATTAACGCGTACATATGGTTTATTTGCCTTCTAAGACAGTTAGGTTGTTGATACTGTGGAAAGCGCATTAGCATGGATTGATCCATCATTTTAAACATTATAAAAATCATATGCTTATCGTTTTTTACCGTGAAGATTTGCAGCCATGTGTAAAGGTTTTCGCGAACCTGTGCTTAGGTAATGGCAACAAGGAAAAGACCAAATTCAAGCATAATCAATCGGTTGTAATTTTTACCGCTTAAAAAACAAGCAGTTGATCTGTAAGCGCTTTTAAATGGAATTTATTAAGGTTGACGTTGGTAAAATTTGAAACCTGAATATAATCAAGTAGTTGCCATTTATAGCTAGGCACTAGCGTAAAATAAATGTGTAAAAATTATCGTGATAACAGGCTGTAAATGAAGTTTTCAGTCAGTCGTTTTTGATTATATCGCTCTTACGGACAACGCAATTTTTCAAAAAGGCAGTCAGTCAACTGCCACTGGGCCAAATAAATTCAACGCTGTGCATAATCAATCAGTTCCACCTACGTCAGTGGGCGCGAGGCATAAGTGCGCCCACTGACGTAGACAGGTCTAAAAGATTGCCATATCCGTTGCCAACTCAACGTCTCCAGAATAATGCTGACGAATAAACCCTAGTGTCGCCTCACTATCATTACGTGTGCGATTCATGAAATGGGATAGCACCACGCGTTTGGCATTGGCTTGCTTGGCAATCACACCAATATCTAGTGGGCGCATATGCAAGTTTATTGCTGCTCCCTTTGCACCTTGTGGTACGGCGTTATGCATTACGAGTATGTCGCTTTTTTTACCTAAGGTGGCTAAGGTGTTGTACTGATTACTCATATCACCGGAGAAGGTGATTCTGCATCCATCGATATCGACTCGCCAAGCAATTGCGGCGACTGGCCCGTGATGCACAGGAATAGAAGAAATTGTCAGGTCATCATCAATTTTTTGGCTGCGCAGTTTAATTGGGGTCAGAGGAATATTTTGCGCTTTAATATGATAAGCGGCATTGCTGGTGGGATCAGCGTAATCACTCAAATAGGCGAAAGCGCCTTTATTGCCCAATAAGCTGGTGACGTATTCGCTGGTAGCTGGCATGAGCGCGTTACCCCCAGGGCCAAAAATAGTGAGATTGTCACTTCGCTGAGTAAAATAAGAGCCTTTTACGTAGGCAGGTAAGTCCGCACTGTGATCAACATGCAGGTGCGTGAGCAGTAGGGCTTTGATGTCGGAGAAATTAGCGCCTGAGGCGCCGAAATTGACACTGCTTCCTGGACCTGCATCGATTAGCACTCGCGCTTTATTCTTATGCCAAATAAGATAACTGGCAGACGCTCGGCCGTCGTTTAACTCGGGGCCGCCGGAGCCCAATACTTGCAATGTCACGTCTTGCTGCTGACAGCTTTGCGTTTGGGCAAAAACGGGCTGAACAGTGAGTCCTAGCGCCAGGGTTAATAAGGCTTTGAAGCGGATGTTTTTAAGTGCTGAATAAGGTGACGTTAATTGAGTTGTGGGCATGATGGATCCTTGGGAAATCGGCTGAATGCGCGAAAATTAGTCGCTGTTATGTGCTCGTATTCACAAATATGATGGATTTTCTAACATAAAAATTTCACTACATCCCTATAATCATTCAAGATTTTTAGCACGTTTTCTCATAGATGCTCTCATAATAAGGATACTTCTCATGGCAGATAATAAGCTCAACAACACACAGATAAATAGTACAGAAGTTTGGGTAAATAAAGCGGATGTTTCACAAACCAAAATTGTGCACGGGCAACTAGACAGCACACAATTGCAAGACGGTCAGGCTATATTGCAGCTGAATAGCTTTGGTTTTTCTGCGAATAATATTACGTACGCTGTGACCGGCGACAAGATGGGGTATTGGGGCTTTTTCCCCGCTGATGAGCAGTGGGGCATAGTACCTGTTTGGGGTTTTGGCACCGTCATCGCGTCTAAGCATCCAAAGGCACAAGTGGGTGAAGTCGTTTATGGCTACTTCCCGATGGGCACGCATTTAGTGATTAATGTTGATAAGGCTAACGAGATCAGCTTTTTTGATAACCATCCGCAACGGGTAAGTAGCTCGCCAGTGTATGATAATTATTTACGCTGCGCACAAGATGCTGCTTACCAGCAAGATTCTGAGGCATGGCTATTAAATTACCGTCCCTTGTTTATGACATCATTCGTATTGGATGATTTTGTAGGCGAGCACATTGACGAAAAGGTCACCACAGTTCTATTGACCAGTGCATCGAGTAAAACAGCATATGGCTGCGCGCATTTATTAATGAAACACAAAGCGCAACGTGGTGGACATTACCGTGTTGTGGGATTAACCAGTGCCGCCAATAAAACGCTTACTGAGTCATTTTCGTGTTACGACGAGGTACTTGAATACACTGATATTGACCAGATAAACCAAGAAGGTGAAAGCTGGGTGCTGGATTTTGCTGGTAATAAACAGCTACTGCTCGACTTACAAGATTTACTTGGCGATAAGCTGAGCCGTGAAGTATTCATTGGGGCGACGGATGTTAAATCGCAAACCAATAAACCTAAGGGTAAGCTTCACGGAGAGTTATTCTTTGCACCTCATCAGGTGAAAAAACGTACTGAAGAGTGGACTCGAGAAGGTTTTAATGAACGTTATGCGCAAGCTTGGAACAGTTTTAGTCATAATATGCAGGGTAAAATTAGTGTAGTCGAGTATAAGGGCGCGCAAGCGATTGCTGATCTATATCAAATAGGATTAGCTGGGGCGCTTAATAACGAAGAGATCAATGTATTAACCTTCTAAAAGTGCTTTTTGTTAACAGCCGTTAAATTAATCGGTGAAAGGGTGGCGCGTTAAGCGTGCCACCATTTGTCACTTAGCACCCGAATTGGCACTGCTTTTAAGTACTCAAGTGCGACTTTTCTATCTGCTTGGTTCAAAAATTCTGCAAAAATAATCTGCCGTGATCCATCAATAAAGCGCAGCTGTATGCACTCAAAGGCGTTTTTTGCCTCAACAAGAGCAATATAGGTATCTGATTTATTAAACGTCCAGCTCTTTTGCGGACGGTAGGTACCTAGCTGCAATTCTATTGACGTTGCAGTAATCGTAATCACTTGCTGTTGATAGGTATAAAGCGACACTTTGTAAGCAATAAACCACAGCAAAGCCACTTCAATTCCCGCAAAGGGCAATACCAACCATGCGCCAACCAAGGTCCATGCGAGGGCGATAATCAAAACGAAAAACGCCATAGTTGTTATTAATAATTTCGTTTGTACCCAATTTGCAGAGCGATTCGGTGATAAGGTCAATACCCAACGCTCGCCTGCATGGTGGAGTTTAACCATGACATGAGCTCCATGGTACTTGTTTGAACGTGTGCACCATTGCTCTTAGCGGCAATTGGCAATGAGAACAACAACACTGCTAAAGTGGCTGCACAAGGCCGGGCTGCAGTCTTGCTGTATTGCGCGGGGGCATATCATTATAAGTCTGTCGAAATTCATTTTTTACTTACTTATCATTTTGGAACCTATCCATTTATATTAAGCGCACCACCATTGTTGGCAAGCCAGCTATTAAAAGTGAAAAAAGATTAAGGTTGTTCGCTGTGTTAGCTAGCAACAGCGCAATATCCAATGGGAGGCCAGTTAATTGGCTAGCGACAGCAAAGGTTTTCTGGCACAGTTCTGTCGATATCAAAATGTAGTGTAAATTCAATGTTTTCTCAATTTTCTGCTCAGCACATTCGTGGGCTTATGTTAGTCACTTGGTGCGTGGTATTTGCTACGCGACATGACCCTGTGACCTTATTTATTCATTACGCCGGGTTTACTTTGTTAGGTGTGTTGGGCGCTGTGTTTGCCAATGCCACAGGAGCCGGAGGCGGTGTGGTATTTGTCCCGTTTTTTAACCAAATGGGCTTTACACCCAGTGCGACAGTCGCGACCAGTTTTGCCATTCAATGCTTCGGTATGACCGCCGGTGCGATAACGTGGTGGCGTTTTCATCAAAAGCAAAGCACTTTAGTTGAGCAAAAACGTGCGCAAAAAAGTGCGCAAAAAATGCATAACGAGCAATGGCAAAGCATCTATAGTGTGTTGATTTTGGTGATCCCCACGTCGGTTGTCGGGTTATTGATCGCCCAGTTTAACCCTAGTTGGTTTGGGCCTTTGGCTAACGGCGACATGTTGCATATTGGCTTTGGTATCTTTTCTATTTTGCTCGCCATCAGCATGTTTTTCATGGTTGCGCTCACAGGGCGTAAGCCACCGATAAGCCAATTGCGCCCGTTAGATAGTATTTTGTTACCGATTATTTGTATTTGTGGCGGCATAATTACGGCATATTTATCCATAGGGGTAGGGGAGTTGCTGGCAGTATATTTAATTATGCGCGGCTTCAATGTGACTTTCTCCATTGCGTGCGCCGTTATTTTAAGTGCGATAACCGTCTGGTCCGGAGTGATTTATCATGCCCTAGTGAGCCAGACAATTTATTGGCCTGTGGTTCTCTTTGCTGGGCCGGGTGCCGCGCTCGGAGGGATTTTAGCTAAGCGTTTGGTACTGCGTTTTTCGGCAAAACATTTGAAACTGTTTTTTGCTAGCTGGATTTTACTGTTAGGTCTAACCGGTCTCGTACTGTAACGGACTGCCTTAGCACCTAAGATGTAAATGAGTAGCAAAGCAACATATTGACCGTTATTTTACACTCGCCATCATGACCAAAAGGGGCACACCGTTAAGACTTTTCCCATTACACGATTTACGGCAAGCACGTCATTGGCGTCAACCCAAAACGGTGACACTGGGCAGATCATTAAGTTAGATGATCAAGTTGTTAGTGAAGAGCCTCTAGAAATTTGGCTAAAACACCCCCTTAGAAATGGGGCTAAAGCGAGCCTATTATTGACCACCATGCGCAGCCCTGGTGACGATATCGCTTTGGTTCGGGGATGGTTGCATACTAGCGGCTTAATAGAAAACGGGGCAGACATTCACAGTATCACCCATACCGGTAGCCAACGACTCAAAAGTAACGACGGCAATCAGGTTTTGATTAGCTTACACCCCCAAGCACATTTCGATTTTGATTCACCTAAAAACAGCGCTAGCCGTCATATTGATTATGTAAATTCTGGCTGTGGCGTGTGCGGACAACGCTCAATTGATGTGCTGCTTGATAAGCTGCCGCGTGCAGCATACGTCAGTGGAAATACCTTGTCGGTGCCTAGCATTTTAGCTTTGTCAGAGGCTCTTAGGCAGAAACAAACGGCGTTTTTAACCACTGGAGGTAGCCACGGGGCCGGTTTGTTCAGCCTTGAGGCATCGCCCGAGGCATTACCTAAGGCGACTACCGGTAGTGAGCTGGCCAGCCACTTATTAGATGTGCGCGAAGATATTGGCCGCCACAATGCCTTTGATAAACTCATAGGAGCACATTTGCCGGCCTTGCTTGCTGACAGTAAGCGCGAATACGGGGTGGTACTAAGCTCTCGGATCAGCTTTGATCTTGTGCAAAAAGCGGCCATGGCTAACGTGCGATTTGTCTTAGCTATGGGGGCCCCGTCTAGTTTAGCCATTGAACTTGCTCAGGAATACGACATCTGTTTAGTGGGTTTTATTCACCATAAACGCGTTAATGTATATACCTGCGCTAAGCGGATCACTCGGCGCTAATTTATTCGTCGTGGGCCGCAGATACGTTCTTTTCGAGCGATAATTTATTACAGGAGTCACTATGAAAACCACATCATCGTCAACCGACACGCAAGCTCACTCATTTGACCCTACGGACACCCAACGTATTGAAATTAGCCAGCCAAAAGAATGGGCTGCCGGCATCCCGGCCGTGTTGTCAGCCTATAAGAACGTCACCAGTAAAGCAGGACCGATAAAAGGCACCCGTTTGCTGACGGATCTCAACCAAATTGAAGGCTTTGATTGCCCCGGTTGTGCCTGGCCTGACCCGTTAGCCAAACGTGCCACGTTTGAGTTTTGTGAAAATGGCGCAAAGGCCGTGGCAGATGAAGCCACCACAAAGCGAGCAGATAGCGAATTTTTTGCCCGCCATAGTGTGAGTAAGATGCGCGGACAATCTGACCGTTGGTTAAACGATCAAGGGCGCCTGACTCAACCCATGTGGTTACCTGAAGGTGCAGAATATTATCAGCCCATTGATTGGACTCAGGCGTTTACCCTTATAAGTGCTCAACTCAAGGCGTTGCATCACCCTAACCAAGCGGCATTTTATACCTCTGGGCGCACCGGTAATGAAGCGGCATTCTTATATCAGTTATTTGTGCGGAAATTCGGCACGAATAACCTGCCGGATTGTTCTAACATGTGCCATGAATCGAGTGGCGTAGGTCTAGGGGAAACCATAGGTGTGGGCAAAGGCACTGTGAGTCTAGAAGATTTAGAGCACGCTGAAGCCATTTTCGTTTTTGGCCAAAACCCTGGCTCCAATCACCCTCGGATGTTGTCATCTTTGCAGGCAGCAAAACGTCAAGGGGCGAAGATAGTCGCGATTAATCCTTTGGATGAAACGGGTCTTAAGCGCTTTAAAAACCCTCAGGAAGTGTCAGGTGTGATTGGCAGTGGTACAGCCTTGCGAGATCTCTATTTACCGGTGAAAATTAACGGCGATGTCGCCCTGCTTAAAGGTTTGTGCAAAGCCTTAATTGAGCGGGACAGTCATCACCAGCCAGTGCTTGACCACCATTTTATCGAGCAATACTGCCATGGGTTTGATGCTTTCAAAGCGGATATAGAGCAAACCTCTTGGCAAGCAATTGAGCAAGGCAGTGGCTTAACTCAAAGTCTAATAGAGCAAGCCGCCGATATCGCCAGCACGTCGAAGAAAACCATTTGTTGTTGGGCGATGGGGATGACGCAGCATAAAAATGCCGTGGCGAATATCCAATTAATGACCAACTTTTTAATGTTGCAAGGTAACTTGGGTAAACCTGGCGCAGGCGTATGTCCTGTGCGCGGACACAGTAATGTACAAGGGGATCGCACCATGGGCATTTGGGAAAAACCCGAGCCCGAATTCTTAGATGCCTTAGGCAAAGAATTTGATTTCAACCCGCCAAGGGAAGATGGTGTGGACGCTGTTGAGACAGTGCACGGCATGCAACAAGGACGAATAAAGGTTTTGTTTGCCCTCGGAGGTAATTTTTTCAGAGCCATGCCTGATCACCAAGCAAATGATGAGGCGCTCACCCAATGTGAATTGACGGTGCAGGTGTCCACCAAGCTAAACCGTTCTCATCTGCATACCGGCAAACAAGCCCTTATTCTGCCTGCATTGGGGCGCACCGAAATTGATACCCAAGCCAGTGGTATTCAAACCATTACGGTGGAAAACTCCATGGGCGTGGTTCAAACCTCCCATGGCAAAATCCCTCCAGCGTCTGACTTACTTAAAAGTGAAGTGGACATTATCGCTCAACTTGCACACCACACGCTGACCAACGAGGGGCTTGCTAGTAAAGACACAGCTATTGATTGGCTCGCCATGAGCGCTGACTATCGGCTGATTCGTCACCATATTGGCAATGTGATCCCGGGATTTGAAAATTTTAATCAGCGTATCGATGACTTAGGGGAGTTCGTACTACCCAATGCCGTGCGTGATCAACGGAAATTCGATACCTCGAACGGTAAGGCTAATTTTGTGGTGCACGACATTAACAATATCGAGGTGCCTAAGGGCCACTTGTTAATGATGACCATACGCAGTCACGATCAGTTTAATACTACGATTTATACCAATAATGACCGCTATCGCGGTATTCATGGTACGCGTAAGGTATTGTTTATTAGCAAAGGGGATATTGACGAATTAGGCTTACAACCGGGTCAGCATGTGAGCATTCGTAGCCATTGGCCAAATGATAAGGTGGCGCTTAGGGAAGTCAGTGATTTCGAGCTGGTGGAGTACGCGATCCCTAAAGGCTGCGCAGCGGCTTATTATCCGGAAACAAACGACTTGATCCCCATAGGCAGCGTGGCTGATAAAAGTAATACGCCCGCTTACAAGTCCATTGTGATCAGCTTGCACCCTAAACAAACTAAAGACGCATAATGGTCGACAACCCTATATTGAATGACACAGGTAATGTACAAAGATGAAAATGCGTAACATATCTCAGGGCGTGCTATTGATTAGTACGTTTGGGCTAGCAATGACTGCAGCAACGAGTGCTTATAGTCAGCAAAGTGCTATTGCAAATACTGAGGAAGGAGAACACGCCCGGAGTATGTCACTGCGCGTGGCCCCGTTAGCGGTCTCGCCAAAACTCTACGCATTGCAACAACGATGGGCGAAGGTAAATTACACCTTACAGGGCGAAGAGCAAAAAATGGCCTTTAAAGCCTTAATCGCCCAGGCTCATGTGCTCACCCAAGAAAAGCCCAATAGCGCTGCTAATTGGGCGTGGTTAGGCATTTGTCAATCAACAGCGGCCGCCGCAATCGGTGGTACGGGTGCGTTAGGACTGGCCAAAGAAGCCAAGATATCACTTGAAAAATCAATTACCATCGATAAGCAGGCGTTAGATGGTGCTGCAACTACAACCTTAGGGGCGCTTTATCATAAATTGCCGGGCTGGCCGCTAAGCTTTGGTAGCGACAAAAAAGCCGAGAAACTGTTGTTATCCGCTGTGGTGGCTCACCCCGAGAGCATAGATGCTAACTTTTTCTATGCAGAGTTCTTGTATGACGATGGGGATAACAAAACTGCTCGGGAATATCTGCTTCGCGCGCAGCAAGCACCGGCTCGACCCAATCGTCCTATGGCCGATAAATATCGACGTATTGCAGTCGATGCTTTGCTAAACGAGATCGCCAGTGAGCAATAAACGGCGCTTAACGTTAGGGGGAAATGTTTCGAAAATCGGATCTTTTACGCATAAATTCGCTACTTCGTCGCCAGTGCCACACCTATATATTTGTCATTCTACATTTGGTTATTATGCAACTCATTGAAATTAATAAAACCCGTTATCGCCGTCATCTAAACCGAGTTATCGTCGCCTGTATTATCGTGTTAGCGGTTGGCAGTTTAACGCTATCTCAAGCGCTTATTGCGCTATTCCCTGATGAAAGTGGTAGCCACTTTCACTGGAACTTACTCGGTGTGATTGTATCGAGTGTGACGATTGGATGGATACTGAATAAATACCGGACTCATGACTACATGCGCGAAGTCGTTTACGTCTGGGAATTGAAGCAAGCGTTAAATAAAATTAACCGAAAAATGCCTAAGTTAAAAATAGCGGCAGACGCAGGCAATGGCGATGCATTACTGGCTATTCACTACAGCTACGCAGGTTCTCGTTTATTATGGCACCTCGATGACAACACTATTATCATGGATGAACTCGCAATCGAACAAAAAAAGCTTGATAACCTTGCCGCCCAGTATCAGTTAACGCTTGATGCAAATGATTACAACGACAAAATGTTAAAGCAATTTTAACCTTGGCTAGAGCGTTTGAAAAGGTAATCGCTAATAGCGACTGAAAAGCGAGCTGCTTATCTGTCGCTGTTAAGCATGCAAAGGGGCGATAAAAGAGCAAAAGACATTTTGCTCGCATAACCACCATTATTGAGACGGTTTGTTGTTGTCCACAGAGCGCACAGGCAAGGGCTCACTGAAAGTCAGCGTGCGATAAGGGAAGGGTATTTCGATACCAGCATCGTCAAGAGCTTGTTTTATTGCACCAACAACTTCACTGCGTGATTTTCGCTCACCTAGTGGCGTAGGATCCGCCCACCAAGTTACTTCTATGTCCATTGAGCTACTACCAAAGCCGTTCAGGAAAACTTCCACGCCTTTTTCTTTGACAATTAATTCGCAGCGTTCAACTGCTTTTTTAATAATGGGCAGTGCCGCTTGGGCGTCTTCGGAATAAGCAACGCCCGTCATAATTTGCATACGGCGGCTGTTTTCATGTGTCAGCACAAACACTGGATTCTTAAATAAAAATGAATTGGGCACGACTACCAATTCACCATCAGGTTGCCGTAATTCAGTCATACGCACTGAAATGTTTTCTACTCGGCCTAATATTGCTTGGCATTTTATGAAGTCACCTTTTTCAAACGGGTACTTCCATAACAGTAAAATACCGGCAAAGAAGTTTTCAAAAATTTCCTTAAAAGCAAAACCGATGGCCACTGAGGCTAATCCTAGTCCTCCCAGAGCTTTTGCTGGGGTGAGACCGGGAAAAACGATCAGCGAGGCTAACAATATACCGAATAGCCAGATGATTATCCTTGCAAAGCGCTGGGTAAGCTCCCTGAGTGATCCACGCATTTTGCTGCGCCCTGTCATATTTCCGATTAGCTTGCTAATGAGCATGGATGAAATACCCGTTAGCAGTAACACTGATATAGCGACGACGATATAAGGGGTATGTCCTATAAAGTCATACCAAATTTTAAGCACGGTTTCTTGTAGGGTTTGACTGGCCGCTTCGACAGAAAAAGCAGGAGGTGGAATTTCTTGGTCGCTGCTCAGCTGGGCATAGCCATTAAAAGAAATAAACAACAAAGCCATCAGGACGATTTTCATATTGCTTCTCCGTAGTCAATTTACATGACGTTCGCTGAATTTAGAAAACACCAATAATGAGCATACTAAGTGGTTCATTATTGGATAGCCATAGCCCTTATTTTTCTTAACGCCCAGAACGATGCCATTCATTAGCTATTTATTGCGCCAGATAATTGTGTTTACGGCAGCTTAGTCTGTTGTGTCAGCATCTATGTGTCATTGTGCTTTTCACGCTTATGGAGCAGTTAGCGTTTAGACGGGGAATAACGACCTATCCACTAAAACAGTTAATGAATTGAGTATATTTTTACATTACACTTCGCGGCTTTATTTTCGGCAAATGAACGGTGGGTATGGCAGCAATAGGTATAGATTATGGGACTTCAAATTCTGAGGTGTCTTATTTCGACGGGCAACAGCATCACTTTATCAAGCTCGATCCCAATATTGATGGGGCAAATAAGATCCGTTCGTCGGTTTTTATCTACTATGAAAATGAGCTGCCTACACCGCCGACCTCGATGATTGAAGCAAAAGTCGCACAAATAAAGCGTGCGATCACTGAACAGATTGATAAGGCCAAAGAAGGGTATTACGAAGCCCAAGATGGCAAAGAACAGCAACGTTTCAGTGATCAAATCGACGACTTTCGTGCTGAATTGCATAATCTGCCGGCGTTGCAACGCCGGGCCATTGAGCTTTTGTTGAAAGACATGACGGTGCAGGACCTGCCGTTAAAACAACTGGTGGAAACGGGGAAATTTGCCTTCGGTGAAGAAGGTTTTAAACGTTACCTCAAAACCCCTGATAAAGGTCGGCTTATTTACTCGCCTAAAAACTTTTTAGGGGCTAACTTGGTCGCCGGACAACAGCAGGCATTTGTCGGCTTGATCGCCAAGCAATTAGAGTTCTTCCGTTTAAGTGCTGAGCAACAGCTTAACATGCCAGTAGACACTGCCGTAATTGGCCGACCGGTGAAGTTTCATGGCACCCGAGGCCATGAAGGAAATAAACAAGCCGTTGACATTATGACCCAGGCTGCCACACAGGCAGGTTTTAATCAGATTGAATTTCTTGAAGAGCCTATCGCTGCGGCTTACAAAATTGAGCGCACCCTGGATAATCATACCAACGTGTTGGTGGCAGATATTGGTGGTGGCACCACAGATATCTGTTGCATTAAATTATCACCCGCTAAACAGGCTAACCTTGACCGGCAACAAGATGTGTTGTCTGTTACGGGCGCCCGTCTAGGAGGTATGGAATGTGATAAAAATCTCATTATTCAATCAATTGCGCCCACCATGGGACGCGGTTTACTGATGCGTAATGGATTGCCCGTACCACCAACGTTTTTTTCAGATATGTGTGCGGTAGACGATATTCCCAAACTTAATCGATTTTTCTCCGATGAGTCGTGGCTTGAGATTGTGCAAACCAAGTCCGACGTGAAAGAGTCAAAGATGTTAGGACGTTTATTGGCCGTTCAGGAACAAAAATTGTCAGCTAGGTTAGTTAATTCAGCCCGATTGGCCAAAGAAATGCTCTCTTCTAAAGACATCATTACTCTGCCGCTGCATTATATTGAGCCGGACTACGACGTGGATATTACTATCGAAGAGCTTAGCCGTTCGATGCAATCTTGGTTAAGAAAAGTGAAGGCTTTGGTTAGTGAGTGTTTGCAAAATAGCGCCGAGCAGCCGCAAATGTTATTTATTACGGGCGGCATGAGTTTGTCGCCCATAGTGAAAAAAGAGCTAGAGGAGATCATGTTACCCCATTTGCCGGTTATGCAAGGCGATGCATTTAATTCTGTGTGCGAAGGACTCGCAATTCAGGCCGCCAAGTTGGCATAAGGCTACTTGCACTTTTGACATATCGAAAGCGTTAAGTCTGGTGACATTAAGGGTTAAACATTGAAGCGTAACCCTTAAAACAAGACGATAATAAGTTAACTAAATGCTTTGCTGGGGATCGCTTTTACATGAAAGGCTGCACATGAATACGTTACCGATTGCTATCACCTTGCGCTGCCCGTTTTGTCAGTATGATAATAAGTGCATGAGTGTCAGTGCCAACCGTTCCGTTTCTTCCCCAGAAGCGGTTCAAAATGTAATGCCGCTAAAAGCGGATAATGACTTGTCGCAAGACGCGCTTTATCCCGACAACTTGAGTGACATGGACAAGCAAACTGGCTGTTGGTGTTTTGTACAAAAAATACCACATGAATTAATTGATTTAGTGCCGCTGAGCAGCAAAGGGCAGCGCTGCATTTGCGCCGCCTGCGTTGAATACTTTACGCGTGATCCTGTCGGATTTAGCAGTCGTTATTGTCCCGAGTAAGACGTTAGGTTAATACCCCGCAAGCGGACTGACGAGGTCAAATAAGTGGCTATTGTCGAATAAGCTGGCATTGCTGCTGGTGAGTGTCGCGGTTTGAGCATCCACACTGGTGACGGTTAACTCATGCTCTTTTTCGCTGGTTAACATGTTGAACATATCCCCATTTTGCGCAGGTACCGATTCACTTTTTATTAACTGAAACCTGTCTCCTTCAGCCACGCCCATTTCACTGCCGATATTAATAATGATGTGTTGGTTATTTTTATGGATAATTTGCCCCAAGGTCTTCTGGCAAGTGAGAGTATTACTGATATCAATTACCGCGCTGTTAACTGTGTTCAATATGACTCGTCCATAGCCACTGCGCCAAAATAGACTGTTGTAGGTATCTACCGGATAGGTAGTCTTGAAGTCCCAATCGGCTTCACCATGATAGCTGTTGCTTAGGAGCATTTTGTTGTTAAACGCATCAAACAGATGCAACTGTAAGGTGAAATTGCGTCTAAGCGCAACATCGTCGTCTATCAACCCTTTGGTGGTTTGCTCGAACAAACTGATGTCTCGGATATAACCAAAGAGTACAAATTGGCTGTGGTATTGATTCGCAAGGTAGCGGGCGGTATCCGAGATATAATTAAAAGTGGGTTCTTGCAGCACGCTTTTAGGCGTGAAAATCTGATTGATAAGCTGTACTTTAGCCACCAGTTCATCTGACAATAATTGTTGTTCAACACGCCTACTAACCTGAGGACCTAAGTCAAATATTGCACCATGGCTGGCTTGTGTTGGTTTCAATACGGGTAATTGCGTAACCAGTAAGGCACGCATGTAGTTGTCATGACTGCAATCGAATAAGGGTTCAATATCTACTTTCACAAACACGTGTAAAACATCCTCGATGACTTCTTCACTGAGGATCTCGACTCTGCGTATTTTACCTTCGCTGCGTAATTCCGTTTTACTACTTTGCAGTAACCCGTCCAAGGAAATATCCTTGGCGGTGATCATGATGCCGTGTTGAAATGAGGCGTCGGCAATGGCATTTTTAATCGCTGCCACGCGAATGGCATTTAAATCGGCACCGTTAACGGCCAGCTGCGCGTTACCTTGATACCAAACCGCCGAGGTATAGGGGCTGAACATGGCACATGCTATTAAGCCAAATAGATAAATGAATGGGGAGAAACGTAAGGTCATCATTTACTCGAGAATGCCAAATAGTTTTCCTAATATGGACGATTCTTGATTGTCCTGTAATTCACCTTTTCCGCTGAATTCGATCCGAGAGTTACCGATTTTTACTGAGCTAACCGTATTGTCGTTGTCGATATCAGTAGGCCGTATTTCCCCTGAAAACCGAATGTATTCTTCACCTTTGTTCAGAGTCATCCATTTTTCTCCTGCTACCAACAAGTTTCCGTTTGGCATAATTTCAAGGACGTAAACGGTTACGTCTCCTTCTAATGAATTGTTTTGCTTGGTTTCAGCTGAGCTGTCGAATTCGTTTTCTTGTTCGAAATCGGCATTCAAATTATCGCCGTTAATTTTGAGCGAACCCGCATTGACCGTGACAGGGTCAAGCGTGAAGTTTCCACTTTTATCACGTTTAAAGTTGAGCGACTTCTTTGATGACGTCTTTTCAGCCAGTTGGACCAAAATCATGTCGCCCACTCGGTAGCGATTGTTACGTTGATATAAGCCCACAAGGTTGTCGGGATCGAACAATGAGCCTGTAGGCACCTTTACTGAAGGGAATGGATCAACGCGCACAGGACGAAATTCGGGTTCGCCGCGCTCAGGCCCTGTAGTGCTTACTTCAATCGCCCGTTGCTGTACATTTGGATTAGTGGGGCTACTGGCAATGACCTGCTCGTCATTGGGTACCGAGGTGCTGCATGCGGCGATGAAAACGACCAACCAAACAGTTAAGATTCTGATTAACATGACTTTATATTCAAATGAGTAAGCAAAGAATGATGGTCGCATATTCCCCCAAACCTTGTCTGTATGAGTAGTGTCAAGGTTGTGTAATGAAAGGTCAGTTTTGCAAAGTTAAGTAAGTTTTATGCTGTGTTCCCTTTAGTTCTGATATGACATTGATATTAATACTAAATTTTTTATAGACGTAAATTCAGGGGACGCAGTGAGTATCATTGAGCAATTCTCAGCAAGTAATATTCTAGGGGCTGACGCTTCGTTAATATCAGGCACTAATAGTGAGACAGTTAGTTCCACCACAGCGGACACTGGAAGTTCATCCTCATTGGAAAGTGTTACTGGTGTTGGTGCCTACTTCGCAGATTTATTGGCGAGCCTACAGGGGGCAACAAGCAATAACTCCCCATCGAAAACCGCTGTATCTGATGGGGCTGCTGCGTTGATTTCATCAAATATGACTTCTGGTGCTGTATCAGGTGAATCATTAATCAGTGGTGCTATCAGTGCCGATGAAAGCATTGCCCAAATTCAACAACAATTAATGGCGTCATTAAACGCCAACTTATTTGGTGGGCTTCTTGGGGAAGGAGCTGAAGGCACAAGTGCACTGATGTCAGATCTAGGCGCTTCATTTTCTGAGCAATCTATTTCCAGTATGCAGTCAAACTTACTGAGCAATTTACAAACGAGTTTATTCAGTTCGTTAACAAATATTACTGATTCAAGTGTTGGTCAAAGCGGGGCAATCACCAACAGTAGCGCATTGCTTAAAAGTAATAGCATTACTGAGCCTGCAAGTACATTTTTACAGGACGTGGGGCAGTATTCATTTGGTGAGGATGGTCTCGGATTAAATGAGGTGTTTGACACGATAAACATCGCCCAGCATGTGCCAATAGTTTCGAGTTTGTATCAAGACATGACCGGCGAGCATATGAGCGCCGCTGCAAGTTTGGCGGGTGGATTTTTGTATGGTGGCCCAACAGGATTGGCACTTTCGGCGGTTGACTTACTTGTTGAGAGTTATACCGGCAGCACCATGAGTGATGCCATTGTTGATTTTGATTATGCTGGTCTTTTATTTGCTGATAACCCAGCGGCGGCTGTTGCCCAGCAGGCTATTCAAACCAGCGATGAGCCCATCGAGCAATCCAGCAATGCCTATCAGTTTGTGTCACGTATGTTTTAATGACGTAATGATAATAAGGGCGTTAATCACCGCCCTTATTTTGTCAAAGCGCGACTGCTATCGTATTTTAATTGAATTGGTTAAGCGGTATCAGCACCATCGTATTGCTCACTTTTCATCGTGTTTAAAAGGGCTTTGTAAAAACAAGGATAATTTATCGGCTTAAGGATGATTAATCTCTGAAAATCGGCCCATAGTTTGGCATAATCCCTCTCTTTTTATTTCAAGGCACTTGCACCGCGCGTTATGTCAAAGTCTTCTAAGCTGTTTGCCGCCGATGGCATTTTATCTCAAGCGATCTCCGGATTCACAGTGCGTCAGGCGCAAACTGACATGGCCAATGCCGTAGAAGAAGCCATAGAGCACAAGTCTGCATTGATTGTTGAAGCAGGAACCGGCACAGGTAAAACCTTTGCATATCTCGCTCCTGCGCTGCAAGCAAAAAAGAAAACCATTGTTTCTACCGGCACAAAAAACCTGCAAGAGCAGCTCTTCCACAGAGATTTACCGCTAATCAAAAAAGCCATTGGGGTAAACGGTAAAATTGCTTTGCTCAAGGGCCGTTCAAACTACCTATGTTTGCATCGTCTACGCCAACATGGTGGCAGTAGCACCTTACTTGATCGCACGACTATGGTAGAACTGTCGGATGTAAGACGCTGGGCAACATCGACTAAAAGCGGTGATATGGGCGAAATGAAAAGCCTTGCCGAAGATGCCAAAGTTTTACCCTTTGTCACATCAACCATGGACAATTGCTTAGGTAAAGACTGCCCTGATTATGAAGACTGCTACATGATCAAAGCACGGCGAAAAGCGTTAGATGCGGATTTAGTGGTGGTGAATCACCATCTGTTCTTTGCTGACATGGCACTCAAAGACACAGGATTCGGTGAACTTATTCCTGAGGCTGACGTGGTAATTTTTGATGAAGCCCATCAAATCCCTGATATCGCCAGTGAGTATTTTGGTGAGTCGTTATCCAGCAGACAATTACATGATTTAAGTCGCGATCTTGAATTGGTGTATCGCACCTCGCTCAAAGATGCCAAGCAGCTGCATACGGCAGGTGAAAAATGCAAGATGATCTCTGCGGATCTGCGTTTGTTATTTCCTGAGCAAGCGCAAAAAGGCAACTGGCGGGAAATGTTGACTCGTGATGAGGTGCAAACCCAAATCAGTAAACTGAACGACGCATTAAATATCCTGTACGAAGTAATTAAGCTGCATTTAAGTCGAGACAAAGATTTAGACAGTATATTTGAGCGGGTCAGTGATGCCCGAGCAAAGCTCGCGCGGCTAACGGACGCAGGCCAAAAAGGGGTCAGTCTTTGGTATGAAACCACTTTGCGTCACATCGTCTTGCATTTAACCCCCTTAAGTATTGCGGCGAAATTTTCGAAAATGGTATCGTCTCCTGAGCGCACGTGGATTTTCACATCGGCGACCTTGATGGTCGGAGATGGTTTTGAGCATTTCCAACGTCAAATGGGCTTGCAGCAAGCTAAGACATTGGCATTAGATAGCCCCTTTGACTATCAAAAGCAGGCAATGCTCTGCGTGCCGCGTTTTTTACCTGAGCCCAATGCCAGAGAAATGCGCCAGACCTTACTGGATATCTCGCTAAAATTGATCGCTGCCAGCGGCGGACGCTGCTTTTTGTTATTTACCAGTCATGCCACGTTGCGGGCGATTGCAGCCATGCTCGAAGACAAAGTAGAAAACCCCATATTAGTCCAAGGTACAACCACTAAGCGGGCGTTGTTGGAGTCTTACGTGAATAGCGACAACGCGGTCTTATTGGGAACCGGTGCTTTTTGGGAAGGCGTTGACGTACGGGGTAATGATTTAACCTGTGTGCTTATTGATAAGTTACCGTTTGCGTCACCGGATGACCCCTTGTTACAAGCTAGAATAGAGGATTGTCGTAAAGCTGGCGGTAATCCGTTTGGTCAACTGCAAATTCCCCAAGCGGCTATTGCTCTTAAGCAAGGGGCAGGGCGATTAATCCGTGACGAAACCGACCGAGGGGTGCTGGTGATCTGTGATAATCGACTGGTCACCAAAGATTATGCAAAAACATTTTTGCGCAGTCTGCCGAACATGCGTCGTACCCGACATTTGCCCAATGCACTGGCTTTTCTTGAAGAAATCCATCACGACGCCCAGCTAAGCAAAAAGTCCCAGCAAGCCGCTAAGATTGCTGCTAAAGAAGTAACGAATAAAGCAGCCCAAGCATTAGCGCAACAAGATGTAAATCAAGATAGTCTGATTGCTTCGGACCAAGGGACACCAGAACAACACTCAAATGGGCAAAATGCCCTGGATACCCGTGACATGTTAAAGAAGGAAATACAGTGAATCTTTTGATCATTGATACCGCAACAGAAGCATGTTCTGTTGCATTACAGGTAAATGGCCAGCGTTATCAACAATTTGAAATTTGCCCTCAGCAGCATAGTCAACGCATATTACCTATGATTGATGGCGTGCTTAAAGACGCTGGCGTTACTTTGGCCCAACTTGATTATCTTGGGTTTGGTCGCGGGCCAGGCAGTTTTACTGGCGTGCGCATCGCCACTGGGATATTGCAAGGCCTTGCCTTAGGCACAGGGTTACACGTAGTCGGTGTCTCAACCATGGCGGCAATGGCCCAACAAGCGCTAGATAAGCACCAAGCTAGCGAGGTGTATTGTGCGATTGATGCGCGTATGGGCGAGGTGTATTTCGCTCGTTATCAAGCAACCGACGGTCTGGCCACTTTAGTTGATGAGGAGCGGGTTTTACCGCCAGAAGTCGCCGCTGAAATACTCCTTAAAAACCAAAGCGACCACTTGATTCACGGAGTGGGTACCGGTTGGGCTGCATATGAGGCATTACTTACTCCACTTAATGCCAAGAGCAAACCTGTCATCTTGACCGATATACTTTATCCCGCTGCACAGTATATGTTGGCATTGGTTGAAGCTGGCGTACAACAAGGCCATGCAAAAGAGGTGGAACAGATAGAGCCCGTGTATCTGCGTGACAAAGTCACCTGGAAAAAACTCCCAGGGAGAGAATAACGGCTAATAGCAAATTGGCGTAAACCTGTGCTATAAGTAACAAGATAAGTATTTAACTATTGGTTGCTGGGAGTACCTGTGAGAGTCGAGTCGTCCGTAAGCGCTTTACAAAGTCCGTTAAACGACAAAGCGATTAAGCGTAATAAACAACAAGAGAATGCCAATTCAGATGTGGCATCGGCTCTTGGTGGCGCCAAGGATGTGCAGGATATTATTCGCCAAGGCTCAGTGGAAGCATTTGGTCAGGCAGACTCCTTTCGGCAAACCACACGCTCGGATGACACGTCTACGTTTAGTTCACAAAGCGCCATTGATACATATCAAAGCGTCTCTCGAGAAGAGCGGCGCAGTGAGATCCAGCAACTGCTCGGTGTTGATACCTTCGCGTGATCCAAACACGGCGGTTACGTTTTGATACAAGCCATTCATAAAATGTTAAGTTAATATCTAGCATGATCTGTAGTATCGTGATTTCAATGTTGTATTTTTTTCGAGGTAGTTATGTATTCTAAATTGAGCTTCCTACTGGTTACGCTTTGGTTAGCAGGGTGTTCAACCCTTCCAGAGCCGATTCAATTACCAGATAACAGTAACTTGATAACCTATCAAGACGCCGCTGCAAAATCCGAGCAGGTATTAGGACAAAAAGCCCGCTGGGGTGGCATCATAGCCCGAATAGAAAATAAACCTGATGATACGCTTATCGAAATGGTCTATTACCCATTGCGTAGTTATGGTCGTCCGTTACAAGGTGACGAAAGCATGGGGCGTTTTCGTGTTTATGTGAAAGGCTTTTTAGATCCTATGGTCTACAAACAAGGCCGTACTATGACCTTTACCGGTGACTTCGTGCGCTTAGAAAAAGGCATGGTCGGCGAACATGAATATGTGTTTCCTACTCTTGAGTCCACTGGCTATTACTTATGGAAAGAGATTCAGCAAGTTGATGTGAATATGATCAACGTTTGGCCGTATGATTACTGGCGATACGGTTGGTATAATCGCCCGTTTCATAATCGGGTCATATTACGTAGCACGCATCACACTAGAAGTAGCCCAGCAAGATCGAAACCGGCTGCCAGCAAAAGCAATTAGTTTAGCACTACCTGCTTTCGCGTAAGGCAGGTTGTTTAAACGGCTACTCACGTCATACCTAACAGGGTATTTCTGATAGCCGTTTTTTTATGGATGAATTATGCAAGAAGTTGAATTTCCGTTACGTCATATCACCATTAGGGGCCTTGCATTTGGCGATCCAAATAAACCGCTAATGGTCGCGTTACATGGTTGGCTAGACAATGCTGCGACCTTTATCCCGCTTGCGCAATATTTGAACGATTATTACATTGTTGCCCTCGATCTTGCAGGTCATGGTAAGTCTGATCACAGGAGTAAAGATGCCCATTACCATTTGGTTGACTTCGTGTATGACCTACATGAACTAATCGAGTCTCAAAGCTGGCCCAGTTTTATTTTATTAGGTCACTCTATGGGCGGCATTATCGGCTCTATGTATGTCAGTTGTTTTCCTGAAAAAGTCAGTAAATATATAACAATTGAATCATTAGGCCCGGTCACCAAGGACAGTGAAAGCAGCCCAAAGCAATTGCGGGAGTCTATTCAAAGTCGTCTACAAAGTGCTGCTGGGCAGGGTAAGCATCCGAGTAATAGACAGAGCGTTATTCGTGCCAGAGCAATTGCAGGAGGCTTTTCTGAGGCGTGTGCAAGCTTGCTGGTGGAGCGTAATTTACAGGAGGTTGACGGTGAACTGCAATTTACCACTGATCGACGATTGCGCACATTTTCATCTTTGCGCATGACGGAGTCTCAGGCAAAAGGATTTTTGAATGCTATAACTTGTCCGACCTTTATCATTATTGCAGACAACGGTTACGATATGATGAAGAAAAACGGTGAAATACGACAAAGTTGGCTCAGTGACGGGGAATTGGTCAAATCCCCAGGCTCCCATCACCCGCATTTAGATAATCCCCAAGCAGTTTCCGCTCATGTTTTGCGTTTTTTACACGAAAATTAACTATTTATAGGCAAAATGTTAATTTCATGTAGGGATCTTCGTTTATCTTTCCACTAGCTTTGGGTATTATGCGCGGCGTTAAGTAGTATAATTACCGTCGGCCATTACGCACTCTGCGTTTTCCTGTGGTCGAGGTTGCGCCGAGGAGGCAAAGTGGAAAAATCTTGGTTAAAAAGTTACGATTCTCGAGTGCCACAGACGATTAACCCTGACAATTATTCTTCTGTTGTCGATATTTTTGAACAGTCTGTTAAGACCTACGCAGACAGCATCAGTTATATCAATTTAGGTAAGTCGATTACCTTTTCTGAGCTTGAAAAACACGTCACTCATTTCGCTGCCTACTTGCAAAACTCAGGCCTTAAAAAAGGCGATGCCGTCGCCATCATGATGCCTAACTTACTGCAATATCCGGTGGCCTTGTTTGGTATTTTACGTGCAGGCATGGTTGTGGTGAACGTGAACCCGCAATACACAGCGCGTGAATTGAAGCATCAAATTAATGACTCGAATGCGAAAGCGATCATTATCGTTGAGAACTTTGCCTGCACCTTGAGCGAAGTGATTGAAGATACATCGATTGAAACCGTGTTACTCACGCGAATTGGCGATATGTTGGGCGTGCCGAAAAAATGGCTGACTAATTTTGTGGTCAAGTACGTTAAAAAAATGGTACCAGGCTATTCATTACCCAAGGCGATACCATTCATGGATGCCTTGAAACAAGGTGCCAATCAAACCTACTTGCGTCCAGAAATAAATGGCGATGATATCGCTTTTTTGCAATACACAGGCGGTACTACCGGCGTATCTAAAGGTGCAATGCTAACCCATAGAAATATGGTCGCTAATTTAGAGCAAGCCTCGGCTATTTTAAATACAGTGACAGAGGCAAATAAAGAGTTAGTTGTGACGGCATTGCCGCTTTACCACATCTTTGCATTGCAGGCGAACTGCCTGTTGTTCTTAAAATTAGGTTGTGCCAATTTATTGATCACCAACCCTAGAGATATGGCTGGGTTTGTATCTGAATTGGGTAAGTATCCGTTTACCGTGTTAACGGGGGTGAATACGCTGTTCAACGGTCTGCTAAACACCCCTAGTTTTACTGAACTTGATTTCTCTAACGTCAAGTTCTCACTTGGCGGTGGCATGGCCGTGCAGCGTGCAGTTGCAGAGCGTTGGTACAAATTAACTGGGCATGTACTGCTTGAAGGTTATGGTCTGACCGAGTGTAGCCCAATTGTGAGTGTTAACCCGCCACAGCTAGAGCAATACAATGGTTCAATTGGTTTGCCATTGCCCTCTACTGATATACGTTTGGTCGATGACGATGGTGTCGATGTGAAAGAAGGTGAACCAGGGGAAATGTTGGTCAAAGGGCCACAAGTCATGCTGGGTTACTTGAATCGTCCTGAAGCCACAGAAGAAATTATGAAAGACGGTTGGCTTGCCACTGGAGATATCGCTCGCTGCGACGAAAACGGCTATTTTTATATTGTTGACCGTAAAAAGGATATGATTTTAGTGTCCGGTTTCAATGTGTTTCCTAACGAAATCGAAGAAGTGGCAGTCATGCACGAGGACATAGTTGAAGTAGCGGCTGTAGGCATTCCCCATGAAGCATCTGGAGAGGTCGTTAAGTTATTTGCTGTGCGTCGCAATGACAATCTTTCTGAACAAGATGTCATCGATCACTGCCGTAAACATTTGACCGGTTATAAAGTTCCGAAAAAAGTTGAGTTTAGAGACGAGCTTCCAAAATCGAATGTTGGTAAGATACTGCGTAGAGAACTTCGCGACGAGAAATAATAGCTGCCTAACAGGCTTTCGTTATTGTTTTAAAGATAAACGCCGGCTTTTTGCTGGCTTTTTTATGTGTATGGAAAGACGTGCAATATATTTCAATTACCACTGATGAAGCATTGAACGCCTACTGCGCTCAATTGGCAAAAGCCCAAGCGATTGCCGTGGATACTGAGTTTGTGCGCACGCGCACCTTATACCCGCAACTTGGCTTAATTCAAATTTACGATGGCCTGCAAATTGCCCTCATAGATCCGCTGGAAATTAACGACTTTAGTGCGCTTAAAGATATTTTGACTGATGGCAATATTGTTAAAGTGTTGCATTCATGCTCTGAGGATATCGAAACCTTTATCTGTGCCTTAAATATCGTGCCGAGTCCGATTTTTGATAGCCAATTTGCTGCTGCTATTACAGGTATGGGACCGTCATTGGGTTATGCCAAATTAGTAGAGACTATGCTGGGTGTGCAAGTAGATAAAGGTGAGTCTCGCACCGATTGGTTGGCCAGACCTTTGTCGCCTGAGCAATGTCAGTACGCCGCCTACGATGTGTTGTATTTGTTTCAGTTATATCCAGCCCTGCGTGACAAAACCATCGCCCAGGACCGTCAAGCGTGGGTATTTGCTGAAATGGACAATCTGGTGCGTAAAAAACAAAGTCACATTCCCTACGACTTATTGTATTTGAATATCAAAAATAACTGGCATGTAACGGGTAAATCTTTGTACGTGTTGCAGCAATTAACTGCATGGCGGGCAAAAGAAGCCCAGCAACGTGATCTCGCGCTAAATTTCGTGGTGCGCGAGGCTAATTTGCTGGAGGTGGCGAAAAACCTACCCACCAGTAGAAATGCCCTTCACCAAATAGCTGGCCTGACACCTCAAGAAATTCGTATCAATGGCCAAGCTATGCTCGATATCGTTGAAGCTGCGCACCGCGTTGATGAAAGTGAGTATCCTCAAGCCGTTGAGCGCCTAGTCGATTTCCCTCGGTTTAAAAAGGTCGCAGCTGGTGTACGTCAGGTCTGTGTGCAAAGTGCTGAAAAAATTGCTGTACCAGTTGAATTGATTGGATCTAAGAAGCAAATCAACCAATTGATTAAGTGGTGTTGGTTGCGTGACGATGATACCAGAGCCCAAGGTTTACAACCTGATCTACTGGAAGGTTGGCGTGGACAATACCTGAGGGCACAATTATCTCAGGTCGACGGCTTAAATATTCCAGAGCCAACTCATGCTTAATTTATTGTGTGCCGTGTACAAAAGTAGCAAAAAAGCGGATACCTACTTGTATGTGCCGGGACGCGACGATTTCTCGCGTGTGCCTGAACCATTAATGAAAATGTTTGGTGCGCCGCGTTTTATTATGATTATGCCGATTAAAAAGGATCGTGCCCTGGGACAAGTGGATATTCAAACGCTTCGCGACGAGCTAACAAAAAATGGTTTCTACTTGCAACTTCCGCCACCTGAAGAGAACTTACTTAAACAACATTTAGCCGCGCAACCCCCGAAGTCTTAATATTTTGGGGTGGGACGCGGTTAGTGATGTGCTGTTATTGGCTCAGACTCGTCAGTTATTGATTGTATTTAAGGAGTATATGATGTCTCGCTTTGCTGTTCGTTTCGTCTTTATAAGTTATGCATTGCTCTTTAGTCACGCCGTATTAGCCGAACAAGAGAAAAGCCAAATTGGCTTCGAAGCCTACGTAACCGATTTTAAGGTAGAGGCCTTAGAAAAGGGTTACCCAACGCCGTTTCTTGACCGGGTATTTAGTGGCGCAACCTTTCGTCAGCGTGTGGTCACGGCAGATAAAAACCAACCTGAACGCAAAATAACGCTGGATACTTATTTGGCCACCCGAGTGCCAGATTGGAAAGTGCAACAAGCGGTCGCGCTTTACCAAGAACACAAAGAAGTACTGGCTCAAATTGAAAATAAATTCGCGGTGCAGGCACGTTATATTGTCGCCCTTTGGGGAAATGAAAGTAATTTTGGCAAGATCACCGGCAATTATCCGGTTATATCATCATTGGCCACTATGGCTTACGAAGGACGCAGAGAAACTTTTTTTCGTAAGCAATTGTATGCCGCCCTGGATATTTTGCAGCAAGAACATATTAGCCAAGATGAGTTTTTAGGATCATGGGCTGGGGCGATGGGTCAAAGTCAGTTTATGCCCACTTCTTTTTTGCATTATGCCTACGATTTTGACGGCGACGGTAAAAAAGACATTTGGGGCAACCCCAGCGATGTATTTGCCTCAATTGCTAATTTCCTTAAGAGTGAAGGTTGGGATAACAAGGCAACCTGGGGACGGCAAGTGAAACTCAAAAAAGGGTTCGACTTTTCCCTTGCTGGATTAGCGCAAAATAAAATGCGCTCCTTGTCTGACTGGCAGGCTCAGGGCGTCCGGCGTTACGATGGTAGTCCGTTACCCTCGGTTGATATAAAAGCCTCGTTAATTATGCCTGATGGCGAGAAAGGTCGAATTTATTTGGTCTATGATAACTTTCACACTTTGTTAGGTTGGAATCGCTCAAGCTACTTTGCTGTGGCGGTGAGTTATTTGGCTGATCGTATTAAGAAGGGCAGTTAAATGTATCAACACAAGTTTTTAGGCGGTGAAATCATTGATTTACCCTTGGGTAAGATTGTTTGCGTGGGTCGTAATTACCTTGAGCATATTCAAGAGTTAAATAATGAGGTACCACAAGAGCCACTGTTGTTTATCAAACCCAACACGGCCTTGTGTGATTTAGCCCAACCTATCAATCTGCTTAAAGGGCAGGGAAGTTGTCACCACGAATTGGAAATTGCTATTTTAATTGGTCAACGTTTAACCAATAGTGACGAGCAAAGTGCAAGGAAAAGTATATTGGGCGTAGGCTTAAGTCTTGATCTTACGCTGCGAGAAGTTCAAGACAGATTAAAAGGCCAGGGTCAACCTTGGGAACGGGCAAAGAGCTTTGATTTGAGCTGCCCCACATCAACATTTGTACCCATTAGTGACATCGCAATAGAGCAAAACATCGAGTTTAGTATGGCGGTCAATGGTAAACTCACCCAGCAAGGTAATAGTGCGCATATGATGCACGACATTTTATCTTTACTGGTGGAAATTTCTCGAACCTTCACCTTGTTGCCAGGTGATATCGTGTTAACTGGCACCCCTAAAGGGGTTGGGCCATTGACTGAAAATGACGATTTAACCATATGCTTGTCGGATCACTTTTCCGTTAAGACTAAAGTCATTTGAATAAAAAAACTGCGTTAGCTAGCATTGAAAGTAGCTGACTAACCAGTGAAAGAGAGTAATACCTAATGATTTTCACCCAACATCATCGTTTAGATTTAGCCAATAAGTTGGTGATTTTCGAAGCCTCAGGTCACGTAGATCATGTGGATAAAATGGAAGTCGTCATCAAAAAAGCGATCAACTTAGCCCATATACATAATCTAAAAGGGATCTTGTTGGAGCTGACAGACCTAAGTGTTACCTATGATAACGCCATGATGATGAACGTATTAGTACGTATGCGCGACGAAGATTGGTTGGGCACCTTACGCATGGCTCGCCTGGTTCCTACTTTAGGCAATGTCCATGGGTTGATAGACGACATCTGCCAAAAATTTGATTTACCAATTAAGAATTTTGAAACTAAAAGTAAGGCAATCGCCTGGTTACTGTATAATTATGAACGATAAATTTTGGCTAGATACGCCACTAGAAAAAATGAACGAAACCCAATGGGAGTCTATTTGTGACGGCTGTGCAAAATGTTGTTTGCATAAATTTATTGACGATGACGCTGCTGAAACTGCAGCACCAACGGCACATATCAATAGCGGCGAACAAATTCACTATACCAATATTGCCTGTGGTCTATTAAACACAAAAACGTGCAATTGTACGCGCTATGAAGAGCGCACAATATTAGTGCCCGACTGTGTAAAGCTGACTAAAAGCAATATCGACGATATATTCTTCATGCCGACCAGTTGCAGCTATCGGCGCTTGCATGAAGGCCGCGGTTTACCATCATGGCATCCGCTGTTGAATAAAGGCAAAAAAGCAAAAATGCACAAAGTGGGTATGTCAGTGCGAGGTAAAACGGTCTTTGATCATGATGTTGAACTCGATGATTTTGAAGATTATATTGCTGTTTGGCCCCAAGACGACGTGGAGTAAACAGCGTTTTTAGCACGTAGTCCACGGGATCTAATGTATGTAAAATCCCGATGTGGTGCGCTATTAACCCTGAAAAAACGCGCTAGACTAGGCGTGTCAGCTTGGGTATTTAAGACAATGACAATGAATATCTGGTACAGACAATCGTTGAAAATACTCAGTCATCGAGGGAGCTTATCATCAACAGAAAACAGATCGTCTTCGACTAACCAACACCCCATTATTTTTAGATCGATTATGCATTACTATGGAGTCGCTTTAGGAGGCATCTGTCATGAAGGTCAAGCACGATTTCGCATGGCTTAAATTGAACTGAGTAAAATGCTGGTTTCGCTGTTAACAACCCCAGGCGTCATTCGTACCACGCGCAATACGCGGTCAAACTCGGTCAAGGTGGTGGTTTGAATGTTGGCGATTAAATCCCACGCGCCATTGGTGGTATGCAGGTAGGTCAATTCAGGTATACCCCTTAACTTTTGAATCACTTGTGAAGTAGATTTACCCGCCACTTCAATCATCATAATGGCTTTGATGACGTTCTGCTCGACTTCATGATGGGCTCTGATGGTAAAGCCTAAAATTGCTCCTGAACTCAGCAACCTATCGAGTCGATTCTGTATTGTCCCTCGAGATACCCCCAGTATTTGCGACAGTTTTGCGACAGGCGCACGGCCATCTTTGCGTAAAATAGCGATTAAGCTAATATCTAGATCATCTAGCAATTGCGTTTCTTTCATGATTTCACTGGTATTTCCATTTAGTTGTTCCTTTTTAACATATTGTTAGCTTGATGGTAGCTATTTGCTTTATTTTCTAGCAAAAGTTGTAACTATTTAGCATTTAAACTGACTGTGTGGTTACTTACACTGTTCTTCTGAATTTTAGAGAATGAGGTAATCATGCAAAGCAGCAAACAAACAGCGGTATCACAAGTGGCATTTCTAAGTGTGCAAGATGTCTTGGACTTAGTGAGTCGGGTCGGTATTGAGTCCTTTATTAAAGGCCTTGCTAATACCATAGAAGACGATTTTAAGCGTTGGGCACAGTTTGATAAATCCCCGCGTTTTGCTGCTCACTCTCCTGAAGGGGTCATTGAATTGATGCCTACCAGTGATGGTCAACGTTTCAGTTTTAAATACGTTAACGGTCATCCAAAGAATACCCTGTTGGGTTTGCAGACTGTGACTGCTTTTGGGGTACTGGCCGATGTTGATTCAGGCTACCCAGTTTTGTTATCTGAGATGACTTTACTGACCGCCCTACGCACAGGTGCGACATCTGCACTTATGGCCACCTATTTAGCCCCAGCAAACAGCACTTGTATGGCATTGATTGGCAATGGCGCGCAATCTGAATTTCAAGCTTTTGCGTTTCGCACCCTGTTGGGCATTAATACATTACGACTTTATGATGTTGACACTAACGCCAGTAAAAAGTGTCAAGCTAATCTTATTCAGTATGGTTTTGACGTGACGATTTGCACATCACCTGAGCAAGCTTTAGTAGGAGCGGACATCATCACTACGTGCACGGCAGACAAACGTAACGCAACCATACTAACCACAGATATGGTCAAAGACGGTGTTCATGTAAATGCAATTGGTGGTGATTGTCCTGGTAAAGCGGAAATTGATAAAGCGTTATTGCTGCGCGCTGATGTGTTTGTTGAGTACGAAGAGCAAACGCGCATCGAAGGCGACATTCAGCAATTGGCCGCTGACTTCCCCGTTATAGAAATGCATAACGTAATAGCCGGCCACACGGCGGGACGCACAACGCAAACGCAATTGACCATTTTTGATGGCGTTGGCTTTGCCACTGAGGATTTTTCTGCCTTGTGTTATGTGCACAAACTTATGAAGCAATACTTATCCGTTAAAGAGCTCGAACTCATTGCTAGGCCCGATGAACCACGTAATTTGTTCGGTCTATTTAAGGCTCACAATCAAACCTGCAAGGTGGCCTAAATTTATGAATAAGCGCAATCCTCAGGCACCATCGGCGGTTATCATGATCCGCCCTCATCACTTTTACGCAAACCCGCAAACTCAAGGAGATAACGCCTTTCAAGCGCTGGCTGGGGACAATGCTGAGAGCGTTGCTCATATGACAGCAACGCCTTTGGATAGTCTAGCTTTTCAGCAAGTCAGCACGGCGGCTAAGCAGCTAGAAGAGCAGGGTATACGGGTACATATTTTTGAAGATGAAAGCTATGCAACCCCTGATTCTGTTTTTCCCAATAATTGGTTTTCTACTCACAGTGGTGGACATATTGCGATATATCCTATGTATGCCGACAATCGACGCCTAGAAAGGCGCAGTGATATTATTAATATGCTCAAACAGGCCTACCGTGTACAAGACGTTATCGATTACTCAGGCCTTGAACAAGATCAGTTATATTTAGAAGGGACAGGTGCTATGGTGCTCGATCATATCGAACGCGTAGCCTATGCGGTGCAATCGAATAGAGCAAACCCACTCGCTTTAGAGCGCTTCTGTAGTCATTTTAACTATGAGCCTATGCTGTTTGATGCCAAGGATGAGAATGGAGTTGCTGTGTATCACACGAACGTATTGATGTGTATCGGCACCGACTTTGTCATGCTAGGCGGCGATATGGTCACTAGCGATACTCGCCGTAACGAAATCATTGCTCGTTTCGAAGGCTCAGGCCGTGAGGTGATTTATTTAACGGAGCAACAAATCACTGAATTTTGTGGCAATGCTTTAGAGTTGCAAAGTGACACTCAACGGTTATTGGCGTTGTCATTGCGGGCATATAATGCACTTAATTCTCAACAGCGGGGGATCCTTGAAAAGTCAGTTACCTTGTTACCCCTTGATGTATCGGCCATTGAAACAGCTGGTGGATCAATTCGGTGCATGTTAGCTGGGGTGCACTTGGCGTCACGTCCTGTTTGAAGCGTGAGGGCAATATAGTCACCTCCAACAACAGGACGTTTTAAGCATTAAAGGGAGCGAAGTGCTCCTTGAATGTTTATTTAATCGTGTCTACATAGCGCGCTTTATTGCCAGACGACTGATTACAGCCAGCAGCCAAATAGCACTGTAAATGGCAAAAATAATCATCATCCATTGAGGCATGCTCATGTCCATGAAAACCCAATCTATATCACCGCAATCACCCGTGGCAGCGAAGATGTTAGGTAACCACTCATGTAAAGGTAACCAAGATGGAAAGTTAGGCACAATTTCACAGGTGGCAAAAAATGGATTAGCCGCATGTTGAAGGTCGTAGTGTTCCCAAGCAATTAAGCCGCCCCAAATCGCAGATATTCCCCAAATCGTGAAGCCGAATAAGCGCGTTAAGATGTTGTTGCGGATAAGCACTGGGATGCACGCAAATAATATCCCAAAAACAGCGGTACGCTGATAAATACACATGATACAAGGACGCAGTTCCATGGCATGCTGGCTAAATAACGCATAGGCTTCTAACACAGCGCAGGACAAAAACAATAAAGCCCAGGCGGAGCGGCTTTGGGCTAAATTTGAAAAATAATTCATGTTAATACTCTTTAAAAATCGTCACGTATAAACAAAAAAACACCGCGCTAAGGCGGTGCTTCGTAATATAAAACAGCTTTAGTGAGCGGCTGCGTCTGTACCTATGATAGCGCTGTGGTGTTGAATCAAGCCCATATCATACAACCAAGCCGTCAAATCAACCAAACCAAAGTAGGTAGCGGCTAGGCCTACACATGTGAGCACAATTGTATAAGGCAGCGCCATATACACCATAGTGCCGTATGATAAACGTAATAGCGGAGCAATAGCAGAGGTTAATAAAAACAGAAATGCAGCCTGCCCGTTAGGAGTAGCGACACTGGGTAAGTTTGTACCCGTGTTGATGGCCACAGCTAACATGTCAAACTCGTCTCGGGTAATTTGACCATTTTTTAATGCGGCGCTTACCTCAGTAATATACACCGAACCGACGAACACGTTATCGCTGACCATGGACAATGCCCCGTTAGCTAAGTAGAACATCACTAATTGTGATTTCCCCTCAAAGGTCAGTACCCAGTCAATGACCGGTGTAAATAAACCTTGGTCGATAATCACCGCGACGATACCAAAGAACACACAAAGTAGTGCCGTGAAGGGCAACGCTTCTTCGAAAGCTTTACCAATGGAGTGCTCGTCAATAATGCCATTTAAAGAGGTCGCCAATACGATAATGGATAAACCAATTAAGCCAACAGCGGCAAAGTGACCCGCAAGGCCAACCACTAACCAAACGCCAATCAGGCTCTGGATCCACAATTTCACACTGTCTTGCTTAGTACGGTTTTTCTCTTGTTCTTCACTGTGAGCGGTCAAAATTTCACGCACGACTATCGGTAATTTGGCACCGTAGCTAAAGACTTTGAATTTCTCCAGCATGAAGGTAGTGGCAATACCGGCAAAAAATACGGGAATAGTAATAGGCGACATACGCACAAAAAACTCAGTAAAGTTCCAGCCCGCTTTATCTGCAATGATCAAGTTCTGTGGCTCACCTACCATGGTCATGACTCCGCCTAACGCGGTACCTACGGCAGCATGCATCATCAGGTTACGCAAGAACGCCCTAAAGTCTTCTAAATCCTGACGTTTTGGTTGGTCAACGTGATCGTCACTGGTGTGGTCGTGATCTGAGTTAAAGTCTTTGCCCGACGCTACTTTGTGATAGATGGAATAAAAGCCCATACCTACCGCAATAATCACTGCGACTACCGTTAGCGCATCAAGGAAGGCGGATAAAAATGCTGATGCGGCCACAAACGAGATAGATAAGGCGGTTTTGTTTTTTAACTTAAGCAGCAGCTTAGTGAACATAAACAGCAGCATGTCTTTCATGAAGTAGATACCTGCCACCATAAAGACCAGCAGTAATACCACTTCAATGTTGACCACTATTTCATGCTTCATGTGTTCCGGGGACGTCATGCCGATGAACAATGCCTCTATCAGTAACAGGCCTCCTGGCTGCAATGGGTAGCATTTTAACGCCATTGCTAGGGTAAATATAAACTCTAATACCAAAGCCCAACCGGCTAAATACGGATCAGCCATGAATAAAAAGGGATTGATAATTAGAAATGCAAGGATGAATTTTTTATACCAATCAGGGGCTTGCCCCAGAAAATTACTATAAACTGCGCCTACGGTTGATTGTTGCATAGATGGAAACCTTTGAAATTTTCTAGCTTTTATAACTACTTTGTAAATTTTGTAACTGAAAAATGCAAGGTAAATCGCATGCTTAGCTACATTTAACTTAAATTAAGTGATTAAAAGTTTACTTATTGAATGTGACAGTCAGTATATAACTTAACATCTTGTTAAAGATTCATTGTTCCCGATAAAAATCATCTGGTACAATCAGTTAATAGCAAATTAATATTGATAACCTTGCGAGCAATGAAATGATTTATAAGGCACAGAGTCCAGCAGGATTTGCCGAAGAGTATATAGTTGAGTCTATTTGGAGCGGACGTTTTCCGCCTGGCACTATTCTTCCCGCTGAACGCGAACTATCAGAATTAATTGGAGTAACCCGAACCACATTACGCGAAGTATTGCAGCGTCTCGCCCGTGACGGCTGGTTAACGATTCAGCATGGTAAACCTACTAAAGTAAACAATTTCTGGGAAACCTCAGGATTGAATATATTAGAAACCCTTGCGCGTTTAGATGAAGACGGGATCTCTGAATTGGTCGATCATTTACTGGCTGCACGAACCAATTTAAGTGCGGTATTTATTCGCGGCGCGATCCGTAATAACGCCGAGAAAACCATCGAAATCCTGAAAAAATATGAAGATGATGGGGATGATGGGACGACATTTGCCGTTAAAGACTATCAGCTAAACCACGATTTGGCGTTTGCTTCTGGTAACCCAGTATATGTGTTGATGATGAATGGTTTTAAAGGCTTATATTCACGTATCGGCGGTTATTATTTCTCAAGCGAAAAATCTCGGGCTTTGACCCGTGGCTATTACAAACAACTACTCGCCTTAGCTGAGCAGGGGGATTACGAAAGTGTGCCTTTGATCATTCGTAAATACGGCATAGAAAGTGGCAAGTTGTGGCATGAAATGCGTGACGAAATGCCCAAAGGTATAGCAGACTAGCCCATGAACTGACTTAGTTAAGGCAGTGATAACATTTTGATTAAGTCGCATATTACTGCGGCTTTTTTGTTTCTGTAGGTTAAAGGCTAAAGGGCTGCTTTTATGGTATTTGCTGCTTTATTGCAGGTAGTCACATTATCCTTGCAAGCCGCGCCATAAAAAACCAACCGAGATCTTACTTCATTATGCAGCGGGTAAAATTTACACACACAGCGTAAATATACCTGACTGGGTATGGGGGATATACTGGCTAAATCTTCGCTGCTCGCGCGTGTTGTTCCCCATAACAGACAATTATCAATAACTATGACTCGCTTGTAAGTATATGAATAATAATGATAATAATTATTCCTCCTGAGTGCTGTCTTTAAAAAGGAACAGTTTAAGTCGATTTTCATGTCCCACAGGCGTAATTTTATAGAGGGGTGGAACCTTTTTGCGACGGCCCAAATTATTTTCCCGCTATTTAGTTTTGTTAACAGGCTATCAAGCAAACCCAACAGTTGAAGCAACATCACAAGATGTGTAGGTTCTTTTTATCCTAGGAATGCCTAGCTGAGCATCGTCGCCATGGGTTGTAACGCTTACGCACGCTCGGGTGCAGACATTTATCCATTAAGTGAAAGCATCCTGTCAATTAAGGGCGCACATTTTATCTAAAGTGTGATTATGGACATTTTTTAACAATAACTTTATTCGGCAAGTTCTCATTCTTTCGTCTAATAGGGATTCATTTTGGCACGTTTTTGATTTTTGGATCAAAAGTTGCAATTTCATTGAGTAGTAACAGTACCCAGTGTATTAAAACGCCAAACCAGTAAAGGAACCCCAAACCAAAATGAGAACCCAGAATTCTTTCAATCAAGCGCATCCTAAGACAAAGTCACGTCAACGGAATACGTTGTCGCGTCTCGCAGGTTTAGTGTGTCTAGTGGTCAGTGTCGGTGCGTCAACTCAGGTACAAACGCCAGTTCAAGAGCCCGTTAATAAAAAAGAACAACAGCGCCAGCAAAATGCTGCAGAGCAGCCAGCGGTGGTAAAAGAGCCCGTTCCTGCTGTAGTGAAAACCAGTGAAGAGCGGGTGTTTGATTTAGTCACAGAGCAAGCCAAAAGCTTAGCTGAAAAACCTTATGCACAGCCAAAACAAAACTTACCGGCTGAATTAGCTGATATGAATTATCAGCAATACCGCGCCATTCGATTTAATCCACAACAGGCCCAGTGGAAAGACAAAGCGAAGTTTGAGATGCAACTATTTCATCCTGGCTTCTTATACCGTACGCCAGTTGAAATTAAAGTGGTTGATGAAAACAGCGGTACTAAGAACATGTTATTTGAAACGGACCGTTTCATTTATGAAAAAGATGCTGCTCCCCTTAAGGGGTTAGTACCCAAAGATGCCGGCTTTGCTGGTTTTAGAGTGCATTACCCGTTAAAAACCACTGACTACAAAGATGAAGTCGCTGTGTTCCTTGGTGCGTCCTACTTTCGCTTAATTGGCCCTGGGCAAATATTTGGTATTTCAGCTCGAGGTTTAGCCATAGATACCGCTGAAGCCAGTGGTGAAGAGTTTCCTGCGTTCAGTAAATTTTGGATGATTGAGCCAGGCGCTGAAGACAGCAAGTTAGTGTTCTACGCATTATTAGACAGTAAATCCGTCACAGGGGCGTATCGTTTTGAACTCGTCCCAGGTTTAAATACTGTGATGCATGTGCAAAGTACTGTTTTTGCTCGTGAAGACGTGAAAAAACTGGGTGTTGCCCCGCTAACCAGTATGTATTTAAGCGGTGAAAATGCCACGCGAAAATTTGATGATTTTCGTCCAGAAGTGCATGACTCAGATGGGTTATCAATGCACACCTCAAGTGGTGAGTGGATTTGGCGTTCGCTCAATAATCCTAAGGGATTACGCGTGACATCGCTACAGGACGAACAACCGAAAGGCTTTGGTTTGCTGCAAAGAGACCAAAATTTTACCAGTTATCAAGATACTGAAGCGAACTACCATGCACGTCCAGGTATGTGGATAACGCCGGATAATCAATGGGGCAAAGGCCGTGTTGAGTTAGTCGAAATTCCAACTAATTCAGAAACTAACGACAACATTGTTAGCTACTGGGTGCCCGAAGAACCGTTTAAAAAAGGCGAAATGCGGAAATTTGATTACACCGTGAAAACGGTGAACGGTGCACTTAATGAAGATGTGACGGCACGAGTAACACGAGTATTTAATAGTTGGGCGGCGCTACCGGGGCAGGACAATGCGCCAGATAAAAGTGAGCGTCAAATGATTGTGGATTTCAGCGCACAAGCATTTGCTCATTTAGGCCAGTCCATCCGTTTAACGCCCCATTTAAGTTTGTCTTCGGGCAAATTCAAAGACCTAGAGGTTGTGCAATTACCCGACAAGAAGACCTGGCGAGCGAAGTTCAAATTAATGCCTGAAAATGACGAAGCCATTGATATGCGTCTATTTTTGACCCTCGGCGATGAGCCGATAAGTGAAGTGTGGAATTACGTGTGGAGCAGCAATGAGGTCGAGTAATTCTGTTTTCCAAGATAATCAACACAACTCTGAGAGTAACGCTATGTTTATTGATATAAAGGGCAAAGCTGTTCGTAAGTGGGCATACGCTGTGATGGTATTTATCACGTCCATCGCTGGTAGTTGGATGATGTACGAAATATTTTCTGAAAGCGGGATCACCATTTTAGAGATTGTGCTGCTCGTGTTGTTCAGTATTACGTTCTTGTGGATATCGGCTGCATTTTGGAGTGCCTTCATTGGTTTTATCTTACAGCTATTCGATATCGACCCTCTCAAACTGAGTCGCAATAAGCATTTTGCAGCACAGGTGAGTAAAGTCGTTATTCAAGACCGTCATGCGGTGGTTATGCCGGTATATAACGAAGATACGGATCGTATTATGGCGGGCTTTGAAGCTTGTCTGGTGGATTTAGAGCGTACCGGTCAGCTTGAACATTTCGACTTTTACATGCTTAGCGATACTCAGGACCCAGATATGGCGCAAGCTGAATTAACCGCATGGCACGAACTGTGTCAACGTGTGGGCACATTATCTGAAAATATTTATTACCGTCGCCGTGAGAAAAATATCCATCGTAAAGTGGGTAACTTAGCTGATTTTTGTCAGCGCTGGGGATATCAATACCAGTCGATGATCGTGCTCGATGCAGACAGTGTGATGACCGGGGAGTGTATGTTGACGCTGGTTAAAGCGATGCAGCAAAATCCCATGTCAGGTTTGATACAAACTGTCCCTATTCCTGTGCGTTCACAAACCTTATTCGGTCGTTTTTTACAATTTGCATCCTGTCTATATTGCCCAATGTTAGCCACCGGCCAAGCTTTTTGGCAAACCGACAGTGCAAATTACTGGGGACACAACGCCATTATCCGCGTCGATGCGTTTATTCAACATTGTGGATTGCCCACACTTAAGGGAAAAGCCCCTTTTGGCGGTGATATTTTAAGTCACGATTTTGTCGAAGCTGCTTTACTAAGAAGGGCAGGCTGGGACGTCGTACTCTTGGCCGATCTTGAAGGTAGTTATGAGGAAATTCCAAGTAATATTATTGATTATGCCACGCGAGATAGACGCTGGGTGCAGGGTAACATTCAGCATCTAGGTATTATTAATGGTAAAGGTCTACACACAGTCAACCGTTTACATTTTCTATTTGGTGCATTGGCCTATATGTCTTCGTTAGTTTGGTTGGTTATGCTGGTGTTAAGTACCATAGATGCCGTCGTGCGCGCGACCACAGATAAGGTCTTCTTTGCCTCTAATTACTCACTGTTTCCGGCTTGGCCAGTAGTCAAAACCGACTACATTATTATGTTACTCAGTGCCACTGCCATTATGTTGCTTGGCCCAAAATTATTGGGGGCAATTGTCGCGTTAGTCAGGCGCCGTGAGCAATTTGGCGGTGGGTTTGCCTTGATGTCGGGTGCCTTGATAGAAGCCATCGTGGCGATTGTTATTGCCCCATTAATGATGCTCTACCACGCCTATTTTGTTCTCAATGTATTGGTGGGCAAGAATGTTAGCTGGGATGCCCAAGGACGTGAAGGGCGTATGGTTCCATGGAAAGAAGCTTTTAAACGAACATGGGTAGCCAGTGCCATTGCCATCGTTTGGGGAGCGGTAACACTAGCATTAACACCGATTCTATTTTGGTGGCTCGCCCCTGTGTTATTCGGCTTATTACTAGCAGCGCCGATCATACGTTTCTCCAGTAGTCTCTATTTAGGCAAATTAAGCCGTAACTGGGGCATGTTTGTCAGTCCTAGCGAAGTAGAAGAAGTACCAGCGCTTAGAAAACTTAGGATCCGTTTGGCGAATATGCAACGCCAAGATGAGGTCGTGTTGTCTAATCCACCAATGCCACCTGAAGACTGGCAAGACATGCCTGAGCAAAGTTTTGCCTATTTGTCATCCAGCGTCGATATGCCGGTACAGCGCTTCGCCAGCGACAATAAGCCAAGCTAATTCGCTTACTTGTGCTGAGCCGCCTTAGGGCGCACCTAACTTTTTCGGCAGCTCCTAACATGGGAGCTGTACCAACATGAGTACTGCTTTGTACCGACCCTAGGGTCGGTATTTTTTTATCTATAAAAAAATAATGACAAGTAATTGAATCTAAATTGCAGCGTTAAGCGTTTAACCGTATTAACCCTGCTTCAACCAATGATAGAGGACGATATGACACAAGATCCGATGTTGAACTTACTCAGTGCGACCGCCCAAGGAGATAAAGCGGCTTTTGCCGAACTTTATCAGGCATCGAGCAAACAACTTTATGCTGTTAGCCTCAAAATGCTGAAACGTAAAGAGTTAGCAGAAGAAGCGTTGCAAGAAGCCTATGTTCGTATTTGGCATAACGCAGCTCAGTATCGTGCAGGCAAGGGCACAGTCTTGACGTGGATGATCAGCATCGTTCGTTATCGAGCCTTAGACATACTGCGCTACCATGCCGTGCGTAAAGAGGAAGATCTCAGTGACAATGACGGTGGAACTCAGCTCACTAGTGAGCCGATGACAGAAACACAACAAGGTCTGCTGGAAAAATGTATGGCGGCACTGGAAGTGCAGCAAAGACAAGCCATTCATCTGGCCTATTTTAATGGCATGTCTCATCACGAAGTGACCGCCCATTTAGATTTACCCCTTGGAACGGTTAAAAGCTGGATCCGACGAGGATTGCAATCATTACAAAGGTGTTTAAAGTTATGAATTATTTACGCCCTGAGTTATATAATCCCCTTGCTGCGCAGTATGTGCTGGGTACCTTACGTGGGCCCGCCCGCCGGCGTTTTGGTCGTCTGGTCATGGAGTTTAGTGTGATCAGTGACGCGGTCAATCATTGGGAGCTGTACCTAAACTCTCTTGGTGAACAGCTGCCAGACGTGGCTCCTGATGACGGTGTTTGGCAAAAAATAGAACAGCGTTTAGGGTTTAGTTCGCTTCAAGCCAAGTCAAATATATCTGCTGGCCCCCCAAATGATGAGCAAGCAGAGACAAATATTGTTGCACTTAAGTCGCATAAATCACGTATTTGGCCGAGCTTAGCGGGACTTGCGTCGGCTGCAGCCGTGGTCCTTGCGGTTTTATTGCTCCAATTACAGCCTATGCAGAGTCCTGAAGTGAAACAGCTAGCCATGATCAATAATCAGCAAACTGAGCTGTTGTGGAGCATTGAGATCACGGAACAGCAAATTGCAGTGCGTGCCACTAAGGCACTACAAGCACAGTCAAATGCGGATTATGAACTGTGGATAGTGCCACAAGATGGCAGTGCTCCTATCTCATTGGGATTACTGCCTAAAGTTGGGGAGCGTACTTTGCTTAAACCTCAGTTGTTTGAGCAAATCACTATCGCAGCCTTGGCGGTCAGTTTAGAACCATTAGGCGGCTCACCCAATGGCGCACCAACTGAAGTCTTGTATACAGGGAAATTAGTGCTGCTATAAAATAACAAACTAAAGTCATATAATTCATAGTGTTATAAAAAGCGAAACGAAAGTTTCGCTTTTTTTTTAATCTTTTTTTAACTTTTTTGCATCCAGTAACCTGATTCGCCCGTTTAACTTAATTCAACAGGTACATAAAAAGGAAACGTCATGCAAAAAACAAAATTAACATTGATTGCCTCGGCCATACTAAGTTTAACCTTAGCCCAGGCAGCACAAGCTTCTAGCCATAGAGAAGCACCTAATGTCACACGCTCTCCAACGGTTGATTCAACTGATTTCTACGCCTTTAACAGTTATGAAGAAGGTCGTGGTGAATACGTCACCCTGATTGCGAATTATATTCCATTACAAGATGCCTACGGCGGACCTAATTACTTCGCCATGGATCCTGCTGCTATGTATGCGATCCATATTGATAACGATGGTGATGCTGTCGAAGACATGAGTTTCACGTTTAATTTTAGCCAGTCGTTGCCTAATGACAATGCGGGTGTTGCTCTTATGGTCGGCCCTGAAGGTGCACAAAAGTCAGTAGGCGTACCACTAAAAAATGTGGGAGGCGTCAGTGCTGGTGATCAAACGAATGCCAATTTCATGGAGAACTACACCGTTAATTTGGTGACTGGCCCCATGCGCACAGGTACGAGTGCTTCGGTAATGAACGATACGTCAGGTGGTGCAAGCTTTGGTAAGCCACTTGATTACATCGGTAATAAAACCTTTGCTAGCGCTGAACAATACAAGGCCTACGCAGATAGCTTTGTATACAGCGCGACCATACCCGGATGCGATAGCCCAGCGAAAATATTCGTTGGTCAGCGCAAAGATGCGTTCACGGTGAACCTAGGTAAAGTGTTCGATTTAGTTAACTTTGTGCCCGTTGAAGGAGACAGCGCACCGGGTGCTGGAGACGCGGGGGGATTCCCAGGTGGTATTACGCAATCTGCAGACAACGACGATTTAGCGGATAAAAATGTCACCAGTATCGCCATTGAAGTACCTAAATCGTGTTTAACCGGTTCTGGTAATGGCAGTATAGGTGCATGGACGACTGCGAGCTTGCCACAAGCCCGTATTTTAAATCCAAATGCCAGCTTTGATAACACCGAAGTCAATGGCGGCGCTATGACACAAGTATCTCGTTTGGGTTCTCCTTTGGTTAATGAGTTGGTGATTGGTCTAGCGGATAAAGATACATTTTCTAGTGCGGCACCAAAGGACGATGGACAATTTGCCGATTATGTTACCCATCCTACGCTACCTGAGTTACTCAACATTTTATTTAAAGATGCGGTTAACACAACCTTAGGCGCTGAAATTGAGACTCTAGCCCCGACTAACTTCCCACGTACCGATTTGGTAACGGCGTTTTTGACCGGTTTTGAAGGTGTGAATCAGCTTTCAATCGTGACGCCATCTGAAATGTTGCGTTTGAATACGGGTATTGAAGCTAAAGCAGCGGCCATGCAGTCTCCATTTGGGGTTGCTGGTGATGATTTAGCCGGTTTCCCAAATGGTCGTCGCCCAGGAGATGATGTGGTCGATATTGCGCTTCGCGTGGTAATGGGACGTTTGTGTTATCCCATTCCGGTTAATGGCACAGATACAGACCTAGGTTTGTGTGCGCCTGAAGATGCCAGTGTTGGTAATGTGCCCTTTACGGATGGCGCACCTAGTAATGCATCTATGATGGAAACAAGCTTTCCCTATTTAGCGATGCCATTGCCTGGTTCTGGCGCAGAATAAGGAGCATAAAATGAGAAACAAAAAAACGAGAAAACTACCTCATCAAACAGGCATGAGCCAACTAAGAGTTCTAAGCCTCGGATTGGCGGTGACGGTTATCCTAGCCGGTTGTAATTTTGGCAGTGACGATGATGACAAAAATGTCGCACCCAATGCTGTGTCTGTGGATTTAACCACTCAGACTGAGACCGCGATTATGGACATGCTCACTGCTACTGACGACGATGGCGACAGTTTGATATTCAGTGTGGGCGATGAGCCCACACTGGGCAGCGTAACTGTCAGTGATAACGGTGACTTTACTTATCAGCCAAACCCAGAGGTAACGGGCAGTGATAGTTTTACGTTCTCAGTCAGTGATGGGATTAATGATCCTGCCAGTGGCACGGTGAATATCACCATTGAAGCGCTAACGGTCTCGTTTAGCACACAAAGCAGAGCCGCTTTTGCTCAGCAACCGCAAGACGAGCCATTGGTAACAAATGGCCGTTCGTTTACTCAGGATGTGGAAGAGCCTGACGCTTACAATGATTTATTGCCAACTAACTGATAAATAGTTCAAGCATAAATCAATCGATTGACAGCGCCAAGGAAGGCGCCCCTTCAAGGAGATATTAAAGGTGGATAAGCAGGTTTTTGCTATACGTACAGCGACGCTCTTAGGGGCGTTTTTGCTGTTCATGAGCACGTATTTAAGTGCTAAAAGTTATGTACCAACGTCTTCGGATACCGTGGTGTCTAAGTGGACGGTGGTGACCTCGAGTGATTCTCCCAGGGAGAAAGTGGCCAGTTTATTAGCGCAAGCCAATATGCCCGGCTTAGCCAGTCGTTTCTATGGACAAGCCAGTGCCTTGACCGAACAATTGCTCAATGCATCTCCCAAGGATCGCCAATTATTATTTTATAAAGCGCGCATAGCCCAGCACTATCATCGATTCGATGAAGCCCTCGTGCTTTTAAACGACATACTAAGTTATCAGCCTAACCACGCTTCAGCGTTGTTATTAAAGGCTAATATTTTGTTAGTCCAGGGTAATTTAACCCAAGCCAAGCGCACGTGTCTGCAACTGCTCGGTGTAACTGAGTTATGGATAAGCGGCGCCTGTGCTTTGGAGGTAAATGCACAAGAGGGCAAGGCAAGCAATAGTGCCGAGGTGAGTTATACCCAGCTGCAAAACCTGACGCAACACAAATCAGCAAACAGTAATGTTAAAATTGAGCAGCAACTTTGGCTGTCGCAAATTTTAGCTGAATTAGCAGCCAAACAAGGGTTGTATGACATTGCACTGGAGCATTTGGCGGCATTTGATTTAACCCAGGTACCCGTGAGTTATTTGGTGTTATGGGCCGATATTCAACTGGCAAACGATTCTGCCCAGCAGGTGATGAGCACCCTAGGGCCGATTGTTGAGCAGGCCGATAGTTTTGATGATGCATTATTACTGCGCTTGGCGTTGGCTGAGCAGCAGATAAGTCAACAGACACGCTTGTGGGCTCAGCGCTTAACCCAGCGTATTAATGTGCGCCTGCAACGTCAAGACACGGCCCATGCCGCTGATATAGCGCGCTATTACTTGGACATTTCACCGGATCGCAAAAAAGCGCTTTTTTGGGCCAAAATTAACTGGCAACATGCGCGACTCGATGCAGATCAACGCTTGCTAGAGCGTGCTATGAACGTACAATATAACACTCAAGATGACCCTCAGCAGCCAGCAGGAATGTAATAGTAGTGAAGAATAACCACAATAAGATCAGATCCTTATTTATTTTTTTAGGATTCATGATCAGCCTAATTAGTCTGCCCATTACCGCCCACCAACTAAGTACTGGTTACATTATTGCCAACCTAGACCAGAGTGGACGTATCACAGGTGAGTGGCAGTTGGGCTTAACGGATTTAGAGCTGGTTTTGGGTTTAGATGCCGACCAAAATGGTGAGCTCACCTGGGGCGAAGTGACAAACCGGCGGGCTGACATTGCCAGTTACTTAGCTGAGCACATGCATATCAATCGTGGGCAGTTGGCCTGTACCACGCAATTCCAAGGGTTAGAGCGTTTAGAAGATCATGCTGATGCGGTTTATGCGGTGACTGATTTTAGTGCGCAATGCCCATTAATTGGCACACTTAGTATCGATTACAGCGCAATATTCGATAAAGACGACAGTCATGAAGTGGTGGTAAACATCAGTGACAAAGACAACACACAAAGTTTTGTACTGGATGAGTCACAGCGACACATTAAGATCGATTTGGCTGAAGGAAGCGGTTGGGTAACGTTTAAGGAGTTTGTGTATCAGGGGATCATTCATATTTTGATTGGTACCGATCATATTCTGTTTTTATTAGCGTTGTTGCTGCCGTGTGTACTGATCCGCAAAGACGGACATTGGCAGCGTAATCCGCAATTGAAAAAAGTCTTGAGTACCACCGTCTGGATTGTCAGTGCGTTTACCTTAGCGCATTCAGTGACATTAACTGCGACCGCCATTGGCTGGATAGTGCCAAGTAGCCGCTGGGTTGAGTTTGGGATCGCAGTGTCGGTATTATTTGCCGCTTTGAACAATGTTAAACCAATTATTCTGCGTTTAGGCTGGCTGACGTTCGGCTTTGGTTTATTGCATGGAATGGGATTTGCTGGCGTGTTGGGGGAGCTTGGTTTGCCAGGCGACCAAAAGCTGCTATCTATTCTCGCATTTAATGTAGGCGTTGAAATCGGTCAATTGGCGATCGTGTTAGTGGCGTTGCCAATTCTTATTTTGCTGGGAAAAACGCTGATTTATCGCCGCTGGTTAATGCCTGGTGCATCATTGGTTATTGGGGTTATCGCATTAAATTGGGCAATTGAACGCTTTTAACTACCGACTGATTTTTTGCAATTAACTAGCACAACGACTGATATCAAAAGCCCAGTGGTTAATTAAACCACTGGGCTAATATAGGTCAATGGACTAAAAGCGTTTTAGTCCATTTGCCACTGTGTCTCGCTAAACGGTAACTCGGCTGTTTGCACTGCCCCACAAAGCGCTATTTAGCGGCTGCATTATCCCTTCAATTATGTCAAAGCCATTCTTAACATCGGTTTTGATCAATAACGGCCCATCTAAATCAACAAATTTGGCGCAGTCTGTTAGCAATGATATCGGTGCCATAGCAAGCGAACTGCCGACCATACAACCCAACATGATCTCAAAGCCCATAGATTGTGCTTCTTGAGCGAGTAAAAAGGCTTCCGTTAAACCACCTGTCTTATCAAGTTTAATGTTGACTACATCGTAGCGATTTTTTAAGTATTCAAGCTCTTCTCGAGTATGGCAACTTTCATCGGCGCACAATGGGATCGGGCTTGAGTAATTCAGCAGCTCGGCGTCATCACCGGCAGGCAAGGGTTGTTCAATCAATACAACGTTGAGCTCTTTTAAGCTATCACAGCAGGCCTTTAGGTCGTGAATTGACCAACCCTCATTGGCATCCACAATGAATTTACTGTCAGGGGAAGCTTGATGAATGGCCAACATTTTGGTGACAATATCTTGGTTATCCAATTTCACTTTGATCATAGGAGGATGACCAAGGGCTTTTGCTGCTTCAGCCATTGCTTTTGGCGAGTCAATGCTCAAGGTTTGCGCTGTGATACAAGGTACAGGTTCTTTTAGCGATAACATATCAGCGACCGACTTTCCTTGTTGTTTGGCTTGCAAATCCCACAGGGCACAGTCTAGTGCATTGCGCGCTGCGCCAGCGGGGAGGGTGTCTATAAGCCCGTTTGCCGCCGATACCGTTCCGTCAAAATGCGTTAGTTTCTCAGCGACTTGTTCAATTTGTGTCAAAACGCTCTGCACCGACTCTTGATAACGAGCATAGGGCACCGCTTCAGCCCAGCCAGTGTGCTCGCCGTCACTCAGGGTGACAACGACTACGTCGGCTTGGGTTTTCGCACCTCTGGCAATACGAAATACGCTTTTTAGTGGTAGTGCCTGATGCTGTGCTTTGACCTGATAACCCATGTGTTTTTCCTTTATTGTGAATTAATTTGCGATAAAACTCGTGTTCATGGACATCGATTACAGCTGGACGAGGGCGTCGATAATGGCTTTTGTGCCGTCACGTAACGGGTCAACACAGGGCAGTAAAAATTGCTCACTTAATTGCTCACAGATAGCTCGACCTTCAGCCACACTGACGGCAGAGGTATTCACGCTAATACCCGTTACCAGCACATTCGGGTTGGTTAAGCGAGCTGCTTGCAAGTTAAGAGCGATGGTGCTTTCGATACTCGGGAATGCCGTGTTGGGTAAACCACGCATATGCGTGCGATTGAGCGCGTGGCAAATGACGAGAGCATCAGGTTGTGAACCATGCAGTAACCCCAAGCTAACCCCAGCAAAAGCAGGATGAGATAACGAGCCTTGACCTTCGATAACATCCCAGTGGTCGTCATCCGCGTCAGGCGATAACGACTCAGCGGCACCAGAAATGAAATCGGCTACGACACAATCGATTGCTACACCTGAGCCGGCAACTAAGATACCGCACTGACCGGTGGCACGAAAATCAACGGGCAAATTTTGCTCTAGCATCGCGTTTTCAATACTAAGAGAAGTATACATTTTACCAACAGAGCAATCGGTACCCACGGTTAATAGACGTTTACCTGTGCGTTTACGACCCGTACCCGTGATAAATTGTGTGGTCGGGTGGCGAATGTCGAGTAATTCAACATTGTATTGTTGCGCGCAGTGCACTAATTCTGGGTAGCTAGTCAGTTTTTGATGTAAGCCACTGACGATATGCATCCCTTTTTTAATAGCCAGTTCAATTAATGGCAGCCATTTTTTATCTAAAATTCCACCGCTATTGGCAAAACCCAAGACTAAGCTTTTGGCGCCTTGCTTAGCGGCTTCTTCAATGCTCAATTTACTTAAGCCCGTGCTAACAGTGCAGCCTTCAACACTTAATTCACCCACGCATAAGTCTGGTCGCCAATGAGCCACACTTTGCGCCATTTTGATTGATAGGGCGTCGGTGGCATCACCAATAAAAAGTAGATAAGGCGCGTGAATGACCATGAATATTATCCTTGAAAAATAGTGCACAGTGATTGGATATACCGTGCAAAAGTAAATGTATGCTCTGATTGAGTATACTTGATAGGGTACATGCTAGCGTGATGCTGGGGAAAATAAAGTGACTAAATATAGCCAAGGTATAACCCAAGGTTATGGGTGTTATTGCGCTGATATTTTATGGTCACCCTAGGCCGTAAATTAACGCTTTAATATTGACTGATCTCTGCTTGTAAAAACGGTAAAAAACCCTGTAAGGCTTTTGATAACGGTCTATTTTGCAAGTGCACAGCGTTGATTGAAAACCCCAACGGTGGGGCAAAAGAGGCTATCGCCGTGTCGTCAGTTAAATTACCTTTTGCGGTGTGCCGGTCGACCACACAAATGCCTAAACCTTGGGCGACTAATCTGGCGGCAATAAAATAGGTTTGCACTTGAATAGGGCTGCGTAGCTGCATATTTTCACTTTGCAGGCGACTGTAGAGCATATCACCTAACGGCCCTGAATCACTGATGTCGATGAAGGGGACATCTTTAAATGTCTGCATATTTAGCTGTTCTGGCAGATGAGGAAAGAGCGCCTTGGGATACACCACCACCAATTCTGATTGGCCACAGTCAATACTGTTAACGCCCATTTTGGAACTGGGTTGAAACAACACGGCTACGTCTGACTTGTGCTCTATTAGACTTTGCAGCACCGCATCGTTGTGCACGGTATTAATGTTAAAACTGACGTTTGGATGTTGCTGATGGTAACGGGCAATCGCTTTGGGTAGCACATCAAATCCCAGCGCTGGGGTAATACCTATGTTAATTTTACCAAAATGAGCATGTTTAATGTTGTGCGCTGTATTGTCGATACTGCGCATTTGCTGATGGATTTTGTCCACCTCATTAAACAGCATGTCGGCTTCGGGCGTGGGCACTAATCGGCCTTTGTTACGGGTAAATAAGGCAAATCCTAACTGCAATTCTGCATGATGTAAGACCTTGCTGACCGCAGGTTGAGACACATGCAAAATTTTGGCTGCGTTGGTAATCGAACCCGTGGTGTATATCGCGTGAAATATTTCGATGTGGCGTAGGCGCAAAGGAGGGTCTCGTGAGCAGCAAAAATTAATTATAGGGTGTCTATCCTAAACAAACCTAAGGTTTAAATCTCGCTTTTAGTTGAACATTTTTACGGAATTTTTCGTGGCTGGCTCAGAGCAATGAATTTGTGCTAACGTGTTATCAAGACTGAGTTTTTCATCTGAAATAGTCTTTTAGTTTTTTCACGTATCGCTGATATGCATAATCAAAACGTTCCTAGGAGACAACATGAAGCTACGCCGAGTATACACCGCTATTGCCGCCATTCCATTTGCCCTAAGCATGACCGCCAGTGCTGACAGCATTAGTGATAAAGTGAATGCCGATATGCCCAAACTCATGGTGCTGTACAAAGATTTACATGCTCATCCTGAGTTAAGTGGCTTCGAAGTGAATACCGCAGCCAAATTGGCTAAACGCGTCAAGGCGTTAGGTTTTGACGTGACTGAGAACGTGGGTGGCACAGGTGTGGTCGCTGTGCTGAAAAACGGTCCTGGGCCTGTGCTGATGATCCGTGCTGACATGGACGGTTTACCCGTTATTGAGCAAACAGGGTTAGATTTTGCGTCTAAGGTACGCGCTACCACTGAGGATGGCATCGAGTCAGGCGTGATGCATGCCTGTGGGCATGACACTCACATGACTAGCTGGGTTGGTACTGCACAGGCGCTGACGGCCATGAAAGATAAATGGTCTGGTACCTTAGTGATGATATTACAACCTGCAGAAGAGCGGGGCAAAGGCGCACGAGATATGCTTGCGGATGGTCTCTACGAGCGATTTCCTAAACCAGATTTTGCCCTAGCGTTTCACGACGCCGCAAGCTTGCCAGCAGGTACCATCGGCTATACTCCAGGCTTTGCGTTAGCCAATGTGGACAGCGTTGATGTGATTGTAAAAGGTCAGGGCGGTCATGGCGCTTATCCTCATACCACCAAAGATCCTATCGTATTGGCCAGTCGCATAGTTGGAGCATTACAAACGTTAGTGAGCCGGGAAACGGATCCACAAGATTCAGCTGTGGTCACAGTCGGCAGTTTTCACGGAGGCGCCAAGCACAATATCATTTCAGATCAAGCGACTTTGCTACTGACTGTGCGCAGTTATTCAGACGAAACAAGACAAAAGTTACTTGACGGTATTGCACGCATTGCAAAAGGCGAAGCAATTGCCGCCGGTATACCAGAAGATTTAATGCCGGAGGTAAACATAAAAGACGAATATACTCCTGCAACGTTTAATACCCCTGAGTTTACGCAAAAAATGGCCGGTTTGTTTACCCAGCGCTTTGGCGAAAAGCGTGTGCTTGAAACCCCAGCCGTTATGGGAGGAGAAGATTTTGGGCGTTTTTACCGTGCGGACAAAAATATCGAAAGTTTGATTTTTTGGGTCGGTGGTGTAAGAGATGATGACTGGCAAAATGCTAAGGAAAATGGCACTTCGCTACCGTCATTGCATAGTCCGTATTGGGCTCCAAAAGCGGATTCGGTTATCAGCACGGCCACCGAAGCGCTCACCGCTGCTGCATTAGATATTATGGCAAAAAAGTAGACCGTTAACCTAATAACAACTCAATCAGTGGTGAGTTTGCAGACATAAGTAAAAAAGCCCCGGTGAATAAGCTAATTCACTGGGGCTTTTTAGTGCTCTATTCTACTTTCCTTGTTAGTGCGTGGACGAGTCTACTAAGCCGCGGCGTTTCAATAGTGCATCCACAGTGGGCTTAGCGCCGCGAAAATCAATGTAGTCTTGCATCAAGTCTTGGCTGTTACCCATAGACAACACGCGGCTACGGAATTTATCGCCGTTGTCTCGGTTTAGTCCGTCGTGCTCTGCCATATAAGCGAAGGCGTCTGCGGCGAATACTTCGGTCCACAAATACGCATAGTAACCCGCAGAATAACCACCAGAAAATGCATGACTAAAGTAGGCCGATTTATAGCGTGGTGGAGCAGGCGCATAGTCAATACCGTGTTTGGCTAAGGCTTGCTGCTCAAACGCCGCGACGTCTTCAATTTTAGTGCCGGCGGAAATAGAGTGCCATTCCATATCGAGCAAAGCCGCCGCTAAGTATTCAGTGGTATCAAACCCTTGATTGAAGTGATGCGCAGCAAGTAATTTATCCAACAGCGCCTTGGGGATAGCTTCCCCAGTTTGATAGTGCTTGGCGTAGTGGGCAATCACTTGTGGGTCGATATCCCAATCTTCGTTGAACTGAGATGGAAACTCCACAAAATCACGGGCGGTAGCTGTGCCCGCTAGGCTTGGGTACTTCACCTGTGAGAATAAACCATGGGCAGCATGGCCAAACTCATGGAACAAAGTGGTGACTTCATCAAACGTGAGCAGGGTAGGTTGCCCATCGGCTGGTTTAGGAATATTCAGTACGTTATAGACCACTGGTTTGTGCTTGAGTAGTTCGCTTTGGGTGACGAATTCGTCCATCCATGCCCCGCCACCTTTACCTTCGCGGGCATATGGGTCAAAGTAGAATAAACCAATGCTGCTGCCGTCTTGGTTAAAGACTTCGAAGGCTTGCACATCATCGTGATAAACTGGCAGGTCTTTACGTGCCTTAAAGGTAATACCATAAAGCTTTTGCATGGCGAAGAACAAGCCGTCATGTAACACCCGATCCAGTTCGAAATACGGTTTGATAACACTTTCGTCTAGATCGTATTTCGCTTTACGCACTTTCTCGGCATAAAAGGCCCAGTCCCAAGGTTGCACGCTAAAGTTGCCACCGGACGCCTTAATTTGCGCCTGAATGGCTTGAGCTTCAACTTCGGCCTTTGCCACCGCTTTGGGGGCGAGATCATCAAGAATTTCATAAACTGCAGCGGGGGTTTTGGCCATTTGATCCGCGGTTACATAGGCAGCCCATGTTGGGTAACCAAGTAATTGCGCTTTTTGTGCTCTCAATTCAGCGAGTTTAATCAACACTGGACCGTTTGTACCCATAGCGCGCTGTGAAGACGCCTGCCAGATTTTTTTGCGTAAGCTACGATTTTCAAGGCTACCCAATATGGGCTGGCGCGTCGTATTGACCAACGTAATCAAGTAGCCATCTTTGCCTGCTTCTTGCGCTGCACTGGCCAGGGTAGCGATTTCGCTGTCTGACAATCCAGCAAGCTGGGTTTTATCACTGACTAAAATCGTATCCTCTTTAAATGACTTTAAAATATTTTGTGAAAACTCGGTGGCTAACGTCGAAAGTTGGCCATTGATGTTACGCACTATCGCTTTGTCAGCATCACTTAGCTTGGCCCCAGCGCGAACAAAGTTAGTGTAATAGTGCTCAACCAAACGCTGATCTAAAGAGTTTAGCGAGTCTTTATTAGCGTGAATCGTTTGAATGCGGGTAAATAAAGAGGGGTTAAGATAAATATTATCTTCATGTGCGGTCAACTTAGGCCCCATGTCCGCCTCGATGCGCTGATAATCGTCGTTTGAAATGACGCTGGCTAGGTTGTAAAACGTTTTACTTACGCGAGTCAGTAACGTACCGGATTTCTCCATGGCGACGATTGTGTTATCAAACGTCGGTGCTGTTGGATTATTGGCGATGGCTGCTATTTCAGCATTATGTTGCGTTATGCCCGCGGCAAACGCAGGCTCATAGTCGGCAATGTTCAGCTTATCGAATTGCGGTGCTTGGTAGGTTAAGGGGCTTTTACTCATTAATACATTGCTAGTGGGTGAGACCATGTTTTTTGTCTGCTTCACGGTGGTTTGAGCTTGATTCACCACATTACTCGAACAGGCACCTAAAACAAGGGTAGCACCGACAGCGGCGGCAATAATTGAAATACGCATTAGAACTCCATAAATTAGTGATATGCCATGCCCAAGAAGGGGCAAAATAGGAAATTTACTAGGCATATATGACCCGGCTACTTTAGCAAGCCTCTGGTAGCGCCCACAATCCCATCAGGCCTAGTAATCATGGGCTTTGTCGCAAATTATCTGAGTATTTTGCGAGTATTTGTAACAAGTGTGTCTGACGGTACATACTTTTGTTAAAGTGCTGTTTTTAAGAGGGTTGTGTTGGGATGCCGTTGCAACAGTGAAAAATAGACTTTACCCTGTGATAGCATATTTTAAACACGTTGCGTTCTAGCGCTTAGGTTCATTCAGGAAGCCATTAATTTCACCATGCCTATTCAATCATTGCTGTTCGCAATAGAAGTCACCTTGCCCATCAGTCTATTGATCGTGCTGGGGATCGTATTTAAGCGTATCCGCTGGATAAACGAAGAGTTTGCTATTGTCGGCTCTCGATTAGTCTTTAACGTCACCTTGCCATGTTTGTTGTTCGTAAATATCGCTAAAACTGACTTAAGTGTTACTACACCTAGCTACTTATTGGGTTTTGCAGCGGTTGCCACTACGCTCACATTTTTAGTGTTTAACCTATTAGCGTTAAAGATTAAGCAGCAAGACGCCCGGGGGGCGTTTGCACAAGGGGCGTGCCGCGGCAATATGGCCATAATCGGTTTGGCGTTGTCAGTCAGTGCATTTGGGGAGCCGGCTCAAGCGCTGGCGTCCATGTACTTAGCGGCTATTGTTATCTTGTATAACGTGTACTCAATTTTGACTCTGTATTACCACCAATCAACTTCCGTTTCGATGAAGTTGGTAGCGTTAAGTGTGTTGAAAAACCCGTTAGCTATTGCGATTGTATTAGCCATCATTGTGGCACTTGTGCCGATTCAGCTGCCAGATTTATTGTATGAATCGGGTAGTTATTTGGCACAGATGACTCTACCGTTAGCGTTACTTTGTGTGGGGGCGTCTATTCGATTACAAGAGTTTAAGGCGTCAAAACTGCTTTATATTGCCATTGCCAGCAAGATAGTGTTTATCCCACTGGTGACAACGGTCATCGGCTATTTATGTGGTTTGAGAAATGAAGAATTAGGTGTGTTGTATATCATGATGGCGACACCCACAGCCGCCGCTGCCTATCCAATGATACGAGCTATTGGCGGCGATCATCATCTAACCGCCGCAATTATTGCCGGTACTACTTTGTTGTCTATGTTTAGCACGACTCTCGGACTGTTTTTACTGCACTACCTAGGGTGGGTTTGAACACGCTTATGCCTGTACGGCTTTTAAAATTACCGGGGTTAATGACTCGGGCAAGGCTATTTTTCCTGCTAATACAAAAACATGGGCATCATCAGACATTTTTGCCCAAGTCTTACGGATAATATCAATCCATTTTTGCTCAGTATATTCAGGGTGTTTTGCAGCAAAAGCCAACATATAATGTTCGATAAAGACCAAGCCCACAACGTCCTCAAGTAATTGAGTATCCGGGTTTGATTTAATGGCAACTTTGGCAACGGCTTTTTTAGCCCGCTCAATATCGTGCTCGTTAAACCCGGCTTGGGTCATAAGGTTTGCCACCTTGTCAGCGTGAAAGCGGTAAAGATCACTACGCCATTTGTGATAGCCCTGACGATCCATCGGGTAAGCACTACGAGGTGACTGCCAGCGCTGGATATGTTGGCCTCGAATGGCAAGTTTGACCACATGATCAGCATCACTTCTGTAACGCTCCAACATATTTGACATACGCAGGCTGTACAACAGCTCTTTTGGCCATTCTTTCCCCTCGGCTTGCTCGATATTTGGGTCTTCGCTATTTGCGCTATCGATCAAATTAACAGCTTGCTCATAAGCGGCTTGGGTCATGTTGCTCTCCGTGAAAATAGGTTGGCGTGATAAATCTGACTATCGTTAGGCGATGATGAGTCGCCGCAAAAGACAAGACAAGAGTGTATATTCGCTCTTGTCTTGGTTACGTGCACTGAGTGAACACACTGGATGCACGGTGACGCATTGCACTTTTCTAGCGTATTTTATTTTACCTTGATACCCATATTGAACAAAGTGAAACCGAAAATATCGGCATATTGATCAATGGTTTTACTGATAGGGGTGCCTGCGCCATGGCCTGCATTGGTTTCAATGCGGATCAGCATAGGGTTAGGGCCAGTATTTTTGGCCTGTAACTCAGCAGCAAACTTAAACGAGTGAGCGGGTACCACGCGGTCGTCATGATCACCTGTGGTGATAAGCGTGGCCGGGTAGTTAACCCCTTCACGCACGTTTTGTACCGGTGAATATGTCATCAGGTAATCGAACATTTTTTTGCTATCTTGCGCTGTGCCATAGTCATAAGCCCAGCCCGCACCGGCGGTAAAGGTGTGATAACGCAACATGTCCAACACGCCTACCGCAGGTAACGCGACTTTGAACAAATCTGGGCGCTGGAGCATAGTTGCGCCGACGAGTAGACCACCGTTAGAGCCACCACGAATAGCAAGGTAGTCTGGGCTAGTGTAATTTTTTGCAATTAAGTATTCAGCTGCTGCGATAAAGTCATCAAAAACGTTTTGCTTTTGCAACTTAGTGCCTGCGTCATGCCATGCTTTGCCGTATTCGCCACCACCGCGTAAATTTGGCACTGCGTATACCCCGCCTTGCTCTAACCAAGCTGCATTAGTACTGCTAAATGCAGGCTGTAAGCTGATATTAAAACCGCCATATCCGTAAAGCATGGTGGGATTGCTGCCATCAAGTTTAAGGCCTTTTTTATGGGTAATGATCATAGGCACTTTGGTGCCGTCTTTTGAGGTATAAAAGACTTGTTTTGACTCATAGGCGTCGCTGTCGAACTTAGCTTTTGATTCCAAGTACACAGATGATTTACCGCTTTGCACATCTAGACTAAAGATGGTGCTGGGGGTTTTGTAGTTAGTAAAGCTGTAATACAAGGTTTGCTGATCTTTTTTACCATCAAAACCGCTGGCTGTGCCGACGCCGGGTAAGCTGACTTCACGGATCAGTTTGCCATTTTTATCTAACTGCTTAACGTTGGAAATCGCATCGACCATGTAGCTGGCAAAAATAACGCCTCCGCCGGTTGATACATCTAACACGTTGTCAGTTTGTGCAATAAAGTCTTGCCAATTTTTAGGCTGGGGGTGACGCGCATCAACAGATATGACACGTTTATTAGGCGCATCTAGGTTTGTGACCAATAGTAATTTACTGCCTTCGTTATCCAGCAGGTGCGTATCAGAATCTGTGTTATCTAGTATGGTGACAAGTGGGCTATCAGGCTTGCTTAAGTCTTGCAAATAAAGCTTGTTGCCTGACGTCGACACGGCTGCGCTGATAAGTAAATACTGATTGTCTTCGGTGACCTCACCAGACACATAACGGTTCTTTTGTTCGTCAGTGCCGCCAAATACTAGCGTGTCTTCAGTTTGCTTGTGATCTAAACGATGGAAATACAGCTTGTGTTGATCTGTTTTCGCAGACAATTCGCTGCCTTGTGGCTTGTCATAGCTGGAATAATAAAAACCCTGGTTACCAAGCCATGAAATGCCGCTGAATTTGATGTCTTTTAATGTTTCACTGACGGTTTGTTTCGTTTCAACATTGATGGTGATGGCTTTACGCCAATCACTGCCGCCTTCTGAAATCATATAGGTGACTAGGCTGCCATCTTTCGAAAAGTCTAAGCCTGCTAACGAGGTGGTGCCGTCATCGCTGAACGTATTAGGGTCGAGAAATACCTGGGCTTCCTCATCGCCTATTTGGCGGTACAGTACAGCTTGGTTTTGTAGACCGTCATTTTTAAAGAAGTAGGTATACTTGCCTTCTTTGAATGGCGCACTGACTTTTTCATAATCAAGTAATACTTTAAGACGTTCTTTGAGCTTATCCCGAGACGGAACTTGAGCCAAATAGGCTTGCGTAACGGCGTTTTCTGCTTTTACCCACTGGCCGGTTTCGCTGCTCATATCGTCCTCTAACCATCGGTAAGGATCCGCCACTTGGGTACCAAAATAATTGTCCTTAACGTCGCCTTTGAAGGTTTGTGGATAGGAGATATTCATACGTTGTAATTGAGTACTCGCGGTAGCGGCTTCACTTATCGGTGATAGCGGATTAGAAGAATTACTGGCATTGGTACAGCCCATTAATATGGCACTGATGCCAACGGCTATTAACGTTATTTTCATTTTTTACCCTGATAATTGTCGTTTTTCGTTATTGTGGATACGTCTTTGGCGCGTATTAGCGCTAGATAATACCCTATTCATTAGACCGATGAAAAACCCCATACTGTGAGAAATGATGTATTAGTTTTGTTTATGAGTATCTAATTGGGTTGTGAATAGTCAAATAAAACAATCATTTATGTAAAAAAATGCTGACAATCATTAACAATTGGTTTACATTGCGTTGGCTTGGCGAGCGTAATGAGCCAAGTAGCGGCGGAATAGTCGAGGTAATAAAAGCACAACAAGAAGGCGAATTTGCCTCGACGCCTTTTCAAACGCCATTCTGCTTAAGATATAAATATATTCTGGTTCCCATTTTACCAGATGGGAACTGCATCACTACATCTGGAAGCCTACATTATGTCATCAGCTCAGCCTGACTCTTTCGATTTTATTATTGTTGGGGCTGGCTCCGCTGGTTGTGTATTAGCGGCACGCTTATCGGAAAATAGCCAATTTCGCGTATGTCTTATTGAAGCGGGTGGTCAAGACAGCAATCCGCTTATTCATATTCCTTTTGGCTTATCACTGCTTTCCCGTTTTAAAAATATCAATTGGAATTACACTACGGCTGCTCAGCCCCAATTAAATAATCGTCAATTGTACTGGCCTAGAGGAAAAACCTTAGGCGGCTCAAGTGCAGTCAATGCCATGTGCTACGTGCGCGGCGTGCCCGAAGACTATGATAATTGGGCCCAGCAAGGTGCACAAGGTTGGGACTGGGATGCGGTATTACCCTATTTTAAAAAATCACAAGATCAGCAACGTGGCAGTGATGCACATCATGGTGTTGATGGACCGCTATGTGTTGATGATTTACGTTATGTTAACCCCATGTCACAGACCTTTGTGGATGCAGCTACGGATGTGGGATTGCCCATAAGTGAAGATTTTAATGGTACTCAGCACGAAGGGCTTGGTTTATACCAAGTGACGCAAAAGGACGGTCAACGCTGCTCTACCGCCAAGGGCTATCTGGTTTTGGCACAACGCCGGGCAAATTTCACTTTGATCACAGACGCCTTAGTGGAAAAAGTTATCATTGAAGAAGAGCGCGCCACAGGCGTAGCACTGAAGATAAATGGCCAATCACAGATTATTCATGGGTCCAAAGAAGTGTTGGTATGTACCGGTACGGTGAATTCGCCTCAATTACTCATGTTGTCAGGTATTGGCCCCAAACAGCATTTGACTGAGAATGATATTCGCCTCGCCATTGATTTGCCGGGCGTAGGGCAGAATCTGCAAGATCACCTAGATGCCATCATACAATATCACTGTGTTACCAAGCAGAGCTACGCCATTTCTTTGGGTAAATTACCACGTTATATTCAAGCCGCCTTTCGTTATTGGCGTAAGCGCAATGATATTTTTTCTTCTAATATTGCCGAGGCGGGGGGCTTTGTAAAAAGCCAGTTTGCAGCAGCATTGCCTGATATTCAGTATCACTTTTTACCGGCTACTCTGCTCGACCATGGACGACAAACTGCTTTCGGATATGGTTTTGGCGTTCATGTGTGTTATTTGTATCCTAAAAGTCGCGGTACAATAACTCTGGGCTCAGCAGACCCCGCGCAACCTGCGGTGATTGATCCCCAGTACTTAACTCATCCTGATGATCAAAAAGTGATGATTGACGGCATTCGTCAAGGCCGGGCAATTTTACAGTCCCAAGGTTTTAAGCAGTACCAAGGGACCGAGCAGCTACCAGGAGGGGATAAACAATCAGACGAGCAATTGTTGGCTTTCTTGCGAGAAAATGCGCAAACCATTTATCACCCCATAGGCACGTGTAAAATGGGCAGTGAGACAGATGAAATGGCGGTGGTAGATAGTGAGCTTAAGGTTATAGGCATTTCAGGTTTACGGGTGGTTGATGCTTCCGTTATGCCAAGTTTGGTTGGTGGCAATACTAATGCGCCGACGATTATGATTGCCGAGCGAGCGGCAGATTTTATTAAGCAGCAATATAACTAGAGCAGCGTTAAAATATTCAGTGAGCAAATTTACGGTCTAGGGCGGCCCGCTTAATACGTAATTTTTGCTCGATTAGAGGCACTAAAGCAGCATGCTTTTTCTGAACAAGGTGGTACAAGAAAATACTGCGTAATTTCAGCACTTGCATGTCATCTGGAATAATTTCTCTTTCATCAAACATATAAGTGGCATAGCTGACCTGCTTCGTTCTAAGCATGTTCACCGTGTCTTTGATGACTTCTTTTTTCAAAAGTGTTGCGTGAATATCCACATCCTGTAAATACATCAATGCTCGCTCATTAGTGAGTATGGTATTTTGGCTATTGATGAGTGCAGCTTGATCACAACTTACCTCGGGACGGCAAAGTAACACCAGCATGGCACGAATAAGCTCAGGCTTTAGCAGAATAACATTGTCGAATTTCGTTGCCACCCGGCCCAATCTAAATGCATCTGCGTCGACTTGCTCCTCGCTTAAAAACGCTAATCCCCGTAATGCAGGCGCTGGAAGGGTATGAACGTTAAATCCAAGCTTGGTGTAAATTTCCTTAATCACCTCTAGGTAAGGCTCTGCACCTGGGTAATCCACATAAGTAATTAAAAATTGCGGTTTAAATGTGTCAGGTACAACAGGCGTTATGGCTTTTGACCCGACCGGTTGTTGCGCGTTCGTCCCTATGCTTGTGACAAGGATAAAGATTAGGGCGCCGAACAAAGGGCTTATGAATAGTCGCGGTGTTTTCATCTAGGTAAATGTTGACTGGTTTACTTGCTCATTAGTGTTGCAAAATAACACATTGCACTTAGATTGAAGCAAGCAATCCCTAACTAAATAACCGAATTTGCGGGTAAAGTACGATTTTACATAATTAGTTTTACATTCGGTGACTTTTAGCGGTATTACTACGTCTATTAAATTCATTCACTCATAGAAGAAAAAATGATGAAAATCGCCATTTTATCTCGCAACAAAAAGCTTTATTCCACCCGTCGTTTAGAAGAGGCGGCAATCGCCCGTGGCCATGAAGTTGACATCATAGATACGCTTCATTGTTACATGGACATATCAAGCAACAAGCCGTCTGTTCGTTTCCACGGTGAACCGTTACCACAATATGATGCGATTATTCCGCGCATCGGTGCATCGGTTACGTTTTACGGTACGGCTGTGGTGCGTCAATTTGAAATGATGGGAAGCTTTAGTGTCAACGAATCGGTTGCCATCAGTCGTTCACGAGATAAGTTGCGTTCTATGCAGTTGTTGTCACGCAAAGGTATTGGTTTACCTCGTACTGGCTTTGCTCACAGTCCTGATAACATTAAGGATTTGATCAGCAATGTGGGCGGCGCCCCAGTTGTGATCAAGCTACTTGAAGGCACCCAGGGTATTGGTGTGGTGTTAGCAGATACCAACAAAGCCGCAGAAGGTATAATCGAAGCGTTTATGGGCATAAAAGCCAACATATTAGTTCAAGAATACATCAAAGAAGCGGGCGGCGCGGATATTCGCTGTTTCGTGGTTGGTGGTAAAGTTGTTGCAGCAATGAAGCGCCAAGGAGCACCTGGTGAGTTCCGTTCAAACCTACATCGTGGCGGCAGCGCCACATTAGTTAAGCTTACTTCGGTAGAGCGCGCAACGGCTGTTGCAGCAGCAGGGGCGATGGGACTGAATGTGTGCGGCGTAGATTTATTGCGCTCGAGTCATGGCCCTGTGGTAATGGAAGTTAACTCATCACCCGGTTTAGAAGGCATAGAGGCGGCGACCTCAAAAGATGTGGCGAACATGATTATCGAGTTTATCGAGAATAAAAAATCTAAGCCTCACAGCACCAAAACACGAGGCAATGGTTAGTTATGGTAACGGGGACACCGTTGGAAATAGGTAAGCACATAATTAAACCTGGCACGCGGGTCAAGCTGCAACTCTCTGCAGCCCGCTTGTATACAGATACCGATATGTCTATCCCCGTTGAGGTGATCCGCGCCAAAAAAGACGGTCCTACCGTGTTTATCAGTGCAGCGATTCACGGCGATGAGCTTAACGGCATTGAAATTGTGCGCAGACTGCTTGATTCGCCTTCGTTTAAATTGATCAGTGGCACGGTTATCGCCGTGCCCATAGTCAATGTTTACGGTATGTTGATGCAAAGTCGTTATATGCCTGACAGACGTGATTTAAATCGCAGTTTCCCAGGCTCAACAAATGGCTCGTTAACGTCTCGCTTAGCGCACATGTTCTTAACGGAAATCGTGTCTAAGTGCGATTACGGCATTGATTTGCACACAGGGGCCATTCATCGCAGTAACTTACCGCAAATTCGGGCTAATTTGAAAGATCCGGAAACAGCTAAACTGGCCCACGCATTTGGGGTACCGGTTCTGCTTAATTCGGATCTGCGTGATGGCTCATTGCGCCAAGCTGCAGATGAGTCTGGTACTAAGGTGCTACTTTATGAAGCCGGTGAAGCGCTGCGCTTTGATGAACTTTCAATTCGAGCAGGCATAAAAGGGATTTTCAATGTGTTGGTGTCTTTGGGTATGGTCTCTAAACGTCGGCGTACTGAGCCAAAAATAGAGCCGTTAGTTGCCTATAAAAGTTCATGGTTACGCGCCCCTGAAAGCGGCATAGTACGTGATCGAAAAAGCTTGGGAGATTATGTTAAACGCGGTGATTTGCTAGCCGATGTTTGTAGTCCTACGGGTGCTTACAGTAAACCTCTATTAGCAAATCGTTCAGGTATCATTATTGGTAAGCAGAACATTCCTTTGGTTCAAGAAGGTGATGCCATGTTCCATATTGCTTTATTTGATGATCCTAAAGATGTGGTAGACAACATGGGTCAGTTGCACGAAAACTTGATGCCAGAAATCGATCCGCAATCAATGTTGGTTTAAGCCTGAGCCACTTTACGTTATAAAAAATACGTCACTTAGGTGACGTTTTTTATGCCCGTCAATAGCGAGTTAATACAGATGGGGACGTTATCATGGCTTGAAACGTCAACTTTAGATAACTTTACATTTCATTGACAGTATTTGTATCTGATAAGTGCTTTAATTCTCCCATTATTCAAACGTTTAAATACATCTAGCAGATATCACACTATGAAGAATACCTCGTTAATAAAGGGACTGGTTATCGTCGCTGCAATTGCAGTGACATTCTGGTGGTTGACCCAGCCTAAGCAAGCGGGTGAGCGCATTGTGTACCACACGCAACCGTTGTCGATGGGTAAAATTGAGAGCACGGTTAACTCATCAGGCTCGATATCACCTGTGGTAACCGTTGAGGTTGGCTCGGAGCTGTCCGGGCTGGTATCCCAATTGAATGTGGATTTTAATGATGAGGTCACAAGCGGGCAGGTAATTGCACGTATCGATGATCGCACTGTGTTATCGAAATTGCGTCAAAGCGAAGCCGATTTAGCCTCGTCAAACGCCAGCTTGGTGCAGTTAAAAGCGGCGTTGCAAAAAGCCAAAACCGAAGAGAAACTTGCCCAGCGCGAATACAAACGTACACGGGAATTGCGTGATAAAAACCTAGTCAGTGCGTCTGAATTAGATATCAGTGAAACTTCCTATGAGCTGGCCAAGGTAGCCATCGATACCGCCGATGCGGCTATTTTGGTAGGCGAAGCTAAAATACAGCAATCTCAATCTATGTTAGAGCAAGCTAAGTTAGACCTAGACCGTACCTACATTCGTTCTCCGGTAGATGGTGTGGTGATAGATCGTCAAGTTGATAAGGGCCAAACGGTTTCGGCAAGTCTATCTGCTCCCACATTATTTTCGATAGCCCAAGATTTGGCTTCTATGCAGATAGAGGCTGATGTGGACGAGGCAGATATTGGACGCATTGCAAAAGAGCAAAACGTAAACTTTACCGTTGATGCTTTCCCTGAAAGGCAATTTCGCGGCATCGTTACCCAAGTTCGAAAATCCGCTACTGTGACCAATAACGTGGTGACCTACAAGGTGATCATAGGCGTTAAGAATGAGCGTTTGTTATTGCTACCTGGCATGACTGCGAATGTAGATATTGTGTTGGGTCAGCGTGATAATGTATTGCGCGTACCTAATTCCGCGCTGCGTTTCTCACCCGACAGCAACACTGACTCTGCCGCCAATAGTGGTACAGGAGCTGATGAGCGCTTAGCTGAATTAACCGAACAACTTACGTTGAATGAGTTACAACAAGAGCAAGTAGCAGATGTGATGCAAAAAATGCGCGAGTCAATGCGCGCGGCTCGTGAAGCTGGGCCGGGTGGCCCAGGTGGCCGGCCATCATCTGGTAACGATGCAATGAAAAAAGTACGTAGCCAGATGAATATTGCACTGCAAAGTATATTAACCCCTGAGCAAATGGGTAAATATAAGACCCTAGGCCAATCCCGCACCGGTCAGCGCAAAGCCTCCGCTGGGGACCAAGATTATCAGCGTGGCACGGTTTGGGTGTTGCGTGATGGTCAGCCGGTAAAAGTAGAGGTCAGAATTGGTATTGCGGATCTTGAATACAGTGAAATGCAAGCAAAGCAATTGCGCGACGGTGACAAAGTCATAGTGCGTGCTCAGAAGGTGACGGACTAATGTCACAGCCTTTACTGCGTGTTCGTCAGGCGAAAAAAGTCTACGCCATGGGAAATGAATTGGTATGGGCTCTCAAAGGAGTGGACTTAGACATTTACCAAGGCGAGTTTGTGGCCATTATGGGCTCATCTGGTTCCGGTAAATCCACCATGATGAACCTATTAGGTTGCCTAGATATCGCCAGTGAAGGCAGCATAGCATTTGCAGGTCAAGAGCTATCAAGTTTAAGTAAGAATGAATTGGCCAGCGTGCGTAATCAACGCATTGGATTCGTTTTTCAGCAATTTAATTTGTTGCCGCGCACCAGCGCGCTGAATAACGTCACGTTACCCTTGTTGTACAGCAAAATTCCCGAGTCTGATTGGCTCTCTCGTGCCAAGCAATGCCTAGAAAGCGTAGGGTTAGCGTCGCGTATGGACCATCACCCAAGTCAATTATCCGGGGGGCAACAGCAGCGCGTTGCCATTGCTAGGGCGTTAATTAATGATCCTTTGATGATTTTAGCCGATGAGCCCACAGGTGCACTGGACACCCAAACGGGGTTAGAAGTGATGGCGCTTTTTCAACAGCTTAATCAACAAGGCAAAACCATCGTTCTGGTTACCCATGAGCCGGAAATTGCGCAATTTGCTAAGCGCAAACTGACGTTTCGTGATGGAGAGCTTATTAGCGACGTGCGCAATGAATACGTAAAACAGGCAGCAAAGGAAAGTGCAGCATGAAAATAGTGATTCTACTTAAAACGGCGATCACCGCTTTACGAGTCAATGTATTACGTAGTTGCTTAACCATGTTGGGTATCATTATTGGTGTGGCAGCGGTGATTATCATGGTGGCCATGGGCGCAGGCGCGCAACAGAAGGTTGACGAGCAAATCAAATCACTGGGCGGCAATGTGTTTTTTGTTACTGGGGCTTTTCGCCAAAGTGGTGGCGCACGTTCGGCTTCTGTGGTGAAAATAAATGAAGACGATGCTAATTTAATTGAAAAACAAGTGCCGGGAGTTGAGGCTGCCGCACCTTATTTGTCGGCATCAGGGCAAGTGATTTATGGCAACTTAAATTGGTCTACTGAAATCGACGGCATAGATAATCGTTATTTTGTAGTACGGGACTGGGAGATCGCCAGTGGCAGAGAGTTTACTGCCGCAGAAGTCAGTAGAGGCAGTAAGGTGGTGATTATTGGTGAGCGAGTGCGCAGTGAGTTGTTTGGCGCAAGCGACCCTATTGGGCAAACCCTACGAGTTACAAACTTTAATGCTACTGTGATTGGGGTGTTGAATGAAAAGGGTCAAGATGCCAGAGGTGAAGACCAAGACGACGTGATCTTTTTACCTATTAAAACCGTGCGTAACAAAATTACTGGGGTAACGGCAACCAATCCGAAATCCGTGCGCTTTATTCAAGTCAGCGCCTATGACGGTGAAGATATGGGTTACATAGAAGAGGAAATGACTCGTTTATTGCGTCAACGTATGCGCATTCCGGTTGGCGGGGATGATTTATTTCGTATTCGCAACGTGTCAGAAATGATTGCCACCCGAGCCGAAACCATCCAAGTATTCAACACATTATTGGCCTGGGTTGCCTCGGTAAGTTTAGTAGTGGGCGGCATAGGTATTATGAACATTATGTTGGTCTCGGTGACCGAACGCACCCGTGAGATTGGCCTACGCATGGCGGTGGGAGCAAAACCCTCTGATATTTTGTATCAGTTTTTGATTGAGTCCATCGTGTTGTGTGGCTTAGGCGGCTTTATTGGAGTCATGATTGCTTACGGATTTGTTTTTATCGGCAACCAATACGGCATTGGGGCAGGGGGGATCATTGAAACCCAAGTCGTATTATTGAGTTTAGGGTTCTCTGGCCTGATTGGGGTTTTCTTTGGTTATTACCCCGCACTCAAAGCGTCGCGCTTAGCCCCAATCGATGCCCTTAGGTACGAATAAAGTGTGCCTAAGTCAAAGGATTGAAACCCGTCAAGTATATTCCTCGTTTGCACTGTTTCGGCCTGGAGCGCAGGGCGGCGTCGCGACTCACCAGTAAATGCAGCAGACACACAACAGTAGTGCTGCTGATTAGGGTGTTCGTTTTATCTAATCAGCCGTATCCGGTCATTTTTCGCGCTTGTCTCGGCCTATTAGGCTAACTCGCTAGTGGCTAGCACTCGCCTGTGACGTGTGGTGTTAAGGGGACATACCCGCTCCCTATTCTTTGGCGAATGAATGAGGTCCAACAGTTATTATGCTCACTGGGAATAAATCTTTCGATTACTCTGTCTATATTAATATGAGCAGATTATTGGGGATAGATAGTTATGTGTAGTTCACCTAAAAGCAGTGGTTCAAGGCGTCCGCGCAGTGCACCGAGTAAAAGCTTCGCTGAAGGTTTTACTGCAGAGCAAAGAGCGCGCTTCACCGATGTGGCAAACCGTGCTGAGCAGCGCCGTGAAAAACGTTTAGCCACCGATAAACGCTGGAAACAAGCCCAAGATAATAGTGCAAATAAAGCGCCAATCGTTAAGGCAAAGCAACAGGTAAAAGCAGGCTTGTTTAGCCGGTTGGCGCGAATGCTTTCAGGCCAATAAACAAACATTGCCATTGGACTGAGGCGCCTCTCAAGGTCCCCCTTTTAATCTCATTTCCTCGGCATGCCATCAGAACAGTTAGCCACTTACACACCCGCGTTTGACCGCCGATTAATGAGTAATCGCCAGCACTCATTTGCCCTTTTTTATGTCATCAACCTTTACCTGTTGGTCTTCACTCCTTTGTGCCAACGCGTTAGGTTTTGGGTCGCTAACGTGATTTCAAAGTGCGTAAAAGTGTAAAGATATTCTTTACACTTTTACGCAGGTAATTAGTGTTGATTTACGCTAGGATGCCGCGCAGAAATAGTCAACTAAGTGCTTCGTTTGTATCTACATTATTAACGGGTAACACGTCCAAGTGCTGGGTCAGTTTTTTACTTATTTATGGCTATTAAATCTGCCAGAATACCCATAATCAAAGGAGTCTTAAATGAAAAATATACCTGCTTTACTGATCGCCACGCTGACACTAACCCTTTCAACCCACGCATCTGCTGTTAGTTCACTGGATAAACTGAAGGGCTTAGTGGATAGCACTAGTTCTACTGAATCGGTGGCAGTTGCGTCATCAACATCTGAATCATTCGATGTATCAAGCTTAGTGAGCATGGTTTCGGATAATTTAGGCGTAAGCGAAACTCAGTCACAAGGCGGTTTAGCATCAATTTTCGATTATGCAAAAAGTAATCTGTCTGGGACTGATTACACGCAGCTTGCTGGTAGCTTGCCGGGTTTGGATTCTTTGTTAGCCTATGCGCCCGACATTGCTACCGACTCGTCATCAAAGAGTTCTGGCATGTCTGGATTATTAAGCAAAGCATCGGAATACAGCAGTTCATTAAGCGCTATTAATGAGCTAAAACAGCAGTTTGAAGCGCTCGGTTTAGATACAGACATGATAAGTAGTTTTGTTTCTCAAATTAGTACGTATATTAGTGATGATGAAGACACCCAAGCATTGCTACAGTCCGGACTTGGCAAACTGACGGCTATTCTTTAAGACATTCCCAGTGGGCCTGTTAACTCGTTAGCAGGCCCACACTTTCATGACTACTTTGGCGTCTAATTAAATAGAACAGACTATGTACTTCAAAAATCTGGCTGACACATTCAATAAACAAAAAAAATGGTTGCGCATTTCCAGCTATATCATGGCTGGATCTTTAATTTATGCGTTAATGTTGGGTGTGCTCACCCCATTAGTATTGCATTCACAACTACCAAGTGTATTGAGTGACAAGCTTGGGCGCACGGTCACAATTGAAAAAATAAGCATAAACCCGTTTTTACTGCGTATGCGGGTATCTAATTTCTTAATAGAAGAAGGGCAGATTAGTGAGCCGTTTGCGCATTTTGACCTGTTAGAGGTAGATGCTGGATTCTGGCAAACACTGATGCATTTCACCCTCAGTATTGAGCATATATATATCGATGCCCCTTATGCGCATTTAGCCAGAACGTCAGGCGGTGAAACAAACCAATTTAACGTGACTGATATCATTAATACCCTTAGTCAGACATCATCAGAACAGACAGTAGCTGACAACGTCGAGCAGGCGCAGATCCCTCATATTCGATTAGGCAAATTTCGTCTTAAGGATGGTCATGTTCTTCTATCTGATGGGGTCACTGGGACTGATATTGACTACCCAGAGTTAGCATTCGAGTTGACTGAACTGGATACGTTAGCCGCCATTTATATTGAACCGGCGGATCACAGCTCCCAAGGAGCGCAAAATAACTACCACTTTAAACTGGTAACTAGCGAAGGTGGTACGCTGGGTGTCGAAGGCCAATTTCAGTTGGCACCACTTGAAGTCAAAGGTCACCTTGAGCTCGTCGGTGTTGCGCTGTCGCCGTTATGGCCATTATCGGACGACGTGGTTGAAGGTAAAATCACAAGCGGATTACTGAATTTCCAACTTGATTATCTTTTGTCTGAAGAATCGGAGCGCATTCGTTTTCAAGCAGATAACGGCCACTTAACTTTATCTGAGCTAGCTATCGCAGATAGCAATAAACCCAGAATAACCATTGCAGGCCTAAACATTCGTGGCCTCAAACTCGATACCAATACCCAGCAAGTAGACATCAGTGAGATGAGCATTGATGAACCTTGGCTCGATGCCAACTTTGACCAGAATGGTGTCGATCTCATTACTATGTTGACGCCAAAAATCACATCGAAAACATCCGCAACTACATCGCCACCAGAACTTAGTAACACAGCACCTAAAGTGACAGATACCACTCCGTCGTGGCGTATTGTTCTGCAATCATTTGCCCTTAACAATGGTGGTATCGATTTGAACGAAAGCGCCATATCACAGGGAGTAAAGTGGCGAGTGTTTTCAATCAATGGGACAACAGGCGTTGTCGACACGCGCTTCGAAACCCCTATTAATTATACGCTAGCATTAGGCCTTGCGGGCGACGAAACGCAACGTCCTGTGAGTGCGGCTGGGTCGATACTCAGTGAAGGTGCGGTTAACGTCCACAGGCAACAAGTATCGGGCACAGTAGACTTTACACAATTCGCCTTAAAACAGCTGCAGCCCTATGTTAGATCATACGCAAACCTTATCTTGCAAGAGGGCGAAGCAGCCCTTTCAGGTGGATTTGAAGCCGGTGCGCCAAGCTCGCTTGTCTTCGATGGGCAGGCAAGTATTCATGGTTTGATGGTAAATGATGGCCTGAAACAAGAGCCTTTAGTTAAGTGGCAGAACCTACAGATAACAGGCATACAGTTTAACTCGAATGAGAACGCACTGGCAGTGCAAAAAGTCGAATTAGAGAAGCCTTATGCGAAGCTTGTTATTGATGAAAATAAGCAAACTAATATCGACAGTATTTTGCTCAAACCAGCGGCCGACAGTGCTGTTGCTGCAAATGATCCGTCGTCTGGCAAAAATATCCAGCCAGCTCAGTCAACCCCTGAGCCTATGGCTATCCGAATTGAAGAGGTGAGCGTCGTAGATGGCAGTGCGTATTTTGCCGACAACTCGTTGCGACCGCGTTTTGCCTCAGGCATAGAAGCATTAAACGGCAGCATTACGGCACTATCTTCTCGCGCCGATAGTGCAGCAAATGTCGATTTAAACGGTAAAATAGACGGCTATGCGCCTGTGGCGCTGCAAGGTTCGTTAAATCCACTTATTGACGATATGTTCCTGGATCTTAACTTTTCGGTTAGTGGTGCAGAGCTCACCTCTGTTAACCCTTATTCAGGCACCTATATGGGGCATTTTATAGACAAAGGTTTGCTTTCATTAGATGTTAAATACACCTTGGAAAACAATCAATTGACGGGTGATAATCACGTTATTATTGATCAACTTACACTGGGCAAAAAAACAGACTCAGACCAAGCCTTAAGCTTGCCTTTAGGATTAGCTATCGCGCTATTACAAGATTCAAATGGGGTGATTGACCTCGGTTTGCAAGTATCAGGGGATTTGGATAATCCCAGTTTTGGTTTTGCTTCAATCGTACTGCAAACACTTAAGAATTTAATTATCAAAGCGGTTAGCGCTCCCTTTTCGTTGCTGGCGAATTTGGTAGGAAGCGATGATGAACTCAATGAAATAACCTTTGCTGCAGGTTCGTTTCAGTTAAGCGACGACATGTCGCAGAAATTAGCAACATTAGCTGGTGCCTTAGCACAGCGCCCAGGCCTACGGGTTAATATTGAAGGAACCGTAAACGAGGTAGCGGATGCCTATGAACTTGCTGAGCAAAAACTACAAAGTCAATTACGGGAACTGACGGGACAAGATTCACTCCCTGAGAAATTATCGGCCAGTACGGTCCCTTTAGCCGGGCCAATAAGCGAAGCGTTAGGCCTGCTGTTTACTAACACGACTAATAAAACGGTTGATGAAGAGCGGCAGTTAGTCAAAGCCAAACTTCAGCATGGGGATGTTGAGACGATCATTGCTCCCGATCACCTTCATCAAGCACTGCTTATCGCCATGTACAACCAAACCCGAAATGCTATTAAGATATCTCCTAGCGCGTTGGCAAAACTTGCTGATAACCGAGCTAAAGTCGTTAAAACCTATTTGGCCAATGTGCAAGACGTTGAGGTTAATCGCTTGTTTTTACTCAACAGCCGCCATCACTTACAAACGGATAGTAGCGGCGTTGCGTTAACACTTGAAGCAAATTAACGTGGAATTTGTATTGATTGCAACAGCCTAATTGGCTCTACCTTGGGCATATTTAAGCGTAAAATACATAGGGGGATCGATACGCCTGATATGCGCACAGTGAAAGTGGATAAGGTGTGTCAGTTTTTTTTGCACTCATCGTCTTTATTTCAACCAAAAGATAGCTAAATTATTGATTTTATTGGTGAGGATCGAATTATGCATAGAGCCTCTTTAGCATGGAAACCGTCTATTCGCTGTTGGGGGATTCTTGGCTGAAGCGTGTCCTTAACCGGATACTGACAATAATACATTCTATATGGCGTCGTTGAGTTTACGATCGTCCAAAGGTGATTTAATGAAAACACTAACCCTTCCGGTGTCTAGCGTAACCAATCTTTTTTGCAAGAAAGTCAAACAGACATTTTCTGTAACCTTGGCGTTCCTGCTGCTTGTCAGCGCGACAGCCTCAGCTTCACCCATCAGCAACCTATACATATTTGGTGATTCACTCTCAGACCCTGGGGCACTCAGCTATATTTCCCCGACAAATTGCCCTCCTGCACCTTATTTCGATTGCCGATTTTCTAATGGCCCAGTGTGGGTTGAGTTGTTGGCTGATGATTTAGGGTTGTCAGCAACGTCTGCTTTCGCAGGCGGCACGAACTATGCCATTGGTGGGCAAAGAAGCGATCAGGTTCTCGATGGACAAATACCTCTCTTCATGAACAATACCGGAGGTATGGCTGACGCCGATGGACTTTACGTGATTTGGGCTGGAGGTAACGATTTTCTGCAGAACAATCCCCTTGGCACATACAGTCCAATGAACGCGGTGAATAACATCATTGATAGTATTTTAAACCTATCAGCCTTAGGGGCCGTGGACTTTTTAATTCCTAACCTTCCTCTTGCCGATCCTTGGGCATTGGCTTTTAACTCGGCCTTGGCAAGTGGTTTAAACGGACTGGGCAACGGACTCAATATTACCCAACTTGACATGTTCAGTACGTTTCTCGACATAACGCTTAACCCAAGTGATTACGCACTCAGTAATGTATCGCAGCCGTGTATTAGTGGCGGCGTCGTCTGTACTAATCCTGATGATTACTTATTGTGGGACGCCGTTCACCCAACAGCAGTCGGCCATGAAATTATAGCCGCGACAGCACTTGCAGCTCTAAATGTATCAGAGCCCGCTGTTCTCGCCATATTTGCTATTGGATTAGCTGGATTGGTGCGAGTCAGACGTAAGACCCTAGCCTGAAGGCGTATGACTTAGCGTTTAGCCCTCCACGGAGGGCTTTTTATGGTCTGTTATTTTCTTTATTCATCAAGCTATATGGTTGAGCTGGGCTTTAAACCAAGCAATAGAATGAAGAATAATGACATGGTCAGTGCCATACACAGACGGGTGAGTGGTCTTTATTTTGAGATTTTTGTTATCGCTTATTAATGGCTGTGACGTCGCTCGCTTGACTGCACCATGTATAATGTATACGCAGTTTTCCAGTGGTATATCTTCAGGATAGTCTGCAACCTTAAATCCTAGCTTTTGGTAGGCATTTAATGCCCAAGTATTGTACGTAAAGACAAACAAAGAGCAGGTATCTACCGCGAATTCAGCTTTACCTAATTCGCAGAGCCGGCATATTAATTCTGTGATAAGGCCTTGCCTGCGAAATGCTGGATTAACGACTAAACGGCCTAAGTGGCATTTCCCCTCGCGCAAGTAATATTGAGCAAATGCTAATACTGTATTTGCTCCGGCTATCAATGAGTAAGAGTGAAGGGGGCAATTTAAGATCATATTTAAACGACGCGAAATCAAACGGGTATCTAAAATTAGGCCCAGACCAGATAGTCACTTGGGCCTCATCTTTGAACCACGTCATGAGCTGGTCGATATGGGCATAGGTCGGATAAACTAATTCCATACTTCCCCCGGAGGATTATGTTGCGCAATAAAACGCAGTTTAAACACGGTTTTAGTTTATTGTGCAGGATAAGGTTAACTATAGTTATCCATAACGTTATTGACCTTAAAGCCAAAAGGGTAAGGCTTTTGTCATTTGATAAACCCTATGCACCTTATTAAATCAAATATAAGGCACAGGTTTTTGCTATTTACAAAATAGGAGAGCGATCACCAATCTGTGATTGGTATTGCACGTCACCCACACGCCCACGCCATTCCGTTTTTGCTTGTTGGATTAAATCTGGTTGTTCAAACAAACGAATGGCGCTCAATGCTAACGTTTTACTGGCCAAATGCATGCCTTTATAACCAATACTCATACCGCCAGCAGCCACAGCTTGCCAACTGTGAGGAGCTGTACCGGGCACCCAAGTTGCTGTAACAAAACCTGCGGTAGGCACGTTCCAACTAATATCACCTACATCGGTTGACGCCGTGGAGTGATAAATATCGTCAGTGTAGGGCATAATGTTTTGTTCATTACCGATTTGCTTTACCGCTCTCTTACTGAGTGTTGTGCGCAAGACATCTGCAAACGCTTGCTCTTGGGGCGAATATTTAATACCACCAAATGTGTCCATTGCGTCGTGGGCGACTTTCGCTAAGGTGGCGTTGGGTAGGGTGCTCCATACGCCTGACATTATCTCCCAGTCTACTTGGGTTTCTGTACCCATAGCGGCGGCCTGTGCCGTTTTTTCTAGTCTCGACCATAATGCCGGTAGATCGGCCGCTGAAGGAGTACGTAGATAATAATAGACCTCGGCAAATTCAGGCACTATGTTTGGCGCATCGCCTCCATGGGTAATAATATAATGAATACGTGTATCAGCCGGTACGTGTTCGCGCATCATATTTACCATGTAATTCATTGCTTCAACCGCATCTAACGCTGACCGACCTTGCTCTGGGGCTGCGGCTGCATGAGAAGCAATGCCATGAAAACGAAATTTAGCGGTTTTATTGGCTAGGGTTGACATGGGTTGGGTGGTGTTTTGTCCACCAGGGTGCCAATGTAATACCGTGTCTACGTCACTAAAGAGTCCTTCGCGAACCATGTATACCTTGCCTGAACCGCCTTCTTCTGCAGGCGTCCCATAGAGTCGAATTTGACCTTGTATGTTGTTTTGTTGTAACCAGTTTTTGACGGTTAATGCCGCTGCTAACGAGCCCGCGCCAAACAAATGATGACCACAAGCGTGCCCTGCTTCTTTGCCATCAATGGATTGTTTATAAGGCTGTGCTTGTTGCGATAAACCGGGTAGGGCATCCATTTCTGCCAGTATGGCGATGACGGGGCCGTCCTTTGAGCCGTAACTAGCGACAAATGCAGTGGGCATGTCTGCAACGCCCACGTCAACCTTGAAGCCTTGCTCTGCCAGTATCACCTGCATAGCATGGCTGCTTTTCTTTTCATGAAAACGTGTTTCTGCCCAGTCCCACAAGTTTTGCGCCAGTTCATTACTCAAGGCTTGATGGCGTGTTACGTCTTGTGCAACATAACTCCCACTGGTCTGCTTCGCAGCGATAGCGACCCCTGAATGCAGGAAAAGCGTCGCCAGTAACGCCAACAAAGTGTATGAAAGTGTTGTTTTCATTGCTGCTATGCGGTTATTTTTGCGTAACATAAAATGCCGCGGGTTCTACCTTTAATAGATTATCCACTAGCGCCTTCGCGGCTTGTTTGGCCACATAAGGAATAAGCTGGCGATTGGTGTTATCGCCGACTTCATAGGTCACGCCGTGTACTTTGTAATGATCTGCAATGTATTGCTTGAAAATACCTCTGTCTGGCGATGAGGCGGACTTATTAACGGTTTTGAACACCCATTTTGTTTCAGCTTCTAGATCAGCTAACCAATCTGTCATCAGGGGAGTTGGCGCTAAATCATGCTCCTGCGGCATGGTGTAAAATACATCATGAAAAGTAGAATGAAAATCAATGGCAAATACAATCTTGCCGCCGTTTTCCACTATGCTGGCCATTTTGTCTCTTACTAAACGCGTTTCCACTTGAGCGAAGTTTTTCCAGTCACGATTTAAATCCACGCCATTGGCGTTGTGTCGCCAGTTGCCCGTTTCGACACCGTCAGGGTTGACATCAGGCACTAACAATAAATTGAAACGGTTAAAAAATCGGTCGCCTAGTGTGTCATCTAGCAGTAACGATTCACTAAAAGCGAAAAGTGCCATGGCTCCGGTTACTTCCGGTGGATGTTGGCGGCCTATGATCACTAACCATTCTTTATTTTGTGCCGATTGTTTAACCAGCGCTTTAATCGGCCGGCCTTTTTCTGACTGACCCAATGTTTCCACAGATATTCCAGGACGTTGGGCTTGTAACGCATTTAACCAAGTATCGTATTCTTGATTATCGATAATTTCCTGGGCGGATATCCACACGGGTTTAGTGTTGGTATTAACACTGAGCCACATTGCTTGGCCTTTGGTATCGAAGGCAATGTTTTGCCAATGTATCCCGTCCGTGCTGAGCTTGGGTAAATAACGCGGGTTGTTACCGTTGAATGTTAATTTGATTTGTACCTTGGCTGCATCTTCAGAGTGCAGCTTAAAACTAAACCAAGGACTGGGGTTTACCGGCTCGTTTTCCGGCAATATACCGATATGGTATTGATGTTTGGCTAGTTTTTCACAGCTATCCAACCGTGCGCCACTGAAATCACTGTCGAAGGTGACATCGTCAAATTTACAGGCTTGTGCATGGCTAAGGGGCGAAACGGTTAATAAAAATAGTATGGGAATAAAATATCGAAGCATAGGTTAGGCGATCCGTTTATTTTTGTCTGCGAGAAAAAAAGCCAATCAGCGTGTTGATCTGATTGGCTGGGTGACTAGAATTTTTTGTTTAACGTCATGTATAAATAACGTCCTGATGAAGAATGAACGCTGCTTTCATAACCAAAAGTACCAGAGGTGAAAGGTGGTTCTTTGTCACCAATATTTCGCGCTCCTAGTGTTACTTTAGTCTTATTCAACCAGCTGTTTTGTTGGGTAAATGAATAATTTACGTAGGCATCAACGGTCGACCAGTTATCAATTTTTTGATAAACCAAATCGTCACTCTCATCAAAGTAAGACAAAAAGATGTTTTCCAGTTCACTGATATATTTGTATTTTACACCTGCTCCCCAATTGTCTTTTTGCCATTTTAGGCCAATATTACTGCGCCATTCTGGGCGACCATTTTTAGTCAATAAATCACCGGCAGCACCTGGAATACCCACTGCTTCACCGTTAAATAGTACCGCTTCATTGCCCGCTGCCTGGGCATCAACCACGCGTTGAGTGACTGTGTCTAATCCTTGATCAAATTGCTTCAGATTGGCTGCATTAGCGGTAAAGGTAAATTTACCCAGTTCAGTATCTAGTTTATAAAAAATGCTGTAATCGATACCTTTGATTTCACGGGGCAATAAGTTTGTATAGTCGTTAGTAACATACAATATTTCGTTGTTGTCATCGCGTATCACGTTGGCGTTGCTACTGCCATCGACGCGAAGTAGGGCATCGTACAATATCTGGGTCTGGCTACTTAAAATACCTACCACATCTTTTTGCTTAATGTGCCACCAGTCCGCGGTTAACGTTAAGTTAGCCGTAGGTGTGAATACAATACCGGTGAAAGTATTGGTACTGGTTTCTGGTTTTAAATCGTCACTGCCATTGCGTATTTCTAGGGTGCCTTGGCGAATCCCTGAAATTGGATCTGAACGTGTGTTGGAGCGTGAGACATCGACCGCGGTAGTTTGCGGTAACCCCGGCGCTTTAAAGCCTTCAGCATAGGCTGCCCGTAGCTGAACCATATCGTTTACTTGCCAAGCCAATGAGATTTTTGGTTTGGTTATATCTCCGACATCAGAGAAGCGCTCATAACGTGCAGCAAGTTGCATATTCAGACTTTGCACACCGGGTAAATCGGCTAGCAGTGGCACAGCAAATTCTAGGTAAGTAGAAAATACATTGCGACTACCTGATGAGTCAGGTGTTGGGCTACTGCCTAGTACGGTACTGGCAAGCGTTGACTCCTGTCCGGTTACAACATCAATAAAATTGTCGGTGCCGTTTAGTGCATCGCTGCGGGCATCGGAAAAACTTTCGTAGCGGTATTCTATTCCCACCGCCATGCCTACATCGCCCGCTGGTAGAGCGAAAAGATCAGGACGGGATATTTTGAAGTCATATAACGCAAGTTCGGTTTCAGATTCACGCTCAATATTGAACATGAAGCTATCAATCACATCTTGAGGATTGCCAGTGGCATCACCTATGTTTGGATTGTCTAAGCTACCGCCGTTAAAAATATCATAAGCGCTACTTTGATCTGTGCTATTGACCGCTTGCTGGAATAACGTGCTGTTAACGCGATTGGCGGAATCTAGGGTGTGGGCTTTTGAGTACAACAGGGCGGTATCCCAATCCCAGTCTTGAAAGTAACCCCGTAGGCCGGTTAAGAATCGGTAGGAATAATCTTCAACGTTAATTTTGCGTGGCCCAGTATCGATGGGGCGGTACCGGCGCAATGTAACGTCTTCACCAAAAGGATTATAAAATGCATCACTGGATATGGTAAAACGTTGCGCGGTCAGATTTCCACTTTGTTCGCGTAAACGGTCAGCTTCCGCTTGGTAATAAAGCGCTTCACCGTATAACTCGACTTCATCGGTTAGGTTGTGAGTGAGCAGTGCGTATAGATTAACTCGGCTCACCTCGGAGCTTAGGGAGCGCTCTGAGTTGGAATCAAATCTTAACTCGCGATCTAAGCTGCCACCATCGGCACAAATGTTATTACCCAGTGCCACCTCGCAGCCGGCAAACGTGTCAGGCTGAATATGAAACGTGCCTAAGCTGTCAGAGCTAAGCTCAGCCCAAGGGCTAGATGTGGTGCGTCCATCGAGTGACGTATTGCCAACAAATTCTGGTTCCAGGCCCGGAAAATTACGGGTATCAGAGCTTGCGGCATAATCGCGTTCAGATGCCATCAGCATATCTTGCTCGTAAAGGCTGGCACTTAAAGTTAAATGGGTTTGCTCGTTGTTAAAAAACCAGCCGCCAGAGCCTGATAAGCTAATGGTGTCTTTATCAGTGCCATCATTTTTGCCGTATTGTAACTGTAAATCGCCACCGGTATTTTTATCTTTTAAGACATAATTAATAACACCGGCAATGGCGTCCGTACCGTAAATCGCCGCAGCACCGTCGCGCAATACTTCAACCCGCTTCAGGCCGCGAACGGGCAAAGCGTTAGAGTTAACTGTGGTAACGGGCACAAGATCTTCAGCTTGGGTCCCCGGATGAAGTACTAAGCGACGACCGTTTAATAGGGTTAAACTATAGCCCGTGCCGATACCGCGTAAATTGATTGAGGAAACGTCTCCTCGTGCGTCATTTACACCGCCGACAACACGTTCGCTGTTAAAGCTTACTTCGCCTTGCTGGGGCAATTCAGCCAATAAATCAGCACCGCTGGATATTCCCAAATCTTCAAAATCTTCGGCGCTGAAAGTGGTAATGGGTAATGCGCCAGAATCTTGGTTGACGCGGATATTTGAGCCAACCACGCGGATGCGCTCAACACTGGCTTCGCCGTCAGCCTTTTTTGTTTGTGTGCCCGATGTCGCAGTTATCGTAGCATCAGCACCATTGCTGGTATTTGTTGCTTTTGCCTGTGGTACCTCCTGAGATACGCTGTTCTTTTCACGTATGACAAAGGTGCTTGCGGAGCGCTTGATATATTCTAACGAGGTATTTTCTAGCAGAATGTTCAAGGCTTCTTCCACTGTCAACGTGGCAGATATTTCACGCGTGGTTATGGCAGGCGTAATAGCTGAAGAAAACAAAATCTGTGTTTGGCTTTCTTCAGCCAGTTCCAGTAATGCGGAATCAATGTTCTGCGCTGGAATATCAATGTTTTGCGGTCGGTCTTGGGCGGCAAAACTGTGGCCTGTGTGCATCATTAACATGACGCTGCACGCAAGCGTGCTGAGTGTAAATGACTGACGTGATTTCATATGTGTGCCTCTATTATTATTAGAAATGACTGTTCCTATTAGAGGTATACGCAAGGCACAAAATGATCCTCCATAAAAATTGAAATTAGTTTTTAGCAGTCAATTCTATGTAGTTAGGATAGCGCTCGACCTCTACTGGCAGTGCGGCTTCAAGTGCAGATAAAATGCTATCACCGTCTTTTAATTTAAATACGCCGCTTATTTTTAGTTTGCCTAAATCTGTGTTGCGAAGGGTGATTTTTTTCAGGCGATAGCGATTAAACTCAGTTATTACTTTGGATAAGGGTTCATTGTCGAAACGAAAAACGCCCTGACGCCACTGTTGATGAGCGAGCACTTCTTTGGAAGTGACTTTTGCTATCACTTCACTGGTGCCGTTAAATGCACCAATTGAGCCTGCTGCCAATAAGGTTTCAGCTTTATCAAATTCAATTTGATCATCTGAGGGACGTGCTGAGGGCTGCACCGCAACCAAGCCTTCTGTTACCGATACTTTTAGAGTCTGCTCCGATTTACGTACATTAAACTTTGTGCCTATGACGCGAATGGTTTTTTCGCCAGTATTAATACTGAACACACGAGTTGGATCTTTTGCCACATCAAAAAAAGCTTCGCCTCTGATTAACCAAATACGACGTTGTACACCAGAAAAGTCAATGTTGATCGCGCTGTCTGTATTGAGGGTGACGGCACTGCCATCTGGCAAACCAACTGTGCTGATTTCACCGATGGCCGTTTCATATTGAGTCTGTCGTTCATTTGCTAGCTGATATAGTGCATTTGGCTGAGGGACGGCTAAAAACCATACTGCTAACAGGGCACAAACAAAACTTGCTGCCATTCCCATAAACCAATAACCGCGAGGGGATTTGTGCGGCGATTTTGGTGTTTGATACAATTGACCGCTAGTGTCCCAAAGAGCGAGCATGGTATCAAATTCGTGTTGATGTTCAGGGCGTCGCTCACACCAGGCATAAATTTGCTTTTCTTCTTCTGGGCTTAATTCACCTGAATATAAACGAGCTACGAATTTCGCAGCTTGCTGGCTAATCAATTCTTGGTTCACTTCATTATTCATTCTGGCGATACCTTACTTCTGATCACAACCAGAGCAGCAGATATGTATTTTTCTACTGTACTGACTGATACACCTAATGAGTCACTGATTTCTCGGTAACTCATGCCTTCAATTCTGTTTAACATAAATGCCTGTTTGTGGCTGGTTTTAATCTCTGCTAGTGCCATCTCGATTTGTCTTAACTGTTTGCGGTTTTGCAACGCGCGTTCTGGCGAGAAGATGGAAGAAAAAATCGCTGTGTCATGGTCACTGATATGGTTGTCTTTGCAGCGCACTTTTGCTCTGCGATCCCGGTCAATTAAAATATGGCTGGCAATCTGAAAGAGATAGTTGCGGACGGTATCCATTCGACCCGCTAGTTTTTGCTGTAAACCTTCTAACTTTAGTAAGCGTTCGTACACTTCCTGCATAACATCATCGCAATCCCCTTCATTTAATCGCGAGCGCACGCGAATAAAACGGCGCAGAGCACTGCCGTATTCAGCATATAACTGTTCGACTAATTGACATTTTTTATTACCTGCCAAGGTCTGTTTTTTTGCCCGATTGAGGTGAATTACTTTCACGCCTTATCCGTTAAATTACCTTATATTACTACGTATACGCAGTGAATATGAGATCCCTCAATAAATCCTCAACAAATTTTAGCCATCAACACAAAAACGCAGGCGTTTACGATAAGATAAAAACTATGGGTGCGCATATAGCTCGCACGTTATGAGTGAACATGAGAATGAGCAAATGCTAAGGTGAGTAGATGCGTGACGAAATACAAACATTAACCAGTACCGTCATTTATGAAAATAAGTGGATGCGCCTAAAGGAAGACAAAATCCGTCGCAGCAGTGGTAGTGAAGGTATCTATGGGGTAGTGGAAAAACCCGATTTTGTGGTGATTCTACCCGTGCAAGATGGCTATATACATTTGGTTGAGCAGTATCGTTATCCCATCAAAAAACGTTGTTGGGAGTTACCCCAAGGCGCATGGGAACAAAATCCAGATGCAGACCATGCTTTATTAGCGGCAGGTGAATTAAAAGAAGAAACGGGTTTAGTGGCGAATAAAATGCACTATTTGGGACAGCAGTATTTGGCATACGGGTTTTGCAATCAGAAATACCATATCTATTTTGCGACACAACTGACGTTTACCGAAATGAGTCTCGATCCTGAGGAAGAGGGATTAATTACCCAAAAAATCTCTCTGGCTAGTTTTGAAAACATGATTATATCGGGTGAAATTCAAGATGCGTCCACTGTGAACGCTTATGGTATCGCCAAGTTAAAAGGTATGCTGTAAATCTTGTTATTATGTACCAGTACGGTCTTTTGTTCGGCCGTGGGTGTTTAGTCACATTGCGTAGACGTAACAAGGGTAAAGGGCAGAATAAAAATTTATTATCGGCATATGGTGTAATGACCAGCATTTATGATGGAGTGGATATGCAAGCAAGTTATTGGCATGAGAAATGGAAACAAGGGGATATTGCGTTTCACCAATTTAAGGGCAGTCCATTGTTAAAAGCGCATTTTTCAGCGCTGCAATTACCCGTGCAAAGCCGAGTTTTGGTTCCCCTTTGTGGGAAAACCCGTGATATAGCTTGGTTGGTGGCAAATGGTCATCATGTGGTGGCGGCAGAGTTGCACGAGGCCGCTGTGGTGCAGTTATTTGCAGATATGGAAATCGAACCTAAGGTAATGCACCTTGTTGAGCCAGATTTAATCCATTATCAGGCCAATCCCAATGGGCTGAGGATTGATATTTATGTGGGTGATATTTTTCGTTTAACTGAAACATTAATCGGAAAAATTGATGCCGTATACGACAGGGCTGCCCTCGTTGCTTTGCCGTTGATGATGCGCGAAAAGTACACCGGACATATACGCAACTTGACTGATAACGCGCCTCAATTGCTGATCAGTTTTGACTATCAGCAAGATCTTTTACCTGGGCCACCTTATTGCGTTAACAGGGATGAAATTGTTCAGCATTATGGTGATAACTACCGCATTTCATTACTGGCTAGCGAAGACGTCAAAGGTGGGCTGAAAGGTAAGATAGCGGCAAATGAGGAAGTGTGGCTGCTGCAAAAAAATACATAAGAGCGGGCTGTCCAGCAAAATGCCTCGTCTATGATGAGGCATTTTGACTTTCCTCTAAACAAGCATCGTTAATTGCTTAGGGGTTCAAGCACAATCGTTTTGATGGGTTGATTGCGCACGCAGATCTTATTGTGAGATATTTTTTGACAATAGCCGCTGTACACTTTAGCTATGTTCTGGTCAGTTTCTTTCATGTATTGACACGATGCTCGTAGCACCTTTTTTTCACATGCTAGTTGCGCATCTTTATCTACATGGCCCTCATGGGCTATTGCGTTCACACTTAAAAACGCGCTGGCGATCGTGCCCAGTAATATTGGAATTAGGTACTTTTTGTCGTTAATCAATGGCGTGCTATTCATCTTTTATTTTCCTTATTCAGTGCCCAACCATTCACCTTGCTCCCCGTGGAAGCAACCGATAAACATGTTTTCGCCTGGGCTGGCAACATGGTAGTGATAGCCTCTGGTGTCATCGCTGTGTCCTCTACATTCATCAAGATCTGTTTCTTCATATCCCGATGTATCTAACATAGCGTAGATATCGTATCCGTCTAGGGCGTAGCCAATTAAACTTGCGTGACCATCTTCTTCGTCAGGGCCCGTTGAGCAACCCGTGGCGGCATGATAGTGATAGCCGTCAAATGGGTTTATATGCCCACCACAATCGTCAAATGCGGCAATGGTGTAATTACTCAATATGGCGTCAACTGGCGCTTGTGCAGCTAAAATCACCCCGTTGAGGGAAATACCCATATTGTCGTTTACGTAATTGGGGTTGCTCAGCGGTACGGGCGTGACAGGGATCAGCACTGTTTCGCTTATTCCACCGCCGTAATAGTCTAAGTCACATTGTACGCAATAGTTTTGATAGGCCACATCAACGTTTGGTCGTGCCGCTGCTTCACATGACTCTTGGCTGTCAGTGATGTTAACTTTACCTGTGCTCGGATCGTACAGCAACCAGCCATCACCATATAACGAGTCTAGGTTAGCGATGAATGCACCGTCTATGTCATATACCTCACCTGAACCATCGAACCAAATTCCGCCCTGTGACGCATCGGAATCAATCGTAGAAGGGCAAAATGGACCTATTTCATCAACTACTGGTTCGCCTGCTACTGTAATGCGATAACAATTGGTTTGTGTGCCGCCTGATAAGGTGCAACTTTCGGTGGTGATGGTTTCGATCACCGCATCATCAAAAAAATACGGGGACTGTAGGCTTTCTACCAGGGTGTCTGTCTCAGGCTCTGTTACTGTGTCGTCAGTGGTTTGCTCTGCAGATGTATCTGTGCTGGTGGTATCGGTTGTACTGCCACCACAAGCAAACAGTGATAATACGAGGCAATAAATGGTTAAAGTTTGGGCATAGAGAGAAATAGGTTTCATGAGTTTATCTTTGTTTATGAGCTTGTTAACACTTTAGGTCAATAAAACGCAGAAACTGTGCAGTCAATGAGGAGTTACAGCGTATAACCAAACTCCTCAAGAGGTATTACATTAATTTATAGCCGATCCCGTATACAGATTGCAGGATAGATTGAGGGTCATTTGCTAAGGTCACTTTATTTCTGAGATTTTTCATATGACTGTCTATCGTTCGGTTACTCACGATACGTGAATCGTCATAACAGCTATGCATTAAACTCTCTCTAGAAAATACCGCGCCGGGGCGGACAAGTAGGGTTTTAAGTAAACGAAACTCTACCGGTGTGAGCTCAACACCGGTGCCATTTACGGTGCACTCAAATCTTTCCGTATTTATGCTGATATGTTTAAAACTCAATGTATTTGATTCTGGTGTTGGGGCTATAACCGAGGACCTACGCAGCACAGCTTGTACTCTGGCAACGACTTCTCGAGGCGAAAAGGGTTTACACACATAGTCATCTGCGCCAAAACCTAAACCCATCAACCTGTCTATTTCATCAACTCGGGCTGTTAACATAATGATGGGGACTTGAGAAAATTTGCGCACGTCTTTACAGATGGTTAAACCATCTTTACCGGGTAACATTAAATCTAATATTACACAGTTGGGCTGGTCAGATTTTATCACCGCTTCGGCTTCATCTCCCTGATGGACTACACGTGTTGAATAACCTTCTAATGTAAGGAAGTCGACTAGAATTTGTGCAATTTTAGGCTCGTCTTCAACAATTAAGATTTGTTGTTTGCTGTTCGTATTCATTTTTTAGCTGTCTCCAACTCGACTCTGATACATAGTCCTCCCAACGACGAAGGAGATGCGTTGATTTTACCCTGATGTGCGGTGACGATGTTTTTACAGATTGTTAAACCTAGCCCAGCACCTGGAGCCGCCCGGTTTCGTGACGGGTTCTGACGATATAAAGGGTCGAATAATTTGTCACAGTCACCCAGTGGGACACCGGGTAAAGTATCGTTGATTTCAAATATCACTTTATCGGCACGGTAAGTTAGGGATAAAACGATTTCGCCTCCTGCATCGGTATACAAGATGGCGTTGTTGAGTAAGTTGATAAAAAGCTGCTCAAGGCGTTGAGGATCCGCCAAACAATATATTGGTTTTGTTGGGATGTTTGTCGATATTCGTAAGTCTTTCTGCTGTGCCTTTGCGTTCATTGCCGCGCATATATTATCAACACTCTCGCTAATATCCACTTGGTTAAAGTGGTATTTCAACCCACCGACGTCAGACATAGAGAGTTGATAAAGATCGTCCACTAAACGATGTAACAACATAGCTTCATGTTTTAATGAGGCAACTTGTTCGGCGCCAAAGGGGCGTATGCCAGCTTCTAATGCATCAAGTTCGCCAATTAAAATAGTCAGTGGCGTGCGCAGCTCGTGAGAGATATCGGCAAACCAGCGGTTTTTTGCACTGCGGTTTGCATTCAATATATGACTTAAACCATTAAGGTTGCGCATTAATGTGCCCAGCTCGTCGTTACTTAGGGTATCGAGCTTGACATCATAGTTACCTCGGCTTAATCGCTCCACGCCTTGAAGTACGTCATTTACCGGGGCAGTTAAACGCCTAGCGAGTAGAAATGATGCCACACTAGCAAGCAGTAGACACAACAAGCCAATGGCAAGACTGGCATAGCGTTGCTGCATAGAAAACGACGAAGCCAAAGAACGCTCAGGTATGGCGTCTAACCAGCTGCGCAATTCACCGACTTTCTCACCTCTTAGATAAATAGCGTGATTAAGTACCTCTTTTGCATCCGGTTTTGGCTTGACGCCAGATATCCAATTGTCGTGGGCATCAAATAGCGCAGTTGGAGGAGCGTCACTTTGACGGTCTCTAAGGTGAGGCGGGCGACCACCTTGTCTAGGTCCTGGGGGCATCAGTGGGGAGGGTTGAGACAAGTTGGGTGGTCGCCCCCCTTGCCTAAGTGGATCCGCCGTAAGATAGCGCTCTAAACCTGAATCCACTACTCGTTGCCAATTGTGGTCACGTGCATATATCCCAGATAGTTTTTCGCCGAGTAAACTGAGTCGTTGCTGCTCAAGGCCAGCCACGAAATTAAGAAAACCTTGGTCAAAACTCCAGCGCGCTAAGCCTAATGTGATCAGTAACGTCAGAGCGGTTAGCCCAAGAAAGGATAAAAAGACTTTGCGGAATATATTCATGTGCCCAGTATACCTGCGCAAAAGCTGCTGATGCCAGTGTCAGAATGCAGAATAGCCGAGTTCTCCATGCAATCTCCATCGTTTCTGCACATTTGCTTGTTAGTATTTGCAGTAGAATCAATCCGGAGTAAAAAATTATGCAGTTATCAAAAATATTTTTCGTGGTCAGTATGTTAGTAATAAGCAGTGTTGGTGTTCAAGCCCAAGAAGGTCGTGGGCAAGGGAGCGGCGAGCGTCGTCCACCACCGGAAGCGTTTGAGGCGTGCGCTGATAAAGCTGAAGGGGATAGCGTGACGTTCGAAACCAGACGCGGTGATTCACTCAGTGGAACGTGCCAGATGAAGGACGATGCGTTAGTTGCTGTTCCTGACAATGCCAAGCGAGACTAATTTGTGATTTTTACTCATTCTCTAGCCTAATTTTATCAACTAATAAGGATAAGTAGTATGCAGATAAATTCCTCAAGCGGTTCGATTAATGCGCTTTCGTCAGATGTGAGTAAGCCTAAAGGTCCACCACCGCCTCCCCGTGAAGGTGGTGTGCCTACAGGGTTAGAGACGGCTGTTTCTACTCTGTCTAGCGAAGAGCAAAGCGCGGTAACTGACATGTTAGCCAGCCTAAGCAAAGATCAGCAATCTTCGCTGAAGTCTCAGTTAGATAGTTTACGAGATGGTGCGGCTAATTTGTCTCAAGAAGAAATGGGAACGGCATTTAAAGACATCTTGTCAACATTGAGTGCCGGTCAGTCTGAGCCGGCGTCTTTGAATCAAGTGGATACGTTTGCGTAATTGGGACTCACTTTGTTCATGCAATGAAAAATCCTAAAGCCTAAGAAACAGAATTATACTGATTACTTAGGCTTTATTTTTTGCCTACCAACTTATCCGTCTAATACTTGTCTTGAAGCCACTGAATAATTGTTCCGTTAGCTGACAACTCTGCTTGTCTAAAAATTGAATCGTTAATTGCGTCGGCTGGTAAAAGCGTTTAATGGTTCGCTCATTATCTTTACCACTTTGTACCGACGCCACACCGAATGCTTGTGATGCTTTTTTCCCACTCTGTGTTTCTAATATTGGCAGCAATACGTTTTTCAACAGATCAGCGTTTATGTGTTGATAAAATACAATATTGTGAAAATGCTCTTTGTATCGCAAACTCAATCCAATCTGTTCACACAAGGCTTTAAGTTTTTCAACGCTGGCGTCAGAGTCATCATTTGTGTCATCGTTTACACAAATTAGCGAAAAGTCCGTACGTTTTAATGCATTAAATGCATCATCAGTCGCAACGAGATTATGGAATGAACTAATTTGTGAAAGTAACTCAGGCAACCCTTCTTCTTCAGAAAATGTGCGGCCTTGGTTGAGGGCATTGATTCTGCGTTGGTCTAAGTCAACGCCGATCACTTTGTGTCCAAGAGCGGCCATGCATATGGCTGACAGTGCCCCATTATGGCCTAATCCAAACACACTAATTTGCTTGCTATTTCGACACTTCGGGAGCTGATAGTGCTGTTCGCTGCCATCACTGAATGCCACTATACGACTGAATCCTCGGGTGTTATCGACCGCGAGCTGTGGCTGCGTTTGATGAGAGTAGCCGCTGTAGGCTTGGGTAGAATCTAGCTGCTGAGAATCAAACATTTAATTTTCCTTGTAAATTTTAATGTTGATCCTAAGCGAGGTGTCAGGGTCAACATTCTTGTTACTTTGTATTTAGCAGATCCTGTTCCATAATTAATTTAATTATTAAAAACATATGGTTAAGCTATATTTGATGCCTTTTCACATATTGAAATGTTGCAAAATTAAGACAAGTTTACACGCCTAGGTAGACTAATTTACGCTGAGTTGTGGCTAATAAATCGTCGAATATGAGATGTTTTTTTACCCGTATTCCGCTTTAACTGTTATAGCAGGGGAGCATCAGTAAGGAGATCTTTTGTTGAAAGGTATGCTTTTTGTAACGCTAAATGAATTTGTTGATGAGTTATGGGGAAAGGTCAAGGTTATTCAGCATTTGCATACCTAGCTAAGTTACCCATAGATGTATTGAATCGCGACAAAAGTGCTAGTGGATGGTATTGAGGACCATAAAGAAATTCAAAGTACGATTGCGAGATTGATCACCATGTGCCGCGAGTTTGGCATTTCAGTGGTGGCAGAAGGCGTAGAACTAGCAGGGCAGGTTGACCTGTTAAAGCCTTATCAGTGCGATTATATTCAAGGTTATTATTTTAATCATGCGCTACCTAAATGAGTTTAAAAAGCGACTTTTACAACAACCTTTTATTAACTAGTACTTACTGTTTATCTGGGGTAGATCAATTAAAACTAAGACTGCTCCCTGACCGCCCCATTCGAGAGGGGCTTGATGAAAACCTTTGACTGCGGGGTGCTGAATTAGCCAATTCGGCACGTTTTTTTTCAGCACGTAGCTGCCTATCCCATGTACTATGCACACACAATGATAATGCCGTTTTTGAGCAGCATAAATTAGGGCGGCAATTTCTAATTTAGCCTGCTCTTTATTTAATCCGTGTAAATCAAGGATCAAATCTGGTGGGTATTCCCCTCGTCGTAAACGTTTTACCTCAAAGGTATCTGCCCCAGGTTGTACATACTTTAGTGGTTGATCGCAATCGAAATGCCCCTCGAAGCCGTCAGAAAACTGAAAAGTGGCATTCTGTTGCTTGAGGTCGCTTTGCGATACAGGCTTTTTACCCAGATGGGCTGATTTATGCTTGCTGGAAAAGCGTTGAGGCGGTATTTTGTCCTGCTTTATGGGCTTTACATCGGTAAACTCACTACGAAATAGTGCTGTATCGAATGATTCAGGTGCAGAATTTTTTTTCATAGTGGTAAACAAGGTATCGAATATAAGGCAGTCAAGACGGCAAGTTTAACAAAGTCTGGCGGTTGAAACTATGTAAGGCGCTTGTTTAGACTAAACAAATTTAGGTAGAGAATGAATAATAGTGTGGATATTGAACAAGCCGTAAGTGACATGCATTCAATGTTGGATATGGTGCGTTGGGCGGTCAGTCAATTTAATCAAGCAGGTTTGTTTTATGGTCACGGTACTGACAATCCTTGGGATGAGGCGGTTTGCTTGACGCTACACACACTTAATTTACCCCAAGATATGCTGCAGCAAACCGGTGAACAACTTTTTCAAGCTCGCTTAACCGAAACTGAAAAGCGCGCAGTAGCGGTTTTAGTTAAGCGCCGAGTCGAGGAACGTATTCCATTAGCATACTTGATGAATCAAGCTTGGTTCTGTGGTTTACCATTTTATGTTGACGAACGTGTGCTAATACCACGCTCGCCATTTGCAGAGCTAATTGACGATAAATTTGCTCAATGGTTGTCTAGAACCCCTACGCAAATTCTTGATTTGTGCACGGGCGGAGGCTGCATTGCAATCGCACTCGCTTATGCGTTTGAAGATGCAATAGTGGATGCTGTCGATATCAGCCCAGAAGCGCTTGAAGTCGCAGAGTTAAATATTATTGAACATCAGCTAAGCGAACGGGTATACCCGATTAAATCCGATTTAATGGACGCTTTAACAGGTCAAAAATACGACTTGATTATCAGTAACCCGCCTTATGTTGATGCTGAAGACATGGCAGATTTACCAGATGAATTTCATCATGAACCCGAGCTGGCATTGGCGGCTGGAGATGATGGTTTGGACTTGGTTCATAAAATGCTGCGCCAAGCGCCTGAGCATCTAACTGATGATGGTTGGTTGTTTGTTGAAGTAGGCAATAGCCAAATTCATATGGAGCATATTTATCCTGATTTAGCGCTACAATGGGTTGAGTTTACACGTGGTGGTCACGGCGTTTTTGCCATCAGTAGAGCCGATTTAGTGGCGTACTTCGACCAGTAAATGTTTGTAGCAGCGCCTTGATAACATTAACTAAGCATTAGACATAATTCGAATACGAGGAAATCATTACTATGGCTGGCAATACCTTCGGCAAGCTTTTTACTTTAAGTACTTTTGGCGAGAGTCATGGCATTGCAATTGGCGGCGTGATCGACGGTTGCCCCCCTGGATTGGAAATCAGTGAAGCTGATTTGCAAGTCGACTTGGATCGACGTAAGCCGGGCACATCACGCTACACCACTGCGCGCCGAGAAGAAGATGAAGTGCAGATTTTATCTGGTGTGTTTGAAGGCAAAACCACAGGTACCAGTATTGGTTTACTGATTAAAAACACTGATCAGCGTAGTAATGATTACTCCAAAATAAAAGATACGTTTCGTCCAGGGCATGCTGATTATACCTATCAGCAAAAATACGGCCTACGAGATTACCGAGGTGGCGGGCGTTCTTCAGCTAGAGAAACTGCGATCCGAGTAGCGGCCGGCGGGGTAGCCAAAAAGTTTTTAAAAACCCATTTAGGTATCGAGGTCCGAGGATATTTGTCCCAGCTTGGACCCATTAAAATGGACAAGATTGATCATAGTGTGACCAATACTAATGCTTTTTTCTGTCCCGACGAAAGTAAATTGGAAGCGCTAGACGACTACATGCGCGAGCTGAAAAAACAAGGTGACTCCATTGGCGCTAAAGTTTCAGTGGTGGCGACGAATATGCCGGTTGGCTTAGGCGAGCCCATTTTTGACCGTTTAGATGCGGATTTAGCCCATGCAATGATGGGCATTAATGCCGTTAAGGGTGTTGAAGTCGGAGACGGCTTTGCCACTGTGGAGCAAAAAGGAAGCGAGCACCGAGATTTGATGTCCAGCGATGGATTCAAATCAAACCGCTCTGGCGGTGTATTGGGAGGGATCTCAAGCGGCCAAGATTTAGTGGTACACATGGCGCTTAAGCCCACATCCAGTATTAGTGTACCCGGTGAGAGTATCGATATTCACGGGCAAGCAGCTGAAGTGGTGACCAAAGGGAGACACGACCCTTGTGTGGGTATACGGGCTGTGCCTATTGCTGAAGCCATGATGGCATTGGTATTGATGGATCATTATCTGCGTCATCGCGGTCAAAACGCTGATGTGAAGTCCATTACCCCAGTTATTCCTGCGCAAACTAAATAAGCGGCCAGGTGGTATCTTCCCAGGCAGCATATTCCAAAGGTAATTTGGTTATGCTGTCGCTGACCTTCTTTTTATATTTCGGCCAATTCGGTGTGCTGGTCCCTTATTTAGGGGTCTTTCTTGATGGTCGAGGTTTTAGCTCACAAGATATTGGTGAATTGTTCGCACTGATAACGCTTATGCGTATTATCGGGCCAAATTTGTTTGCATCTGTTGCCGATAAGTCCGGTAAGTCCCTACGCATACTGCAGTTTGGCGCTTTTCTCACCTTTGTCACATTTTGCTCAATCTTTTGGTTGGATAGCTTTTGGGGGTTAACCCTAGCATTTGGTTTGATGATGCTGTTTTTTACCGCCATTGCACCTCAAACGGAAGTCATCACCCTCGGCTGTGTGCATGGAGATGCAACCAAGTACAGCCGCATACGTGTGTGGGGAAGCATAGGTTTTATTGTGTTGACTGTTGTGGCGGGTAAGTTGATAGATGTGTTCTCCAGTGACGCCCCCATTTACATCAGCGGTGTCGTTCTACTGAGTTTATTTTTAATCACACTGAAATTAAAAGAAGCTCCAGCAACAGATAATACCCAAGTGGCGGGTCAGTCTATCTGGCGAAAAGTACGCAGTAAGGTGTTTATTGCTTTTATTTTGTCTTCAACATTGATTCAAATTAGCTTTGGACCCTATTACGGTTTTTTTGCGCTATATGCCCGGGATTTAGATTATAGCGGACAAGAAACGGGTGGCTTAATTGCGTTAGGTGTCGCGGCGGAAGTGATTATCTTCTTAATGGCTGGAAAGCTCATTAGTCGGTTCGGAGTTAAGCGCACGCTATTGGTTAGTATGTTGTTTACCGCTGTGCGCTGGTACTTATTGGCCATTGCTGCCCAGTATTGGCCGGCATTAGTGGTCAGTCAGTTGTTACATGCTCTTAGTTTCGGTTTAATACACGCTGCCTCTATTAATTTTATACATCATTATTTTGGTGGGCAATTTCGAAGTCAGGGGCAAGCTCTGTATATCAGTATCGGGTTTGGGATTGGTGGGGCCGCTGGCAATTACGGTGCCGGTTTAATTTGGCATCAAGGGCAGGGGGCTGAGTTAGCGTTTACCTTGGCCACAGGATTCGCACTATTGGGAGCGGCACTGGTTGCCTGTATCCCTAGTCGGCATATGGCCAAATAATTACCTTCGTTAGGTTGACGGAAAAAATGGTTTTTTTGCATTTTTTAACTTAGTTTTTACCTGGATTTTTCTCTGTATGTGGTTGATTTAATATTGATAAAGAAGGGCTCGTTAGACCAGTGGAATGGATAATAAAGGTTGACGTCACTGTGCAGGGTGGTATCCTAACCGCGCTTGAAAGTACGTTTGATATTTATGCACACTGTTTCGATGTTCCATTGTAGTACCTCGTCTTGTATATCATAAGTAATAGCAACACGCTTCAGCACATCTCGCCTTGAAAAAGGTTTTTTTATTACTCTTGAAAATATAGGAAAGACTATGTCTACTACTACTGGTACAGTTAAATGGTTCAACGAATCTAAAGGTTTTGGTTTCATTCAGCAAGAAAATGGTCCTGACGTATTTGCTCACTTCCGTGCAATTACTGGTACTGGCTTCAAAACACTAGCTGAAGGCCAAAAAGTTGAGTTCACTGTAACTCAAGGCCAAAAAGGTCCTCAAGCAGAGAATATCGTAGTACTTTAATTCAAGCTTGCTTGTTTAAATACGAATTCCAAAAAAAGGTAAACTTTAGTTTGCCTTTTTTTATACCTGAAATTCAACAATTTACCTCTAATACAATGTCTGTTGCTCTTTGCTACAAAACTAGGCAGAGCGCGTCCCCTTATTGGAATGCCTCCCATCGCTTAGCTAAATGGTTAGCTCTCCCTTAAGGTTACTGGTCAACCTTTTTTTCATTTCATCAACACTGAGTTCTTTACTTAACAGATAATGTAGCTTTGCTAATGCGGCTTCAGGTGTCATATCACCACCGGATAAAACGCCTACATCTTGCAGTACATTACCGTTGGCATAGCCTGACATATTGACTTTTCCTCGCAGGCATTGAGTGCAGTTTACGATTAATATACCGTCTTCGTTGGCGCGCCTTAGTTCATTTAACAAGGCGGGATTCTGTGGTGCATTACCAACCCCGTAACTGAGTAAAATTAGGGCTTTAACGGGCTGCTGTAAAATGTTTCTTATCACCTCAGCACTGATCCCAGGATACAAGCTCACCACACCCACAGGTTGAGGGGTTACCTTACTTACAACAAGTGGTTGCTGACTGATGGGGGTAACTTTACCTGCTTTTACTTCTATGTTGATGCCTGCTTTAAGCAGCATAGGGAAGTTTGGCGAGCCGAACGCGTCAAAACCATCGGCGTCTAATTTACGGCTACGATTACCGCGAAATAGTTTGTTATTGAAGTACAAACTGACTTCAGCTATAGGGTAGTTAGCGGCTAGATATAGCGCGTTTAATAGGTTCTCTTGGCCATCTGAGCGCAGTTGAGCCAAGGGGATTTGCGAGCCTGTGACTATGACCGGTTTTCCGAGGTTTTCTAACATAAAGGATAATACGGATGCGGTATATGCCATAGTGTCGGTACCGTGAAGAATAATAAAGCCATCATATTTTTGGTAATTCTGCTGGATATCGTTGGCGATTTGTTGCCAGTCTCTGGGACTCATATCGGCAGAGTCAATCAAGCTTTCATATTCGTTGATGGTAAAGTCAGGCATTTCTTGGCGATGAAATTCAGGCATTTTAGCTATGGTATCTGATAGGAAACCGGCAGCCGGTACATATCCTTTCGACGATGGACGCATACCTATGGTACCGCCTGTGTAGGCGACGTAAATTTGCTTTTTCAAGGCGGGAACTCTCATTAAATAAATTATTAGAATTGTAACGTAAGTCGCCGGCTAAGATCCCCTATGAATATATTCGTTCATGCCTATTCAAATTCGATGGGGTAAATCTCACGGGCGGGTTGATGTTCAAATTCACTTAGTAGCTTTGTCATCACTGACCCACCTAACAATGTATCTAAATCATTCATTAGCTGGTTTACATCACCGTGGCGTGCATGACAGCAAAGCTGGTACTGACTGATCAGCCTAGCGAGTGACGTGTTATGTTGGCTGGAAAATGCGTTATCGGCCAGAATAAAAAAATAAGCGCTACCCCAATATGCAGCAGGATATTGCTTTTGATTCATTAGACGACGAGCGATAGCAGCAGGGGGTAAGTCACTTTTAAACCATTTTAAATGAGGTGCTATTTTTTTACGGTAATGCTGCTCAGGAGTACCGTCTAATATGCCTGCTTTGCCCATGACTTGATATTGCATGAAACTGGCAAATCCCTCGGCTAGCCACGCATATTTTTCACCTAAATATGGGATCGCAAGGTGACTAATTTCATGATATATCGTCCAATCGTCGATGAATTTTTGTAACGGGAATCGACTATCTACATGTAAATAAATACGTTGCGGATTATCTCGCCGAGTATATGCCCAAGGTACAGGTTGATTCGATTTTTTAGGCACTAAGTGAAATATTAAGCGTGAAGGGTATACGCCTAAAGCATTTCTTGTGGCGTTAACTCCTGTTTTAACCCATTGTTTTAGAACTACTTTTTTTTCATCGTCAAATCGAGATAAACCATGAATTTCAAATTTGTCGAACTTTCCTTGATTAATCTGTTCGATGGTATTGGCAACATGCAGGCTTCTGCTCTCAACACTGTCGTGAAAACCTTGCTGGGCGTACACCTTCCCTAAGAACGCAAGCCAAACGAGGGATATAATCCCACATGAAAGATATGCCGACTTGCTAGTTGAACGACTCATAGGGCTTAACTCAGTCGCCTGTTGAATAGCTGGATTGCCATTTGATAGCAGCTAAGTGCAATAGCTGGGTCGTATCTGTCCCCTTCGTCGCGCATAAAAGCATGTTGAGCATTTAACTCGTGCCAGGAATATAGCAGGTTGTGATCTTGCATTGTGGTGTTGATAAGCTCTCGCCCTTTCCGGGAAACATGGGGATCTTGTTTGCCAAATATCATGCATAATTCAGCATTAATAATGTGGCATTGGCTCAACGAGTCGTTACCTAGCTCGCAGGGCAATGTATTTGAGTGAATATCTGTGGGGTAAAGACAAAATGCACCCTCAATTCGCGAATTTAGTGCGGCACGAAATGCTAAATGGCCACCAATACATACCCCCATGGCACCCACCCGCCCGCTGCAATAGATTTGCTCGTCTATAAAACGAATCATACTTTGCGTGTCACTGTCATGCTGCTCTAATGGTTTAGAAAATTTGTCGGCATTGCCTTTATCTTTGCCCGCATCGTCATAGGCCAGAACCGTACCGACCGGATTTAGTTCATGAAATACTTCAGGTACTAACACGACAAAACCGTGACCAGCCATTAGTTTAGCGCTGCGCGTGATAGGGGCAGTCTCTTGAAATATCTCCGAGTAGAAGATAATAGTGGGATAGGTACCACTTTCCAGCGGACGATAAACGGAGGTTTGCATATTGCCAGTGGGGGTCGAGATAAGTGTTTGGTGAGATTGAATGATCATGAAGGATAATTACTGAGTTTAGAGTGAATGCAGGTAGAATAATGCATGCGGTAAATGGTTTGAAGGAAAACATCATATACCGTTATTTCTAGCGCCGCCGTCGATGGCGATATTGGCTTTTGATTAAAGTCACTATCTACCAATGAACTTAGTGGCCAAAGCTGCTACATTAGCGCCGCACAAATTCATCAATAGGAGTAATTATATGTTTAACGTAAATGAATATTTTGAAGGTAACGTAAAGTCTATCGCATTTGATACTGCAGTGGGTAATTCGACGTTAGGCGTGATGGCTCCAGGCGAGTATGAGTTCGGTACCTCTCAGCACGAGACCATGAGTGTTGTTAGCGGTGCAATGACCGTTAAGTTACCAGGCGCAAACGAATGGGAAACCTTTGTTGCGGGTCAAGTTTTCAAAGTTGAGGCGAACGTAAAATTTCAAGCTCAAGTGTCAGTTAACACTGCTTATCTTTGTGACTATGTTTAAGCATACATTTTTGAGTTGATTTAAGGTATGCAAAAAACCGTTAAGAAGCTTGATCAAAATGTGATTAAAGCACTGACAAACGTCTGCGAACTAGCTAAACAGCAAGTCTTGGGGTTTGAGTGGATAACGCATACTGCAAGTTATGCGCGTTTTCCTAGCAGCTTAGCGGTGATTTGCGTGTTTGATACTGACGCGTCGCTAGCGCGCGCTAAATTGGAAGAGCAAGATGTCTTTTTACGTCGCCAGATCCAAGCTCAATTATTGAAAGTAGGGGTTAAGTTAAAGGATGCTCGGCATCATGTGCGCTTTGATAGTGAGCAGGCATGTGCAGCGCAAAATAACGGCAACTGGCAATTACGCTTAAAAACGCACTGATGCGCCTAAGCTAAAACGTAGAATTTATGCTGAAATTTTGGTTTAAAGAATTCCCGCAATATCCAGCGGATCATATCGACTATTGGCGCACTCGTTTGATTGCCCATGCTTTACTTATCACCACATGTTATTTTTTGATCCTCACCGTTATCAATATTGTGACTTTCAATGATCATCACTTAGCTTTACTTGATGGTGTTGGGTTACTCGTTTCACTGGGCATTTTCGTTTGGTTTCGTGGAACAGGTAAGGTTGATAGTGCATCCTGGGCGCTAACGATATTAGTCACAGCTTTAATACTTTTGTTTGTCGTTACCGCAGGTGGTTATTCCCATTCGTTATTCTGGGCAAGCCTTATTCCGCCTTTTGCATTCTTCCTTATCGGACGCACATGGGGAACGGTGATAAGTGTTTGTGCTTTTGTTGTCTGTGCGGTGTTAGTTTTTTTACAAGTAGAAGCCCAGCAATCAGTCACTTTTAATACTGGGTCGCTGCTAAACGTCATCGAAGTGTGTATTGCACACATATTATTGTTTCGATTTTACGAGCGCACTCGTTCGTCGGCATATCAGCAGTTGGCCATTCGAAATGCTGAGATTATTAAAATGGCTGAAATTGATAAGTTAACCGGCCTGTTTAACAGAGATAAATTAGATACAGTGCTAGCCGAATGCATGCAATCATTGACAGATGACAGTGCCCTAAGTGTGATGATTATAGACATTGATCACTTTAAAAGTATTAATGATCAGTATGGTCACTTAGAGGGGGATCGGGTGTTAAGCGCCCTCGCTGTGCAATTGAAGCAGGTGATACGTGATAGCGACATTATCGCACGTTGGGGAGGAGAAGAGTTTGTTGTTGTATGTGCGAATACGCCTTTAGGTGAAGCAATGGAACTTGCGCAACGTCTTCGCAAGGGTATTGCGAAACACGCGACTGCCAAAAAGTCGTTGACTATTAGTATAGGGGTGGCTGAGAACTGTGTTGGTGATAGTGCCGAATCATTGTTAGATCGTGCTGACAATGCGCTATATCGAGCGAAGCGAGAAGGGCGTAATCAAGTTTTTACGGCCTGATGTCCATAGGCCAAATTCACCAGTTCAGAATCCAAGACAATTCAACCAATTTACGCCACGTTAATATAGATTCAGGAACCCGTGTGACTCAACATAATACAATACCAAGTGTGACATTTCGCTTTCTAAGCTTAGATAAAATGCAAGCATATACGTTAACCAAGGAAGTCGAAGGTGCAAGCTATCGTGAGCTGGATAAAGCAGGGCGATACGAGGGCCGGGTGAGTTTGCAAGAGGATCGGTTAGACGAGCTAAATATCTTTTTTGTGCGTCAGCAGATCAGTTTAAGTGATTGTGATATTCATATTGAGGCGGCAGATGTTTTTTGCGTTGAGGTGTCAACGCCTTCCATCGTCAACAAGCTACTCAAACACATAGATTGCCAACTAACGTTTTCATTCAAACGTAGATAAAAGTTGGCAGAATGAAAGGTGTCTTAATCGCTAATCCTTTTTATTTGCTAAGCGTTCAATAAGAGCTTTATGTTGTGGGTATTTTTCAAGTAATTCAGCTTGACTAACATCTATCATATCTTCTTTCTCCCACCCAGGGGCGACGGCCTCACTGACTAATCCATACGCTCCCTCAGTGAGTTCAGCGGCTTTATATGTACCACCAGGCACAGCTAATTGAAGTTGCTGACCATTTGCTATATCTGGGCCAACCACCACTTTTTCATAATGTCCATCTGGGTAAATCATGTGATACGTGATGGGGTAGCCCATATGATAAAACTCGATCCCATCTGAGTACTTGGTGTGAAAGTGATCGATCTTGTTATCTTCGCTCAACATGTAATAAATGGCGGTCATGGTGTTGCGATCGCCTCTAGGTGTGGCAATTTTGTCTCTGTGATTTGCTTTAAATGACTGGCGAAAATATCCCCCTTCGAAGTGATGTTCTAACTGTAATAGCTTGATAACTTGTTCTTTAGTCAATTCTTGAGTTTGCATGTTAGTTTGAGCAGCAAGGCTGCCTACATAGAGAGAGGCAGCGAGTAGGCTTGCATTGAGTAAGCTAGGACGAAAGGCCTTAATAACCAGATGATAAATGTAGGAGGAAGCGGCAGGTTGCATCGTTGTTATTATCCTGGATTGAGTTTCTGGAAAAATTTCGGTGGCACTACATAAGCATAAGAGGGTAAATTTGTGTATTGTTCTTATTTTAGCTGTAAGGTGATTTTCTCATCTAAGGTCACTGTTTTAGCGTCGACTCTGTCGATAATTTTTATGATGGTGGTTTGTACTGTCTCGTCTTTACGAATATCGCCAGTGCTACTGAAGTTCTCAACCATAGGCTCAGCGGCTTCTTGTTCTATAAATGCCACTTCTACCTTGGTCGCCAGCTCTGCAGTGGGTCCAAAATAGCGAATGCTAATCATAGGGTAACCATGGAATCCGCGTTTTACACGTTTTTCGATACGTTTTTGTGCTTTATCTACATTCATTTATTTTTTACTCATTGTACTTTTTGAAGGGCTAGAGGTTAAGTAACCCATACTACATTAAATATAAGGTTTTCAGTCATTAGACGAACTAATTTACGACCCGTGTCTTCAAATTGTAGTAACACACGTCTAGGTTACCATTACCTTTAAAGTGGAAAAACGGGTTGCTGAGTGATCTTCCACTCGCCAGTCTATTGATGACCGCCTCGGAGCGTTCGTTTTGAACTTGTACCTGAATGCGTGCTTCGTCTGGGATGTCGTTTGCTAATTTGGCCCAGCGAATGCCAGTGCGTTTACTCGGTTCGTCAATAACTCCGCTCGCATTATTCACCGAAGCACGTTTAATTTGCTGAACGTTATCCATACCGTAAATCACTTTACCTAACACACTCATATTTCTATCCAGATGGCGGGGCGCCTGACCAATTGTTATATAAAATTCAGAGCTGGCGCTATTGAGCTCATTGTTACGGCCCATAGCCACGACACCGGGACAGTGCAGCAACCATTCCTGTTTAGTGTTGGGGTCACGACCAGCGGCAAAACCATGGAGAAAACCGGTTTGTGAGGCAATAAAATCAGGGGACTGCACCAACATAAATTCGTCTGGGGAACTGGACTCGTTTATTGAACGGCTTAATTCTGCGGGTAGCTGCTTAGTATATTTATGCTGCTTGTTTCCGCTGACATCACCGCCTTGGGCTACAAAACCATCAATAACGCGATAAAAATCGAGTCCATCGTAGAAGCCAGCTTTGACTAAGGCTTTAAATTGGGCCACGTTAACAGGAGACATAAATGGCGCGAGTTCAATAATCACTAGGCCTGTTTCGAGCTGCAGGTAAATCAGAGCATCCGGCTTGGGAGTGCGCCATTCCTCTATTCCCCCTAGGAGTCCTTGGGCGTCTTGGATTTTCTTTGTTTGAGCGTTGGATGCGGATATACCCAAGAGCAGACTGAGTATGAATAGGGATTGAAAAATGATACGTGATAAAAGCATAGTGAATATTTTTCGGTTAGCAGTATGACGTTCCTATAGAAACAAAAAACTCGCCGATTGGCGAGTTTTGTTTATTCGTATATACAGGCTTTATAATCGGTTATTTAACCTCGACACCAGCCGCTTGTTTATCTGCATGGTAGCTTGAACGTACCATAGGACCGCAGGCTGCATGGGTAAAACCTATGTCTTTAGCAATCTCGCCTAATTCATCAAATTCTGTTGGGTGTACATAACGTTTTAACGGGAAGTGGTGTTTACTTGGTTGCAAATATTGCCCTAAAGTAAGCATTTCCACATTATGCGCCCGTAAATCTTTAAGCACTTCGGCGATTTCTTCTTTGTTCTCACCCATACCCATCATTAAACCTGACTTGGTTGGAATGTCTGGATGCTGTTCTTTGAACTTTTTCAGTAAATCGAGAGACCATTGGTAGTTTGCACCGGGACGACATTCACGATACAAACGAGGAATGGTTTCTAAATTATGGTTGAATACATCAGGCACACCATTTTTTAAAATCTCTAGTGCAGTATCCATGCGCCCACGAAAATCAGGCACTAATACTTCAATTTTAGTACTAGGGCTGTGCTCGCGGATTGCATTGATGCAATCAACAAAATGCTGTGCGCCACCATCGCGTAAATCATCACGATCTACCGAAGTAATAACCACATACTTTAATCCCATTTCAGCGATGGTTTTCGCCAATTTGATGGGCTCTTCAGCACTCGGCGGTAAAGGTTTACCGTGGGCCACATCACAAAATGGGCAGCGACGAGTACATATGTCACCTAGGATCATGAAGGTTGCGGTGCCATGATTGAAACATTCCGCAAGGTTAGGGCAGCTCGCTTCTTCACATACTGAGTGCAAGTTATTTTTGCGCAATGTTTTTTTAATATGATCGATGCGGTCAGTGGTGCGTGGCAGCCTGATTTTAATCCACTCAGGTTTACGTAACATCTCCGCTTTTTCGGTCGGCATGATGGTGATAGGGATATGTTTAACTTTTTCATCATCCCGGAGTTTCACTCCGGCTTGTGGACGTGCGTTACTCATCAAAACCTTCTTTGTTTTCGACGCTTGCAATACCAAGCAATGAACATAATTTTTCGGCGATAGCAGGACCGGCAACCGCAAGGGTGTCGGGCCCACCTAATTGGGTGCAATCTATCATTTCTAAGCCAGCATAACCACAAGGATTGATGCGCTGGAACGGACTGAGATCCATATTGACGTTAAGGGCCAAGCCATGAAACGAACATCCTCTGCGAATACGTAAGCCAATGGAGCAGACTTTTTTGCTGTCTACGTAAACACCAGGGGCATCTGCACGAGGATAGGCTTCAATAGAATAGCCGTTAAGCGTATCAACAATGCAGCTCTCAAGAGCGGTCACTAGCGTGCGAACCCCTAAATTGTGGCGCTTTAAATTAAGCAACACATACATCATTTGTTGGCCAGGACCGTGATAAGTAACTTGGCCACCACGGTCAACTTTAACCACAGGAATATCACCTGGAGCAAGTAGGTGTTCTTCTTTGCCTGCTTGACCCTGGGTAAATACCGGGTCGTGTTCAACTAACCAAATTTCATCTTGGCTATGCACATCACGTGTATCGGTGAAATCTTGCATTTTTTGCCAAATGGGCAAATATGCCTGACGTCCGAGTTGGCGAATAATGACCGGGGCGATGTTGTTCAAACCTTCAAGGTGTCCTTTTTTCGAAAAAGAATGGTGCTTAAAGCACCATACGCACTAATTCAAGTTTGGATAACTCAGTATAGATGGTTTCCATATGTTCTTTACTCGTCACGCGTACACTAATAGACAATGAATGGTATTTGCCTTTAGAGCTTGGCTTAACGCTAGGCGAATAATCGCCAGGAGCGTGGTTTTGCAAGCAGTTAATCACATGATCAGGTAAAGCCTCATCTGCCACGCCCAATACTTTAAATGTTTGGTGGCAGGGGAAATCGAGTAATTTATCAAATTGAGTTTGCATAATAATCTGTTCAATATGCCTTAGCTATCAAAGCCAAGTTGCAGTTTTACGAAGTCAATAAGGCGGTCAATCATACCGCCTTCTTTCACTTCTTGTAATGTAACTAAAGGGTATTCAGCTACGTCTTCACCGTCTAGTTGCAAGAATAACTTACCTACTACTTCGCCTTTGGCTAAGGGCGCTTCAAGCTTTTTGTCTAGCTCGAAATTAGCTTCTAAGTTTTTGCTTTGACCACGGGGAATGGTAATGGGGGTGTCTTGTGAAATACCAAGGTCAACCGTCTCTTTGTCACCCATGAATATACGGTGCGATACAAAACTTTCGCCTGCTTTATAAGGGGTAATAGTTTCATAAAATCTAAAACCATATTTAAGTAGCTTTTTATTTTCTACTTTTCGCGCACGTTCGCTATCAGCACCCATGACAACAGCAATCAGACGCATGTCACCCTGAGTTGCAGATGATACTAAGCTGTAACCTGCGTCTGATGTATGGCCGGTTTTGATCCCATCTACGTTTAGACTTTTATCCCATAACAAACCGTTACGATTGTATTGCTTGATGTTGTTGTAAGTGAATTCTTTCTGACTGTAAACCTTGTACTCATTTGGTACGTCATTTATCAATGCTCGGGCTAAAGTAGCCATGTCCCGCGGTGAGGTGTAATGGTCTGCGTCTTGCAAACCATGGCTGTTAACAAAGTGAGTCGATGTCATGCCTAATTTTTCAGCATGCAAGTTCATCATGCTTGCGAAGGCATCCTCACTACCGGCAATATGTTCGGCCATCGCCACACAGGCATCGTTACCCGATTGCACGATAATGCCTCGGTTCAAATCACTCACTGAGATCTGAGTGCCAACTTCAATAAACATCTTAGAAGAATCTGGGAAATTCTTGGCCCAAGCATTTTCAGAAATCGTGACCATATCGGTGCCTTTGATATTGCCATTCTCAATTTCTTTGCCAATGACATAACTGGTCATCATTTTGGTTAAACTGGCAGGCGGAATTTGAATATCCGCGTTCTGCTCTGCAATGACTTTGCCCGTTTGATAATCAATTAAGATAAAGCCTTTAGCTGAGACTGACGGGGCGTCTGGTATAACAACCGCCGCGTTAGCCGCATGAGTAAAAAAGGAAAGGGATAAGCAGCTAAATATCGCTAAAATTAATGTCTTGGTGTTTCGCATGGACCTACCGTAATGTGATTTTTGTTAAGAATGTAGAAATGACGTGTCGTGCTTAAAACGACGGCTAATATATCAGTTTTCCAAGTGCTTTACTGCGCTAGCAACAAAAATTGTTACATAAAAGCAATTCCGAAAGTCTCCTTTAGGACAGGTTTTATCAGAAAAAGTTTGACCACTTGGTTATTTTGTCGGATAAAACTTATATGCGTCCCTGTATCCTGTGTTGCGTAATTGATCCAATATATCACGGGCTTGTGTTTCCGTGGTAAAGGGCCCCAAACGTAAGCGATATAGACCCGCTTCAAATGGAGCGACATAAGGTACTTGATAAAGATTGGCCAGTGCGGAACCGATTTTTTCAATACGTTGATTGTTAGACAGAGCCGCGATCTGAATAAAAACATTATCTTGGATTGTATTCTTGGCTGCTGGAGAGGGTGTTGAATCCACAGCGGGTAATGGGCCGGGAGTGACTGCATTACTTGCCGGCGCCATAGCCGGTATTCTAGGTACCTGAGCTATTTGCACCTGAGTATTTGCTGTCGTTTGACTTTTTAATGGTGCAGGAGGAAGAGAAAGCCCATTTCCCACGGTTTGCATACCCTGCTCATCAACATGAATAACATCTAATTTAACTTGTGTCGTACCTGTGCTTAGCATGCCAAGTTTCATCGCTGCCGCATATGACAAGTCGATGATCCTATTATCATGAAATGGCCCGCGATCATTCACTCTAACAATGGCTTCTCGACCATTTTTTAAGTTGGTTACCCGCACGTAAGAGGGCAGTGGCAAAGTCTTATGAGCTGCAGACATGGCGTACATGTCATAGATTTCACCATTTGATGTTAAATGGCCATGAAACTTCTGGCCATACCAGGATGCACCGCCTGTTGCAGAATAACCTTTCCCCGTTTTTAGAGGAGTGTAATGTCTGCCAAGCACTGAATAACTGCGTAAGTTAGCTAAAGCGTAAGGTTCATATTCTGGCTCAGCATCGTCGAATGTCATACCGTCTTTAATGGCACTTGGGGCAGAGTCTTTATATTGCGTGTAGCGACTGCTGCCGGATTCTGGTGTCTGGGAACAGCCTGATATTAGGCATAAAGTGCAGGCATAAACGGCTAACTTATGCATCATCTAGGCTTGCCTCTGCAGCTTTTTTGTCTATTTTTTGCATCTCTTGGGCTAACTGACGACTAAATTGAAATGCAACCATAGCGTACAATTTGCTGTGATTGTAACGGGTGATAACATAAAAATTTCTCAACCCAAGCCAATAAATTTTGCCTTCGCTTTGAACAAAATCGAGTAATTTTGCGCTACTGTCATCGGCGATATTATCCCATTGTTCCTGCGCTTCGTCGAGAGCATATGTCTGGGCTAATTCGACATTCATGCTAACGCCACTGTCTTTCAATTGACGCAGAGTTTCTCGATATTTAAGTGATTTCCTCAACCAAGGTTTGGCGTGTTCTGTTGAAACATTCACGGGATAAGCTACTGGCTCACCATTACGCCAACCATTTTTGTTAAAATAGTTAGCAATACTGCCTATTGCGTCCATGGGATTGTTAAGTAAATCACGCACGCCGTCGTTGTCGAAATCTACTGCGTAATGGCGATAGCTTGACGGGATAAATTGTCCCCAGCCTAGGGCTCCAGCATAGGAGCTTTGTAGTTCGGAGGGATTGAACTGCTCTTCTTTAGCAAGCAGTAACAGTTGTGCAAATTCTTTTTTAAAGAACGAAGCGCGAGGCGGATAATGAAAACCAAGAGTGTACAATGCATTAAAAGCGGAATAGTTACCTTTGTAGGTGCCGTAAAAAGATTCTATGCCTAAAATCGCAACAATGATTTCGCTAGGTACACCATAGGCTTTCTCAGCCCGCGCGAGGGTCTCACGGTGTGTTTGGTAAAAGCTGAGGCCTTTTTGTAAACGTTTTTCGGTTAAAAATATCGGGTAATACTGATACCAGGGTTTCGCCTCCCAAGGTCGCTTAATGGCATCGATTACCGCTTGCTCTTTGGCGGCACTATTCATTAGCTGAGCAAGTTGTTCGGCATTAAACTTGTGCTCATTTACCATCATGCTGATAAAGGCAGATTCTTGGTCGTTTTCTGATTTTGACCAACTTAGTGTAGAAAATATGGCACATTGAAGAGTAAAAACTATCCATAAAAAACGACTTAATAGCATACTGGGTGAGGTTACGATCTGCACTTTCTCTCCATCTAAAACAAACTAAAAAACAATAACCGGAAGAATAACCAGCTTAGGCTAACGGGACAATAAACGTTTTTGCGTCGCAATCGCCATTAGCATGCCAAAACCCGCCAATAAGGTCACCATTGATGTACCGCCATAACTGACCAATGGAAGCGGAACGCCAACCACGGGCAATATGCCAGATACCATGCCCATGTTGACGAAAACATAAACAAAAAATGTCAGGGTAATACTGCCAGCTAAAATTTTACTAAAGGCGTCTTGGGCTCGATTGGCGATGATCATGCCGCGAATGACGATAAAGGTATAAATGGCCAATAAACCGACCACGCCCCAAAAGCCGAATTCTTCACTGAATACAGCGAAGATAAAATCTGTATGGCGTTCCGGCAGAAATTCCAATTGAGATTGGGTGCCTTGTAACCAGCCTTTTCCTTCCGCTCCGCCGGAGCCGATGGCAATTTGCGATTGGATTATATGGTAACCTGAACCGAGAGGATCACTTTCGGGATTAAGGAATGTCAGTACCCGTTGTTTCTGGTAGTCCTTCATCAAAAAGTGCCACATAATAGGGCTGAAAACAGAGACTGATAGCGCAATTGCGCCAATAAAGCGCCAACTCATACCCGCGAGGAAAAGCGCGAAAACCCCGGAACTGGCAATCAACAACGAGGTACCTAGATCAGGTTGTTGGGCAATCAACAAAGTCGGGATCCCTACCAATATAAAACCTATCAATATATGACGTAATTTAGGCGGCAAATTGAATTGACTGATGTACCAAGCAACTACCATAGGGACGGCAAGCTTCATTATTTCGGACGGTTGAAAGCGCAGTACGCCTAAGTCTAGCCAACGTTGTGCGCCTTTACCTATATCACCAAAAATGATCACGGCTACTAACATAGCCACCCCAACAACATAAAAATAAATGGATAGTTTTTGATAGGCCAAGGTTGGGATCTGTGCCACAACCAACATAACACCCATAGCTAAACCTAAACGCACCAATTGGCGGTCAATCAACTGCCAGTCTTGGCCTCCGGCAGAATATATTGTCACCAACCCTACGGCCATTAGCACCAATAGCCCAAGCAATAACGGCCCGTCACAATGTATGCGATTGAGCAACGAACGTTTATTGGGGTCAAGTTTTGTACGTAACATCATATTCATAGCGATAGCCAAGGATTAATGGTTGTGAGCAGATGAGTGAAGGGCGACATCTTGGGACTTGCTGGGTTCTTGTATTTCGGGCCGAGGGGTAAATTCACGCCCCGCAAAATATTTATCCATCATTTTTCTTGCCAAAGGTGCTGCTTGTGAACTGCCGCCTCCGGCGTTTTCAAGGACTACGGTCACCGCAACTTCAGGTTTTTCGTAAGGGGCAAAACCCACATACATAGCATTGTCACGTAAGTTTTCCGCGAGGCTATCAGCATCATATTTTGCATCCTGAGCGATGGCGACCAATTGCGCAGTACCTGATTTACCCGCAGATACATAGGGGGTATCAATAAATGCTTTGCGTGCCGTTCCTGTCTTGCGGTTGACGACACCATACATAGCATCGAGAACAATATCCCAATTTTTAATATTTTTTACATCCAAGGGTCTACGCTCTTTGCTGCCTTCTAATACCACTTCTTTGTCCTGATATTTGCCGCGCATGATTTGTGGGATGAATCGCCGCCCGTGATTCATTAACGTGGTAACGGATTGTACTAATTGAATTGGGGTAACTGTCCAATAGCTCTGGCCAATCCCTACCGGAATGGTATCGCCAATGTACCAAGGCTGATTAAATCGTGCCCGCTTCCATCCGCGACTGGGCATATTGGCATCTGATTCTTCGTGTAAATCGATGCCGGTGTAATCACCAAAACCAAACTCAAACATGTTGTCGCTGATTTTATCTATGCCTAATCGGTAAGCAAGGTCATAAAAATAAATATCGCAGGATTGCTCAATAGCGGAGGTTAAATCGACCCATCCGTGTCCCCAGGTTTTCCAATCTCGCCATACGTGCTCGACATTCTTTAAGCGGTATTTACCATTATCAAAAATGCGTGTTTCGGGGGTAACAATTTTTTGCTCTAATCCGACTAAGGCTAAATGGGGTTTAATCGTGGACGCCGGAGGGTACTGGCCTTGGGTCGCACGGTTAATAAGTGGGCGTCCTTTTGAATTCAATAACCGATTGTAGTTTTTGCTGCTGATACCGTGCACAAATAAATTAGGATCATAACTTGGGCTGCTAAACATGGCGAGAACACCGCCATTGTTGGAATCGAGCATAACCACAGTACCCTTATCGCCGTCCATAATTTTCTCAGCTTCTTGCTGTAATGCAAGATCGATATTGAGCACTATATCTTGCCCAGGCACCGGGGGATTGAAATTCAAGGTGCGGATAATTCGCCCTTGGTTATTGACTTCGACCTCTTGATAACCCACCTGACCGTGGAGAATATCTTCATGATACTTCTCGACCCCGAGTTTGCCGATATCATGGGTGGCAGCATAGTTCGCTTCCAGCCCAGCTTCGCTGAGTTTCTGTAAGTCTCTTTTGTTAATTTTTGACACGTAACCCAACACATGCGTAAGGGTTTTACCATAGGGGTAGTGACGTGTTAGACGTGCTTCAACACTGACGCCGGGGAATTTATGTTGATTGGCTGAAAACAGTGCGACTTCTTCTGGGGTTAAACGTTTTCGCAATGAAACAGGCTTAAAGCGTCGATTGCGTTTTATTTCACGATAAAAATCAGTTACTTCGTCTTCATCAATATCCAATAAAACACTTAGCAAACCGAGTGTTTTTTCCAAATTTTCGACTTTCTCAGGAATGACTTCAAGATTGAAAACGGGACGGTTTTCGGCCAATAAAATACCATTTCGGTCGTAAATTAAGCCTCGATTAGGTGCGACGGGGAGTATTTTTATACGGTTTCCATTTGAGCGAGTCTGATAATCCTCAAAACGGGTTATTTGTAGATAGTATAGATTACTCAATACCATGGCGATCATGGTAAAAATAACTAACATCGCTATCACAGTGCGCCGAGCAAACAGGTTTGCTTCAGCAGTATGATCCTTTATCGTCACACGTGGGCGGGCCATTGTTACTCTCTGTGATAAGGGTGATTGGTGTTAACGGACCAAGCGCGATATAAGCTTTCTGCCACGATAATTCGCACCAAAGGGTGGGGGAGAGTTAACGGTGATAAAGACCACTTTTGTTCAGATGCAGCAATACATTCGGGGGCCAATCCTTCTGGTCCACCGATCAGCAGGCTGACGTCCCGGCCATCCATTTGCCATTTTTGCATATTACTAGCAAGTAAAGGGGTATCCCAAGGCTTACCTGTGACTTCAAGGGTCACAATACGATTTCCTTTTGGGATAGCCGCCATGGTTAACTCACCTTCCTTGTGCAAAATGCGTTTTATATCGGCATTTTTACCACGTTTACCGGCAGGGATTTCTGTCAAGCTAAGTGGCATATCAGCAGGGAAGCGTTTAACGTACTGTTGGTAACCTTGTTCGACCCAACCTGGCATTTTACTGCCAACGGCTATTAGTTGAATTCGCATGGCGTTATCTACTTGGTAATGTAAAGCTAGGGGTTTGAGGGCTTATTAGCCCCAAAGTTTCTCTAATTGATAAAAATCTCTGGCATCATCTTGCATCACATGTAAAACCACGTCACCCAGGTCAACTAATACCCAATCACCAAGTTCACGTCCTTCAATACTTAATGGAGGGTTGCCCGCTTGCTTTGCTTCAACCACAACATTTTCGGCAATCGATACCACGTGACGTTTTGAGTTACCTGAACATATCAACATGGTTTCAGTGATGCTTGATTTCTCTGATACATCTAAATCTATGATATCTCGACCTTTTAGGTCTTCAATTTTTTCTACCACAAAGGCTTTTAATTGTTCGTGATCCAAAGGGATTCCTTTTATAAAATGTGTATTAAATGAATTATCGTTAGTTTATCAGAAAGTGGTACTTGGCTGATATAACTTATGTGTCTGTATGTATGCCCGTACCTTGGGGTCAACCATATTATTGGTAGATAACCCCTGTTGAATATGTTGACGAATATCCGTAGATGAAATTGCCAGTAGGGGTGTGTCCGCCAAAAATATTTTACCGTACAAGGCATTGTGTAAAGCATTATTTGTCATGACTTGACGCTCGTTTAACAGCTGCTGGAGCTCTTTGGATAGCGTTGTTTGTGAGCCTGGGCGACAACAGACGACAAAATGACAGTAATCGAATAACGCTTGCCACTCATGCCAAGTAGCGAGTGAGTGCAGCGAGTCCATGCCGATGAAAAAACACAAGGGGTGTCTTGGGTATTCAGCGCGCAGCGCTTGCAATGTATGTATGGTATACGACGGGGCAGAGGTGTGTATTTCACGGTCATCGATATACAATTGAGGATAACACTCAATGGCTAATTTAAGCATGGCTAAACGATGTTTTGCTGCACTGGGGGCGAGGTCTTTATGCACTGGAATATGGCAGGGTAACATAGCGACTGATTGCACCCCTGCTTGTTGTGCCGCGTCAATAACCGGTTTGATGTGACCATAGTGGACCGGATCAAACGTACCGCCGAATATGCCTAATGCTGGTCGTAACTTATTCAATTTAAAGCATAATTTTCAAGAGAGACAGGTACAAACAGCAAACACAGATGACACAGTTCAACATAAGGACGCTGAACTTGAGACTGCTTTAGTGCATTGTCCATGATATTGAGTTTGTACTGCAGTTGTTGCAGATGCGAAGGGGTTAAACGCTGTAACGCAGACAGGTACAGACCTTGACGGTTTTTCCATATACGGTGTTGATTCCAGTTAATTGCTTGGCCCGCTTGCTTACTTGCTTGCAATGCCCGTAAAGTTTGCCATTCTCGGGTCAATGCCCACATGATGATATTGGGTTCGATCCCTTCACTTTCTAAGCGATAAAGCATCTTAACCGCCTTTTGGCTGTCACCAGTGAGCAAAACATCAATTAGCTGGAATACGTTATATCGGGACTGATCCACCACCGCTTGCTCAACCTGCTCTAAGGTGGGGTTGCCTTTAGGATAAAGTAAACATAGTTTCTCAATCTCTTGACTGGCAGCCAGTAAATTACCTTCACAGTACTCTGCTAATAACTGTGTAACGTCCCCTGAGGCCTGCAAACCTTGAGTGCGCATTTGCTCCATTAACCATTGTTGCAGTGCGTTACCTTCTAACGGATAACAAGGCACATACACACCTAGTTTATCTAGGCTTTTAAACCATTTACTATTTTGCACGTCTTTGGCTATTTTGGCCCCGTGGATAACCAGTAATATATCTGGATTATTTTGCGCGCATAGCTCAATCAATATTTTACTACCTTGGGTGCCTGGTTTGCCGGTAGGTAGTTCAAGTTCAATATACTGCTTAGACGAAAATAACGATAAGGTTTGTGTTGCCTCAAGTAATTTCTGCCAGTCAAATTGGGCGTCAGCAACCAAGGTTTGACGTTCGTCGAAACCGTTTGCTAATGCTACTTTTCTAACTTGATGAATAGCCGTTAACTTTTGTTGTGGCTCATCGCCAAATATTAGATAGAAGGGCTGTAGCCCCTTGTTTAACGAGGCGTTAAAACGGTTAGGATAAACTTGCATTAAATCTTAGGGATCGCAGTATTTGCTGAAGATCGTTGGGCGATAGAAATCTGATGAATGATCTGATTAGCAGCTTGTTTGCGCATCTCAGATAACACCAGTTCAAGTTCTCGAGATTTCGCTAATACAGCGTCAGGATCGTCTTGATACTCGCGTTTTATGTCAAATTCCACAAGTTGTGCGTCGCGTTGCGAAAACTGTAGTTCATAACGTACCGTATAGATTAATTCATATTCTGCAACTTGCCCTGTGGTAAACAATGACAGTAGACGTCGATCTAATGTATCGCTGAGAAGATACACATTGAGTAGATTTGAGTCGCCTGCAACGCCAGACTCAATAATATCCACATTATAAGGCTTCAGCTCATTACGCAGGGCTCGTTCAAGGGCTGAATGAGTTTCAGCAGAGGCCAAGCGTAATTGAGAGATACTGTCCGGCAATTCATAATTACCACGCAATGAAAAACCACATCCACTGATGATAAAACTGCATAATAAACAGGTGATTAGGTTTCGCATTGCGTTTTCTACTCGTTAGTTGGCGACGATATTTAGCAGTTTTCCTGCAATATAAATAACTTTTCGTACAGTTTTATTCTCCACAAATTGCTGCACGTTTTCTTGTGCTAGGCCAAGGGCTTGTACTTGCTCTTGGCTTGCATCTGCGGCGACGGTGATTTTAGCGCGAACTTTACCGTTAACCTGGACAATGATCAGCTTTTCGTCTTCCACAAGTGCTGATTCATCGACCTTAGGCCAAGGCGCTGTTTCAATATCATTTTTATGGCCCAAGTCATGCCACAACACGTGACACATATGCGGCGCAATGGGGTTAAGAAGCAACACCATGGCCTCAACACCTTCGCGCAAAACAGCGTTATCTTGCGGTGTAACTTGTGGTGCTTTTTGTAAGTTATTTAAAAGCTCCATAATCGCAGCAACCGCTGTGTTAAAGGTTTGACGACGGCCTACATCATCGGTCACTTTTGCTATGGTACGATGAATTGCTCGGCGCAGATTTTTCTGCTCGCCATTTAATGACTTTATATCAACCACTGGCACATCACCTAGATCAATTACGTCCTGGGAAAGTTTCCATAAGCGCTTAATGAAACGGTTTGCGCCTTCAACACCTGAATCCACCCACTCTAATGTTTGCTCTGGTGGCGCGGCGAACATGGTGAATACACGAATGGTATCTGCGCCGTATAAATCAATTACATGTTGTGGGTCTATACCGTTGTTCTTCGACTTTGACATTTTGGTCATGCCACCGTGCTCAACAGGTTTGCCGTCGGCTTTTAGTTGGGCCTGGGTGATACGGCCTTTTTCATCTTTCACCGTGTCCACATCCGCTGGCGAAAACCATTCTTTTTTGCCACTTTCGTCTTCTCTATAAAACGAGTCAGCGAGTACCATACCTTGGCACAATAGGCGTTTGTATGGCTCATCGGAGTTAACAAGCCCTTCGTCACGCAGTAATTTGTGGAAGAAACGGGAATACAAAAGGTGCAGTATGGCATGCTCGATGCCTCCTACGTATTGATCCACAGGTAACCAGTAATTGGCTTGTTTTGGATCAAGCATTGCGTCCTGGTTTTGCGCGCTACAGTAGCGAGCGTAATACCACGACGATTCCATAAAGGTATCAAACGTATCGGTTTCACGTAGGGCAGGTTGGCCATTATATTCGGTTTTTGCCCATTCAGGATCGGCTTTGATCGGTGAAATAACACCGTTCATTTGCACGTCTTCAGGCAACACTACGGGCAATTGGTCAACGGGGACCGGCACTGACTCACCGTTTTCGAGATTTAGCATAGGGATAGGTGAGCCCCAGTAACGCTGGCGTGAAACGCCCCAATCACGAAGACGATAGTTAACTTTTTTGTTGCCCGCACCAAGCGCTTCAAGTTTGGCCGCAATCCCATCGAATGCTTCTGTAAAAGCTAAACCATTGAACTGCTCGGAGTTAACCAGTAGGCCTTTTTCGGTGTAAGCAGCAACAGACAAGTCACACTCTTGGTTGTCATCTGGTGCTGGCTGTACAACTTGCTTAATGGGCAAACTGTATTTCTGGGCAAATTCCCAATCCCGTTGGTCGTGCCCTGGTACCGACATGACGGCACCCGAGCCATAACCCATAAGTACGAAGTTGGCGACCCATACTGCAACTTTCTCACCCGTTAACGGGTGAATGGCGAACAAACCTGTGTCACAGCCTTTTTTCTCCATGGTGGCAAGTTCAGCCTCGGCAACCTTGGTATTTTTACACGATTCGATGAATTCAGCTAAAACTGGGCGGCTTAGCGCTGCGTGTAATGCTAGTGGGTGCTGTGCCGCGACGGCCACATATGTCACACCGTAAAGGGTATCAGGGCGAGTGGTATAGACATCGAAACTACTGATGTCAGCTGCACTTTCGCTCAGGTTAAAAGTGATATCGACGCCTTCAGAACGGCCGATCCAATTCTTTTGCATGGCGCGGACTTGCTCAGGCCAATCTTCTAGTTGTTCTAAATCGGACAGTAATTCTTCTGCGTAATCAGTGATTTTGATAAACCACTGAGGAATTTCTTTTTGCTCAACTAAAGCGCCCGAGCGCCAGCCACGCCCATCAATAACTTGCTCATTTGCGAGTACGGTGTGGTCAACAGGATCCCAGTTGACGGTTGAGTTTTTCTTATAAACCAAGCCTTTTTCATATAAACGGGTAAAGAACCATTGTTCCCAGCGGTAGTAGTCCTTTTTACAGGTAGCGACTTCACGATCCCAGTCATAACCAAAGCCTAACAATTTCAGCTGGTTTTTCATGTAATCAATATTTTGATAAGTCCATTTGGCTGGAGCTGTGTTGTTATTTAACGCAGCGTTTTCGGCGGGTAAACCAAATGCATCCCAACCCATAGGTTGCAATACGTTTTTACCGTTCATACGCTGAAAACGGCTGACTACATCGCCAATGGTATAATTACGCACATGACCCATGTGCAAGCGGCCACTTGGATAAGGAAACATAGACAAGCAGTAAAATTTTTCTTTATCTTCTTGTTCTGTTGCTTTAAAAGTTTGATTGGTTTCCCAAAGCGCTTGTACCTCTTGTTCTATTTTCTGAGGTTCGTAATTTTTTTCGGCCATTAAAAAGAGTTTCCGCGAAGATAAAGTATTAAATAAGATAGCCGGTAAGAATACCCTAACGGTTTGCTGAGTCACAAGAGCAGAACACCGTTTTCCAAGCATTTATCGTAAAAACTCTATTAACAGCACTAAAGTTATCGTCAAATTGTAAGTTATATACAAATTGAATGTTAGGAAGTTGTCATTAGTAAAGGAGTGTTACTGGTGGACACGTAACATAAATGCGTAAATGGCGATAAAGTGCGGCATGTTATTCCAGAATATTTGTTATTATACATTTGATTAGCAACAGTTTATAAATTGAAGCGGCTTATTAACGCTCTATATCTAGCTTTCGCGCTAAGCATTTTTTGCCAATACGATGATCGATAGTGTGCAGTATAAAACCGTCATATTTCATTTGTCCGAAAAGGAAAACTCACTTCTATTATGCATCTTAAATACGCCCTGAGTTTGAAAGATATTACCGCGAAACCGAGTCGGCGCTTGATTAATCACGCTTTGAAAGATGAGCAAGCCACTCAGGCAACGTTTATCGGTCAAGCACGTGCTAGAGAAGCCCTCGATTTCGGTTTAGGCATAGATGCCAAGGGGTATAATTTATATGTGATGGGTGAGCAAGCAACGGGTCGCTTTACCTTAGTGCACGAATACATTGCCAAGTATGTACGCAAAGTGCTGACGCCAGATGATTGGTGCTACATTAACAATTTTGATGATGAGCGCGAACCTTTTGCCCTACGTTTGCCTCCTGGGGAAAGTAAGCGCTTAGTTAAAAATATGGAGCAATTAGTCGACGAGCTGCTTGACACCTTTCCCGCAGCATTTGATAACCCTGGTTATCAACGTAAAAAGGTGGCGATTACTCGGGAATTTGATCAACGTTATGAGCAGGCCATTGATACTGTTGAGCAGCTCGCTCAAGCGCAAAATGTGGCTTTGTACGAAGAAAATGGCAACATTAGTTTTTCACCGATAGTGGATGGGAAACCGATCACAGACGCTGACTTTGCTAAATTAAGTGATGATGATCGCCAGCAGTACTATCACTTAATCGATGAACTTGAGAATCGATTAAGTGAAGCCTTGATTGAGTTACCCAAATGGAAGCGAGCCTCCTCAGAGCAACTTCGCCATCTCAAAAAAGATACGGCAGAGCAAGGTATTAAACCCTTGCTGAAAGAGCTTGAACATCAATATGCTGCTGATTTAGGTATATTGAAATTCTTACGCCAACTTAAACCCCATTTAGTCGAAACCATAGTAGAAATACTGGCGGATGATAAAAAAGACGAAAAACATGATGAGTACGACAGGCGTTCTGTATTGGAAGAGCAATACCTACCTAATATTCTGGTTAGTCACGAATTAAACAGTGGCGCACCGGTTATTTATGAACCGAACCCTACTCATCAGAACCTGTTTGGTCGTGTTGAATATACCAACGTTTCTGGTTCGGTATTTACCAATTATCGTATGATCCGCCCTGGTGCATTACATAGAGCCAATGGTGGGTATTTGTTGCTTGATGTAGATAAGTTGATTACCCAACCTTTCGCTTGGGAGACGCTAAAACTGGTTCTGAAATCGGGCCATTTAAAAATGGACTTACCTCAGGCCGATGTAGGCATGGTCAACTCGATTACGCTGAATCCGCAACAAATTCCTATTAACGTCAAGGTCGTATTACTTGGTTCCCGTGAACTGTATTACAACTTGCAAGATTACGATGATGAATTCTACGAGTTATTTCGGGTGTTGGTCGATTTTGATCATGAAATTCAGCTCGATAAGCAAACCTTATATGATTTTGTTGGTCGTGTGCGTCACCAAGTGACGCAATTAGGTTTAAACAGTATTTCGCCCAAAGCTATGTACCGGTTAGTGGAATACAGTTTGCGCATGGCCGAACATCAGCAACGATTGTCAGCACGTTTTTCTGATGTGATAGAGCTGCTCAATGAGAGTTTGTATTTTTGTCGGAAAAGCCAGGATCTGGATTTAGACGTTACACATATAGAGGCCGCGTTAAGTGCAAAAACTCGCCGAACTGGGCGCGTAAGTGAAGCGGTGTTAGATGACATCAAACAGGGACAAATATTGATTGCCACCGAAGGCGTTGATGTTGGTAAGGTCAACGGACTTACTGTGCTCGAGGTAGGTGATTGTTTATTTGGCACCCCTGCGCGTATCACATCAACTGTGTATGCCGGTGCTAACGGTGTGGTGGACATCGAGCGAGAAGTAGAGTTGGGGCAACCAATACATTCAAAAGGCGTGATGTTGTTAACGGGTTACCTTGGGCATAAATACGCACAGTTGTTTCCGCTGACGTTGTCAGCGAATATTGCAATCGAGCAGTCCTATGGTCACATAGACGGTGACAGTGCTTCATTGGCTGAGTTAGTTGCGCTGATTTCGGCCTTGACGAATATCCCCACTCGCCAAGATTTGGCCATTACGGGTTCGATCAATCAGTATGGTCAGGTGCAGTCTGTAGGCGGGGTTAATGAGAAAATAGAGGGTTTTTTCAAACTCTGTCAACATCGTGGTTTAACGGGTCATCAAGGGGCGATTATCCCTAAATCTAATCAAATTAATTTGATGCTAGATAAGGATGTCATCGCAGCCGTTAAATTAGGAAAATTTCACATTTGTGTTGTAGAAACGGTCGATCAAGCCCTTGAACTTTTGATGGATAAAGACGTAGGCACAATGAACACTAAAGGTCGCTACCCCAAAGGGACAATCAATTACATGGCCGTAAGCAGTTTACTGAATATTGCAAATGTGGTGAACGGTAGCGACGACGAATAGACATTACCGATAATAGATCCCAGTCAAATATGATTTCACAATTCTGTGTTTTTGCTAGACTGCGGCGCACTTTATTTATGACGAGAAAATATCCATGCAAATCGTAAAAGACACAGTAGTACAGTTCAGGTATATCATCACCGAATTAGACGGTACTGAACTTGAAAACAATCGTGATGCCGAGGCGGTTGCCTATCTTCATGGGCATGACAACATGATGCCGGGGGTAGAATCAGCACTTGAAGGTAAGGCTGTCGGGGATCGTTTTACCGTTGAACTTGAGCCTGCTCAAACTTATGGTGAAATTCAAACCGACGCAGAACAGCGTATACCTATGAAACATTTGCAAGATGCCCAAGGTACCAAAAAGTGGAAGGCGGGTATGACGGCAGTCGTAAATACCGAAAAAGGTCAGCGCGAAGTTACTGTGATAAAAGTCGGTAAATTTATGGTGACTGTGGATTTGAATCATCCAATGGCCGGTAAAACACTGAGTTTTGATTTAGAGGTGGTAGACGTGCGTCAAGCTACGTCAGAAGAAATTCAGCATGGGCATGCTCACGGCGTGGGTGGTCACCACCACTAATCGTAAAATTGCGCACGATACAGCAAGTATAAGCGGGTTAGCGATTAGAAAGTTGAACCTCATTGGACAAAATATCCCGTATTAAGGCGGCTAAATTAACCTCTTAATACGGGATATTTTGCAATGTAACTATTATTTTCTCGGTAGTTCGATTTTTTTCTCGTCACTTTGACGAAATAATACCAAGGTATGTCCGATAGATTGTAGTTTTTCTGCTTTTGTTTCACGAATGATGGCATCCATGATCAAGCTTTTCTCTTCTCTGTCTTCAGTGGGTACTTTAACTTTAATGAGTTCATGATGGCTAAGTGCGCCTTCAATTTCAGCCAATACGCCTTCGGTCAATCCATTTGCCCCTAGTTGTACCACAGGTTTAAGTGAATGGGCGAGGCCCTTAAGGTGTTGTTTTTGCTTGTTTGATAGAGTCATTGAGTAATATTTCTTACAATTATATTGAATGTGAACAGTTGAAAACCAGTATTCTAGCGCCATCTTGCAAGTATTCCTAATGACAAACGAAGCCAATGGGTAAAAATAAGCAATCTGAAAGCAGTAAACGCTGGTTAAAAGAGCACTTTGACGATAAATATGTCATTCAGGCACAAAAACAAGGTCTGCGTTCTAGGGCTGTTTTTAAGCTAGAAGAAATTCAGGTGAAAGACGGCCTGATTAAAGAAGGAATGACGGTAGTCGATTTGGGTGCTGCTCCTGGCGGTTGGTCGCAATATGCGGTTAAACAAGTCGGGGATAAAGGACAGGTAATCGCCTGTGATATTTTATCGATGGATCCCTTACCTGGCGTTGATTTCTTAATGGGCGATTTTCGCGAGGAAGCCGTACTCGATACATTATTGAACAAAATCGGCGGAAAGAACGTAGATGTTGTTATGTCCGATATGGCGCCGAACATGACGGGCAACGATACAGCAGATCAAGCGAAATCGATGTACTTAGTCGAACTTTCACTGGATATGTGTCGACAGGTACTAAAGAAAAACGGCAACTACACCGTTAAAGTTTTTATGGGTGAAGGTTTTGACCAATTCTTTAATGAGGTAAAAAGTGCCTTTAAAGTGGTTAAAACCCGTAAACCTGATTCATCCCGAGCGCGCTCCAGAGAGGTTTATCTGGTAGCGACGGGCTTTAAATTATAGTACTCTCAGGCGTGAGATACGCAACAGAATTGAAATAACAGAGGTCAACAACTTGAGCGACATGGCAAAAAATTTAATCTTATGGTTGGTCATAGCTGTCGTTTTGATGTCAGTCTTCCAGAGTTTTTCTCCGGGGGAGTCATCAAAGGTACAAACGGATTATACAACGTTTCTTAAAGAAGCAAATCAAGGACAAATCCGTGAAGTGCGTATTGATAGTGAATCACGAGAAATTAAAGGCACTAAACGGTCAGGGGAGAGCTTCTCTACCTATATCCCTTACTTTGATGATCAGCTTATTTCAGATTTGGTAAAACAAGATGTAAAAATTCTTGGCGAACCACCTGAAGAGCCTTCATTGCTTACCTCTATTTTTATCTCATGGTTCCCAATGTTATTGCTGATTGGGGTATGGATATTTTTCATGCGTCAAATGCAAGGCGGCGGCGGTGGTCGAGGAGCCATGTCATTCGGTAAAAGTAAAGCTAAGCTGATGGGTGAAGACCAAATCAAAACAACGTTTGCAGATGTTGCCGGTTGTGATGAAGCCAAAGAAGACGTTTCCGAATTAGTTGACTTCTTACGTGACCCTAGCAAATTCCAGAAGTTAGGCGGACGCATTCCTACCGGAGTGTTGTTAGTTGGTCCTCCTGGGACGGGCAAAACACTATTGGCAAAAGCCATTGCTGGTGAAGCGAAAGTGCCGTTCTTCTCAATATCAGGTTCTGACTTTGTAGAAATGTTTGTAGGTGTCGGCGCTTCTCGTGTGCGTGATATGTTCGAACAAGCTAAAAAGGCCGCACCGTGTATCATCTTCATCGATGAAATCGACGCAGTGGGTCGCCAACGTGGCGCCGGTATGGGAGGCGGTCATGATGAACGTGAGCAAACCTTAAACCAAATGTTAGTTGAAATGGATGGTTTCGGCGGTAACGAAGGCATTATTGTTATTGCGGCGACTAACCGTCCAGACGTACTTGACCCCGCATTATTGCGCCCAGGTCGTTTTGACCGTCAAGTACACGTAGGTTTACCGGATATTCGCGGACGTGAACAAATATTGAAAGTACATATGCGTAAAGTGCCATTAGGCGACAACGTAGAGCCTTCTTACATTGCGCGTGGTACGCCTGGTTTCTCAGGTGCAGACTTAGCTAACCTAGTTAACGAAGCGGCATTGTTTGCAGCCAGAAGCGGTAAACGTACTGTTTCAATGGAAGAGTTTGATAAAGCCAAAGACAAAATCATGATGGGCTCTGAGCGCAAAAACATGGTGATGTCAGAAGAAGAAAAAACCAATACTGCTTATCACGAAGCTGGTCACGCTATTGTGGGCCGATTGGTGCCTGAGCATGATCCCGTTTATAAAGTATCGATTATTCCTCGTGGTCGCGCGTTGGGCGTAACGATGTACTTACCTGAACAGGATCGATACAGTCATAGCAAGCAACATCTTGAAAGCATGATTTCGAGCTTGTTTGGCGGTCGAATTGCCGAAGCGTTAACTTTAGGTGAAGATCGCGTTACCACAGGGGCATCGAATGATATCGAACGTGCCACTGACATCGCGCGTAAAATGGTTACCCAGTGGGGGTTATCAACCAAAATGGGACCTATGCTTTATGCTGAAGAAGAAGGGGAAGTATTCCTTGGGCGCAGTATGGCTAAATCGAAGCATATGTCGGATGATACCGCTCGAGCTATTGATGCAGAGGTGAAAGCATTGATCGATAGAAACTATGCTCGTGCACAGCAGATACTGACTGATAACATCGATATTTTGCATTCCATGAAAGACTGTTTAATGAAATACGAAACCATTGATGCAAAACAGATTGATGATTTAATGGCACGTACTGATGTGCGCTTACCTGCTGATTGGGTTGAAGATTCGAAAAATGACAGTACGCCTCCGACTGGTGGCGCATCTGTAAGTGATGAACCTAAGGGGAAAGATGATTCTGGCGAAACGAAAGAGCCGAAAAAGTCTGAGTCGACGGTTGGTAAGCCGGGCGATGCGACTAACTAATTAAACTTGTATGAGAGACAGACGCTTTGTTGAGTGATCAACAAAGCGTTTTTTTTAGCGCGAATTAGGTGTGTACGCATTATAACCATGAATTTTAATGACAAAAGCTTGAGCCTCAATGGCCCAAAAGTGATGGGAATACTGAATGTAACGCCTGATTCTTTCTCTGATGGTGGTGCTTTTACTCATATCGATAAGGCGATTGCTCATACGTGTGAAATGATCGAAGCGGGCGCCGAATTTATCGATGTCGGCGGAGAGTCTACTCGTCCTGGTGCGGCAGATGTTACCCTACAAGCTGAGCTTGATAGAGTGATTCCAGTGATTGAAGCGTTGAATGCTCGGTTTGATACCCTTATCTCCATCGATACCAGTAAAGCCGAGGTAATGAAGGCGGGGGTGGCAGCTGGAGCTGGACTCATTAACGATGTGCGAGCATTACAGGAGTCGGGCGCTTTACAAGCGGCTGCTCAAGCGAATGTACCTGTGTGTTTAATGCATATGCGTGGCCAGCCCAGAAGTATGCAGCACGCCCCTCACTATGACGATTTGATGGGCGATATAGAGCAATTTTTACTCACCAGAGCGGACGTATGTGTGCAAGCGGGAATACAACGCGAAAACATAATATTTGATCCGGGTTTTGGCTTTGGTAAAAGCTTGCAGCATAATTATCAGCTATTAGCGCAATTGGATGATATGCACCGCCATGGTTATCCATTGTTAGTCGGTATGTCGCGTAAATCTATGATCGGACAACTTCTTAATCGACCAGTGGAAGAGCGTTTAGCAGGGAGTGTGGCATTGGCGACGATAGCCGCGCTGAAAGGCGCGCAGATTATTCGTGTACACGATGTAAAAGAAACCGTTGATGCAGTAAAAATAGTGTCGATGTTACAAAAGGAAAAATAATAATGAGAGACAGAAAATATTTTGGTACCGATGGCATTCGCGGCAAAGTAGGGGAAAATATGATCAACCCCGAATTCGTGATGAAGCTTGGCTGGGCTGCAGGGAAAGTGCTTGCGGGCAGTGGTACCAATAAAGTCTTAATCGGTAAGGACACCCGAATATCAGGATACATGTTGGAATCGGCACTCGAGGCTGGCTTATCTGCTGCTGGGATCAATATTGGTTTACTTGGCCCTATGCCTACGCCTGCAATTGCCTATCTTACCAAGACTTTCCGTTCTGAGGCTGGCATCGTCATTAGTGCATCGCATAATCCTTATTATGATAACGGTATTAAATTCTTTTCTGCAGACGGCACTAAGTTAGATGATGACATTGAGCTCGCCATTGAAGCCCAGATGGACAAACCTATGGAATGTGTTGCCTCTGATAAATTAGGTAAAGCAGTGCGTATTTCCGATGCAGCAGGGCGTTATATTGAGTTTTGTAAAGGCAACTTCCCGTCCAATCTGTCCCTCAAAGGTTTAAAGATCGTGGTGGATTGTGCCCATGGTGCCACTTATCACATCGCACCGAATGTATTAAGTGAGCTGGGCGCGGATGTCATTGAAATCGGCACGCAGCCTGATGGTTTGAACATCAATCGTAAAGTAGGCGCAACTTCAATGAAAGCGATTGTTGATAGTGTCATCAAGAACAAAGCAGATCTTGGTTTTGCCTTAGACGGTGATGGTGATCGCATTATGTTGGTTGATCATAACGGTAATGTAATCGACGGTGACCAGATCGTATATATCATTGCCCGTGATGCGCTCAAGGCAGGTAAACTTAATGGTGGCGTCGTGGGCACTGTGATGAGCAACCTTGGCTTAGAGGTGGCGCTGAGTACCTTAGGTGTGCCGTTTGAACGCAGTAAAGTTGGCGATCGTTACGTTCTTGAATTACTACGTCGTAAAGGCTGGTCGATTGGCGGAGAAGGTTCAGGGCACGTGTTGAATTTAGAGGCTGCGTCAACCGGTGACGGTATAGTTGCAGGCTTACAAGTTCTAGCGGCTATGTTAAACGCCAATATGACGTTAAGCGAGCTCAGTCGTGGAATGACAAAGTTCCCACAAACGCTTATTAATGTTCGTTTCAATGAAGGGGACACACCTTTACAGTCTGAAGACGTCAAAAGTAGCGTTGTCGAAGCGGAGGATGCATTGGGCGATCGAGGTCGAGTATTACTGCGAAAAAGCGGTACTGAACCCTTGATCCGCGTTATGGTTGAGGCGAATGACGCTATGGATTCTAGGAAGTGGGCAGAGCATATTGCAGATGCTGTACGTACGGCAACTGGACAATAAGTCAGCAATATTAAATGCGCTCCTTTATTTAGCGAATAAAAGTCGTTAAAATTCAATTCTGCTACTTGTATAATGGTAACAGGTTAGTTAATATCTCGCGCGCTTTTCACTGGCACTACAGGAGTTAGGATGCATATGAGTAACCGTCGGCCGATAGTGGCAGGTAACTGGAAGATGAACGGAAATCTGGCTTTAATTAAACAGATGGAAGCGTTATTTTCTAACGCAGAGCTTTCCCATGTAGATGTTGTTGTGTGCCCACCTTTTCCTTATCTAGGTGGTTTCAATGGTAGTGCGTTCGCCTTAGGTGGACAAACAATTAGCCATTTTGAATCTGGTGCACATACGGGTGAAACCGCTGCAAGTATGTTGCAAGAAATGAATTGCCAATATGTTATTTTAGGCCATTCAGAGCGACGTGCTGATAACAACGAGTCGAATGAACTTGTTGCCGAAAAGGTTGATGTAGCGTTAAAACACGGACTTATACCATTGTTTTGCGTTGGTGAACCAGAAGACATTCGCGAGAGTGGGCAATTATTTGATTATATTGCTGCGCAATTAGACGCGGTAATAAGTAAAGTTGGCATTGCTGCATTTAACGATATTGTGATTGCTTATGAGCCGGTTTGGGCCATAGGTACAGGCAAAACAGCAAGTCCAGCGCAAGCACAAGAAGTGCATGCATTTATACGTCAACATTTGGCAAAGCAAGAGAGTGATATCGCTAAGCAATGTGTGATTTTGTACGGTGGTAGTGTAAAAGGCAGCAATGCTGTCGAGCTGTTCTCTCAACCTGATGTAGATGGCGGTTTGATTGGCGGTGCCAGTTTAAACCCAGAAGATTTTTTAAGCATTTGCCTAGCGGCAAAGCGATAGAGGCGACACATGTTTTACGAAGTATTAATTGTAGTTTATTTGATTGTAGCGATTATGTTGATCGGCTTTGTACTTGTTCAACAAGGCAAAGGCGCAGATATGGGCGCATCATTTGGTAGTGGCGGTTCAAACACCGTTTTTGGTTCATCAGGTTCAGGTAATTTCCTAACGCGTACTACTGCAATATTAGCTACATTATTCTTCGTTATTAGTTTAATTTTAGGCAATCAAACAGCTGATAAAGAAAAAGCGGTTGACGATTGGCAGAACATTGAAGTGCCTGTTTTAGATGAGCCAGCTCAATCTACAACGGCACCGGTAGAGTCTGATGTGCCCGTTACTACATCAGAAGTACCTGCAAGCGATATACCTCAAAGTTAAAAGTATTACCACGCGGATGTGGTGGAATTGGTAGACACGCAGCCTTGAGGGGGCTGTGGCTTAGGCCGTGGGAGTTCGAGTCTCCCCATCCGCACCATATTAAAAAAAGGGCCGTAACGTGAGTTACGGCCCTTTTTTATTGTTGTGCCTTTGGCACTACCAGCTAGATTAGGCCATTTAATTTGAGTAATCATGAGTCAAGTTAGTCTTAAGCAAGTTACTAAAACCCTCGGCAGTGGCACAAATCGTTATTGTTTACCGGCGATTACTGTTGAATTTGCAAGAGGTGAATTTGTCGCAATCGTTGGGCCATCTGGTGTTGGCAAGTCAACCTTGCTCAGACTCATTGCGGGACTGGAGACCCATGACGAAGGGGAAATATACTTCGACGATGTCAAAGTTGATGATTTACCAAGCCATAAGCGTAACGTGGGCATGGTATTTCAAAACTATGCTTTGTTTCCGCATTTAACTGTCGCACAAAATCTCGGCTACGCGCTGAGCATCAAACACGCGACTGCATCCCAGATTAGTAAACAGGTCATAGACGTCGCTCAACGTTTAGCTATTGGCGAATTATTAAATCGCTATCCCCGGCAGTTGTCAGGCGGGCAACGACAAAGAGTAGCAATCGGGCGAGCGATGTTGTCCAAACCACAGCTGTTTTTATTTGATGAGCCATTCTCTAATCTCGATCCTGAGCTTAGAAAACAGATGCGCCAACAACTAAAAAACTTGCATGAACATTTATCAGCGACCACTTTATTTGTGACCCACGACCAACATGAAGCGATGGCGTTAGCCCAGCGTATTTTATTGTTGAGCGAAAACGGTATTGAGCAATTCGACACTCCGCAAAATATTTACCAGCAACCTAATAATCTTTATGTCGCTCGTTTTTTTGGTGATCCTAAAATAAATCTATTTGAGGGTAGAGCAGATAGTGAGGGCTTGCATCTGCAGGGCAACGTTAATTACTGCCTAGAATGTCATGTGCCTGAATCATTGTTTAATACAAAATTGACTATCGCTGTGCGCCCTAGAGCATTCAAATTATCGACCAGTACCGTTAACAATAGCTTTATCATGCTAGTAGCAAGAATTGAGTACTTAGGTGATACGCAATACCTGTATCTACACCCCCATAGTGGAGTAGACGAGGCAACAATAGATGATGCCCAAGTGATTGCTGTGGTAAATGAAATGTCGGTAGCGTTAAACCAACGGGTTTATTTAACGTTTGAACTAGCTGATATCTTGCTGTTTGACGAGAATAAACAGCGTATTTCAATCTAGAAATTGATAATAGCGATTACCCACACGTCGTTGCTTGATAAACGAAATAGCTTAATACGTATGCTGTGCCTGAGTATCGCTAAATGAGGGCTACCCAGAAGAACTTTAATCCCTTCGCATACTGTACATGCTAATGGGTCTGAGGGAATGCCAATCTTGTAATAAATCAATAAGCTATTCATTACTATCTAGGCTTGCAATCAAGCGCAAAATCCGTACAATACGGCGTCCTTTTATCGAGTAGTAAATCTGCTCGATAGTTAAAAAGGTACATAAGTTAACGTTAACGCTACAACGAGTTTGAGGCATTTATGGTTACTATTCGTTTACAGCGTGGTGGCGCGAAAAAGCGTCCATTTTATCAAGTAGTGGTTGCTGACAGCCGTCGTTCACGCGATGGTCGTTTTATTGAAAACATTGGTTTCTTTAATCCTACAGCACAAGGTCAAGAAGAGCGTTTGCGTCTTGATCTAGACCGCGTAGAGCATTGGGTAGGAAATGGCGCAGGCTTATCCGACCGTGTTGCTCGCTTGGTTAAAGATGCACAAAAAGCAGCTGCTTAATTGCAATTGTTAAGAAAAATTGAGGTATAAATGAGTCACGCGTCTGACACATTAGTGATGGGCAAAATCGGTGCACCTTACGGTGTTAAAGGTTGGGTCAAAATCACATCATATACCGATGAATTAGACGGTATTTTTGGTTATTCTCCTTGGCTCGTGGGTCAAGACGGTAATACTAAAGAAATTGTCGTTGACCAATGGCGAACCCACAATAAGGGATTGGTCGCCAAACTGGTTGGGGTTGAAACAAGAGATGATGCTGAAAGTGTCAAAAATCTCGACATTTCAATTAAAGCACAGCAGCTACCTCAATTAGATGGTGATGAATTTTATTGGAGAGAGTTAGTCGGCATGCAAGTGGTAACCGAACAGGGTTACAACTTAGGTGTCGTGAAAGAGTTGTTTGAAACGGGTGCGAATGACGTCATGTTAATCAAAGCCAATTTAAAGGACGCTTTCGGTCAAAAAGAACGCATGGTGCCTTATTTAATCGATCAAGTCGTTAAACAAGTGGACCGTGAGGCGAAGACCATTCAGGTTGATTGGGATCCGAGCTTTTAATGAGTTTGGATACGCAGCGTTGGTTTGGGGTAGTGAGTCTGTTTCCCGAAATGTTTCAGACTTTTACCGAACAGGGCGTGACAGGACGAGCCGTTAAGAGCGGTATGTTAAAGGTAGATTTCTTTAATCCAAGGGATTTTACCCACGACAAACATCGTACTGTTGACGACCGACCATATGGTGGCGGCCCAGGGATGCTGATGATGGTTCAGCCATTATTAGACGCAATTCGTGCAGCCAAACAGGCGGCCGAGAAAAAAACTAAGGTGATTTATCTCTCACCTCAGGGGAAAACGTTAACTCAACGTGGTGTTAAACAGCTTTCTGAAAATGAAAGTGTAATTCTGGTCGCTGGTCGCTACGAAGGTATTGACGAAAGAGTGATAGAAGCCGAAATAGACGAAGAATGGTCTATCGGTGACTACATTCTCAGCGGTGGTGAGTTACCCGCGATGGTGTTAATGGATGCTGTAGCAAGACTGGTACCCGGCGTTTTAGGGCATGCACAATCTGCCGAGCAAGACTCGTTTAGCGACGGTTTGCTAGATTGTCCGCACTATACACGGCCAGAAAATTTGCACGGTCAATCAGTTCCTTCTGTATTGTTGAGTGGTGATCATCAAAAAATCAAACAGTGGCGCGAAAAGCAGTCGCTAGGTAGAACCTGGCAACGACGCCCTGAATTATTAAACGACCTAGCTCTGACTGAGGAGCAGCAACGTTTGTTAGATGAATATCAACAAGAGTTGTTGCAGCAAAATGGCAGTTATTCTGGGATGAGAGGATATGATGAGTAAAGTCAATCAAGATATCATCAAGCGCATTGAAGAAGCTCAGTTAAAAACTGATGTTCCTGCATTTGGCCCTGGTGATACAGTTGTTGTTCAAGTACGCGTTAAAGAAGGCGAGAAAGAGCGTCTTCAGGCATACGAAGGCGTTGTAATCGCTAAACGTAACCGTGGCCTACACTCTGCTTTTACAGTTCGTAAGATTTCTAACGGCGAAGGTGTTGAGCGTACGTTCCAGACCCACAGCCCTGCAATTGGTTCAATTGCTGTGAAACGTCGTGGCGATGTTCGTCGTGCTAAGCTTTATTACTTGCGTGACCGTTCAGGTCGTTCTGCACGTATCAAAGAAAAGCTTAACTAATATTAATTTTGCGTTACCGTTAACTTATAAAAAAGCCCGCATTTTGCGGGCTTTTTACTGACTTGATTTTAGGACGTGTAACTGACTACTTCTGCTTCAATACTATCACTGAGCATAAAATAGAAACGTCTACCTGGTTCATATTTACCATGGTTAAAGGTTTCAAAACCTAGAGACATGACGTTTTTTTCAACAACATCTAAGTCATTCACCAATATTCCTAAGTGGTTTACTTTACCAACATGACGGTGATCGATTTCTGCATCGATAAATTGCTTTGGCTGATAAAGTGCTAAGTACGCAGTCTCTGAGCCCACATGTACAGTATAGCCATCGTCCTTGGCTGGACCTGACCAGCGAATATGCCAATTAAATAACAGACAGATTATATTGGCTATTTTGTCCGGATCGGTGACGGTGAGATTAACATGCTCAAACATGGCTGGGCGCATAATGATTCCTCTTTCATTGCTGGATTATTGTATGTAGGAAGTTTAATATCTAAAGCTAACTTTAGATCAAGAAAAATGTTGAGATAATTCTTATGCCCCCGGAGCCTTTGGTCAGTATTGGATTTATTGCTAAGCGCACTGGCAATGCGGTGTCTCTTATTCGCTATTATGCTAATCAGCAACTCATTCCTTTTGTTCGTACTGAAGGGGGAAATCGCGTATTTCCTCGCTCAGTGATAAGGCGTGTTTCTTTTATTTTGATCGCCCAAAATATGGGTTACAGCTTAGAGGAAATTCAACTCTTGCTAAGAGCATTACCGGATAATCGTACCCCCAACAAAAAAGATTGGGCTCGCTTGAGTGAGATTTTTAATGCGCATATTGAGCAACGCATTGCGGAGCTAAATCAACTTAAATCTTCGCTAGCGGGATGCATTGGTTGTGGTTGTTTGTCGCTAGAAAAGTGTCGCCTGTACAACAAAGAAGATAAAATGGCATCAGAAGGGTCCGGGGCGCGATTTTTACTTGGCGATAGTCCTGTTCTTTGAATTACTATGCTAGAACGAAAGGTCGATAGTTTTGTAGATACGCAAACTTAAATCGCTACAGCGATAAACAAAAGATTAATCCACTTAATGTTTAAAAAGGAATGGCTAATTGGCTGTCACACATTTATCTACCAGCATGCATCCCCGTAACCTCCACAAAGAGGGTTACCCCATGACTGAGTTGTGCCAAGCGTATCCCGCGTTAAAGCGCCACCTAGTTAATGCAAATAGCGGCAAGTTAAGCATTAACTTTGCACATCCGGATGCCGTTAAGGCACTAAATGCAGCCTTGCTCATTTATTATTACGGTATGACAGTGTGGGATATACCTGACGGATACCTCTGCCCACCTGTGCCAGGTCGAGCAGACTATATTCATGGTATAGCTGATTTACTCGCAAGCGATTACGCAGGGAATATTCCGACCGGTAAAGAAGTTAGGGGGTTAGACGTCGGCATTGGCGCTAATGTTATTTATCCCATCATAGGGAGCCACAGCTATGGCTGGTCTTTTGTTGGCAGTGACATTGATGCCGCATCGGTGAAGTCAGCAAATACGTTAGCACGTCTGAATCCTAGATTAGCCCCGTTGCTTTCGGTACGTAAGCAAAATAATTCTGCGTATATTTTTAAAGGTATCATCAAAGAAAATGAATATTTCGCCTTTAGCATGTGTAATCCGCCTTTTCATAAATCACCAGAAGATGCTGCACTTGGCAGCCAACGCAAAACCATAGGTTTAAAAAACAATCGTTTAAAACGTACCTCGAAAAATCAGTCACATTCTGCGTTAGCCCCACTTAATTTCTCGGGCACTGGTAATGAACTATGGTGTGAAGGAGGGGAATTGGCATTTATTCAACGTATGATCAGCCAGAGTGTTGAATATAAAAGGCAGGTTAAATGGTTTACGTGCTTGGTGTCTAAAAGTGCCCACTTGAAGGCCATTAAAACAAGTATTAAATACTATGGTGCCGCTAAGTTCGTAAAAGTTGATATGGGACAAGGGCAGAAGCAAAGTCGCTTTGTCGCATGGACCTTTAATGACTCGGTCGCCACATAAAAATGTACCAATCCCCCTAAGGAGCAAACATGCAAACATTAACCGAAAAAGAAAAAATGCTCAGCGGGGAGTATTATTTCCCAAGTAATAAGGTCCTACAGCAAGACCGAGCTAAAGCGAAAGCAGTATGCCAGCAATTTAATTTGGCCCCGGAATCTGCCAATAAATCTGCGCTTAGGGCTCTACAGGGTTTATTCGCAGCCTCTCCTAATTCTTGGATAGAGCCAACATTTTATTGCGACTATGGTTACAACATTCACATGGGCAGAAATTTCTATGCAAATCATAATGTGGTTATCCTTGACGCTGCGCCAGTGACTTTTGGTGATGATGTCATGCTTGCCCCAGGGGTTTTAATCTCGACTGCATCTCATCCACTGGATGCCAAAAGGCGTAACAAGGGTCTAGAAACAGCGAAGCCTATTACCATCGGCAACAGTGTATGGATCGGCATGGGAGCAAAAATCCTTGATGGCGTTACGATTGGTGACAATGCAGTGATTGCTGCCGGTGCGTTGGTCAATAAAGACGTGCCTGCTAATACTGTGGTGGCGGGGGTACCTGCTGTCGTGATCCGCCAAATCGAAAACGAAGATACGATATCTGTATAATCAGAGTTCTAAAGGGGAAGCTAAGATAAATGAATTCCCATAGTAAAAAATGGCCGTTACTCGCTGAGCGTTTGTTGGCGACTCTTGAATCCCTGTTGTTAACATACCCCGAAGGAATAAGTGAATATGACTTACTTAAGAAATTACAAAATGATCAGGGTAGCGACAGGATTTTTAGCCAATTATCCCTAAAGGATCCCCTGCGTCTGTTTCAAAGTCATTTTGTGCTATTTCACGTTCTGTATAAGTTACAACAAGATTGGCGCGCCTGTGGCCTAGGAGATCTTACTATTCACACCCTTAAGATCCAAGCCGTTGCATATACGCCTGCCGCTTATGAAAATACGCTACTAGCGGCCGACTTATTAGCCGAGTATTACTTAGATTGGCAAAATTTGCTACAGACCACAGCAGAGGATGTAGACAATCTGTTTGATGACTTTTGGCAATGTTTATCGAAAGATAAAAATGGCGTGAGCCATCAGCGTTCAAACGAAACAGCTGAGCAACTGCTATTAAGTTACGCCGCGTTAAACCTTCCAGTTAATGCCAGTCTTGCTGACGTTAAGCAGCAATATCATAAATTGCTCCATCAATATCATCCTGATAAAGGTGGCCACACCTGTGATGCGCAAAAGGTGCAAGTGGCGTATGCCTATATACGCCGTTTTGGATAACGCATTTCTGAGTCGAAAAATTTTCTCGAGAGCATTTTTGGGTTTTGCGACATGTATAAAAAAGCCCTGCATAGCAGGGCTTGAACGTTAAAATCGGAGCAGTCAATACCATTTTTACTGGTTTTTTGCTGCTTTTAATTCCTCTTCAGTCAATAAACCGCGGCGCTCGAGTAATGGCCACACTTGAGGATCCTGGCCTCTAAAACGGCGGTACATTATCATTGGATCTTCAGTGCCACCGGTTTCCAGCACATGTTTACGATAACCGTTAGCGGTATCTTGGTCGAAAATACCGTTTTGACTAAATACTTGCCACGTATCGGCATCATAAATGTTTGACCAGATGTATCCATAATAGCCAGAGGCATATCCACCAGAGAATATATGTGAGAAGTAACCTGTACGGTATCTAGGAGTGATTTGCGGAATTAATCCAATCTCATCCATTGCCGCTTTCTCAAATGCGTCTGCATCTTGCTCAGTGGCTGTTTCAAGGGTATGCCATTTCATATCCAGTAAGGCAGCCGCCATGTATTCTGTGGTGGCAAAACCTTGGTTGAATTTACCCGCAGCTTGAATTTTTTCGATTAACGCTTGGGGGATCACTTCTCCTGTTTTGTAATGCTTGGCAAACTGCGCTAGCACTTCAGGCTCCATCATCCAGTTTTCCATTACCTGGGATGGATACTCTACGTAGTCTCGTGGCAAAGAAGTACCAGTCTGTGATTGATAATAACCGTCTGATAGTAAACCTTGAATGGCATGACCAAATTCATGGAACAAAGTAGATGCTTGATTAAATGTAAGCAAAACGGGTGCATCACCAACGGGGCGAGGGTAGTTGAGTACATTGAAAATAATCGGTTTAACGTTCTCGCCAAACATTTTTTGCTGTTTACGGTAGGAGTTCATCCAAGCGCCGCCACGTTTGCTCTCACGCACGTAGTAGTCAGCCATGTATATGCCTATACTTGATCCGCCTTTATCAAAAACCTCAAAAGTGCGTACATCAGGGTGATATTTTGGAATATCTTGACGCTCTTGAAACGTTACACCCCATAGCTTTTCTGCGGTGTAAAATACCCCCTCACGAGTAGCATCAAGTGAAAAATAAGGCTTGGTTTGCGCTGCATCTAGATCGTAGCGAGCTTTACGAATTTTCTCGGCGTAGTACCACCAATCGTAACCTGCGAGTGTGAAATCACCCCCTTCGGCTTTGATCATTTTTTGCATATCGGCGGCTTCGTTTTTGGCTTGGGCTAGTGCCGCAGGCCAGACTTGGTTAAGCAAGCCATAAACATTCTCAGGGGTTTTTGCCATAGCCTTTTCAAGCACGAAATCCGCGTAGGTTTTGTAGCCAAGTAGTTGAGCTTTTTGATAACGAAGGGAGGCAATTTCGGAGGCTAATTTCTTATTATCGTTAGCGTTGTCATTATCGCCCCGTTGAATGTAGCCTTCATATAAGGCTTTACGCAGTTCACGGTTATGTGCATAAGTTAAAAATGGATTTTTGCTCGGGCGATGGGTAGTAAAGACCCATTTCCCATCGTGATCTCGCTCTGTGGCAGTAACCGCTGCTGCTGCAATAATATCTTCTGGTAGACCAGCGAGATCTTCTTTATTGTCGATAACCAATTCGAATGCGTTGGTTTCAGCGAGTAAATTTTCACCGAATTGAACAGATAATTTGGATAACTGACCGTTTAAGTCGCGCAGTTTAACTTTATCAGGGTCATTTAAATTAGCACCGCCACGCACAAACGACTGGTAGCTATCTGCCAGCAGCGTTTTCTGGTCAGCACGAAGCGTTAACTGCTCTTGCTGTTCATATACGGCTTTAACCCGAGCAAAAAGAGCAGCGTTAAGGTAAATATCATCGTTCAATGCTGATAAACGAGGTGACATTTTCTTAGCTATTTTTTGCATCTCAGGCGTTGTATCGGTGCCATTTAGCGCATAGAAAATAGTGGTTACATGACTCAGTGTTTGACCTGATTTTTCCATTGCCTCAATAGTGTTCTCGAAGCTGGCAATTTCGCTATTAGCGGCGATGTCTGAAATTTGTTGTTTATTTTGCGCAATCGCGAAATCAAATGCCGGTTCGTAATGCTCGATCTTAATCTTTTCAAATTGCGGTACGCCAAATGGCGCGTTTGATTCGGTTAACAATGGATTGTTTTGCTGTACTGATTTTGTTTTTTCTTGATTACGTTTTTGTTGTTGAGTTAGCGCTTCATTTACTTGGCTGTTGGTGTCTGGTTGACACGCAGCAAGCATGACAGCCAGTGCGATTGGGCTGAGTATTGCTTTGTTCATATGGATCCCTGATATCAGTGTAATGACGACTATGTTGTCGTTCGTTTTATGGCCATTGTGTCGTTGCAACGGTTACGACTAAAGACTATCGCGATCAGTTGTATAACCGCAAATTTGTTGTTCTATACTGTGTCAACAAAGTGTAAGCGTTGATGTGCAGTTATAAGCGTGGTTTATTTTTACCGCTAACGTGTGGGTATTTTGCGCAAAATAGCGATTAAACAAATTAAGCCTTGCGAAAAAAATAATGAACTGTTAAAAAGTCAATTAAATTACATAAAAAGTTAATTTGCAGTTGTAATTATATGTTTACATTTAATTGGCCGCTTACTTTGAATTTGTCATTTCCAGTGCGACTGCTTTAGCAGATCGTGTATTACCCATCACTACTGTGAGTCAAGATTATGTTACGCGACAACATTAACAATATTAACGTTACCTCTGAACAGGTACTGATTACCCCTGAAGCATTGAAGCAAGAGCTTCCTGTGACTGACCATGCTTTGTCAGTTATTCAGTCATCACGAAAAATTATTTCCGATATTATTCATCGCAAAGATCACCGATTCTTGCTCATCAGTGGACCTTGTTCGATTCATGATATCGACGCTGCAAAAGAATATGCCCTTAAACTTAAAGAGATGCATGAATCCTGTAAGGATACTTTGTATATAGTCATGCGAGTGTATTTTGAAAAACCTCGCACCACTGTGGGTTGGAAGGGCCTCATTAACGATCCACATATTGATGATACTTTCGACATTGAAACCGGCTTGCGCAAGGCGCGTGAATTGCTGATTTGGTTAGCGGAGTTGGAAATTCCTGTTGCAACTGAAGCACTTGATCCGATTAGTCCGCAATACCTTGCAGAGTTATTTAGTTGGTCAGCTATTGGTGCTCGTACCTCTGAGTCACAAACTCACCGTGAAATGGCCAGTGGTCTTTCAATGCCTGTTGGCTTTAAAAACGGCACTGACGGTAGCCTTGATATTGCTATAAATGCACTGCAATCGGCTGCATCAGGTCACAGCTTCATGGGTATTAATGGTCAAGGGCAAGTCAGCGTAATCAAAACTCAGGGTAATCCTGATGGTCATATTATTCTGCGCGGCGGCAAGCAGCCCAACTATGACTCAGTTTGTGTTGCTGATTGTGAAGAAGAAATGCGCGCTGCAAAACTCAGTGCAGGTTTGGTGGTTGATTGTAGTCACGCAAATTCAAGTAAAGATTATCGTCGTCAGCCGTTAGTGGCTAAAAACGTGGTTAATCAGATACTTGAAGGTAATCAGTCGGTGATTGGGATCATGCTTGAAAGTCACTTGAAATCGGGCAATCAGAGCAATAAAGGTAAAACGGCTAGTGAGTTAGAATATGGAGTTTCGATCACCGATGGTTGTATTGACTGGGAATCAACAGACGAGTTAATTAACCATATGCGTGATAAACTCATTACGGTATTGCCATTGCGGTTAAATAAACTCCACAGCCCGGACTAAAAGGAACTTAGATGTCAACCGAACTTGAAAAATTACGCAATCAAATCGACACAGTCGATTCTGAATTAGTGGCGTTATTGGCAAAACGTGCTGCGCTAACTGAGCAGGTTGGCATGTATAAAAGTAAGGTTGGCTTACCTATTTATGTTCCCGCTAGGGAAGCTGAGTTAATCGAACAGCGCTGCGCGCAAGCAAAGGCGCTGGGCGTGCCACCTGCTTTGGTTGAGGATTTATTAAGGCGGATAATGCGTGAGTCTTATCACACGCAAAATAAACGCTACATGTGTTGTGCGCCAGAAGTGCATAAAATTGTCGTTATTGGTGGCGCAGGTGCTTTAGGGCGAATCTTCGTTGATATGTTCACTCGTAGCGGTTACACGGTCGACATTTTGGAACAAAAGGATTGGCCAAGAGCGGATGAGATATTTGCGCAAGCAAATTTAGTCTTGGTTGCCGTGCCCATTCAGTTGACGGAACAAATTGTTGCCAAGCTGGATAATCTGCCAACTGATTGTATTTTAGCGGATATTACCAGTACCAAAGCCGTTCCACTCAAGGCAATGTTGGCTGTCCATTTGGGGCCTGTGGTTGGTCTACACCCAATGTTTGGACCAGACGTTTCCAGTATGGTCAAACAAGTTGTGGTGGTCTGCCACGGACGTGGTGAAGAGAAATACCAGTGGTTGCTGCAACAAATGCGAGTTTGGGGCGCTGCGTTGCAAGAAACCGATGCTCAAGAACATGATGATGCCATGGTCTTTATTCAAGTCATGCGGCACTTCTCCAGTTACGTGTTCGGTGCGCACCTGCTCACTGAAAACCCGCCACTTGATCAGTTAATTTCATTGAGTTCACCTATATATCGATTAGAGCTTGCAATGGTCGGGCGATTATTTGCTCAAGACCCTGCTTTATATACAGATATTATTTTTAACAATAAAGACAGTGTTGCAGTGCTTACTAGCTTTAGAGATACATTTGATAATGCACTTGATATGCTGAAAAAGGGCGACAAAGGCGCATTTATTAAATTATTTTTTAAAATAGGAGCCTGGTTTGGGGATTACTCGAAACAGTCTTTAGTCGATAGCAAAAAGTTACTCCTTAAAGCCAATGATGACCGTACAATAAGTGAGTAGTGATGGTTTGCTGGTTGATTTTCTTTGCTGAGACACTGTTAGGCTAATGGTCTCAAAGTTACCTAAATGGGTTGAATACGGCGCTTTTGTGCTCGCTCTCATTGCTGGTAGCGTAAACGCCGTTGGTTTATTAGGCTTTACCCATCAAGCCATTTCACATCTATCAGGTAGTGCCACGCTTATCGGTGCAAGCATAATAACGGCTCCGCTGACGGACATGCTACATCTCGTTGCCATTTTATTTAGCTTCATGTTTGGGGCGGCATTTTCCGGTTTTTTCTTACGTAGCCGCACACTAAAGTTATCCCGTCATTATGATTCTCTGCTGCTTGTTGAAGGCGGTTTACTCCTGATTTCTATCTGGTTACTTAATGGCAATTCAACTGCTGGACATTACACTGCGTCTGCAGCCTGCGGATTACAAAATGCTTTGGCTACTACCTATAGTGGTGCGATTATTCGCACCACACATATGACAGGGATATTCACCGATCTGGGTATCATGTTAGGTGCGCGTTTACGTAATGAAGTATTTGATAAGCGAAAGGCTATTTTGTTTTTACTACTGATCAGTGGTTTTATTAGTGGGGGCCTTGTGGGGGCAAGCTTATTTGCAAGAATAGGGTTTAATGCTTTGTTGGCCCCTGCATCTTTGTGTTTTCTTTTAGCCTTGGGTTATCGATTTTATCGAACCGATATGCAAAAAGGCGCTAACTAAGCGCCTTTTTACTTGAGATGAGCCTATCCTAATTCTGCTTTCACATAGTAGACAAGACCCTTGCTACAACTACCCCTCCTGCTTGTCTTGAGCCAACGCCGTTACAGCTGCAATCTTAGTGGGATTGATTTCATCATTCGGGTAACAACCCAAAACCTTGAAGTATCGGGTGGTGTTTTTAAGTTCTTCCAGTGCAACCTGCATGGGACCGTCTTGGATATTCCCTTCTACATCTATGTAGAACATCTCTTCCCAAGGGTTACCCGTAATCGGTCTGGATTCTAACTTTGTCATGTTAATGCTGTTGTTTTTAAGGATCAACAAGGCTTCTACTAGTGCCCCGGATTTCTGCACGGTTGACATGACCAAGGTTGTTTTAGCTGGGACCTGTAATGGCACATTGACCGGTTGACGAGCGACGACAAAGAAACGGCTGTGGTTTTCTTTCTGATTAGCTAAATTTGACTTTATGGCATGCAAACCATACAACGCGCCACCTGCTTCGCTACCAATTGCGGCAACCGTATCACTTTGCAGCTCGTTAACTGTCATCATCGCCGCAGAAGTACTGTCACAGGTTATCACCTCGACATTACCAAGTTCGGCTAGGAAATGACTACATTGAGCAAACACCTGCGGATGTGCGTATAAGGTTTTAATGCGATTTACGTCAGTGGTTTGAGTCACCAACAAAGCATGCTTGATAGGGTGGGTCAATTCACCAATAATAGATAAATGCGTATGTTGCAGTTGGTCGTACACTTCATTGATACTGCCAGAGGAGGTATTTTCTATGGGTAAAACGGCATAGTCTGCTTCATTGGTTTCAACCTTTTTAATGATTTCGCCAAAGCTCTGGCAACCTATTTCTAACAGTTCACCTGGACGTCGAGAAAAGTACTTTTGTGTTGCTAGGTAGCTATAGGAGCCTTTATCGCCTAAAAATGCCACGCGATTAAGCGGTAAACTGCTACCAGGATTCGCACGTGCAGCGAGTAATGCTTGTTGATTAAGCACTGAGTCTTCGATGATGACATGAAATAGCTGAGTGACGTAATGGGCATCTAAGCCATGGCCTTGGCCGCGCTTAATAAGGCTAACAAGTAGTTGCTCTTCTCGTTTGTGATCTCTTACCGGAATATGATGGGTAATTTTGGTTTCAGCAACCTGGTTTGTGCATTGCTGACGCTCAGCTAACAGTTTTAATAACTGTTGATCAATTGAGGTAATTTGTTCTCTTAGTTTATCTAGCTCCACGACCGACATTTTATTCACTTCCATAAATGGGTTAAAAAGCCTTTAAAGTAAGGCATAAGTTCTTTGTACATAAATGATTTAACACAGGCTTGGTGCGCTGAAACTATTATCAGTTGACTACACTGGGTTATCGAATCTATTAAGTCGAGCGTTCAATGTCAATCTTTACCTTATGCCAAAAAGTCCTTTAGAGTAGATATTTCCTATAAACCAGCTAAAAGAAGATGTTTTCCTTTCGATTTTACTCTTCAAGAAGGGACATAAGTAACATTTTGACTTGCTCGACTTCGAATGGTTTGTCACACAAGGCATTCACACCAGTCTGCTGTATATTGGCCATATGCAAGCTATTTACCGATTCTGACGTCACCATAATAATGGGTATATGGGAAGTTTCGGTGTTAAATCGAATGAACTCTGATAATTCGCGCCCATCCATTTCAGGCATATTGTAGTCAGTCACCACCAAATCAAAGGTGTTTTCTTTTAGTTTGGTCAGGGCCATCGCCCCGTTTTCAGCTTCAATGATCTGGGCTATTCCTAGCCCTTGCAATACACGTTTTATATGATTTCTCGCTAGTTTGCTGTCGTCCACTAACAGCACACGAACTTGGCGCACATCAAATAAATTTAAGTCTAATTCTTCGGTGTTTATTAAGTCCAAAGAAGCCTTTAACGCGCGAGATAAGTTTTCGGTGCTAAAGGGCTTAGGCAACATTGCCGCAACGCCAGCCTGTTTAAACTCCTCGAGCTTTTCAGCCCGACTTTCACTCGAAACTAACATAAAAGGGATAGCACAATGTTCAGGCGAATTTTTTATTGAAGTCAGAATATCAAGGCCAGTTCCGTCTTCCATATACATGGAACTGACCACTAAATCAGCCCCCTGTTTGTTGATGGCTTCAATGGCTTCTTTTACATTACTCACTGCATTGACGTTCTTTACATCTTCTTTGTGTAGTAAAGCACTGATAATTTTGCGTTGAGTGTCGGATGGCTCGACTAAAATAATGCTTAAGTCAGCTAATAATACTTTTTGCATGGTAAACCTTATGGTAGAGATATTTAACGGATTACCCGCCAGCGAGTTTGACAGTATGCCCACGTTTTTCTAAGGCTAATTTTATTTTGTCCCTATTACCACCCTGAATTTCTATCACCGCATCTTTTACGGCACCGCCTGTGCCACACATTTTCTTTAACTCGGAACATAACGCTTTAATCTGCGTAGCGTCCATGTCCATACCTGAAAGGGTGGTGACTCCCTTACCTTTACGACCTTTAGTTTCCCGGCGGATGCGGATAATACCGTCAGTTTTGACACTAGATGGTTGAGATTTTTTCGGGGCAATTCGGCCGCCGTCAGTGCTATAAACAAGATTGTTTTGGCTCATTTTCACTATCGCTTTAGCTTAAGGGAGTAGATTTTAAATGTGATTCTATTAAAAAAAACGCAATCTTTATAGGCAAATTGAGCGAACTGCTATTTAGCACATGAGCAATGAAGTGCCGCACTAGGGAGAGGAATTAGCACGAGCGATCCGGTAGGGGGCTTGATCAACATGGTATCCAGTTAAACAGGTATGGTTGCTTTGCACACAAGATTATTTACTGTGATAAGCGAACTGTATAATAATGCACTGGCTCATGGCGTGTTACCGTTAGATTCCGAGTTGAAACACTCACCGGATGGTTTGGAGGAATATTTTGTACTGCGGACACAGCGTTTAGTGCAATTGAAAAATATCAATATTAAGCTCAGTCTTACGTATGAGCCGACCGAACGTTTACTCAAGATAGTGGTGAGGGATTCGGGCGGGGTTTAACTACCAACATCACTTAATTCCGGCTGATTTGCAGGATTGCTTCGGGCGAGGAATGCAGCTAGTGGCTGAATTAACAGGTTCGGTACGCTATTTAGAACGCGGCAATGTAGTGGAAGTAATATTCAATTTATAAAGGTGAGAATATGCAAACAACAATTAGAAAAGCACAGGTTAGTGACATCGAGGCTTTGGTTAATTTTAATCAATTAATGGCCAAAGAAACCGAAGGTAAGCAACTCGACGGTGACATTTTAACGTTGGGCGTAAGTAATCTTATCAACGATGCCAATAAAGGTTTTTATCTGGTCGCCGAAGTTGATAAGCAGGTTGTAGGTAGTTTGATGGTGACTACGGAGTGGAGTGATTGGCGTAACAGTGAATTTTGGTGGGTGCAGAGTGTGTATATAGTGCCTAAGTTTCGTCGCAAGGGTCTATATAGCGCACTGTATAATGAGGTTAAAGCTTTAGGGGATAAGGCTCAAAATGTATGTGGCTACCGCTTGTATGTTGAGCGGGAAAACCGTGTTGCCCAACGTACTTACCAAGCACTGGATATGGAAGAAAGTCACTACCTTATGTTTGAAGGCAAATAAGCTGAATCTAATTGATAATAGTTCTCAATTGGGGTAGGCTGGTTAGTATTCGTTACATATTAATTTGATATAGGATATGGGTTTGAAACGTTTTTTTAAATTAGTTGCGCTAGTAAGTTGTGTTTCTGTTGCGTCTTTTGCTAATGCACAAGAGCTAAATGTTTACTCGGCACGCAAAGAGGCTTTGATTAAGCCTCTACTGGATAAATTTAGTGCCAGTACAGGAATTTCGGTCAATCTGGTAACGGGCAATGCTGATGCACTGATCACACGTTTAAAAAGCGAAGGAAAATATAGCCCAGCAGATATTCTCATCACGACGGATGTAGGTAGGCTATACCGAGCGAAAGAACAGGGCCTGACCCAAACCATTGATACCACCTCTTTTAATAATCTGATTTCACAGAATTATATTGATCCCCAAGGCCATTGGATTGGATTTACCCTTCGAGCTCGTCCGTTAATGGTGGCACCTGAGCGTGTTGATAAAACCCAATTGACTCGAATGGAAGATTTAACTGACCCACAATGGCGCGGTCGGATCTGCGTTCGTTCTTCAAGCAATATCTATAATCAATCCATGGTGGCTGCCATGATTGAGCAACTGGGGGAAGACAAAACCCAAACTTGGTTAAATGATTTTGTTAAAAACTTTGCTCGTACACCAAAAGGCGGTGATAGAGATCAAATTAAAGCTGTGGTCGCAGGACAGTGTGATATTGCGATTGCCAATACCTATTATTTAGCCGGTATGGCAAGCGATGACGATGAGGCGATTCGAGAGACGGCTAGCAAGGTTGAGGTTATTTGGCCAAATCAGCAAGACCGTGGGGCCCACGTCAATATCTCTGGTGCCGCGATTGCCAAATATGCACCAAATGCCGCTTCTGCTCAGAAGTTAGTCAATTTCATGCTGCAGGAAGATTCACAAGTGTGGTATGCAAAAACCAATCACGAATACCCTTTGCGTCAAGGTGTAGCGCAAAGTGCGGTATTAACCTCCTTTGGTGACTTTAAACCTGAGAATATTGACTTGTCTCGGGTTGGCGAGTTGAATCGCCAAGCGGTAATCCTAATGGATAAAGCGGGCTGGAAATAACACATTAACTAATTTTTATACTTTAATTTGCTTCTACTGCTTTGAAAAAACGTAATTGGCGTGAGCCGTGGTTATGGGCCGTTACTGTCTTTAGTTTACTCTTGGCAGTGCCGGTTTTATTGATCTTCACCAGTGTGTTAGTGCCGCAATATGAATTGTGGCATCACCTTTTTGAAACCGTGTTAAGCGATTACGTTTATCACTCCTTATTGATTGCATTCAGCGTAGGTGCGCTTACCTTAATTTTAGGTACCGGCTTAGCGTGGTTAGTTGCCCGTTATGAGTTTTCTGGCAGGCGTACACTGCAATGGCTTATTTTACTTCCCATGGCGATGCCTGCTTATATCCTAGCTTACACCTATACTGGCATGTTAGATGTGGCAGGGCCGCTGCAAACTCAACTGCGAGACACGTTCAACTGGACGTATCATGATTATTGGTTTCCTGATGTACGTTCGCTTGGCGGTGCCATTGTGATGCTTTCTTTGGTGTTATATCCCTATGTGTATATGCTGGCGCGAACGGCTTTTAGTGAACAGTCCGCCAGCTTTTATGAAGCAAGTCGTAGCATGGGAGTGAGTGGTTTTGCATATTTTCGCAAAGTAGCGTTTCCCCTGGCTCGACCTGCTATTTTAACGGGCACTGCGCTTGCTATGATGGAAGCATTTGCCGATTATGGAACGGTGCAGTATTTTGGGATCAGCACTTTCACCACGGGTATATTTCGTACTTGGAATGGCCTCGGAAATGCAATTGGCGCGGCACAATTGGCCGCTGTCCTTACCAGCTTTGTATTGGTTTTATTGTTGATAGAAAAGCATTCCCGTCGCAGGTTACGTTACTTTCATCAAGGACAAAATCAGCACAGTGCTAAACGGCTAACATTGTCCCCAGTACAACAGCTTTGGACCGTATTATTCTGCCTGTTACCGGTTGCCTTAGGCTTTATTATCCCTAGTGTGCAGTTGACTTTTTGGGCTATTGAGCGTGCCACTAGTCAAGTAGATGAGCAGTTTGTTAATCTCATTTGGAACAGTTTTTATTTGGCCGCCAGTGCCGCCTTCATTGCTGTGGGCTTGGCGATACTCTTTGCTTACGCAAAGCGTTTGCGCAGCCATTGGTTGCTAAATAGTCAGGTTCAACTTGCTAGCTTGGGCTACGCGATCCCCGGCACTGTCATAGCCATCGGAGCAATGTTGATGCTTAGTGCTGCAGACGATGCCCTTAACCAGTTAACCGAAGCCTTATTCGATACCAGTGTAGGTTTAGTCTTTTCAGGCACCCTAGTGGCTTTGTTATTGGCTTATTCGGTACGCTTTTTAGCTGTGGCTTTACATAACGTAGAAGCGGGATTACAGCGTATTAAACCCAGTATGGACGATGCGGCGCGCGCTATGGGGTTATCTCCCTTTGCTGTGCTGCAAAAAGTGCATATTCCACTATTGCGCGCCAGTGTGCTAAGTGCTTTATTACTGGTGTTTGTAGATGTGCTTAAAGAGTTGCCCGCTACCTTAATTCTCAGGCCATTTAATTTTAATACCTTGGCGGTGCGCACTTTTGAACTCGCTTCTGAGGAGCGCCTTCAAGATGCTGCCGTGCCCGCTGTCGCGATCGTGTTGGTAGGCTTATTACCCGTCGTGTTGTTAACGCGAGCATTGGAACTAAGCAAAAATGAAGCGAATTAATCTTATGCAAAGAGTCGAATATATATGCTCAGTTTAAGCAATATTTGCGTAGCTTATGATAATAAACCTGTGGTCAACAAGGTTTCTTTTTCGATTGAAAGTGGCGAAATTGGTTGCCTATTAGGGCCATCTGGCTGTGGTAAAACCTCTATTTTACGGGCCATTGCGGGTTTCGAACCAGTTAGTGAAGGTGACATACACCTGAGAGGGACTTTAGTCGCAGGAGCGGATATCCATGCCGAACCTGAAAGACGTAAGGTAGGGGTGGTATTTCAGGACTTTGCCTTATTTCCGCATTTAAATGTGGGGCAAAATATCGCCTTTGGATTACACGGCCATAGTGCATTACAAAAATCTCAGCGGGTAATTGAATTATTAGCGCTCGTGGGATTACCGGATATCAGTGAGCGATTTGCGCATTCATTATCAGGTGGACAACAGCAGCGCGTTGCACTCGCTAGAGCATTAGCGCCTAGGCCTGACTTGTTATTACTTGATGAGCCCTTTTCAAGTCTTGATGCAGAATTACGGGAAGAGTTGGCTCAGGACATTCGGCGTATTCTTAAACATGAGGGCACCAGTGCATTATTGGTGACACACGACCAGCATGAAGCATTTGCCATGGCAGATGCTATAGGTGTGCTAAAGGGCGGGCAGTTACTACAATGGGCCAGCGCCTATCAATTGTATCACCGACCAGCCGATAAGTTTGTGGCTGGTTTTATCGGTCAAGGCACCTTGCTGCCCGGAACACTGATTGACAATAGTATGCTGCAAACTGAGCTGGGTTTGTTTCAATTAACCGCACCGCAAGTGACCCAATTTGCTGGGGCAAAAATTCTAGATGTGCTGGTACGGCCTGATGATATTGTGCACGACGATAGCAGCACGAATGTGGCGATGGTTTTATCTCGCGCATTTAAAGGCGCACACATATTATACGAGCTTGCGTTAAATGATGATCCCGCGTTCAGAGTACTCTGCCTTGCTCCGAGCCATCACGACCATGAACTCGGTGAACGAATTGGTATTCGTTTAGATCTTAAACATTTAGTGATGTTTAACGCATAAACACAGGGTTTTATCGATACTTGCTAGGTATAACCTTGATTTCCCTTAAATGATCGTTAGATATAGAGCTATTGAGAAACTCGACTAGGAAGGGTAATGATCACTAAATTGGTTAATTGGTTTGAAGAGATAACGCGTCAAGAAATACAATCAGGGCAGGGGAACAGCCAAGAAGTGGCGACCGCTGTAATATTGTATGAATTGATGCGTGCCGACGGCGAGTTTACTGATCAAGAGCAAGAAGCATACGAACAAGTATTGCGTTGTCACTTTTCCTTAGGTGAGAGCCAGTTAAGCGAGCTACTTAATCTAACCAAAGACAAAGCGGCTGAAGCCACAGACTTTGCGCAATTCACTCGAGTGATCAATGATGTGAGCTCTGGCGAGCAGAAGCGCGGCATCATCGATGGTTTATGGAAAATAGCCTATGCTGATAGCGTTCTGGACCCCGAAGAAGAGTACTTGATCAGGAAAATTGCCGACCTGTTATACATTCCCCACAGCCAATTTATTAAAAGTAAACTCGACGCAGCAGGACAGCTTTAACCGCTACTTGCATGGTGTTGCAAATATAAGACATGAAGCCGCGGCGTAAATTGATAAGGATAGCTCCTTTCTAAAGCGATTGAGGATGAATGTTAATCACATTGTGCTAGATGTATTATATTCGCGACACAACCCCAGTGTTTGTAGCAAAAATACCCCACCGAATTTTCATATCCATATGATACTTAATGGTTTTTTATTGTTGGCTTGAAACTTGTTATACGAAGGTCGTAATCGTGCTTATCTCGACTGGTTCCTCGGGAATAATCCACGGATAGCGAGTACGGTGAAAATGATAATGGTCAAGACTAATACTGTTATTGGCTGCGATGGCGTTTGCAACTAATGACTCTTATCTTTTTTAGCTGAGCTTACGGGCCGCGCTTACTGCAAGGCATGGATGCCACTCATCATTTTTACAATGAACCCCTTTTTTGCCACATTGCATTGGATGTTAACCCCATGAAAGCTGTTTACCCCTTACTTATTACCTTATCCTTTAGCTTGCTGAGCATTCCCGCTTATGCCATTCCCCATCAATCTCAAGACGACATTCTGCAACGTCTGGACAAAAAATGCCGATGGTCAAATATCCATAAAAGAGGCCGTTGCTGACCCTTTCATTCTTGAATCATTTAGCCGCATAGACATTAACGGTGACGGTATTATTAGCCGTCATGAATTAACCTCGGTGCATTTACGGCGCTCTCACGGTCACGGCTTGAACTGAGTCGACATTCAGCACTCATCTGGAGGCAGCCAGTGATATTTTCTGCCTAGTGGCACAACCTTTTGTTATTATGCTGGCGAATTAGGAAGGATTAGATTGATAGGATTGCCAATGCAGCTCGGATCGTTACGCCAGCTTACGTTAGTCAGCTTTGCTCTTGTGTTGGTACCGCTTGTGGTACTGTTGTGGCACAGCCAAATAACCCTAGGCAGAATGGGCGAAATCGCCACTAACGAAGCCGAGTTTTCTGTTGCTATGGTGCGGCAAGTCAATAGTCTTGAGAGTTTTTCAGTGGACATTGAGCGCCTTATCCGTCAGTACCACGTTTTAGACAAGGCCGAACTGAAAGAACTGTCCGATAAATACATTCAGCGTTTTAGCGAGTCACTTGATAGCTTATGTCTGCAACTCGACGGTTCTGAAGAATGCAATGTGTTGACTGAGCGCCTGAGATGGTTTCGTAGTTATGACCGATTGAGCGATCAATTGCTGCTCGACGCGCAGCTGGCAGAGTTTCGCCGAGCATTGACTGAATTAGGACAGAGTGTTGATTCACTGCTGGATGATAGGATCAAAAAGCGTCAAGCGTATGTTAGCTCGGTGCAGCAAACCCAAGCGTGGTTGACGGCGCTACTGGTGAGCATTAGCTTGTTATTGATTATCTTTGGCAGTCAGCTGATTTTAAGACCGGTGCGTAAATTGGAACATGTGATCCAAGCTATTTCTCAACAAGAAGACGAGTTACCGGAGATTTCTAATTCAGGACCAAAAGAACTTATTTTGGTTGAACGCAAGTTACACCGTCTGGCTGACCGTCTGACTCAGCTAGAGCATTTGCGGCATGCTTTATTGCGCCACGCCTCCCACGAACTAAAGACTCCGCTGGCAAGTATCAAGGAAGGCTGCTCATTATTAACCGAGCAGGTGGTGGGAGAATTAAACGATCGGCAAATGGAAGTCATGTCATTGCTCAATAGCAGTACGGACAGGCTGAATACCTTGATCATGCAATTGCTCGATTACAATTTATTATTACAACAAGCCAAACCTGATTTTCAATGGTTTAAAACACCGACTTTCATGGATGAGTTTATCACTGATAATCGCTTAGCACTGCAACAGAATAAACATGAGTTAGCGACTAAAATTGAATTATCACAAGTGTATGCAGATGCTAATTTGTTCCGCCGTATACTCGATAATTTACTGTCTAATGCGATTGCACACGGCAGCAAAGGACGCCCTATTAACATTAAATTGTATCAACAGGAACATGTGCAAATATTAGATGTGGCGAACCGTGGACAAAAAATTTCGCCGGAACAAAGAGCTATTTTATTTGAACCTTTCAATCGCGGTGACGGCAAACGAAATGATCGTATTATTGGTTCAGGGTTAGGGTTGTCGATCGTTGCCGATTGTGCGCGTATGATGCGTGGTAAAGTTGAAATTGTCGACGTGGATTACGCGGATGTGTGCTTCCGCGTTTCGATCCCCTTAAGCGAGAAAAAATAATGAGTGCCAATATAATAAAAGCAGGGATAAGCTTATTCGTTCTAAGTTTATCTGGTTGTAAATTACTACCTGAGAACGATACCCAGTATGTTCAGAGCGACATCAGCAATGAAAGGACTTTCTGCTTATATCAATCTCCAGACGCCTCGGTTGAACATAATTGTGATGTTAATTATTGGTTGAGTTACTGGTTAGACATAGATGAAATGACCTGGGCACAACGTAAAGCCGAAATAGCGCTGTTATCCACTAGTCCTCAGGACCAGCTACGTAAAATTTTACTTTGCCAAGGCAAAGATACTCCCTATCAAGATAAGTTACGTTCACAGTCATGGGCGTTAAACCTGATTAAAGATCTTGATGGTGGTATGCAAGAAATCCTCAGTGTCATGGTCTATCACCCTAGCCAAGAATTACTTGAGTCAGAATCGGCAGTGGTGACGTTAAGTAAAATTAATGGTGGCCAGTCAATACGAATTGAAGAGCAACAAGAGTTAGTTGATCAACAACAAGAACAAATCGAACAACAGCGCAGCCAAATTGAGCAGCTTTTAAAGATTGAAGCATCGATTATGGATAACGCTAAAGGAGATCCTAAGTGAGTAAAGTTGAAGCGTCGTTAAAGCCACAGATATTGCTCGTCGATGATGACGAGAGTTTACTACGTTTGATGGCCATACGCTTAGAAGGTGAAGGCTACAGTGTGCAAAGTGCAGAAGGTGGTAAAGACGCCCTGCGTTTGATGAATACCCAAAATTTTGATGTGGTATTGAGCGACCTAAGAATGCCAGGTTTAGACGGATTAAGCTTATTCGAAGAGATTATGTCCCTCGGCAAAGACCTTCCGGTTATTTTAATGACGGCCCATGGCACGATCCAAGATGCAGTAGAAGCGACGCAAAGAGGCGTATTTGGATTTTTAACTAAGCCAATTGATCATACTGAGCTACGAGATCTATTAGCTAAAGCGGTCAGTCAAAGTCAGGGGTCACAGACCGGCGATTGGCGGGAGCAAATTATCACGCGCTCCATGCAAATGGAACAACTGCTCGACCAAGCCCATCGTGTGGCGCAGCGTGATGTCAGCGTATTGGTCAGTGGGGCAAGTGGCACAGGTAAAGAGTTATTGGCTAATGCGATCCACAAAGCCAGTAAACGGGCCAGCAAACCCTTTGTAGCCATTAACTGTGGCGCGTTGCCAGAAAACTTATTGGAATCTGAGTTGTTTGGCCATGCCAAAGGTGCGTTTACCGGAGCGGTGAATGAGCATCAAGGTTTATTTCGTGAAGCCGATGGTGGAACGCTGTTTTTAGACGAAATAGGCGATATGCCTACACCGTTACAAGTTAAGCTGTTACGTGCGCTACAAGAGCAGGTGATACGTCCTGTGGGCAGCAGTAAACAGATCCCTGTGGATGTACGTATTATTTCGGCGACGCACAAAAATCTGACCACTGAGATGAGCGAAGGTAACTTCCGTGAAGATCTTTACTACCGCTTAAATGTGGTGAATTTGACCTTGCCGACTTTGCGTGAGCGCTCTGAAGATATTCCTTTATTGGCACGCTACTTATTGAAAAAAAGCGCTGAACGCCATGAAGTACGTGTTAGTCGTTTCTCTGATGATGCGATGCAACTGTTAACGACCGAATTATGGCCTGGTAATGTACGCCAGTTAGTCAACGTTGTTGAGCAATGTGTAGCGTTAACACAAACCTCTGTTATTGCTGTTCACTTGGTTGAGCAAGCGTTATCTACGTCAGAGCAAAAGTGGCCCACACTAACCGAGGCTCGGGATGCATTTGAGCAGAGTTACTTATTAAAATTGCTTAAAATGACCGATGGTAATGTTACCCGGGCGGCTGAAATTGCTGGGCGTAACCGAACTGATCTGCATAAATTGATGAAAAAGCATGACTTGCATTCAACGGACTTTAAGCACGAGTAGTGTCTAACGTAAATGCTTAAAAAATAAAAACGCGAATGAGACTATTCGCGTTTTTTGCTTCTAGCGCCCAGTTTGACCATCTCCTATTAGGCGCTCGATTAAAGTGAAGTCGGATTAGTGCTACACATTTTTATTTCCTGCCTTACAATACGCAGCAATTTATTAAAGGGGTTGATAGCTAAATGCGAATAGCGTTAGGGGTTGAATACGATGGTGCCCGTTTTCATGGCTGGCAAAGGCAGAACGAAGTCATAAGTGTGCAACAACACTTAGAGGAAGCCTTAACGCGTATTGCTAACGAACCTATACGTGTTATTTGTGCTGGGCGCACAGATGCAGGTGTACATGCGACAGGTCAAGTTATACATTTTGAAACGAGCAGTCAACGCCCTGATCGTGCTTGGACATTAGGTGTCAATACCTACCTTCCAGACACAGTCTCGGTGCGTTGGGTAAAATCTGTGCCTGATGACTTTCACGCACGTTTCTCTGCTACCGCCAGACGTTATCGTTATATTATTTATAACAGTACATTGCGCAGCGCTATTTTAGCCAACGGCGTTACTCATATTTACGGCGACCTTGATCACGAATTGATGCATCAAGCAGCCCAAAAACTGGTGGGTAAACATGATTTTAGTTCATTCAGAGCCGTCAACTGCCAAGCAAAAACGGCCACTCGAACTATGTCCCATATACGAGTTAAACGTATGGGTGACTATATAGTTATAGACGTAAAAGCCAATGCATTTTTGCATCATATGGTACGTAACATTACCGGCACTCTAGTCGCCATAGGCCACAAGGAAAAGCCTATTGAGTGGGTTGATGAATTACTTGAGGTGAAAGACCGTACACAAGCAGGCATTACTGCATTGCCCAACGGCCTGTATTTAGTCCATGTCACTTACCCAGAAACGTTTGCGTTACCGAGTTTGAAAATGGGCCCATTGTTTTTAACCGATGACTTCTAAGACCAGTTTTATTTTCGTAACTTTCGATAACTGTGTTTTAATACGGTTTAAATGTGCCTAGAAAATTAATCGTTGCGTCTGTCGTTGCATATCCTTAATAAAAACAACGATATGATTGCCCAAGAAGGTTTAATGTAATGAGTTGGATTGAAAAGATATTACCGCGTACTAAATCACCCACTAAAAGTAATGTGCCTGAAGGTATTTGGACTAAGTGCGCCCAGTGTGATGCGGTTCTATATAAAACTGAGCTAGAAAAACAGTTGGGCGTTTGTCCTAAGTGTAATCATCACATGCGCGTCTCTGCGCGAGTTCGGTTGAACCAATTTTTAGATCAAGGTGAGCGTGTTGAATTAGGTGCAGAGCTTGAGCCAAAAGATTTACTCAAATTTAAAGACTCAAAAAAATACAAAGATCGCCTTGTCGCTGCACAAAAGTCCACCAATGAAAAAGATGCGATGGTGGTCATGAAAGGGAAACTAAAGGGTATGCCCGTTGCGGTTGCAGCTTTTGAATTTGCCTTTATGGGTGGCTCTATGGCATCCGTTGTGGGTGCACGCTTTGTTAAAGCAGTCGATGCCTGTTTAGAGCACAATATGCCGTTGATTTGCTTTTCAACCAGCGGTGGGGCACGTATGCAAGAGGCCTTGTTGTCTTTGATGCAAATGGCTAAAACCAGTGCCGCATTAGCGAAAATGAGTGAAAAAGGCTTACCTTATATCTCTGTGCTGACCGATCCTACCATGGGCGGTGTTTCAGCGAGTTTAGCTATGTTAGGTGATGTGAATGTTGCTGAGCCTAAAGCTTTGATTGGCTTTGCTGGACCTAGAGTTATTGAACAAACCGTACGTGAAACCTTACCTGAAGGCTTTCAGCGCAGTGAGTTTTTATTAGAGAAGGGGGCGATTGACGCTATCATCGACCGCCGTGAAATGCGCGATCGTCTACATGCAATGTTATCGAAATTGCACCATCAACACACTTAATACTCCAGTACGTTAATGACAATATTATCTTCTAAACAGGCCTCAAATATTGAGGCCTGGTCTTTAAATGAATGGCTTAACCATCTCAGTACTTTACATCCAAAAAATATCTCAATGGGCCTAGAGCGCGTTGCCGAGGTATTCAAACGACTTGATATTTCATTTTCAGACCAAACGGTCGTAACCGTTGCCGGTACCAATGGCAAAGGCACCACATGCGCTTTTCTTGAACAAGCGTGCCTAACGGCAGGTAGACGGGTAGGGGTATATAGCTCGCCGCACCTTATTCACTACACTGAACGGGTTCGTATTCAAGGACAAGACGCAGAAGAGCAAGCGCATTGTTTGGCTTTTCAAGCCGTTGAGCGAGCACGAGGTGAAATACCCCTTACCTATTTTGAATTTGGTACGTTAGCCGGTCTTAAACTGGTTCACGATGCAAATGTAGACGTGGCGTTACTCGAAGTAGGGTTAGGCGGCCGCTTAGATGCGGTGAATGTAGTGTCACCAGATATTGCAGTTATTACTAGCATTGATTTGGATCATCAAGATTGGCTTGGAGACACCAAAGAGCAAGTGGCGGTGGAAAAGGCAGGTATAATGCGAGCAGGGATCCCTGTTGTGTTGGGTGAGCCGATAAAGTACAACGGATTAATTAACGCTATTTCTCGGCTAAATGCCAATGCATATTGGCAGCATCAGGATTTTGATTATCATCTGGGGCAAAACCAATTCGATTGGCAAAATGATCAGGTAAGTTATACTGGGTTGCCATCACCGCATATTCCGGCGCAAAACGTATCCACTGGCTTACAGGTTATTCAACTGCTTGAATTGCACTTAAATCATTCTCAACTGACTCACATTATAGAAAACACACGTTTGCCAGGCCGATGTCAGTATATTGCTCAGTCACCGACTGTGATGGTCGATGTGGCGCATAATCCCCATGCAACCGCGTACTTGCTAAAACAGATCCGCATGCTTAGCTATAATAAGCTTTATCTGGTGGTCGGTATGCTCAAAGACAAAGATATTCGCGCCAGCTTAAAGGGTTTTTCTGTACTGGATGGGCATTGGATGTTGGGCTCGCTAGATGTGCCTAGAGGGGCTAGCGCTTCAGAAATTAAATCGGTATTAGGTAATGCACAAAAGGTGTTAGAGTTTGACTCTGTTATTCAGGCGTTTGAACAGGCTAAATTATCAGCGCAAGAGCAAGATTTGATCGTCGTTTTCGGTTCGTTTTTTACCGTTTCGGACATTCTGAAGTTAACAAATAAAGGATTAAGCAAGTGACATCTGCGTTGAAAAACCGATTAATAGGTACTGTTATTATTGTGGCTGTTGCGGTGATTTTTTTACCGGATTTATTGAGCGGTAAAACGCAAAGCGAAAAAGAGCTTTTTGTCGAGCTTCCAAAAAGGCCCGCCGTTAAAACGGTGCAAAGACCCGGTGGTTTTTCCAGTGAAGAAGTGGTTGGTCTCGCGACCCGAGATATCGAAATTGTTGACGATAAAGCCATTGACGACCAAGACCAGAATACGTCAACCAATGAAGCCTCCGAGGTGTCCGCCGCTGTCCCTGATACCACTGAGCAAAGTGTAGCTCAAGCGCCATCAACGATTGAGTCTGATACGCAAGTAGAAGACAGTCAGGCGTTACTAGAAGGTGCTGGCTGGGTCGTGCAATTGGGTACATTTAGGCATAAAAAAAATGTGCAAGAGTTACTGACTAAGTTGAAAAAAGGCGGCTATCGTGCTTTTTCACGACCCGTACAAACCAGTAGCGGCACACTAACCAAGGTATTTGTGGGACCTGACTTGCAAAAAGACCGCTTAGAAAAATCGCTGAATAACTTAACTGAACTGACCCGTTTAAAAGGTCGGGTGACCCCTTTTACCATTCAGTGATGTGATTCCCTATAAAAGCAAAAATTAGCAAGATTTCAGCCATGATTTTTGGTAGTATGCGCGCGAATTTAGAGTCATGAAGTTGGGTTTAGGCAAGTAACCCACGTTATGCATCACCAGCGGATTTATCAATTTATATGAACTGGATAGACTACGCCATCATCGGTGTGATTCTGCTCTCTACGGTTATCAGTTTAATACGTGGATTTGTCAAAGAAGCCATTTCGTTGGCTGTTTGGTTTTGTGCATTTTTTATTGCCAGCCGATTTTACGCTGACTTAGCGACGTTTCTTACCAGCATAGATGATCAAACCATACGTAATGGTGTGGCAATCGCTATCTTATTTGTCGTGACCTTAATCCTTGGTGGATTACTCAATTACTTAATTTCCCAGTTGGTTCATTATACCGGCTTGTCAGGCACCGACCGCGCATTAGGTGCCATTTTTGGTGTGCTTCGAGGTGTGCTTATTGTTAGCGCTTTGCTATTTTTCCTCGATACATTTACCCCTCTAGCAGATGCTAGCGCGTGGCAAACATCATTGCTCATTCCAGAATTCAGTTTAGTTATAGAGTGGTTCTTTCAATATTTGCAAGGCAACTCAAGCTTTATCAAACCCGTATAAAAAGGTAACTCTCATGTGTGGTATTGTCGGAATCGTAGGTAAAAGCCCAGTTAATCAATCTTTGTATGACGCACTAACTGTGTTGCAACATCGGGGGCAAGATGCCGCTGGGATCGTCACCATAGATGAAGGCATATTTCATCTTCGTAAAGACAATGGTCTGGTTCGCGATGTATTCCATACTCGCCACATGAAACGACTCACAGGGCAATTGGGTATCGGTCATGTGCGTTACCCTACTGCTGGAAGCTCAAGTTCAGCGGAAGCACAGCCATTTTATGTTAACTCACCCTTTGGTATAGCCTTTGCCCATAATGGTAATCTGACTAATGCCCACGAGTTAAAAGACGATGTTTTCCGAGTCGCAAAGCGTCATATCAACACCACCTCTGACTCCGAACTACTGCTTAATATCATTGCCCATGAGTTACATAATTGTGAAGGGTTAACCCTTACGCCTGAAGAGGTGTTTAAAGCGGTGACGACTGTCCACAAGAAAATACGTGGCGCGTATGCTGTGGTGGCAGCCATCATTGGTAATGGTATGTTGGCCTTTAGAGACCCTTTTGGTATTCGTCCTTTGGCATTGGGTAAACGCAAAACTGAGTTTGGTGATGAGTACATGGTCGCCTCAGAAAGTGTTGCACTTGATGCGGTGGGTTTCACTTTTATACGTGACGTTGCGCCAGGCGAAGCCATTTATGTCACTGAAAACGGTGAGTTACATACTCAGCAGTGTGCCCATGGTGCATTCAACGCACCGTGTATTTTTGAATTTGTGTATTTTGCTCGTCCTGACTCGTTTATAGATGGCATTTCTGTGTACGCGTCCCGGGTTAATATGGGACGTAAGTTAGGGCAGAAAATAGCCCGCGAATGGGCTGATTTAGACATAGACGTGGTTATCCCTATCCCAGAAACATCCACCGATGTGGCGTTACAAATATCCCTAGAACTGAATTTGCCATATCGTCAGGGTTTTGTGAAAAATCGCTACATTGGTCGCACGTTTATCATGCCGGGCCAAACCATGCGTCGTAAGTCCGTTCGCCGTAAGTTAAACGCCATCCCGTCAGAGTTTGCAGGTAAGAACGTCTTGTTGGTTGATGACTCTATTGTGCGCGGGACCACATCAGAGCAAATCATTGACATGGCGCGTGAGTCAGGTGCCAAGAAGGTGTATTTTGCCTCTGCCGCACCAGAGATACGCTTCCCTAACGTGTATGGTATTGATATGCCGTCAGTGAACGAGCTTATTGCCTACGGCCGGGAGATTGAAGAAATCAGTGACTTGATCCGCGCAGACGGTCTTATTTTCCAAGATATCAGTGATTTAGTTGAGGCGGTTAATGAGCTTAACCCAGCCATTGGACGATTTGAAACGTCGGTATTTGATGGCAATTATATTACTGGCGATGTTGATCAAAGTTATTTAGAGCGTATCGATACGCTTCGCAATGAAGGGGCGAAAAACGCCGGCATTCAAACCGAATTAAGCAACCTTGAAATGCATAACATGCAACAAGATTAGACACTTTATAGTAAGAATGGCCGCTCATTAGACCTGTCTTGTCAACGTGTTTCATGATGGGAAAAACGAATAAAAAAAGCGCTGATAAATTCAGCGCTTTTTTGTATCTGTTGGTGTGGCGTCTGCTTTGGTTTGCAGACCAAACATAGCGACTAGCCGGTAAATACCGGTCCCATACCCATGCTCCATAAAATCACGGAAGCAGCCATTAGAATCGTGAGTAAAACCAAGCCACAGGTGACAACAGAACTAGCGTAAATAAAGCCTTTTTCTTCTGGGATATGCATCAGGATAGGTGTGCCTGTGTAGAGCAAATACACAGAGTAAGTTAGACCAATCAAACCAATCAGCATCACGAACCAAAGCACAGGATAAAATGCGGCAAATCCCACCATAAATAAAGGCGTCGCCGTATATGCCGCTAATTCTAATGATTGCGTATAGGTAGGTGTGGCATCAAACGCCTTGGCCAGTTCGTGTATCAACACAGACAGAGCTAGAACGCCAACGACTAGACCCAGATAAGTGCCAATACTCATTATCCCGGCACTTTCCTTGGTTAATTTAATGATATCGCCAACACCAATACTCCAACCTAAATATGCAGTTGAGTAGTAGGTCATAATGGCGGGAATTAGAGAGATAAGGGCGATGTGGCTCAAGCTGTAAAAATAGGTTTCGTGTCGGTCGTCAATGCTGTGCCATTCTTCTTTTGGGTGGGCATACAAACCCCACAGATGGTTCAATATCATATAGCTACTCGCTCTTGCGTTATTAACAATGAATTTACAACTGGTTAACACTTATTCTGTTGTAGGTTGGTTAATTCGTCAACACTTTTATATGTTTTACCCATTTTCGAAATTCGCCATAATGATAAATAGGACTAAGGCAATCCAATTAAACTTTAATTAAAAAGCTAGCAAAACGTTATGGTGCTTGACGTCTCTTCAATGTAATTATGCGTAAAGCCCACCATATTACTTGTGGTTTTACGCCGAATCGTTAAACCGTGTTTTGTACTCTTGCTCAGATATGATGGATATTTTCTGCAGTGCCGCTAGCCCACATGTGCTGGGACTCGTGGTATGATTACACCTTTATAGAATAAACGTTTATATCACCATGCCGTACTCAGATTTACTTAAGCCTATACATCATTTTCTGCACGCCCCTACATCCGACAGCTGGGTCGAAAAAGCCAAGCAACCTGAACAGCAAAGTGTTCTGCTTATCGATCACTGTAATTGTGAGCTCAAGGCTGCTCAAACTGCCATGTTGCTGATCCGTAAATATGCCGTGGACAAAGAAAACGCCGCTGAACTTTTAGCTTGGCTTAAACCGTATGAAGATTTTGTTTATCGTCGTGATTTTGAAGGCCGTTTCAATGGTAAACATGGGGGGTTAAGTAAAGCGATAGTAGCGAAAGGTGACGTCAGGTTTGGAGCTGAATTGGTTGATAAGATGGTGCTGTTGATTAAGGAAGAATTACATCACTTTCAACAAGTGTTAGACATTATGACCGCGCGAGGCATTGAATACTCTAATGTCAGGGCAGGGCGCTACGCAAAAGAGTTAATGCGCCAAGTTAGGACCCATGAACCCGCTACACTTATCGACAAGCTGATATGTGGCGCATACATCGAAGCGCGCTCCTGTGAACGCTTTGCTAAATTGGCGCCCCACTTGGACAGTGAGTTGAGCAAATTTTATGTTTCACTGCTGCGTAGCGAAGCAAGGCATTATCAAGACTATTTAGCGCTGGCGGAAACCGTTGCAGGTGGTGATATTAGTGAAAGGGTTAACTACTTTGGTCAGCTAGAAGCAAAAATTATTCAGTCTACAGACGATGATTTTCGTTTTCATAGCGGCGTTCCGTCCTCTGAATAGCGATGATTTCAATTGAAATTACTATTCACACAACTGGTATAAACTATGTATCAGCCTAAACGATTGCCCTTTCGATAGTTCTAGTTCAGGCTGAGGCAGGTTAGACGGGTTATACCATATGGCATTTATACCCGATGTTAATGCGGGGCAGATATCTTTGTCAAACGTATCACCCACCATAAATATCTGACTTTTTGGTATTTGTAAGCGCTGAGAAATTGCGTCGTAAAAAGCGGCTGAGGTTTTATGCAAACCAATATTTGCATGGCAAAAATAACCAGAAATATATTCAGATAAGCCAACACGATCAAATGCGCTTTTGATTTCATGCTCACGGGAGTCCACCGCGCCAGTGGCGATATAAATCGTATTGCTTTGGGATAGCGTGCTTAATGTCGACTTAGCACCTTCTACACATTCCAAGGTTTCCCATAGAAACATTTTGCCGTGAGATCCAGGGAAATCGACCATTAATGTATCCCCCCAATCGAACAAATAGGTTTTTTTCATCGTCTTGCTCAAAGTAAAAAATAATGAGGTGCGGCGTGGTTTCTTATATCCCGCGTTACGAGCATTCTATATTCGAAGTCTATTTTTGTTCACTGTTCGTTGAAAGTTTTTCCGCACATTGGCTATCTAATGAGTAACAATTTTTATTGGAATGATTATGAGTTTAGTAAGTTTAGCAATCCGCGCGCAACGCGCTTTAGAAAAAACGTCTGTCTTTGAAGGCATCGCCCCGTTATTACTTCGTTTGTATTTAGCACCCATTATGATCCAAGCTGGCTGGACAAAACTGGGCAGTTTTGAAAATACAGTCGATTGGTTTGCCAGCACTGAATATGGCTTAGGTTTGCCGGCTCCGGCTTTATTAGCATCGCTTGCGATAGCAGCTGAGCTACTCGGTGGAGTATTCATTCTGATTGGCTTAGCGACGCGATGGGCTTCCATTCCGTTGATGTTTACAATGTTGGTCGCAGCGTTTTCCGTGCATTGGCCAAACGGTTGGTCAGCAATTGCAGATGCATCAAGCTGGTTGTCTGATGGCACCATAATGCTAAATGAAAACGTAATGAGTGCGCCGGATAAGTTGGCTGCTGCTAAAAGCTTGTTACAAGAGCACGGCAACTATAATTGGTTAACCTCAAGTGGCAAGTTTGTTGTACTGAACAATGGTATTGAGTTTGCGATGACATATTTTTTTATGTTGCTGTCATTATTTTTCACTGGCGGTGGTAAGTTCACGAGTGTCGATCACTTTCTCCGCAAAAAATTCATGTTTGATTAGAACCCAACTCTTTAAAAAACAAGGCGCATTTCGCGCCTTTTTTATTGCTCCTGCATAGGATAGTCGCCATACTAACGATCAAAATTTTCCTTATCCTTAGAGGTCTTACTATTCTATGGACGCCTTAAATCTATTATTGAATCGTAGTTCTCATCCCAGATTACAAGCACCCGCACCAGCAGGTGATGAATTAGAAAATATTATGCAAGCGGCGCTTCGTGCACCTGATCATGCTTGTTTATCCCCCTGGCGTTTTATCGTCTGTGAAAAAAAAGGGCTTGCTAAATTAGGTGATATTTTTGAACAGGCTGCAATTGATGCAGATATGACCGAAAAAGAAATTGAACGTGCGCCTGAGCTGCCTAAACGTGCACCTATGGTGATAGTGGCTATCGCTAAATATGTTGAACATGGCAAAGTTCCATGGGTTGAGCAGGTCGCATCAGCGTCATGCGCGGTTCATGCTATGCAAATGGCTGCCGTCGCTCAAGGTTTCAGTGGTATTTGGCGCACCGGCAGTTATGCTCAAAATGAGAATGTAAAGACCGCATTAGGCTGTGCTGAGCAGGATGAAATCGTTGGTTTTTTATATTTAGGCACACCAGCATCTGAGCTTTCGCCGAAGCCAGCAAGAGATGTAAGTGAGTTTTTTGAATATTGGAAATAGCAGGGTATAAGGGTATAAAGCGCTCTACTCTGGTGGGTATACTTTTATTCCAGAGTAGAGCGAAGCTTAAGCCAATTCAATATGCATTAACCCATATTCGCACGTGCTAAATAACAGTTGAGTTAGATGTTCGAGCGGCGATCTATTCGTCGTTGTCGTCCACGGTTTGACGTGGTTTGCGTTTCATTGGGCGATCGCCTACTTCGGTACCTTGCATAGGTTTAATTCGTTCAGGGCCCTGATTATTTGCACCAGTTCCAGACTTCCCTTGGGTATTTGCCCCTTTGTTCGTGGTTTTTTTAACCGCGGCTTTCGCTTTTTTCGGTGGGCGTAAGCCCTTGAATTTAGCCGTTAAGCCTTCGATCATACTGAAACTTATTTCTTGTTGTAAAAAGTCTTTAATCGACAAATAACTTGCCCAGTCTTTCGGACCGACAAACGACACGGCTTCACCTTTGTTACCAGCGCGGCCAGTTCGACCTACGCGGTGTACGTACTCATCAGCTAATTTAGGTAGGTCAAAGTTCACCACCAAGGATACATTTAATAAATCCAAGCCACGAGACGCAATATCAGTGGTTACCAGCACGTGTTGTTGGCCACGCCCAAACTCACTCATGATGTTGTTACGCTGACCTTGTGTTAAATCACCGCTTAAGGCGATGCTATACAAGCTTTGCTCTTTTAGTAGATTCGACAAACGCTCGGTATCGGCTCGTGTGGCAGTAAATACTATGACTTGGCGATGATCCTTTTCGTTGATCATATGCGCCAACAATCGCTCTTTGTGAGTCACATTATCAGCTAAGAAAAACCGTTGCTGAATATCTTTATGTTCAGCACCGGACACACCGATACTGATGCGCTGGGGTGCTTTAAGCATAGATTGGGTGAGATAATGCAAAGCGGCGTTATCTAAAGTCGCCGAGAACATCATCGATTGACGTTTCCTGTGATCCGCTGCTGCATTAATTTGCTTCAGCTGGGCGGAAAAACCTAAATCAAGCATGCGATCCGCTTCATCTAATATGAGCATTTCCAAGCCATTTAAGTATAAAGACTTGCCAGTCAAATGATCAGCGACCCGGCCTGCTGTGCCGACTACGAACTGAGGATAATGACGCAGTGCCTTAACCTGATCGTTAAAGTTTTCACCGCCAAGGATCAAGGCGGCTTTTAATTGGTGTTTAGCGATCAACCATTTAAGCTGTAAAAATACCTGTTTAGCCAGTTCTCTAGTGGGGGCCAGAATGAGCACTCGGGGATCTTTACGGCTAAGGGGTTGCTTGGTTAGCACCCTTTGCACCGCAGGAAGCAGGAAAGCCAAGGTTTTGCCCGAGCCTGTTTTAGACGAGGCAATTAAGTCCTTCCCCATGAGGGCATAAGGAATGGCTTGCGCTTGAATTTCGGTCGCTTCGGCAAAGCCTTTAATTTCTAAGGCTTTACCTAAGCGGTGGTCTAATGGTAAATCGCTAAATTGCAAAAAATAAGTACTCTAATATGTAATTAAGCGCATTATACAATTGCCGCGCTATTTATGGAGCTTTATTTTAGTTTTTGCGCACAAGTGATGAACTCACACCTGCATTTCAGGAATGTCGTTGCCGACAATCAATTTACCAGCCGTTTTACGTTTGATTTCGTCGACACTCACACCCGGTGCGCGCTCTACTAAATGAAAGGCACCATCTTTGACTTCGAGCACGGCTAAGTCAGTAATAATGCGATTGATACAATTCACACCGGTTAAAGGTAAAGTACAAGCATCGAGCAACTTAGAATTACCGTGTTTATCTGCATGGGTCATAGTCACGATAATATTCTTGGCACCCGCGACTAAGTCCATAGCGCCCCCCATGCCCTTAATGAGCTTACCCGGGATCATCCAAGAGGCAATGCTGCCAGTCACGTCCACCTCAAATGCCCCAAGCACAGTCACGTCAACATGACCGCCACGGATCATTGCAAAACTCTCTGCTGAGCTAAAAATTGAAGAACCTATACCTGCCGTAACGGTTTCTTTGCCCGCGTTGATCATATCTGCATCAACGTTTTCTTCTGTGGGGTAGGGACCCATGCCTAGTAGTCCGTTTTCTGACTGCAACATGACTTGCATATCATTAGGCACAAAACTGGCGGCAAGAGTGGGTATACCAATACCCAAGTTGATATAATCCCCGTCGTGAAATTCTTGTGCCACACGCATGGCGATTTGGTCTCGTGATAATGCCATGATGATCTCCTATTGCTCTAGCTGATTAGATGTTTTTGCTAATACTTTACGCTCGATGCGCTTTTCAAATTGGCCCACTATTACCCGGTTAATGTAAATTCCTGGGGTATGAATTTGGCTTGGCTCCAATTCACCCGGCTCCACTAACTCTTCAACTTCAAGTACGGTAATTTTGCCCGCTGTGGCGGCCATTGGGTTGAAATTTTGCGCAGTATGACGATAAATACAATTGCCATAGCGGTCGGCTTTCCAGGCTTTTACAATGGCAAAATCTCCGGTAATCGACTCTTCCATGATGTAAGGTCGGCCATTAAATTCTTTGACTTCTTTGCCTTCGCCTACAGGGGTGCCATAACCTGTGGCTGTATAAAATGCTGGGATACCTGCGCCTCCTGCGCGCATTTTTTCTGCGAGTGTACCTTGGGGAGTTAATTCCACTTCCAGTTCACCGTCTAATAATTGACGTTCAAATAACGCATTTTCACCTACATAGGATGAAATCATTTTTTTGATTTGCTTGTCTTCTAATAGCAGTCCTAAACCAAAGCCATCTACACCACAATTATTTGATACGACAGTTAGGCCTTTGGTGGCCATTTTTTTTATTTGACCAATAAGGCCTTCGGGGATCCCGCATAAACCAAATCCGCCTGCAATGACGGTCATGTTGTCCTCTAAGCCAGCCATTGCTTCAGCGTAACTGGTTACAACTTTATCAAACCCTGCCATGTCCATTCCTCATTTACGTTTATTTAACATTAATATAGAGACTATCTTTTGATAGTAAAGTTGAATTAATATAGCTATTAATAAATTTTTTTATTAATAGGTTTGTTCAGGGGTTTCCATTGGCCGTTTCTTATCGTCAGTTGCAAGTATTTGTACAAGTTGCTCAGTCGAGCACCTTTGCGGAGGCAGCACAAAAGATGTGTTTATCTCAGCCCGCATTATCCAGTGCCATCAAAAAGATGGAAGAACAGGTGGGCGGTGCGCTGTTTTCTCGAACGACCCGTAAAGTGACCTTAAGTCCGGAAGGAGAAGATTTTTTTCCGACGGCAATACGCTTGTTAAACGATTGGCAAGATGCATTTAGCGATCTTCAGCAAGTGTTTTCGATGGGGCGAGGTAAGCTGTCTATCGCAGCTATGCCGTCTTTTGCGGTCGGATATTTACCGGCAATTTTGCTGAAGTTTCAATCCCGGTTTCCTAATGTAAAGGTCAGTGTTGCTGACATTGTGATGGAGCAAGTGATCAAAGCGGTGTCCGAAGAACGGGTCGCTCTTGGCTTTACTTTTGAAACTGAGCAGCTGAACGGTCTTGAGTTTTACCCAATGTTCAGCGATGAATTTATCGCCGTGCTACCTAGATTGCATCCGCTAAATCATGCCAGCGAAGTTAGCTGGACTGAGCTTGCTCAGTACCCGTTCATCGCGATGAATAGAGGTTCGGCTATTCGTCGTTGGGTCGACAGTTATTATGACACCCTGAACATAAAACTAAATATGGTGGCAGAGGCGTCGCAGTTGGCCACTTTAGGACAATTTGTCGAGCATGGGTTAGGTGTGTCTATTGTGCCTGGCTTATGTCGCCAGCAAATGCAACGCTTGGGCTTGCTATGTTTACCCATTCAAGGTGAGGGGTTGAGTAAACGCGTGGGTATGGTCAAAAAAAAGCAGGGGAACATGTCGGTGTCAGCACAAGCATTGTGGGATTGGGTCAGTCAGAGCACGCACCTTGAATAATAAGCCAAGGTGTTCGGCAAAATTGCTTGGGCGCAATGAGGCTGATTACCATTTTTTCTTTTCAGAAAACAGTTCGTCTAATTCGTTACGCTCTGATTCTTTACGTTTACGCACATCTTCAGTGTTTGCGGTACGCAAGCTGTCTTGAATTTGCTTAAGCTGCTGTTCGAGTTCTTGTTTTCTTTGCAATATATATTCATCGGGTTGCGACTGGCTATCAAGCGCGGCAATGGCTTTTTCAATACATTGACGGGCAGAGCCCAGTTGTTGAGCTTTCAAAGAGGCATCACCCCGTCGCATCAATGTTTCCACATTAGCGCGCAATTGTAGACGCTCTAGATATTTGTCCTCGACCATAAAGGCACTGCTATCCACTCGACCTTTTGTATATTCAGAACGTAATAAGCCACGCATCTTTTTGACACATTTGATGTATTGCACCACTTGCTTGTCATTGCTGGGTAAAGTGAAGGCGTCAGGCAAACCTGTCTCTTGGTCACCCGCAAGAGATTTTAACTTGTTGGCCGCACTTTCGATGCGACTACGAATATCCATGACCCCAGGATTAACCTGAGCAATGATTTTTAAGGCGTTCAATATACGTTGTTGTAAAATGAACTTCAGTTGTTGGCCTATTGGGATATGCTCAGCCGCCAGTAAGATTTCTTCTGTTTCGTCTATTACGTTTTTCTGCTTTGCAACTTCAACACGTTTTTCGGCCTCAACCTTATTACGGTGTTGTTGCACTGCATTCACAATGATCGCCATCACGATCAAAGACACTATAAGGACAATTATTATTGGGAAAACCATCTATTACTCTATTCTCATTACTGACCTGAATATAAAAGTGTCAAACAGGAATTTTTAAGGTAAATACACTGCCACCCAATATGCCGCCATTAGCCAGCGATATTGAGCCTACACTATCGTGCGCTTTATGGGCCTCAGCTATTAATCTAGCAAAAAATAAGCCAAGCCCTGTGCGCCCTTGGCTAATATCGTAATTTTGCATTGTGACCGTATTTGCTTCTAGCATACTTTGCGGGTAACCAGGGCCGTCATCCTGAACTTCGAATATCAGGTGATGCTCGTCACTGAACACGTTAAGTAAAATGTGTTTGTTACTATAACGCATTGAATTTATAAGCATGTCATTCAGTAATAAACTGATTAAATCGGCATCGAAGTATCCCATTAAGTCAGGCTCTTGCTCAATGTTTAAGGTGATTTTTTTGTGATTTATATAACTTTCATTGGCGGCAAGAATTTCATCCACCACATCTTCTATATAATGCTCATCTATGTTTAAAGGCATGTTGTCCATGCCGGCGCGATACAAAGATAATAACTGCACTAATCCTGTGTTTAAGCGAGAGGCTTCATAGTGGGCAGAGGCAAAGTGTTCGCCCACCTCATTATCTTGATCCTTTAAGGTATGCCCGAGATTTTCAATCGATTGAATAAGCAGACACAAAGAATTTTTCATGTCGTGCACCGCTGAGGCTAATACTGTGGCAAAATCAATTTGTCCGTTGTCGTTGTTCATACTTAACCGTGAGCTGATAAATGACTTGAATACACTAGCATAAAAATCGAGTATCCTTTAATTTACAATGCGTTAGTGACTATCTATATAGAATTATTTTAGCTTTTGCTAAAATGTTATGGAATTAATTGTCCGCTAGGTATATAAGAAATTAATATATATAGAACTCTGAATATAACAATCAAGGCATAGCCATGAAACTACAACAGCTGCGTTACATCGTTGAGGTGCTCAACAATAATTTAAATGTGTCGGCTACGGCAGAAAGTTTATACACCTCTCAACCTGGTATAAGCAAACAAGTTCGTATGCTAGAAGACGAGCTGGGGGTACAAATTTTTGGCCGTAGCGGTAAGCACTTAACGCATGTAACCGATGCTGGGCAGGACGTGATTAATATTTCGCGGCAAATCCTAGCCAAAGTTGAAAGCATCAAAGCCGTATCCAGAGAGCATACCTTACCGGATCAGGGTAAATTGAATATTGCCACAACCCATACTCAGGCACGCTATGCATTGCCTGATGTGATTAAAGGCTTTATGAATAAATACCCGCGAGTGTCATTACACATGCACCAGGGAACGCCGTCACAAATCAGTGATCTCGCTGCCAAGGGCGAAGCGGATTTTGCTATTGCGACTGAAGCGCTGCATTTGTATAACGATTTAGTGATGTTGCCGTGTTATCACTGGAATCGCAGTATTATTGTTAACCGTGATCATCCGCTAGCGAAAAGTACCTCAATTACGATTGAGGACATTGCCCAGTACTCTTTGGTGACTTATGTCTTCGGTTTTACCGGTCGTTCAGAGTTAGATCAGGCCTTCAGCCGTGCGGGATTAGAGCCGAAAATTGTTTTTACGGCAACTGATGCTGATGTGATTAAAACGTATGTGCGACTTGGAGTCGGCATAGGGGTCATTGCTTCAATGGCGGTGGATGAAAAACTGGATGGCGATTTAGTCAAAATAGACGCTAGTCATTTATTTGAATATAGCACCACCAAGATAGGCTTCCGCAAAGGGTCGTTCTTACGCAGTTATATGTACGATTTCATTGAACGTTTTGCACCGCATTTGACCAAGAGCGTGGTGGAAAAAGCCATGATGCAGAAAAACAACGATGAAGTTGAGCGTATGTTTAAAGGTTTAACCTTACCGGTTAAATAATCAGTGTTGCTAAGTTAGGCAGTGGTTTCCACATCGGGGATTTATCGCCGATGCACAAAAAAAGAGGCAATGTATTGCCTCTTTTTTTGTGCATCAAATTCAATGTTAATTTGATTTAGCACGAGCAGGTTAAATTGTCTCTAACACTCGATAATATTGACTGCCAAACCGCCCCTAGCGGTCTCTTTGTATTTTGACTTCATATCATTTCCCGTATCCCACATGGTTTTAATCACCTTATCAAGGGATACCTTATGTTGACCACTTCCACGCAGTGCCAAGCGAGAAGCATTGATGGCTTTGATGGCGCCCATGGCATTGCGTTCAATACAAGGAACTTGAACTAATCCCCCGACGGGATCGCAGGTTAAGCCAAGGTTATGCTCCATGCCTATTTCAGCGGCATTTTCCACTGCGTCTACTGAGCCACCGATAATTTCAGTTAATGCCCCCGCAGCCATTGAACAAGCTACCCCAACTTCTCCTTGGCAACCGACTTCGGCACCGGATATAGAGGCATTCTTTTTATACAAAATACCAATTGCCGCAGCGGTAAGTAAATAACGACTGACAATATCTTCATCAACAGGCCGTACAAATTTATCAAAATAACTGAGTACCGCAGGTAAAATACCTGCCGCGCCATTGGTGGGAGCGGTCACAACGCGACCGCCTGCGGCATTTTCTTCATTGACCGCCAAAGCAAATAAATTAACCCAATCCATGGCCACCATAGGATCGGCATTTTTCTCGCTTTGCAGACGTCTATGTAAACCAGGGGCACGGCGTGTCACTTTTAAGCCGCCGGGTAAGATGCCCTCAGTTTTAATACCTGTTTGTATGCACTCGTGCATGACCTGCCATATATGCCAAAGCTTGGCGGTGATGTCATGCTTCGATTGAAATACCTGTTCGTTTTTGTACATTAAAGAGCTGATAGAAAACCCGTTCTCTTTACACAGGCGCACCAGCTCTTCTGCACTGGAAAATGCGAAAGGGACAGGTTTTTCAACTAAGGTCAGCGCCGCGGTTTTTTGCTCCAAAAAGTCCTCGGCGCGGATTATAAATCCACCACCAATAGAATAATATGATTGGGATGCAATGATATCGCCTTTATGTAATGCGTGAATTGTCATGCCATTAGCATGATGGGGAAGTGTCTTACGGCGATGAAACACTATGGCATCTTTAGCCGGGAAGCGAACGAGATGCACTTGGTCTAATAGTATCTTTTTGCTGTGCTCGACTTCTGCAAGCATGTCATCCACAGCACTGGCGTCGATACTTTCGGGGGCGTGACCTAATAAACCTAAAATCACGGCTTTGCCTGTGCCATGACCTTTACCTGTCTGACCTAAACTACCGAAGAGCTCAGCCCGTACTTCATCGGTTTTTTCGAATAAGTTCAGGGTTTTTAATTGCTGACTAAATTCTTTCGCCGCGCGCATCGGTCCAACCGTATGTGAGCTCGAAGGGCCGATGCCAACACTGAACATATCAAAAACACTGATCATAAAAACGCAAAACCTATTTAATAAATAAGGCGACAATTGTGCAGGTTTGTAAGTGAATGAACAACGTGTACTTTGCATATATTGCCATTGGGCAATGTAAACATATTGTTGCAATAACGTAGGGTTGAATCTGTGAGTACTAAGTGCTGTCGACGTTGGGTTTTTAGTTGAAATAGGCGCTGGGGCTAATGTGATTTGATAAATTACGTACGAAAGCCGCAGTGGCTCCCCAAATGACCTGATCGTGCCACTTAATGAAATACACTGGATGTTGCTGAGCATTTTTTCGCTTAACCCAATGTATAAAATGATTGTTTTGGTCCAATAGGAAATTAAGAGGTACCTCAAATACCGATTCTACCTCGTTTGTGTCCAAGGTCAGCTCAAGTGGCATTTGCACAAAACCAATATAAGGCACGACTTCAAAACGACTGACGGTGCGATAAAGAGGAAGGTTGCCAATGACGTCAATACACTGGGGATGAATACCAATCTCTTCGTGCGTTTCTCGCAAAGCGGTACTGAGTAAATTTTTGTCGCTCGGCTCTTGTTTGCCACCGGGAAAGCTCACTTGGCCTGCATGGTGTTTGAGATGCCTAGAGCGCAGGGTAAATAACATGCTAAGTTGGCCTTGCTTTTCTAACATAGGCATTAAGACTGCAGCAGGTTTACCTGCACTGTGTAATGGGTAGTCTTGCTCTGACGGGATCGTACGGGCATGATGAAAACGGGCGAGAAATTCATTTTTTGTCATGCGCTTAACTATTCTCTTCTAGTAATACGGGCAGTATTTTACACACTTTATCGAGACTTTCTTGATATTCGTCTAACGCCACTGAATCTAGCACAATCCCCCCACCTGCCCAGCAATAAATATGCGAATTCTCTAATAAAAGTGTACGAATACAAATGTTGCTATCCATGTCACCCTCAACGCCTATATAACCAATGCTGCCGCAATATATATTACGTCTGTCTGGTTCAAGCTCTTCTATGATCTCCATGGCGCGAACTTTTGGTGCACCAGTAATAGATCCTCCGGGAAACGCGCCTTGCAATAACGATAATGCTGTCATATTTGGCGCAAGTTGGCCGGTCACTGTGCTGACTAAGTGATGGACTGCTGCGAAGCTCTCGATTTTAAATAAAGCGGGCACATCCACCGAATCAGGCTCACAGGTTTTACTTAAGTCATTGCGCAGCAAATCGACTATCATCAGATTCTCTGCTTGATCCTTCGCTGAGTGTTGTAAGGCTTGAATATTCAGCTGGTCAGTTTCCCTATTGGCAGAGCGCGGGCGGGTGCCTTTTATCGGCTTGCTTTGTACTTTTCCATTACGATCAACAGATAAAAAACGCTCCGGTGAAATGCTGATAATCACCGAATTTGGGATGCGAATAAATGCCGAGAAAGGCGCTTGGTTGGCGTCTCTTAAGCGTTGATAAGCTTGATATTCGTCCCCGTTATACGAGGCACTAAAGCGCTGGGCTAAATTGACTTGATAACAGTCCCCAGCGTGTAAGTAGGCATGGATTTTATCTATTTTTGCCACATATTGGTTTTTGTCCATATTGGATTGCCACGGACTTTCAAGGGTAAACGGTTTGTTCCTCGCCGTCTTATTGCTCAATGGCTTGTTGGGCAGCGCCTGCAATGCGTTGATATTTGGCACTGTGTCGCCCTGTGTTACAGGTACATGGCATAAATAAAACTGATCGATTTTATTGTCTTTAATGACGGCCCAATTATAAATACCTACTGCCATGTCTGGTGTCGAATATTGATTGTTTGATTGTTGTGGCAATACTTCGAAAAGGCGACCTAAATCGTAAGCAAAATAACCCAATGCCCCAGCTTTAAAAGGCAGTGACGTTTCATGTTCGATTGCGTGCTGAAGGCCTAAATAGGTATCGAGTGTCGTTTGCAACAGCGCCATGGGATTAGCGTCACTAATATGATCATTTTGCGGGGTAGAGGGGTAAGAAATATGGGTTTTCTTGCCTAGTGTAACCAAAGTGGCTAGCGGGCTTGCGACCATAATATCGTAACGTCCATCGACGTGAGTGCTATTCGCGGAATCTAGTAACATGGCCCAATCTTGAGTTGAATAATGCGAAAATAAACTGCTCATTGCATAGTGCTTAGGCATATTTAAAGACGTGATGGTCAAGGTTGGCAAATCTGAATTTTCCATGGTGAAACGCTTTGTCTTAGTGTTTAATTTTAGCCTACACATCTTATTGCAAGGAGTATTAGGCGATTTATCGTGGAGCAATGTTGTTTCACAGGTTATCATAAGCACCACTTACGAACGACAATTGTCGATCTCTTTGGCAATACTTTGTCGAATTATGTGACACATCAAACAAGAGGCATATATGGCTGTTATCCGTCAACAGGACTTTATCGATAGCATTGAAGATTCTTTGCAATTTATCTCCTATTACCATCCATTAGATTATATCAAGGCCGTTGAAAAGGCCTATAACATGGAAGAAAGTCAGGCAGCGAAAGATGCTATGGCGCAAATTCTAATTAACTCTCGTATGTCAGCCGAGGGCAAGCGTCCTTTGTGTCAAGATACCGGCATTGTGACTTGTTTCGTGAAAATAGGGATGGCAGTGCAGTGGGATAAAACTGATTTGACCGTACAGCAAATGGTGGATGAAGGAACGCGCCGAGCTTATAACAATAAAGAGAACCCGTTACGTGCGTCAATTGTTGCTGATCCTGCGGGAACGCGTAAAAATACCAAAGACAACACGCCTGCTGTGGTGCATATCGATACTGTTGCTGGGGACGGGATTGAAATCATGATCGCAGCTAAAGGCGGCGGCTCAGAAAATAAATCTAAAATGGTGATGCTAAACCCCAACGACAGCATTGCTGATTGGGTAGTGAAAACGTTACCAACTATGGGCGCTGGTTGGTGTCCGCCAGGAATGTTAGGCATAGGGATTGGAGGCACGGCTGAGAAGTCAGCGGTGTTAGCTAAAGAAAGTTTGATGGATCCGGTGGATATTCAAGAATTGATGGACCGAGGAGCTCAAACCACAGAAGAGAAACTGCGCTTAGAGATATTTAAGAAAGTAAATGACTTAGGTATAGGCGCACAAGGGTTAGGTGGTTTAACCACAGTGGTTGATATCAAAATTAAATCGTTGCCAACGCACGCGGCATCTTTGCCTGTCACTATGATCCCTAACTGTGCGGCAACACGTCACGCCCATTTTCACTTAGACGGCTCAGGTCCAGCGGAATTTACACCGCCAGACTTAAATGATTGGCCAGAAGTCACATGGGAAGTTAGCAAAGATACCCGCCGGGTGAATTTAGATGATGTCACGAAAGAAGATATTCAAGAATGGAAAGTCGGGGAAACGGTTTTATTATCAGGCAAGATGTTGACCGGCCGCGATGCCGCTCATAAACGTATTCAAACCATGCTCGATAATGGTGAAGGCTTGCCTGATGGGGTCGATTTAACCAATCGATTTATTTACTACGTGGGTCCTGTGGATGCTGTTGGCGACGAGGTAGTTGGCCCTGCCGGCCCAACGACGGCAACCCGCATGGATAAATTCACCGATTTGATGTTAGAGCAAACAGGCCTAATCGGTATGATAGGCAAAGCGGAGCGTGGCCCTGCTACGGTTGCCAGTATTGCTAAACACAAAGCTGTTTATCTAATGGCAGTAGGCGGCGCCGCGTATTTGGTATCCAAAGCAATCAAGAAGTCACGGGTAGTCGCATTTGAAGACTTGGGAATGGAAGCCATTTATGAGTTTGACGTGCAAGATATGCCCGTTACTGTGGCGGTCGATAGTACGGGAGCTAACGCTCACGAGACAGGCCCTGCGATTTGGAAAGTTAAGATCCAAGAAGCCAATGCCAAAGCGTAATGTTTAGCATAGAGGAATAGAAATAGGCGCCGTATTGATGGCGCCTTTTTTATGTCGCTTTACACTGGGTTCCAGCCAGGTGCTTTTCATTTAGGCTGAGTTATCCGTTTTTTCTCGCTATTATTTTCTGTAAATCAATATTTTTTCCAAGGATCAGTATTACCTTATGAATTTTCTTGAGCATCCCATTTTTGACGATCCAAATTTACTGCTTCTGATTGGCTCAGCTACCTGTGCTGGGCTAGTGTTTGGTTGGTTGGTGAATGCGATTTTTTCCACTCGTAAACGTAAAGAATTAACCGCGCAACTTGAGCATAATTTCCAACAATCACAGGCGTACAGTCAACAACAGGTATTAGATTTAAAAGGTGCATTGCACGAATCCATTAGCGAGAACAAAAGCGCTCGAGAGCAACGGGCAAGCCAGCAAAATGAGCTTGGACAACTAACGCAGCAAGTCGCACGCATCCCTTTAATCGAACAAGAAAGTAAACGCTGGCAAGGGCACTATCAACAAATTCAACAGCATGCAGCTGATTTACGTGAGGAACTGGCGGAGAAAACGGCGCGTTTTGAACAAGAAAAAATTGCCCACGAAGATAAACTCGCGTTACTCGAATCCTCAGAGCAACGTCTACAGCAACAATTTGAGAATTTAGCCAATAAAATTTTTGAACAAAAGAACACCTCATTTCAGCAGTCAAGTAAAGCAGGGCTTGATGCTTTGCTTAATCCGTTGAAAGACCAAATAGAAGGATTTAAGAAGCAAGTCAGTGACCAATACGTGCGAGAAGGACAGGAGCGTGCCTCATTAAAAACAGAAATATTAGGCTTAAAAGAGCTCAATCAACAGATCACTCAGGACGCCGCTGCGTTAACCAAAGCCCTTAAAGGTGATAACAAGCAGCAAGGTAACTGGGGGGAGGTGGTGCTCGAGCGAGTATTGAAAGAATCCGGTTTACGTGAAGGCCATGAATTTGATACCCAAGTGGCCCTTAAAAATGACAGTGGTAAGCGTTATCAACCTGATGTCGTGGTGCATTTACCTAATGATAAAGATGTGGTCATTGACTCTAAAGTATCCTTGGCGGCGTACGAACGCTATTTTAACGAAGAGCATGAAGAGTCACGAAAAGTATACTTAAATCAGCATGTTGCATCTCTTAGAAATCATATAAAGGAATTGGGCTGTAAGGATTACCAAGACTTAAAAGGTTTACGCACGCTTGATTATGTACTGATGTTCATTCCAATTGAGCCTGCATTTTTGTTAGCCGCTGAACATGCGCCAGAGCTAGTGAAACTAGCTTTTGATAACAATATTATGTTAGTTAGTCCAACGAATTTGCTGGTGGCACTGCGTACCATTAATAATATTTGGCAGTATGAATACCAAAATCAAAATGCCCAAAAAATCGCGGCCAATGCAGCTAAGCTTTATGACAAATTCCATGGCTTTGTGAGTGACATGGAAAAAGTGGGTAAATCTATGGAATCTACTCAGCGTCATTATGATGCAGCCATGAATAAGCTGACCACAGGTAAGGGGAATCTTATTCGCCAGGCTGAACAGTTTCGAAGCTTAGGTGTGCAGTCCAATAAAAAATTAGCTGACGTATTACTGGATACTGCCGGATTAGAAGACCTTTCTGAGCATGATGAATAATGCGTCAGGCAGACAGCCATTTTTACGGTTGCCATAAGAAGAAGCATAGACCTCTGTTCTAGCTGCCTTTACGATGCTAAGTGGCGATGTATCAATCACCTCATAAGTGAAACAATAATGTCTCGATAACATTTTATTCTGTCATCGCCCTTTAGCGTACACAATTTATACTGTGGAATTCCCCCGACATTTAATTCCGAGGTATTTATTCACTCGGTAAATATTACCGAGTGAATTCCCAAGTTGCGCAAAACCTCATCTATACATTCATAAAAATACGAGCTTAAGACGGTCTGTCGAGTTGAGTCAGCGAATTTTCTCATTGTTATGTTCTAGTCACCGGGCTGTATGTTTGTGCTCTATCTCATTGACTCTATTTGTGTAAACTGCTCTGCATGCATTGGCCTCCCTAGGTTCGGTGGGTTAGGTGCCGACTCAATTTAAAGCAGTATCTTATGTACAATTAAACTAACGCGAGTTTGCCTTCATGTTTCCTTGGGAGAAAATTATGCGTGGCGTAAATCTTGCTTTTTTCTGCCTAACCCGATTTTTCTATTAGCGTTATAGGTTTGAAAAATCACTATCCGGTAACAAGGAGAGCATTATGAATAAGCGTTACAGTTATCTGCCCATAGTTGTAGTTGTATCTATTATCTTGGCTGCCTGTTCGAGTCGCCAAAATCCGCCCAACTTATTGATGATCGAAACCCAAAAAACTATCGAACAAGCACAGAGCCAGGGAGCTGCGCAAAATGCTCCAGTGGCTTTTAATGCTGCACAGGAACATATGCAGCGTGCAGAAGCGGCAAATTCGCGAGGGGATTTTCAAGCGGCTTCTTCTCTTTTAGAGGTAGCGATGGCGGAAGCGGAATATGCTATCGCTAAATCCGAAGCTGATCAGGCCCAGAAAGCCGCTGAGCAAATATCTCAAGGGTTGCAGCAGCTTGAACAAGAAGTAAATAATTAAATCTAACTAAGGGACATAAAAAATCATGAAAACCTTACCGCTTACTATTTTACTTTCAGGTGCCACGCTAATTACAGCCTGTGCTACTGCCCCCAACAATTTGGCTTTGGTGGATGAATTGCAGTTGCACTACGAGAGACTGGCGCGTGCTGGCGATGCTGCTCAATATGCACCTGTGGCATTGAATGAAGCACAACGTGCCTTGAACCAAACTCAAGCATTGGCAGATAAACGAAAGCCCCTTGAAGATATTACGCTTTCTGCCCAGACCACTAAATATAAGTTAGGCATAGTCGAAGAAAAAATCCGCAAAGGTAGGGCGGATGATATGGTTAGCGGCGCGGAACTTAAGCGCAAAGACATTATGCTCGCAGCCCGCACCGAGGAAGCAGAGCAAGCTAAGACCAGTGCCCAGCAAGCGCTGTTAACGGCAGAGCTGGCAAAAGACGAAACTCAATCTATGCAAGTTCGCGCGCAACAAGCCGAACAACGCGCCCGAGAAATGGAGGTAAAAGCAGCACAGCTACAACAAGATGTGACGGCGATATCTGCCAAAACAACCGATAGGGGCTTAGTGTTAACCTTGGACGATATTTTATTTGAATTCGGGAAAGCACAATTACTGTCGGGTTCTGAGCGTAGCCTCAAGCAAATTAGTGCATTTCTAACCAATTACCCCGAACGTGCCATTGTCGTTGAAGGACATACAGATGCCGTAGGGGATACTCGTTATAATCAGAGCTTGTCTGAGCAGCGGGCACTTTCGGTTAAAAATGCCTTGATAGCCAATGGTGTTGAGCCCAGTCAAGTGCAGAGTAAAGGCTTAGGGGAGGAATTTGCGGTTGCCAGTAACGACACAGATGCTGGACGTCAGCAAAACCGCCGGGTCGAAATTATCATTGAAAAACCTGAGTGAATAGGTCTCGACTGCCGCGTCATACTGTTACACCTCCTAGTTCCGGTTGAGCATAGGTCCTTGGAGGTTTTGCTAGTCAAGCTATGACACTATTTGGCTATTGGTATGGAGATTGTCCGGCTTAACTTAGCTGACATCATCCACCAACCGCTTTTGGCAAAACAGCTGTATTTGCTATATACAGGTATCCACAAAGTTGCATGGAAATAACTATTTCCCGTCTATGATTCGTTATAAAGAATGCGCGATTGACTGATTTGACGAGGACAAAAACAAGATTCTTACCGGCTTTGTACGGCGGACTATGTGGAAGCAACCACCACTTCTGCAAGTAGTGAATGAACTAAATATTGGTTTTCCCCAATGGAATTGCTTATTAAAAATACTGTTTAAATACCTGACTCATGGAGTGAATATAATGAAAATAAAATATCTGTTTTGTACTGTATTGCTAATTGGTTCATTGCCGCTGATGGCTAAACCAAAAGACGATAAAGATGGGGGTTGGCAAACTATTCCCGTGGCCTCGCAAATTGATATTATAGATGATGAGGGCACGCCTAAAACCATCAATCCTGCTTGTGCCTTTGATACTGTTCCCAGCCCAGTGGATGGCACGCCATTGGATAATGCCTTTCGTTTTTACTTTAAAGAAGGTAAAAGCAAAAATGTGCTGGTTTTCTTTAACGGTGGCGGCTCATGCTGGAACGATGCAACTTGTGTTGCGTCCTTAGCGCTAGCAAATGTGCCCGGTAATCGTCCAACTTATAACCCATCGGTTTTAATAGAAAACTCCCCTGTTGGGGCGGGTGGTGTGTTTGATGATGACAATAAAGAAAATCCATTTAAAGACTGGAGCAAAGTATTTATTCCTTATTGCACTGGCGATATCCATGTGGGTTCAAACGAGGCGCTTTATCATGATGTGGATGGTTTGATTACTGGTGTGCCTGGCGCGCCGATCACGGTTAAACACCGTGGGTTTGATAACTTTATGGCCGTTAGAGAGTGGATGAAAAGTCAATTCGTTGGTAATAAAGACAAGGTGAAAAAGGTATTGGTCACAGGTTCAAGCGCGGGCGGATATGGTGCCACTCTTAATTTTCCGTATGTGCAAACGGCATTTCCTAATGCCAACGTGTCAGTCTTAGCTGATGCGTCTGCAGGCGTAGTCACCGAAGGGTTTGTTAATGACGTATTTGCCTTGGACAACAATTGGAAACTGGAAGAATCATTGCCACCTATCTTTAACGGAGCATTGGGAACATTTACCGGCCAAGGATTAAATGTCGAATTATTTCAGCGATTAACAGATGCTTATCCTAATAACCACTTTGCCCAATACAGTACGGCTCAAGATTTTGTACAGGTATTGTTTCTTAAAGTGATGGATCAAGTTGATCAAGGCAATATGAACCCGTTTTCATGGGCCATTGGTCCAGAGGATTATTTGTACTTTGCTGAGTGGAACGCAAGAATGACAGCGTCATTTGATTATCTGTCAAGCACTACAGATAACTACCAGTATTATATAGGTGCGGGCAGTGTGCATACCATACTGACCGATGCGTTTGCTACGCCTGAAATGCCGCATCCTTTTTACGATGAGGTCAGCGCACAAGGCGTCAAATTTAGCGATTGGTTGGCTCGTTTTGCTAATGCGAAAAAATTCCAAGATAAGAGTGTGGCTTACGAGGAATAATGATTCAGGTTGCTTGCTTCGGTAAGCAACCTGCCTGTCAAAATGAACCGATTTAAAGATTGAGTGCGCCGTTGTACTATTCGATTGTTGGGCATTATTTAGCGAAGGACATAAAAGACATAAGTAATGAAAATGACGAAAAATACCCATGACTCAAGTGATTGACACCTTCATCGCTCCTCATTGTAAGGAGGCTGTGACCATTTTGTATCAGGACGAATATCTATTGGTGGTTAACAAACCCAGCGGTCTGTTAAGTTTATCCGGTAAAAACCCGTTGAACAAAGATTCGGTGCATTATCGTCTTGTACAAGATTTTCCGTCGGCCCTGATGGCACACCGATTAGATTTTGGTACGTCTGGGGTGTTGCTCTTAGCCCTTGATAAAACCACTAATGCTAATCTGACCAAACAGTTTCAACTGCGCAGTGTACAGAAACGTTACATCAGTTTATTAATGGGCCACATTGCAGATGCAGAGGGTATGATATCTGTTCCGATTGCCCGAGATCCGCCTAATTTTCCTCGTCAAAAGATATGCTGGGAAGCGGGTAAAGAGGCAGTCAGCCGTTATCGCGTGATCCGCTACCTAGACAATCCAAGTTGCAGCCGGGTGGAATTCTCCCCAGAAACCGGCCGTACCCATCAATTACGGATACATAGTTTGGCGGTGGGCCATCCCATTTTAGGTTGTGATCTTTACGGTAACAGTCAAAGTGAAGGATTAGCTAAGCGCTTGATGTTACATGCTCACTGGATTAAGTTTTCCCATCCTCACACTGGGACGTCGATGCAAATCGAAGCTCCTTGCCCATTTTAACTATGGTCAATGATCCGTTTTTTGGATCCTATTCTATCGGCAAAGGCTGGTTTTACGCACGAAGAGTTCTTAAAAATGTGATGCTGAGAGTTGGGACACATTCAAGCTTAATTAAAAGTACGTTTTTCCAGGTTATTTGCTCCAGTCGCTGTTTTTAACAGCCTCATACCGCTATACTATGCGCCGCATTTAAAAGCGATAAAGAAAGCATTAGTTAAAATTTAAAGGAAAAAAATGACTCCTATTACTAAATCATTTCAGTATGGTCAGCATACTGTAACGCTAGAAACGGGCGTAATCGCTCGTCAAGCAACCGCTGCTGTTATGGCAAGCATGGACGATACATCAGTATTGGTTTCTGTTGTTGGTAAAAAAGACGCCAAGCCAGGTCAAGACTTCTTCCCGCTAACGGTTAACTATCAAGAAAGAACCTACGCTGCTGGTAAAATCCCCGGTGGATTTTTTAAGCGTGAAGGTCGTCCTTCTGAATACGAAACCTTAACGTCTCGTTTGATCGATCGTCCTATTCGTCCATTGTTCCCTGATGGGTTCATGAATGAAGTACAAATTATTGTCACTGTTGTTTCAGCTAACCCTGAAATTCCAACAGATATTATTTCGCTTATCGGTACATCTGCTGCTCTTGCTATTTCAGGCATGCCATTCAATGGTCCTGTTGGCGCGGCGCGTGTAGGTTACACCGATGGCCAATACGTATTAAACACACGTACGTCAGAACTTGAAAACAGCCAATTAGATCTTGTCGTTGCCGGTACTAAAGGTGCGGTATTGATGGTTGAATCTGAAGCTCAGATATTGTCCGAGGACGTGATGCTAGGTGCCGTTATGTACGGTCACGAGCAAATGCAAACCGTCGTTGACGCAGTAAGCGAATTTGCAGCGGAAGTGAACACACCTAAGTGGAATTGGGTTGCCGAGCCAGCTAACGTTACTTTGAAAGATAAAATCAAAGCATTAGCTGAAGCACAAATGACAGAGGCTTATCAAATCTCTGACAAGATGGCTCGTAAAGACGCTATCGTTGCACTAACGGATAAAACAGTTGCGGCAATCGTGGAAGCTGACGCAGAGCAAGATTCTAAAGAAGTATCTGAGCTTTTACATGAACTAGAAAGCGACGTAGTGCGCTCACGCATCCTAGCAGGTCAGCCTCGTATCGATGGTCGTGATCCTGCGATGATCCGTGCACTTGACGTTGCCACTGGCATCTTGCCGCGTACTCACGGTTCTGCTTTGTTCACACGTGGTGAAACTCAAGCTATCGTTGCTGCAACACTCGGCACTGAGCGTGATGCACAGATGATTGATGGCTTGAATGGCAAAGTTGATAGCCGTTTCATGTTGCATTATAACTTCCCTCCATACTGCGTAGGTGAGACAGGTTTTGTTGGTTCACCTAAGCGTCGTGAAATCGGTCATGGTCGTCTAGCGAAACGTGGTATTCAAGCGGTAATGCCGTCTGAAAAAGAATTTCCGTACGTAGTACGTGTTGTTTCTGAAATCACTGAATCAAATGGTTCGTCTTCAATGGCGTCTGTTTGTGGTACGTCTTTGGCGTTGATGGATGCGGGTGTTCCGATTAAAGCATCGGTTGCTGGTATCGCCATGGGCCTTGTGAAAAATGATGAAAACTTTGTTGTTCTTTCTGACATCCTGGGTGACGAAGATCACCTTGGTGACATGGACTTTAAAGTAGCGGGTACCACAGAAGGTATTACTGCTCTGCAAATGGATATCAAAATCGAAGGTATCACCCAAGAAATCATGCAAGTTGCTTTGAAACAAGCAAAAGAAGCACGTTTGCATATTCTAGGTGTGATGGACCAAGCGATTTCTGGTCACCGTGATGAGATGTCTGAATTCGCACCGCGTATTTACACATTGAAAATCGACCAAGATAAAATTCGTGAGGTTATCGGTAAAGGCGGCGCAATGATCCGTTCTATTACTGAAGCATCTGACACAAACATCGAAATCGAAGATGATGGTACTATCAAAATCTTCGCTACCGAGCGTGCTAAAGCCGATATCGCTATCAGCAGAATTGAGCAAGTGACAGCGGATGTTGAAGCAGGTAAAACCTACGAAGGTAAAGTGACACGTATCGTTGATTTTGGCGCATTCGTTGAGATTTTACCGGGTAAAGAAGGTCTAGTACACATTTCACAAATCGCTCATGAGCGTGTGAATAAAGTGGCTGACCATTTATCTGAAGGTCAAATCATTAACGTAAAAGTAATGGAAATTGATCGTCAAAACCGTGTTCGTTTAAGCATTAAAGAATTGCTAGAAAAGCCAGAAGCAGCTGCTGAAGGCAACGAGTAAGGATAGCGTTAACTTGGAGCAGATTATTTTTATCCTCTAACCAAGTTGATTGTTTAAAAAGGGAGCTTCGGCTCCCTTTTTTGTGCCCGTTTATATCTGTCTGTAATTGGAACAAACCATGCTGAATACACTGCTTATCTTATTACTTGCTCAAGCACATGTTGTTGACCAGGTAAAACAGTTTGTCCTTGGGTAACCGACGTTTCAACGCAGAGCATTTTGCGATATCCATTATCTTCCATATCATGCATCGTTCGTGACTTCTCTGCCCAAGGGTTCCACACCACTATGCTGTCATGACCTACAGAATGAATGTGGGTCACATGTCCATTACTCTTAATTGCTAGTTCCTTGGGCGTGACTAAATGCACTCTGTCGGTTTCACTGTTAAACGCATACGGCATAGGTGTGGGTAAACGCTTATAGGCTTGCAGTTTATCTTCATATTGTCCTGATAAACCTGTGACCGTACAGTCACTTATATCTTCAATATGAAAGTAACTGTGCAGCGCACCGGTATACGTGAAAGGTTGCTCACCGGTATTCTCTGTGACCAGTTTCACGCCTAATTCACGGCCAATGCTTATGATCAGAGTTAATTGTGTCTTTCCGTCAAAACCCTCTCCTTTGGTGACGCTCGGCTTGAGGCATATAGTGGTATGGTCGTCATTATCTACGCAGTTGACGACGTGCCATGCTTGAGTGCGCACATAACCATGGGCACTTAAGTTAGTTTGAGTGTTATGTGGGCCAAACCAAGGCCAACAAATTGGGATCCCGCCACGTATAGGGTGCTTAGCATCAAGTTGTGCCTTTTTACTTAACCATAACCGCTGTATCCCGTCGTGTTTGGGTGTAAAACTGAGTATGTGGCCACCAAATAACGATATAGTCGCATGGGCATAGTCATTATCAACGACCAGCATTTCAATTTCGCCTTGGGGTAACGAAGATGTCGTCTGTGAAAGATGCATTGGATTCCTTAAGATCAAAAAAAGGCAGTCACCTAGTGTAGATGACTGCCTTTTTGGAATAAAGCTCTGTGGATTTATTTGCTGATATGCGCAACCAAGTCCAATACTTTGTTTGAGTAACCGATTTCGTTATCGTACCAAGATACCAATTTAACGAAGGTATCGGTCAGTGCTATACCAGCGGTCGCGTCAAAGATTGATGTGCGCGTGTCACCAATAAAGTCCTGTGATACAACTGCATCTTCGGTGTAACCAACAATACCTTTAAGCTCGCCTTCAGAAGCTGCCTTCATTACGGCACAAATTTGCGCATAGGTCGCAGGCTTAGCAAGGTTAACCGTCAAATCAACAACCGATACGTCGGCGGTTGGAACGCGAAAAGCCATACCAGTCAATTTACCGTTTAACTCAGGAATAACCTTACCCACGGCTTTTGCAGCGCCTGTAGATGAAGGAATGATATTTTGTGAAGCGCCGCGTCCACCACGCCAATCTTTAGCGGAAGGACCATCGACGGTTTTTTGCGTTGCAGTAGTCGCGTGTACCGTTGTCATTAAACCATCAACAATACCGAAGTTATCGTTTAATACTTTAGCCAGCGGTGCTAAACAGTTAGTGGTACATGAGGCGTTTGAAACCACTTCTTGACCAGCGTAAGTGTTGTGGTTAACACCCATAACGAACATAGGTGTGTCATCTTTTGATGGAGCAGACAGAACCACTTTTTTGGCACCAGCCGTAATGTGTTTGCGCGCGGTTTCGTCTGTTAAGAATAAACCTGTTGCTTCAACTACTACGTCAGCCTTAATGTCATTCCATGCTAATGCAGCAGGATCACGCTCAGCGGTGACACGAATGGTTTTTCCGTTTACCACTAGTTGTCCGTTTTGCACTTCAACAGTGCCTTTAAACTGACCATGCGTTGAGTCATATTTCAACATGTAAGCCATGTATTCTGCATCTAACAAATCGTTAATACCGACTACTTCGATATCACTGCGCTCACATGCTGCGCGAAAAACAAATCTACCTATACGGCCAAAGCCGTTGATACCAATTTTAATAGTCATATATATACATCCTCTAGACGGGTCGTAATTTCGAATTGTGAAATATAATTACGAAATTATGGACTAAATCGCCAAATAAGGCAAAATAATCACTGAAAAATGTTATTTTGTTACAGTTTTATTTAATGCAAACGTATTCAGCTTCGTCTTAAGACGTGTTTGCATAATAATAGCTAGCTAAAATAGTATCCATTTATAGGAATTTAACGTTAATGACTGCTTCATTGATTGACCAGCTCGTAGAGCATCGGGGTATTGAGTCACATTACACCGATGCTTGGGGTAAGCCCGCGACCATAGAATCTTCCGTCAAGAAAAAATTATTGAGTGTGATGGGCTATGAAGTGGACGAGCAAGCCGCCTTAGAGCAACAAGTAAAGCAGGGCATGATCAAAGATTGGTTAACGCCGCTGAATCCTGTACATGTGCAACGCGATAAAACACCGCTCTCAGTTTGCGTTAGACTGCCTATCGAATTGGTAACCGATGAATATATTGCGACACTAACGTTGGAATCGGGTGAGTTGATTGAGCATCGATTTGAGCCTATCGATGGTGAGCTGGTCAATGTAACGCATATTGATGAAATAGAATTTCACGAATACTTCATTACGATTGAATGTGAGTTGCCGCTGGGTTATCACAACCTCGCCTTGATGATAGATGGCGAATCGCTTGCCGAAATGCGGGTGATCGTTGCGCCTCAGGCATGTTATCAACCGAAAACCTTGACCGACGGTAATAAAGTTTGGGGCTTGAGTGTTCAGTTGTATTGTCTACGTAGCGATAATAACTGGGGGGTGGGGGATTTTAGCGATCTGGCATATTTAACTGCCAATGCGGCACAAAAAGGCGCCGATTTTATCGGGTTAAATCCTATTCATTCTCTTTACCCTGCTAACCCAAGCGCATGCAGTCCTTACGGACCTTCGTCGCGTCGGTGGCTGAACTTTATCTATATCGATGTCACCGCAACCGATGGGTATGAGCAAGACAGCGTGCAGGTCATCGTGAATGAAGCTGCTTTTCAAGCGACATTGAATCAGGCTCGTGAAACGGATTTAGTGGATTATCCCAGTGTGACCAAATTAAAACTCAGTGCGTTAAGTGCAGTGTTTGATTGGCAACGTACCCAGTATTTTTCTAAAAATACTTCAAAGAATCGTGCGTTTAAAGCGTTTATCACTCAAGGTGGCGAAAGCCTACAAACCATAGCTGTTTATGATGCCTTGCAAGAAGATCTTGCCGGTAAAGGCAAAGCGTCTTGGGGATGGCCGGTATTTCCGGATGAATATGCTGACTTTAACTCACCGGCTGTGGCTAAATTTGCTAAAGCAAACGCTAAGCGAGTGCAATTTTTCTTGTGGCTGCAATGGCAAGCCGCATTGCAATTTGAAAAAGCCAATAATGTCGCTCAAGAACACAATATGCAGATTGGTTTATATCGCGATTTAGCGGTCGGTGTGAGTGAAGGCAGTGCAGAGATTTGGGGTAATAAAGCCTTATACTGTACCCAAGCGAGCGTTGGTGCTCCGCCAGATATTTTAGGCCCTCTTGGTCAAACTTGGGGCTTACCCCCAATGGATCCACATAAGCTTTATGAGCAAGCCTACCAGCCGATTATCGACTTATTTAGCGCTAACATGCACGCCACAGGCGCGCTGCGTATAGATCATGTTATGGCCTTATTGCGTTTATGGTGGGTGCCTAAAGGTGATAGTGCCAAGCAGGGTGGGTATGTTTATTATCCAGTGGATGATTTACTGGCCATTCTGGCTTTGGAAAGTCACCGTAATCAGTCAATGGTTATCGGTGAGGATTTAGGCACGGTGCCAGAAGAAATCCGCGAAAAACTAGCCGAAAACGGTGTCTATTCGTATAGGGTATTCTTCTTTGAACAGGCGAAAGACGGCGGATTCTATTCACCCAGTCATTACCCCGTGCAGTCTATGTCGACACTGACAACACATGATATGCCCACCTTGAAAGGTTTTTGGCACTGTGACGACTTGCAATTAGGCAAGGAGTTGGGTCTGTATCCAACAGAAGAGATCCTTGCAAGCTTGTATCTGAGCAGACATGATAACAAACAAGCCATATTAGATACCCTGCATGGTCATCAATCCATTTCCGCTGATATTGGCAGGGAAGTGAATCATGTGGGTATGAGTAAAAATTTGAACTTTGGTATGCAAACTCATATGGCGGGTGGCTCAAGTTCACTGTTAAGTTTACAGTTAGAAGATTGGTTAGAAATGGATAAACCCGTTAATATTCCAGGAACGTTTAACGAATATCCGAACTGGCAGCGTAAGTTATCTAAGAGTTTGCAGCAGATTTTTGATAACCCTGAATTAACAACATTAGCCCAACGCTTGACTGAGGTACGACGTCAAGCCAAGCAATAAATAATCCTGGCGGTCTTTGATGTAGGCCGCCAATACAGCAAGGCGATGCAATGCAAATAGAAACACAGCTAAAAAACGCACAATGTACCTTTCCGTTTACTCATCTTGGTTTAACGCATACAAAAAATGCTTTTTCAATTACCGCTTGGATACCTAACGCAACAGCGGTTAAGGTCATCGACTTAGCCACAGAGAAAGCAATCGGGACGCTTAAAAAGCAAGCTGCAAGTGATTTGTTCAGTGCTGAGTTTACGAAAGGCAAGCTGCCGGCTGTGTATGCTTTTGAAGTGAAAAATCCCCAAGGTGCGTATCGCATAATCGACCCATATCAATTTCAAGACCAAGCGTTTCACGCGGTGCATTTTGTTGATCATTTACCGAAGAACGTTTATCAACAACTGGGTGCGCAGCTAATGGATTTAGACGTAGGATTAGCCAAGTCTATCAGCGCGACGCGTTTTGCCGTATTTGCTCCAAATGCCAGTGCCGTGTCTATCATTGGTGATTTTAATTATTGGGACGGCTCATGCTTACCCATGCAAAAAACCGATTTTGGTTATTGGGTCTTAGTTGTGCCAGGTGTCAACGCTGGCGATAAATATAAATACCAAATAAAAGATGCCGCTGGCAACGAGTTACCCCACAAGGCTGATCCAATTGGCTTTTACGCGGATCAATATCCTTCGCATGCTTCTGTGGTGTTTGATCATGAACAATACCAATGGCAAGACAGCAAATGGCAAGAGCAAGTTAAAGGTGATAAATACACCCAAGCCATGAGTATTTACGAGGTACATTTAGGCTCATGGAAGCGTCCGAGCGCTGAATCGGACGCCAGATATCTAAGTTACCGAGAGTTAGTCGATGAGTTGATCCCCTATGTCACTGATATGGGTTATACCCACATCGAACTATTGCCCATATCTGAATTCCCATTTGATGGCTCTTGGGGCTATCAACCGGTTGGTTTATTTGCCCCTACAAGCCGCTTTGGTAGCCCTGATGATTTCAAATATTTTGTTGATCAGTGCCATCAAAATGGCATTGGAGTGATCATTGATTGGGTGCCTGCACATTTCCCTGAAGATGGTCATGGCTTAGCTCGATTTGACGGTACGCACGTGTATGAATATGAAGACCCACGCAAAGGCTGGCATCCTGATTGGAACTCGTGTATTTACGATTTTGGCAAAGACACAGTGCGTCAATTTTTAGTTGCTAATGCTCTATTTTGGTTAGATAAATACCATATTGATGGCCTGCGTGTGGATGCAGTTGCATCCATGTTGTATTTAGATTACTCCAGAGAAGATGGCGACTGGATACCGAATGTTGATGGTGGTAACCACAATTATGAAGCTATCAGCTTGCTGCAGTGGATGAACAAAGAGGTTTATTCCCATTATCCAAATGCGATGACGATAGCTGAAGAGTCCACCTCTTTTGCCAAAGTGTCACGTCCGGTATTTGAGGGTGGACTTGGCTTTGGGTTTAAATGGAATATGGGCTGGATGCATGATTCATTACACTATATTTCTAAAGATCCTTCTTATCGTCGTTATCATCATGGTGAAATTACCTTTAGCATGGTGTACGCCTTTGATGAAAGCTTTGTGCTGCCGATTTCCCACGATGAAGTCGTGCATGGAAAAGGGTCCCTATTGCATAAAATGCCGGGCGATGAGTGGCAGCAGGCCGCGAACCTTCGATGTTACGCTGCCTTTATGTATGCTCACCCGGGCAAAAAACTAAACTTTATGGGTAATGAAATTGGTCAGGCTGCTGAATGGAACCACGACAGTTCCATCAATTGGCACTTGCTTGAGTTTGAAAAGCACAGTGGAATCCAAGCCCTATATCGAGATTTGAATAAATTATACGCTGACTATCCTGCATTACATGAGCTCGACCATGATCACACAGGTTTTGAATGGATTGACCACGAAAATGCTGAGCAAAGTACAGTGGCAATGTTACGCCAGTCAAAAGCCGGCAAGCAACAAATTTATGCTGTAAGCAACTTCACGCCAGTACCACGCAGCACGTTTCGACTGGGTGTTAAAGCGCTCGGCGAATATACCGTGTTGCTTAACACCGATGACAAGCAATATTGGGGAAGCGGCAATAGCCTCAATGCTAAAATGCTAGCGGATAAGACACCATGGCAGAATCAAACGTATTCTATTGAGCTTTCGCTACCTCCATTAGCGACGGTATTTATTTTGTATAAGGGTAAATAAACGATGACAGCGGTAACGTATCGGGTCCAATCAGGAAGCGCCACGTATTTAGGGGCGGTACTCGATGAGAGCGGGTGTAATTTTGCAGTTCATTGCCCGAATGCTGATTTGGTGCAGTTATGCTTATTTAGCGCTATCGACGAAACACAGATAGCGGTGATCAACATGCCAGCTAAAACAGGCAAAGTGTGGCACTGCTACGTAGACGGGATCCAAGCCGGTCAGTTGTATGGCTATCGCACATCTGGTGAAAGCCAAGGCTTAATGGGTTATCGCTTCATGCCAGAAAAACTGTTGATTGACCCATATGCGAAAGCGCTGAGCCGACCCATGCATTGGGACGCTAAGTTATACGCCGACGATAGTCAAAAGATGATAGCCAAAAGTGTGGTAGTGGCGAATACGGTAAGCAACGAACGCCCCGCTAAACCTAACACGCCTCTTGATCACACTGTCTTGTATGAAGCTCATGTTAAGGGTATGACTGCCCAACACCCGCAAGTACCTGCTGAATTACAGGGTACCTTTTTGGGTATGTGTCAGCCTGTCGTCATTGAGCATTTACAAAAACTGGGCATTAGTGCTGTGCAGTTGATGCCAGTGGCCGCATTCATGCCAGAGCCATATATTACTAATAAGGGGTTGACCAATTATTGGGGATACAACCCTATCAACTATTTTAGTCCTGAGCCAAGATATGCGATTAACGACGCCATCGGTGAATTTAAAACCATGGTTGATGGCTTCCACAAAGCAGGTATCGAAGTCATATTGGATGTGGTGTTTAACCATACTGCAGAAGGGGGCTTAGAGGGGCCAATTTTGTCGTTTAAAGGCTTAGATAATTCATCCTTTTACCTCTTTGAACGTAATGAATACGGCGCCATTGATTATCAGAAATTTGTTAATAATTCTGGTTGCGGTAACAGTGTTAACACCGCATTTCCCTATGTACTTAAGATGGTAATGGACGCCTTGCGCTATTGGGTTCAAGAAATGGGTGTGGATGGATTCCGCTTCGATTTAGCCGCGAGTCTTGGTCGTGATCCCTATGAATTTTCGGCCTTGTCGGGCTTTTTTAGAACCATACGTCAAGATCCGGTGCTCATCGGGTGCAAGCTTATTGCTGAACCTTGGGATATTGGCCATGGCGGTTATCGATTAGGGCAATTTCCATCCAATTGGCTGGAATGTAATGACAAGTATCGCGATACCGTTCGCGCATTTTGGCGTGGCGATAAAGGCACTACCAGTGATTTTGCTACGCGTTTGTTGGGATCCCGGGATGTGTTCCCTAAAGAAAGTCGTTCGATTCTAACCTCAGTGAATAACATCAGTTATCATGATGGCTTTACCTTACATGATTTGGTTAGCTATCAAGAACGCCATAATGAGGCTAACGGTGAACAAAACCGTGATGGGCATGGGCATAATTTGTCGGCTAATTACGGTGTTGAAGGGCCTACCGACGATGCTTCAATCACTGAAATTCGTGAACAACAAAAACGCAACTTGTTTACCACCTTGTTATTATCGCAAGGCATACCCCACGTTTTAGGTGGCGATGAGTTAAGTCGCACTCAGCAAGGGAACAACAATGCGTACTGCCAAGACAATCCCATTAGTTGGCTTGACTGGGAATTGGATAAACCTCAGCAGCAGTTTTTAGATTTCTGTCAATATGTGATTAGCATTCGTAAACAAAGTGTTTTGCTGCACCATTTGCAATTGCAAGATGATAAATTCGATATGGCGCATAATGTGGCCAAGATCTATTGGTATCGTCCTGATGGTGCACGTAAGTTAGAGGATGATTGGAACGATCCGAATAACCAGTGTTTCGCCTTTGAATTGCGCGGTGAAGAGTTCTCGACCGGTGAGACAACTGAGCATTGGTTAATGGTGTTCAATGCTAGCGATCATGACGTACAGTTTAACTGCCCGACCTATATCAAAGATCAGCGTTGGAAGTTAGTTCTTGATACCCGCTATAGCGAGCTGAGTGAGCAACCCGATGTGGTGGTGCAAAATAGCTATAAACAAGCCAGAAACAGTATTTGCTTGTTTAACGCTATTTAAATTTCCATATCATATACGGTATTTTGGGTAAGATGTCGGCGCGGGGTACATAGCAAACAGCGTCGATTCAATTACAGACACTGCATTGATCAATCCCCGCTTTTGTATGCCCTTTGCTTGGTCAGGTTAGCTCCATTTAAGGTATTTTCACAAACGCGCACCTAGGATCTAACGGTACTTGCCTATAAACGTCACGGCCGATTTGTCATGAGGTGATGAAGTGGGGGTGTGGTTAGGCATTTTTTTAACCGCGCTGTATAACCGGAAGCAACTGTTATTATAGCCATTTGCTGTGCTGACAAATCATAGAAAACTGCAAATCGTAACGATTTAACTGGGTAATGAGAAAATAATGTGCCTGCAATAAGAAATAAATGAAAATATTTCAATTATTTTCTGAAAGTTACTTTCAGTTAGTGCGTGTTTTTTGACCTGATTTTGACCTTTTTTTCTTATAGGGTAAAAACGCGGTCTTCTATATCGTCAATTAAACGTTGTGCTTTGTTCTCCAATTGCTCTATATCGGTTGAAGTGGGTAGGGCGAGTTTGATATCCCCGAGACTGATATTAGCAACCTTAAACTCCCTGGCGACATAAGCCCATACATAGGCGTCAGGGGAATTTTCTTGCTTTAAGTTGATGGTACTGAGGCTGATGAAAATTTCTGTGTCGATATCATCGTCCTTGGTATAGAGGGATAGCGCCTGATAGAGCGCTCGTTTTGCTTTTTCCAAATCAAACTTAACATAATACGATGCTAAACCTAATTGCAAGCTCGGAGTGTTGAGTTTGCCTTGTTTTTCCAGGACTAAAAAGTGTTCCAACGCATCTTTTCTGCCAAAACGTGACCAATGGTAGAGTAATAAATGAGGCTCTTTGGAGTGACGTGTTTTGCGCACTAAGCGGTTTAGCTCACGCTCGGCGTTAACCGCAGCCTGTCTGCGTTTTGTTTGTTTTTCAACCTGTACAATATGCTCGATTTGCGCGGCATTATTAATGCACACTTTGTACTTTTCGAAATCTTCTAGTAGGTAATAATCCAGTAGTTCACTGGGGGATTGTTGGTAGGTGTACCTATGCTTGATGATACGGCTCTTCTCGGCTAAACACCATCCGTCAGGGTTTAAGTCAGCACAAAACTCGGCATGCTCTTCACAAATTTTTGCAGCGGTCATGGGAAACAACACGTCACATCCAGTTATGGCAAAAATCGACAGTACAATGCCAGCTATACGCATAAATTCCCTTGTAGTTAAATTACCAATATATCGCCATTTTAGACGACTAATTGTTGAATTTAGTAAATTTTCAACAATTTGGCGCAATTAGTTCCTTTGATTAGAATAACGGCGAATTTTGCTTTAACCAAGCGATCTCGTCTCTTTTTATGAGCCAACCCACATTTTTTGAGAGTTTTTAAAGATCATGAATCAACAATCTGAACAAGCATTAATGAGCAGTTGGCAAGAACGTCAAGAATACGCTGAACGTATGTTGCCGCTATTGGGAAATTTGTATCGCAATAAAGCAGTTGAAATATCGATATACGGTCGCCCTATGTTAGGCGCCTCTACTATCGATATTATTAAAGCCCATCGTACGGTTCGTTTAAAAGAAGGCACGAAGCTGCGCTTACGTGAGAGTTGGCCAATACTTGAAGAGCTAAGCAAATTGCCGTTAGCACCGGCTCAGATTGATTTAGGTAAGCTAGCCTACGCGTTTCATTTTAAAGATGAGCACAAGGGCAAGGGGATCGAAGAATATCTACGCGAAGAATTGGCCGACATATTAGATGTTGATGATAATCACCCCGCCCAAGACGTTGTACTTTATGGCTTTGGCCGTATCGGCCGTTTGTTAGCGCGCTTGCTGATTGAACGTCAGGGGAAAACCAATAAATTACGCTTGCGCGCCATTGTCGTGCGTGGTGGTAAAGAAGGTGACTTAGAAAAACGCGCCAGTTTGTTACGTCGTGACTCAGTACATGGACCATTTAACGGCAGTATTACAGTAGACACTGAACGTAACGCAATTAAAGCCAACGGCTCATACATACAGGTTATTTATGCGAATTCACCGAATGAAGTGGATTACAGCCAATATGGTATCGAAAACGCTATCGTGGTGGACAACACTGGCATGTGGCGTGATGAAGCCGGTCTAGGACAGCATTTAAACGCTAAGGGCGTGAAAAAAGTACTGTTAACGGCACCGGGCAAAGGGGCGATTAAAAATATTGTTTATGGCGTCAATCAAAATGACATCAAACCCCAGGACACTATCTTATCAGCGGCGAGTTGTACCACTAATGCAATCACGCCAGTACTGAAAGCGTTAGATGAGCAATATGGTATCAATGGTGGTCATGTTGAAACCGTTCACTCGTTTACCAATGATCAGAATCTCATTGATAACTTCCACAAGGCTGATCGCCGAGGACGCAGTGCCGCCTTAAACATGGTGATCACAGAAACGGGTGCTGCCAGTGCTGTGGCCAAGGCGTATCCACAACTCGAAGGAAAATTAACCGGAAGCTCTATACGCGTACCGACACCAAACGTGTCCTTAGCGATATTGAATCTGCATTTAGCGCAAACAACCGATAAAGCACAAATTAACGCCTTCTTACGGGATATATCGCTATTTTCTACATTGCAACATCAAGTGGATTACACCAGTTCAAAAGAAATCGTGTCAACCGATTTGGTGGGCTCAAGAGCGGCTTCGGTCGTTGATTCTCAAGCGACGATTGTGGCGGGTGACCGAGCGACTTTGTATGTGTGGTATGACAATGAATTTGGATACAGTTGTCAGGTTCTGCGCGTTGTGCAAGATATGGCTGGTTTGCATTATCCTAGCTTACCAGCAGTGAAATAATTTAATAGAACCGAGTTTCTGAGTGGGCGTGTTACTTTCTTGTTTTAGTAGCGCGCCTTTTTCGTTTCTGGTCGCTGCAAAGTATTAAGGGCGGCAGTAGGTAAGGCGAGATGCAAAATTCAATAAGGTTCAAACGCTAATTTATGCGTTGCAGAATGTTGCAAATTTCCATTACAAAAAGCTGTGCATCTTTGGCTTTTTACTCCGACAATATGCTAAATTGTCGGCGGTTAAATTTGATGGACAGTAAATGTGAGAATTAGTAGCAATTTTGATAGTGGAAATATTCGCGTTATTCATGCAAACAGTGAAAGCGACATTCAGTTAGCTATCAATAAAGATAATCAATCAGACTTTTATCAGTGGTTTCACTTTAAATTAGATACCCGTCCGTGGATATCACATCGTCTTACCATCACTGATCTTGAAAAATCAGCTTACCCAGATGGTTGGAAAAATTACCAAGCGGTAGCCTCATACGACAGAGAAGAATGGTTCAGAGTTGAGACCCAATTTGATGGCGACAACCTTGTTATTGAGCACACGCCAGAGCAAGGACACATTTATTTTGCTTATTTTGCGCCGTATTCTTATGAGCGCCATTTAGATTTACTGGCGTGGGCGCAGACCAGCGACTTATGTGAACAAAGGTTCCTCGGCAATACCTTGGACGGTCGTGATATGACAATGCTGACCATTGGCGAGCCGGGTGACGACAAAAAGTCCGTTTGGATCACCGCACGTCAGCATCCTGGCGAAACGATGGCTGAATGGCTTGTTGAAGGGCTTTTAGAGCGATTACTGGACAAAGATGACGGACTTGCACGTTTATTATTAGATAAAGCTGTGTTTTATGTGGTACCAAACATGAATCCTGATGGATCTGCCCGGGGGCATTTACGTACTAATGCAAGCGGAGTTAACCTCAATCGTGAATGGGCCACGCCGAGCATGGAAAATAGCCCGGAAGTTTTTTTGGTCACCCAGCAAATGCAACAGACAGGGGTTGACCTGTTTTTAGACATGCATGGAGATGAAGCCCTGCCGTACAATTTTGTGGCCGGTAGTGAAGGCAACCCGAACTATGATGGACGTATCGCGAGCTTAGAGACGGCGTTCAAAAACGCATTGTTAACTGCCACTCCGGAATTTCAAGATACCTTCGGATATGAAAAAGATGCGCCTGGGAAAGCTAATATGACCGTAGCCACCAATGCTGTGGGCCATGAGTTTTCATGTTTAGCGTATACCTTAGAAATGCCTTTTAAAGATAATATAGAAATACCTGACACAGCTTATGGCTGGTCACCTATCCGTTGTAAGCAATTGGGTCAAGACGTACTTGTTGCCATACGCGCTGTGGTTGATGAGCTGCGTTAATAAGCTTATTTGGGACATTAACGCACCAACTTAGAATAATAAAATTATTAAAATAAAATAAATAAAATAAAGTAAGGGGAACAGTGTGGAAGGCTTTCATGATTTACTGAAGTTATTAGATAGTATGCTCGGGGGCGCGTGGTGGTTTCCATACGTGTTATTAGGAACAGGTTTATTTTTTACCATCTATCTTAAGTTTCCACAGGTACGCTTTTTTAAACATGCATGGCAAGTGGTCACTGGGAAGTTTGATAAAAAAGGCTCGCCAGGGGATACCACCCATTTTCGTGCGTTAACAACTGCGCTATCAGGCACAGTTGGTACAGGGAACATAGGTGGTGTGGCATTTGCCATCTTTTTAGGTGGACCCGCCGCGTTATTTTGGATGTGGGCCACAGCTTTTTTTGGCATGACGACCAAATTTGTTGAAGTAACGCTTTCACATAAATATCGCGTAAAAACAGCCGATGGCACTATGGCTGGCGGCCCTATGTATTACATGGACCGACGTTTAAACATGAAATGGTTGGCCGTGGCATTTGCCATCGCTACTGTTATCAGTTCATTTGGCACCGGAAACTTGCCCCAGAGTAACAACATAGCGGCCAGTATTGAGTCTACTTTCGGCTTCGATCCGTTAATGGTCGGCAGTGTGTTGGGAGTATTACTGGGCTTGGTTATTTTAGGTGGCATCACGCGTATCGCTGCTGTCACGTCGAAAATTGTTCCTTTGATGGCGTTGATTTACCTTATTGGTGCGTTAGCCGTTATTTTTGCAAACCTAGAAAATATTGGGCCTGCATTTGCCTCTGTGATTGGTGATGTTTTCACAGGTTCAGCAGCCACAGGTGGTTTTTTGGGCGCGACAATAGCCTATGCCTTCAACCGCGGCGTAAACCGAGGTTTATTCTCCAATGAGGCGGGTCAAGGTTCTGCTCCGATTGCCCACGCCGCCGCTAAAACGGATGAACCTGTGTCCGAAGGCATGGTGTCTATACTCGAGCCATTTATCGATACTATTATTATTTGTACCCTTACTGGTCTCGTTATTCTGTCGTCAGGTGTGTGGAAAGAGAAACATCAAAATGTGTTTGATCGCAGCGACATGATGATAGTTGCGGGTAGTTACACAGATACAGTCGACAGCGATCGTCAGCAGTTATACGCGTACATCAATGATCTCGATACCTCTGAAGTCATGCCTTTTAATGGTGAAATTCAAATTGTAAATGGTAAATCGATTAGCACAGGTTACACCTTGCTCAATGCCCGCTCGGTGGCTGAAGACGTCAAGTTCTCCTTTGGTGACGATGACGATTTGTTTACCGGTAAATTAAAGGTGGTTGATGGGGGCTTGATAAAAGAGAATATAGTGGTGTCAGGTAAGTCACTCATTCATTCTGCGAGCTTGACTGCGTTGGCATTTACCAAGGGGTTCTTCGGTGAGTCGGGTAAATACATAGTGTCGGTTGGCTTATTGCTGTTTGCATTTTCTACTGCTATTGCGTGGTCGTATTATGGGGACCGGGCCATGACCTATTTACTTGGGCCGCGTTCGGTGATGCCTTATCGCGTGGTATATGTATTTGCTTTTGTGTGGGCAGCAGTATCAGACACCACTCTCGTGTGGACACTTTCGGCGGTCGCCATCGTTGTGATGACTTTGCCTAACTTGCTAGGCATATTTTTGCTTCGCAAAGAAATGAAAGAATCTGTCAATAAATATTGGGAAGATTTCAATAAAGAACATAAATCGTAATGATCATCTAAGAAAATAAGCGCGGCACCGTCCGCGCTTTCGTGATCTAGTATCACGATAATTTGTTTAACCAAAATGTAGTGGAGTGAATAATGGCGTTAATTGATTGCCCATCGTGCAATAAAAAAATCTCTGATAAAACTGAGCAATGTAACCACTGTGGTTTCGCAATGGGCAATGCTAGCGAAGACGATATTGCCCGTAAACGCAATTTACAGAAATACCTGAAATCCCAAAGTATTCAAACTCAGTCCCTGATCGCGATGTTAATGTTTGTGGCGGGTTTCGGGTTTATGTATTGGGGAGGGGCAGTGCCTGGAGAGCTTCAGTACAATATTGCCGTTGGTGTCGCGATAATTGGTTTTGTTTGGTACATAGTCAATCGAGTGCGTTTAGTTTTTGTCAAGAAGTCTAATTAATGAACCCAGAAATGTTACTGAAGTCGATGACCCCAGAGGTCTATCAAAGATTATTGCAAACGGTAGAAACAGGTAAATGGTTAGATGGAAAACCATTAACGGACGGTCAAAGGGAATCTACAATGCAAGCCGTGATGCTATATCAAGCCAAAGTGCTTAAATCTGATCAACATATGACAGTAGGTGCTGATGGCGAGATAGTGCAAAAGAGTCGTCAGCAATTCAAGCAAGAGCTTAATGAAACAAACACCATAGCGCGGTTCACTCAAAATGATATTTAAAAACCTGTTTCGTCCTAAGCATCAAGATCCCAAACCCGCGGTCAGAATAACAGCGATAGGCAGTCTTTCTGCGGAAGTACCTGAACAAAAATCGATTCTACACGAATTGGCATTTAACGATGAAGACGTTAACGTGAGTTTAGCGGCACTGGCTAAATTAAATAGTTTTGTGCTGTGGTATAAAATGGCCGAAATCGCCAAAAATGATCGGATCGCTAAACGTGCTCAACAAGTAGTTGAAAGCACATTGTTCAGTGACGACGAAAGCACTATGGCAAGAGATGAAAAACTCGCCTTCGCTTATGAATGCAAAAATAATAAATTGCTTGAACGCTTACTGAAACAATCATGGGTGCAACATGAGCCAAAACTGGTGCTGAATATTCTAGCTACGCTCAATAAGCCACAGCTGGCTATGCCCATTTTACTGGCAAGTGATGATGAAGCACTGCAAAGCGCGTTATTGGTGTATGCCGATACTGAAAGCAGCTTACAAAAGGTAATCAAAAAAACGCGCTCAGAACAAATCAAAGCACAAGCGCAAGAAAAGCTTACTCGTATTCAGTTCAGTAAAGTCCAGCCCGTTGAAGTCGAAAAAGGCACCCGCTTGGTATTATCTCGGTTATTGGCACTGAAAGACCAGCGAGATTATGCGAAGCTCGTCGCTATTCGCGGTGAACTAAGCAAGGAATACGCGGCATTTGAAATACAGTTTGATTGCCTTAGCAGTGACAAGCGTGAGGCGTTCAACAGTAAATACGCCGAACTCGATAATAAGCTGACGATCTTAGATGCTGAACTTGCACCTATGTACCATGCACAGCAAAGAAAACAAGACGTGCTCAATAACGTGCAACATGCAATGGCAGATACCCAAGCAGTGTTAGTATGGTTATCTGACATGGTCTCTGGTGATATTTCAGCTGTGACGTTAGCGCAAACAGAACAAGCACAGACCGAAATTCAAAATCGTACTTCGCGCCTTGAAAGCTTGATGAGTGATGCTGAAAAAGCTGGGATGAAGCAAGCGGTTAAACAACTGCAAGACATGCACCATGCGCTGCTCACGCGTCAACATACCTATAACCATCTTCCTGCGTTTCAAGATGCCCTTAAGCAAGCGCGAGCGTTGTTAGCTGACTTTGCTGAACGAACGGTGCCGAATCAGGGGACAGAGGTTGAGAATGCTAAATCAGTGTTACAGCAAATAAAAGGCCAATGGCGCGAGCTAAGAGTATCCTATCAAGATAGCTGGCCTAAAGAGCTCGATAGCCAGTTTGCAAGTGCGCAGGGGGCATGGCAAAGCGCGATTAAATCACTCTCGGCAGGCGTGACACAAGATGTCAATCGCATACGCAGTAAAACCAAAGCCATCGAGTCACTGATCGAGCAGGGTAAATACAAAGCAGCAATGGGCTTATTTAGTAAAGTCAGTAAGTGGTTTGCGCTATTGCCCGAGCAAGAACAAGCTCGCAACGCTCGGATTTTTGAGCAAACGAGTTTGAAGGTTGAAGAACTTAAATCGCTACAGGCATATATTGCTTTACCACGTAAACCTGCATTGATCGAAGAGGCACAAGACTTAGTGGCCGCAAACGTATCTGTTTCATTGCGCGCAGAGCAGGTTAAAGAGTTACGCCGGCGTTGGAATAGTCTTGGAGTGCTAAGTACACCAGAAGACGATGGGCTCAACATGCAGTTTGACGTGTTGATTGAACAGGCATTTGCTCCATGCCGTGAGCACTTTGAAAAGCAGCAGCAGCAACGCGTGGATAATCTAGTGCACAAACAGGCCGTACTCCAGCAAATAGCGCAGTTGAGCGAGCAAGCATTAGCCCTGGATGTATTGGCAAAAACTGTCCAGCAAATTCAGCAAAAATGGCAGGCGATAGGGGATGTAGACTTTACCCTTAAAGCTGATTTGAATAACGAATATCGCCAGGCACTCATGCCTCTTAAAGTGCAAGTCGAAGCATACTTTAGCGACAATGCACTGCAAAAACAGGCGTTAATCAAGCAGGCACTCGCATTGTCTGCCGCTGAAGATATCTCTGGTGCAATTGAGCAAGCCAAAGTATTACAAGAAAGATGGAAGCAAGTAGGACCGGCCCAGCGCAAACTTGAGAATCCATTATGGAATCAATTTCGTGAAGCCAATGACAGCGTGTTTGCACAGCGTAAAGCGTTTAATTTACAGCAAAAACAAGCGGATGCAGAGCAGGGTGAAATTGCTAACGGGTTATTGAAACAGATACAGCAGTCGCTAAAAAACGCTAATACAATCGGTGAACTTGATGACGCTTTTGGCGTACAAAGCGAACTTGAGACGCTGTTAGAGGCATTACCAAAATCGCTAAGTATCAATTTTCGTCGCCGTTTAAATGCACTTTTTGATGAAAGACAAGCTAAGCTTGAGGTGTTAAAACGCCAAGTTAAGAAGGAAAGTTTCAACGAACTGTTTGCCATTTTAAAACGCTGGGAATCACCTGAAATTCCTCAAAATATTGATGTGTTGCCGGCTCAGTGGCAACAGTCATTTAAGGGCCAATGCGATGTTGATGTGCCTAGGCATAATTTAACTTTAATGCTTGAATTACTTAGCGATGTATCGTCTCCTGACTCAGATGTGGCGTTACGCAAAGAAATACAGTTACAGTTAATGGCTGATAAACTGCAACAAGGCGTTGAATACGATAAATATGTGTTGCTTAAACGGTGGATCCAGCACGGTCCTGTCGGACAGCAAGAACACGCGTTATTGCTTCGTGCCGAGCGCTGTTTTATATAGTTGTTATAGGGTTAAATTCGCGTGCAATAGCCCTGAGGGGAAGAAAGTCACCTAGGCTTAGCGAATATATATTTAATGTACAGGACTGCGCACCTGTGCGCTTTTTCTCACATTAAGTAGCGAAATAATTTGAATACATCTAATTCTGTAGCATCCAACATTCGTTTGAATAAATTTATTAGCGACTCAGGATTTTGCTCGCGCCGAGAGGCGGATAAACTGATCGAAAGTAAACGCGTTACCATCAATGGTGTGATACCTGAATTGGGCACAAAAGTGCAGCCCGGCGATGACGTTCGTGTCGATGGAAGCCAAATTCAAGCCAGCGCAGAGAATAAATCTGATCGCGTCTATTTGGCTTATCACAAACCTGTGGGGATTACATGCACCACAGAGCGCCATATTAAAGGCAATATCATTGATGCCATAGGTCACTCAGAGCGTATTTTCCCAATAGGGCGCTTAGACAAACCGTCTGAAGGACTGATATTTCTAACCAGTGACGGAGATATCGTCAATAAAATTTTGCGCGCCGAAAATGCGCACGACAAGGAGTATATTGTCACTGTCGATCGGCCATTGAATGAACGCTTTATACATGCTATGGGCGCAGGAGTGCCCATACTAGATACAGTGACTAAACCCTGCACAGTAACCATGCAGAGCAAGTTTGTATTTCGTATTATTTTGACCCAGGGCCTAAATCGACAAATTCGCAGAATGTGCGAGTATTTAGGCTACGGTGTAACTAAATTAAAACGCAGTCGCATTATGTCCATTCGCTTGGCTGGACTCAAAGTTGGTCAATGGCGCGATTTAACGGCTGATGAAATGAACGAGATTAACAGCGTCGTTGCAGACTCGAACAAGACCGCTTTAACCCCAGATGCGGGTTTGCTAAGTGATGATGCCTCGACTAAGCCATTACCGAAGGCTATCAGGCCAAGTGTGCGAGCAACCAATTCCAACCCTGCAAGAAAGACGCATACACAGCGTAAAAATGTTAACCCTAGGCGTCCGATTAAACCAAGTTGATGAAGCGGGAGTTCTGGATAATCAAGGCCGATTATGGCTTGTTGGCTGACTGGAAATACTTTACCGAACCTGAAAAAGACGAGTGTGTTATCACACTCGTCTTTTTATTTGTCGTGTTTAAATCCCGTTAGCAGCTGTTTAATAGAATAGGCCAGACATGAGCGGCAATGATTACAGCTGATAGGTATATTTAAGCAAGGCTAAAACGATAGTGGAATAGCAAATGGAAATCGGTAAACCGAATTTAATAAAATGTTTGAATTTATAGTTGCTCGCACTGAATACCAACAAGTTGGTTTGATAACCGTAGGGTGAGATAAAGCTAGCACTAGCAGCAAAGGCAACGGCTAAAGCGAATGGCATAAGGGGCACACCTAAACTTTCTACTAATCCATACGCAAACGGAAACATTAATGCTGCAGCGGCATTGTTTGTTACCACCTCAGTTAATAATAAGGTGGTTAAATAAACCATTACTAATGCCATAAATGGGCTTGAGTTGGCCATTAAGGGTTCAACTAAGTGGGTAAGGGAGTTAATCACCCCCGCGCCTTCTAAAGCGCTGGCTAGGCTTAGCGCGCCGACGATAACAATGATTAATTCAAGGGGGAGGTGACGTTTAATCTCGTTTGTGGATGTGACGCCTGTAGCAACTAATAGTGCCAAAAAGAACACCAAACCAGTGGCCAGTGAAATCATAGACGTGGCCGCTAACGCAATTGTGATGACAAACCCGCCTAATGTAACCCACTCTTGTTTATTGAGTAATTTTGTGGCGACTTTTTTCTCTGACAGGATAAAAAAGTTTTTGGTTAAATTTTGGCGTTTAACAAAATCTGGCCCTGTGGCGAGCAATAAAAAATCACCTGACTGAAGTTTAATCTCGCCTAGTTTACCGGACAGGGTTTCACCGTCTCGGCGTATTGCCACCACAGCGGCATCAAACAATGCGCGAAAACCGACACTCTTAAGTGTCTTGCCGATAATTTGCGCGCGGTTGGAAATGATCACCTCGGTGAGGTTTTCTCTTAACAAACCGTTTGATTCAGCAAACAAGGTAAGGCCTTTGATATGACTGAGATTATCAACTTTATGTATATCCCCGGAAAAAATCAGTTTGTCATTCTCTTGAATGACTAATTCGGGGTTCACCGGGCTGATGAGTTTACCATTTCTGACCACCTCAACTAAGAACAGCTCGGGCAAATTACGCAAATGGTTTTGTTCAACACTTTTGCCGACCAGTTCAGAATCTGCTTCTACTTTTGCTTCGATAAAATAGCTGTTGTACTGACGGTTCTTATTTTCAATCACAGGCAGCAAAGGGGTAAGGATAAACATCAACAAACCACAGCTTAATCCTGCGACTAGTCCATATAACGTGAAGTCCCAGAAATTAAACCCCGGGTGACCATGCTCACGCATAAAACTATCCACGATCAAGTTGGTAGAAGTACCAATAAGGGTAACCGTGCCGCCTAAAATAGCCGCGTAGGAAAGTGGGATAAGTAAACGTGAAGCAGGATGATATTGATTCTGCTTAGTGGGGCCGATTAAGCTGGCGACGACAGCAGTGTTGTTTAAAAAAGCTGATGAGAAGAACGTTAAGCCAAATAAGCGCCAGAAACTGTGTTTAAAACTGGCCACAATAAGTGTCCGGCCTAGGCGTTTTACTAATGAGGTTTTATCCACCGCTGTACTGACGATAAGCAGCAGTATCAGGGTGATTAAACCTTGGTTAGTAAAGTTGTTAACAACGTCGACAACACTTAATTGCTGGCAAAGAATAAGTGCCAGTAACGAGCCTGCAAAAATAGAAGAAGGGCGCTTATTCGTAAGAATAAGCGCCACTAATGTGGTGGCAAATATCGCTATTACCAGTAACTGGTTTATGTCCATATAATATTGACGTCGCGCCTATAGCTTAGTGATATCAGTGGCATTCCAATGTGGAAAATGCTTTCTAACTAAGGTATTGAATTCAAGTTCGAATTCTGAAAACTCAGCTTTCTGTCCAGACTCTTGAACGGCATCGATAACCATACCAGCACCTACGGTACCATTGGTTAATCGGTCAATTATGATGAACGCACCTGTTTCACGATTTTTAGTATAGGGATCACAAGCAACGGATTGCGTGAGCTTGATTTTACCGACCCCAATTTCATTCAAATTAAGGCGCACGGCATCTTTGTGTTCCATCGTGTTGACGTCAATCTGATACTCGATATCTGTCACGCTACCGGGCACAAATTTAGTGGCAAACTTAAAGCCATACTGTTTGTTAGGCATTAACGGGGTCTCGTCCATCCACACCAAATTCACTTGATAGGCGTTGCTTTGCAAAGGCAAATTATCTGACTTAACAATCATGTCACCACGAGAAATATCAATTTCATCTTCTAAGGTGATAGTGGTAGTTAGTGGCGTATGGGCGACGTCTTGTTCCCCCTCAAAACCAACAATAGAGCGAACCCTAGATTGCTTACCAGAAGGAAGGGCGGTAATTTTATCGCCTTTCTTTATTTGGCCTGAGACAACGGTACCGGCAAAACCGCGGAAATTAAGGTTGGGGCGATTGACGTACTGCACTGGGAATCGGAAGTCATCGATATTTGCATCATCGGCAATTTCGATATTTTCCAAGGTTTTCATTAGTGTTGTGCCTTCAAACCAAGGGGTGTTTTCGCTTTTATTGACGACGTTATCGCCGTCCAGCGCCGATATAGGCACAAATTGTATATCAGGAATATCAAGCTGCTCAGAAAATACCAAGTAGTCTTTTTTGATGCTTTCGTATACGTCTTCGCTGAACTCCATCAAATCCATTTTATTGATCGCCACTATGACATGCTTAATGCCAAGTAGAGAGACTAAAAACGAATGACGACGAGTTTGGGTTTTAACCCCCGCGCGCGCATCTACAAGAATGATGGCCAAATCACAGGTTGATGCACCTGTAACCATGTTGCGGGTGTATTGCTCATGGCCAGGAGTATCCGCAATGATGAATTTACGCTTATCTGTAGAGAAGTAACGATAGGCAACATCAATGGTGATACCTTGTTCGCGCTCAGAAGCTAAACCATCTACCAATAAGGCCAAGTCAACTTTATCACCTGTGGTACCAGATTTTTTGCTGTCTTTGGTGATAGCGGCTAATTGGTCTTCATAAATCATTTTTGAGTCGTGTAATAAACGACCAATCAGGGTGCTTTTCCCATCATCTACGCTACCGCAAGTTAAAAAACGCAGCATGTCTTTGTGTTCATGCTGTTCTAGGTAGGCAAGGATGTCGGATTGTAATAAGGCATTTTCGCTATTCATGATCAGCAACTCACAAGAAAATAAGGGTTTAAAACGGATTCTTTTTGATTATAACTAAGGGGCTTGGCGTCCTTGTTAAATACATCTGCAGCACTTTCGATGACAGTCACTTTGCCACCCGCGGCGCGCACCACAGCATCGGCTGCTCCAGTATCCCATTCAGATGTGGGGCCTAAGCGCGGGTACAAATGTGCAGCACCTTCGGCGACTAAGCATAGTTTTAACGAACTGCCCATGGCCACAAGCTCAGGACTTCCGCCAAGTTTAGTGAGCAAGGCTTGAATATCAGGGCTTTGGTGTGAACGACTACCCACTATGCGCCACTCTTCATCATCAGTCTTAACTTTTGGAGTGATTGCAACGCGACTATCGCCTTCAAGCTTGTATGCACCTTGGCCAACAACACCCACGTAGGTTTGTTTAAGTACGGGAGCGTATACAACACCAAATACCGGCTCGCCATTGTCGATAAGGGCGATGTTAACGGTAAATTCCCCGTTCTTTTTGATGAACTCTTTAGTGCCGTCTAGCGGGTCAACCAACCAATACTGGCTCCATGTTTGACGCTCAGACCAAGGAATGTTGGCGGATTCTTCTGATAAAATCGGTAACGAAGAAACCGCTCGCAATCCATCCACAATACAATGATGAGCAGCTAAATCAGCTTCGGTTAGCGGACTCGCATCTGACTTTTCGTAGATGGCAAAATCACGTTGATATATGGTCATTATAGCATCACCCGCTTGATGGGCGATGGCAGTGATACTGGCTATTAATTTGTCATCTAACATCAGTCAATCAATCCTTTTTGTTGCAATTGAGAGAACAGTTGCTCAGCAGATTCTTGGGCACTTTGACCGCTGAAATCTAGGGTGATTTCAGCTGTTTCAGGGGCTTCGTAGGGCGAACTTATCCCAGTGAAATCGCTTATTTCACCTGAACGGGCTTTCTGATAGAGACCTTTGGGATCGCGTTTTTCACACTCCTCTATTGGCGTGTTTACAAATACTTCTACAAACTCGTTGTCCTCTAATAGCGCCCGGCAATAATCACGTTCGCCTTTAAATGGCGAAATGAAAGCGGTAATGACGATTAAGCCTGAATCAACAAAGAGCTTAGCCAATTCGCTGATACGGCGGATGTTTTCAACTCGGTCTTTATCACTAAAGGTCAAATCACCATTTAAGCCGTGACGAACATTATCGCCGTCAAGCAAGTAGGTGTGTTTACCCTTGTCCGCCAGTTTTTTTTCTAATAAATTAGCGATAGTCGACTTGCCAGAGCCACTTAGCCCGGTGAGCCAAATAACGCAAGGTTTTTGCTTTTTCGCTTCGCCGCGCCGCGCCTTGTTCACTTCATGTTGATGCCAAACTATGTTGTCTTCCATTAAAAATAGCCTTCCATCTTCTTCTTCTCCATGGAGCCTGATGAATCGTTATCGATTACTCGGCCTTGGCGTTCGGACGTTTTGGTTAGCAACATTTCTTGGATGACTTCAGGCAAGGTATCGGCAGTAGATTCAACCGCACCAGTTAAAGGGTAACAGCCAAGCGTTCTAAAACGAACGGAACGCATTTCAGCCTTCTCGCCTTCTTTAAGTGGCATGCGTTCATCGTCTACCATGATCAATAGACCGTCGCGCTCCACCACTGGACGGGGCTTAGCCAAATACAAAGATGGGATCTCAATGTTTTCCATATAAATGTATTGCCAGATATCCAGTTCAGTCCAGTTTGACATAGGGAATACTCGTATACTTTCGCCTTTATTGATCTGCGAGTTGTAAATGTTCCATAACTCAGGACGTTGATTTTTTGGGTCCCAGCGATGGTTTTCATCACGGAACGAATAAACACGCTCTTTAGCGCGTGACTTTTCTTCATCGCGACGAGCACCGCCAAAGGCGGCATCAAATTTATATTTATTTAGCGCTTGCTTTAAACCTTCGGTTTTCATGATATCAGTGTGCTTAGCACTGCCATGAATGAAAGGGTTAATGTTCATATCAACACCGTCTTGGTTAATATGAACCAATAAATCTAATTCATGTTTTTTTGCCATCTTGTCACGAAACGCAATCATTTCCTGGAACTTCCAGGTGGTGTCAACATGCAGTAACGGGAAAGGTATTTTACCCGGAGCAAATGCTTTGCGTGCTAAATGCAGTAATACAGAGGAATCTTTACCCACAGAGTAAAGCATGACAGGGTTGTCAAACTCGGCAGCCACTTCACGAAAAATGTGAATACTTTCCGCTTCTAGCTGTTTCAGATGTGTAACGGTTGAAATCGAGGAAGTCATAGAGTTTCTCATGCTAAGTTAATGGATATACTAAAATATTATATGCATAGAACGATATCATGAAAAAGAGCGGTCATGATATATCTTTTAAAAATATATCATGACAAAGTGACACTAATTTGCTTTAGCTTTAATTTAACGCCTGTAAACGTTCCTTTGCCCATAATTGAGATTGCTGGAACATGGCGAAGGCATCATCGAAATTCACTTCAAGACGCTCGCATAAGCGATTGACGTCGCTCCATTGACCGCTTTCAAAAAACTCACTCAACATTAAGTATTGCGCTTGTTGGCCTTGGCGCAGAACAATACTGTCTTTGATCGCTTGTGAAATAGGCAGTTTTCCCATCAGTTCAGCAATGTCTGCATCCAGCATGGCATCGAGTAACGATAACAAGCCGACTAAAAATGCAGACGCACTGCCGTCTCGTTGACTGGAATATTCGGTGAGTAATTCACAGTACCTTGCTCTTGATAACGACATGACCGTGAGTTCTGCTGGTTTGCCTTCACTAAATTGTGCGGTAAACAACAGCGATACGAAACGCCTAAGCTCATTTTGCCCCAACACCACTATCGCTTGTTTGATGGTTTCGATTTGTTTAGTGCGCTTAAAAATAGGCGATTGAGCATAGCGCAGTAATTTAAACGAAAGACTTACGTCTGACTCAAATGCTTGGCTGATAAGTTTAATATTGGGTTCGTCTTTTGCCATTTCCCCCATTAGTTTTGCAATGGACATTTGCGAAGGGGTGAGGGCGGTATTTTTAATCAATTCTGGTTTGCTGAAAAAGTAACCTTGAAAGTAGCAGCAGCCATACTCTAATGCTTGTAAGTATTCCTGATGTGTTTCAATTTTTTCCGCCAGTAGTTTGATTTTTGGGAAAGGCTTAATAGCGTCAATTATTTGTAAAATTTGATGGTCAGTGGTTTCCTGAAAATCAATTTTGATAATATCGATATAAGGATAAAAATGCACCCAAACAGCCTGATGAATGTAATCATCCAACGCTATAATGTAGCCTTTTTTCTTTAATTCGATACAAGAAGTTAACAGCTTTTTACCCGGTTTGACGGTCTCTAAAATTTCTACCACAATCTGTTCTTTGGGCAGCATCAAAGGGTAACCGTCGAGTAAAGAGTTGTGGGTAAAATTGATAAAGGCCAAGGTATTGGGTAGCAAATTTTCTAAACCCAAATTAAACTGTAAGCCAGCCACCATTTTAGCGGTGGCTTCATCTTCATTTATATTTGGAAACGTATTTTCCAAACTATCCCGAAACAACAATTCGTAGGCAAATAGCGATTTATCTGCATGTAAAATTGGCTGTCTAGCGGCATAAAAATTCATTTACATTCCCTATTTAGACATCAAGAATTTTTTTCAACTCTATTAATTGAATCATTCAATGTGGTCTGTACTTTCTCAAACGTTTTTATTACTGAATTGTCTCGTTGTTCGGACAATAAGGTCAGTACTACAATCGTCAAGCTGGATAAAATAAAGCCCGGCACAATTTCATACAACCAAGCACTTAGGGTTTGACCATTGATCGTCACCGGCAAGTAAATCCACAATAACACGGTTGCCGCACCCACTAACATTCCACTTATGGCTGAGATGAGTGTCATGCGTTTCCAAAATAGACTAAATAGAATTAATGGGCCAAATGCCGCACCAAATCCAGCCCAGGCGTTACTGACTAAAGATAAAATGCTGCTGTCCCGATCGTAAGCTAAATAAATCGCCACAAGTGCCACTAATACAACCGATATCCGGCCGACAATAATCAGTTCGTGTTGACTGGCATCACGTCGAAAAAATGCTTGGTAGAAGTCACTGGTTAATGAGCTTGAGGTCACAAGAAGTTGAGAGGATATGGTGCTCATTATGGCCGCTAAAATAGCCGCTAATAAAAAGCCACCAATCAGGGGGTGAAAAAGTAACTGGGATAAGTAAATAAATATGGTCTCCGGATCGCTCATCTGCGAACCGTGTTGGGTAACATAGGCTAAACCCAGCAAACCTGTGGCTAAGGCGCCCGTGATCGCAACAACCATCCAGGAGATACCTATGGTTTGTGCAGTTTTGATGTCGTTCACACTGCGAATTGCCATAAAACGCACGATAATATGTGGCTGACCAAAATATCCACAGCCCCAAGAAAGCATAGAAATAATGGCGATTGTCGATACGGCTTGACCATTTGATGCATCCCTAAACATATTTAGGTATTGGCCATCTAGTGTGCCTAAGGACTGAGTGACGCCTTGCCAACCACCTAGGTCAATAAGCACCACGACAGGCACTAAAACTAAAGCAATGAACATGATGCAGCCCTGAACAAAGTCGGTAATGCTCACGGCCATAAACCCGCCAAAGAGGGTGTAAGCCACAACCACTCCCGCCGTTATATAGAGTCCTAACTCATAATTTAAACCGAAAGAGGTTTCGAATAATTTTCCGCCAGCGACAACGCCGGATGACGTGTAAAGGGTGAAAAATAATACAATTACGATTGAAGATACAATACGTAAGATATGGCTTTTGTCGTTAAAACGGTTCTCGAAGTAATCTGGGATAGTAATCGCATTATTTGCGACTTCCGTGTAAACCCGTAATCGCGGAGCCACTAATATATAGTTAAGATAAGCGCCTATGACTAACCCTATGGCTATCCATGCACTTGAAAGACCGGATAGATACATTGCACCTGGTAACCCCATGAGCATCCAACCGCTCATGTCGGATGCTCCAGCGGAAAGCGCAGTGACTTTTGGACTCAAATTACGGCCACCGAGCATATAACCCTCGACGTCTGTATTGGCCTGTTTAAATGAATATACGCCAATTCCTAACATGGCAAGAAAATACAATCCTAAGGATAAAAAAGTGGCTGCTTCCATCGTGTCCTTCATTTATTATGGGGAGTGAATAAGGTTAAAAAATACGCTGTAGCAAAATCGCGTCTCTTTTCCCCTCATGCTAACAAGCAACATAGGAATACACTAGTGCCGCAACTATATAAAACCCACGCAATGCCCTTTGCACAACTGAAATTGGCTAATTTGTACGCTGTTTTGCGTTTGCGACAACAAATTTTCATGCTTGAACAACAAAGTATTTACGAGGATATAGATAACCATGATCAATTAAGCTGGCATGTGTGTATCTATCAAGGTGACGAATTAGTGGGATATGCTCGTGCTAGAGAAACCGACAACGGCCAAATGGCTAAAATTGAAAGGGTAGTTTGCGCTGCTTCTCATAGAAGAACTGGTTTGGGCAAGGAATTAATCAAGCAGTGTATTTCAATCATTGAGCAACACTATGCCGTGAAAAATATCATGTTATCAGCACAAACCAATGCGATTGCGTTTTACCGTAAATTTGGCTTTGAAAAACACGGCCTAGTTTATGATGATGGGGGAATAGAGCACATAGATATGTATCTTTCTACTTTATAAAGAGAATGCTGAATTTGAGGCAAATAAAAGGAGCTAAAGCTCCTTTTTATCTTATTTGAGTACACTTAGGGCGTGTTCTATGCGGAAAACGTCATTCGCTTAGCGAGTTTGTTTCTAGTTTGCTCAACATCATGCACATTTTCACCGACGATGACTAAGCTAGTGTGCTGCAGTTCAACTGCCTCTGCCGTTAAATATCCATCACTCACTTTTTCTTTCGCTTTGTAACCGTCTTTGTGGGGAACGACAAAAACAGTGACTTTACCATTTTCCCCTTGCATCACTAAATGCAGGCTTTTAACACCTTTAAAGTCACAATGATTGGCGTAGTAAATCTGGCCAACGTCTTCATTTATATGGCCGCCATACTGAGCCAATTTAGCGTTGACCTGTTGCAATGAAAAATCTTCATTGGCATCAAGAGCATGCGGTCCTTCATGGTAAACGTGCGCCAGTGATTGCTGGGACACATCAATGTAATTTTGTTGCTGCCATACGGTAAAACTCACGCCAACCACGAACGCTAGTGATGCTGCTAACGCTAGGTGAACCCGTGCACGTTTCTTGTCGTGCTGATGAGTTTGCATGGTTTGACGTAAAATCAGTTTGTGAGCCAAATCTTCTGGCACCTTCACTTTTGTTGCCGCTTTTAAGCTCGCGTCAATTTTCTTTTGTTCAGACCAAAATTCTTGCTTTGCAGGATCCTGTGCTGCCGCTTCTTTGACTCGTATGTCATCGCAATTGGGATCAGCATAAATGGTTCTGCGAAACTCTAAATCATCCATTTTTCCGTTCTCGATTGTCATCTGATTTCTCTAGTGCCTCTTTAATTTGGCTTCGTGCCCGAAATAAACGGGTCATGACGGTGTTTTTGTTTAAATCCAATTGCGCGGCAATTTCTTCGCCGCTGAATCCAAACATAATCTGTAACATTAATGGCTCGCGATACTCTTCGCTCAACGAAGCCATTATTTTACGTAACTCTCGATGCTCAATTTCGACCTCGTGAGTTAACTGGTCGTCAGAGATAGCTACATCATCGATATCCACTAAATCAAATTGCTTACGTTCAAACCGCCGTGCGTTTTCACGGCGTAAGATGGTAATCAACCAAGACTTAGCAGCCTTTTCATCCTTTAGTGAATCCAGGGACTTCCAAGCGCGCAAGAAGGTCTCTTGAACTATGTCTTCAGCAACCGCTTTATCCTTAACCAGCCAATACGCATAGCGAAATATATCGCCATGTAAGGCATAGACAAGGGTTTCATATCGTTTTTGTTTATCTAGCATGTCACTAGAGACCGAGGCTTTTTTAAAATGCTTTCGCAAATTCATTATTAAATTTCCGCCTGTATTATTTATTCCTATTATTCGTTAATGCAGACCAGAGTGCAAACTAGCGTTATCACCAGCACAACAGGGATGAAGGAATAAAAATACAAGGGGCAAAATAGTGCAAACCTGTGGATCACATCCAGATTTGCACACTAGGCATGGTGATTACGACTGATAGAGCGGGGCAAGCTTCTCGTTACTTTTTTGGCTGGCCTTTTTTTGTTGTCGAATTAGTGTCATCACAGTCATAAAGTTATCATTTTGCCATTGGTTATCGCCTACGCGAAACTTTACTGCGTACAGCTGGTTTATCTCATGATTGAGTTGCTCATTTTGCAATCGTCGTTGCAGCTGAGGCAGGGCTTGCCCTGTTTGGCCTGTAAGAGCGTTTAGCCATACCGTTAACGCAGACATAATCATGTTACAGTCTTGCGTGCCAACCGAAGATTGCAGTGCTTTCCATGCCTTTATTTCCGGCAGAGCAGCGCCTGTCACTGGACTCGATTGCCGTACCGATCGCGAAGACAAGTTGACATGCACTACCCAGCCTATGACCGTTACTATCCATAAAAACAGTAATACCCAACTGCTCCAAGACCACCATTGTGTACCCGAGGCAACCTGTACTGTCGCCGTTGCATTTGGCTCTGTTATCGCTAAAGGCGTTGACGGGTTTGTGGCTTGCTCGGAAGTTTGGGTTGGAGGGGGATTAGGCGTAATCGAATCACCCAAACTGGGCATAATAGTCACTGTGCGTTTAGCAAGTGTGGCGTACTCAACTTGTCCACTGACAATATTAAACCAAGGAACTTTCACTTCTGCAAAGGTGATTTCACCCGCTTGGCTGGGGATAATTGCAATGGTCTCGGTACGCTGGGCAATAAGCGTTTTGTCTTTTTCTATGGTCGTTGTATTGGCCTGATTTGGATATACCTTTACGCTATCAGGATATTGGCTGTTGATGTTAGGAAGTTGAGCCTCGTCAACACCCACTGCGGTCAATGTTAAGGTACGGGTGATCGGCTCACCTACTTTAAATTGCTTAGCGTCTGGTTGCCATTCTTCATGGAGTTCAACATAGTCACTGGGTAACCAGGTACCTGAATAATTCTGTGGGATGGGTTTAACCGTCACTTCTTGTGGTGGGCCAACGCGGCTAATGGCTTTACTGCGATTGAAGAAGCCGAAGCTTTGCTGCCTATCCTGAACAACTTCCCCCTCAAATACAGGGCCTTGAATGGTAAAGGTACCGCTTTTTTGTGGAATAACAGCAAACGTGCGCTCGATAATACGATAGCGTTTTCCGTCTACGATATCGTTGTATTCAGCGTCTTTTCCGATTTGACGAATTTCGCCGTCTATTAGCGTTGGAGCAGAGAGGCTGCCACGTTGTAAATCTCTGGCTAGGAATAATTTCACGGTATAGCGTATTTGTTGTTGTAAATAGGTTTCCTTGGTATCCACTGACGTGGTCACATATACATCTCGTCCCTCGGTTCCTTGCCGCGCCGATACCGGCAACACCATCATATTAATGGGCACCGAACTTTTACCTTCAACGGTAAAGGCAGGAATAATAAAGCGCCCCGGTTTACGAGGAATAAGCGTTGTGGTCCAAACGGTTGTGCGTGTGGTGTCAAAATTAATCATTTGTGTTTGCGAGCTCACAGACGTTCTGCCCACGATGAAATCAGCATTTAACGCAGTAGGGTCAAATGCGTCTCTGGACGTATCGCCGGAAGCCACCACACTTAAGGTAATTGATTCATCGGCCAATACCGGGTTTTTATCGACAGTGGCGGATAACTCGCTTACTTGTGCGTATGTCAACGATGACAGTGCACAAAAGAGCAGGAATGAACGAAATAAATAGCGGGTAAATAACATCATTGCTGTTACCAATTCCTTTGTCGTTGAGTCGGTGTACGTTGTTGTCTGCGTTGTTGATTTTCGATCTGCATTTTACGTTTAAGTAAAAATGCCGGATCGTCGGGAACGCGATTTAGTAGGGTTTGCATACGCTGCATATTCTCTTTCTGTTCATCAGTCAGTTCTTGGGGAGCTTGGGATCCTTGTGCTTGCTGTTGATCCTCAGATTTTGTCTCCTGGGGATCCCCAGCGGTTTGGGCTGATTGCGCCTGTTGCTCTTTTTCTTGTTGAGCAGATGATTGAGATTGATCTTCGTTGTTTTGTTGTTCATCTGGTGACTGTGGTGGCTGGTTACCTTGTTTATCTTGCTGTTGCTTATCCTGAGCATCAGCAGATGTGTCGTTAGGCCCTGACTGACTATTTTCAGTGCTTTGTTGACTGTCATTTTTTTGTTGATTGATTCTGCTCTGGCTCCTGATTTTCTTGCTGCTGAGAGTCACCTTGTTGATCTTGAGACTGATTTTGCTCGTTATCTTGCTCGGACTTGTCTTGGTCTTCTGACTGCTGGGACTTATCTTGCTGATCGCCGCTGTTCTGATTTTCTTGCTCTTGCTTTTCAAGTAATGTTTTATTGGTCAGCGCATCTTGATAATTAGGGTCAATGGCAAGTGCTTCCTCATAGGCTTTTATGGCGTCTTCAATTTCACCTAATTGGGCTAAGGCATTACCTTCATTATAACGCGCTTGAGCGCCAGTGGCGTGTTGAAATGCATCCAATGCAGTGGCATAGTCCTTGGCTTTATATGCTGCCGTACCGCGCCACATAGGATCGTTGAAATGCTCAGTTGCGGCGTTGAAATTATTCTGGTTGAACGCTAATTGGCCTTGCTGATCTTTTGTCTGCCACATATCGTCCCACCAATTGGCGCTTGCATCAGGTGCATAGCCTGGAAACAACACGAACAGCAAAAAAATACCAATGAGACCACGGCGAAAGCCATAGGCAGCAAGCGGCACGAGCAGCAATAGTAAGTAGGGGCCCATTTCCTGCCATTTATCACCAAACTTTTCATCTGCTTGGCCTTCTTTTTCTTGCTCAGATTGTAAAACCCGCTGATTTTTTAAGTAGGTTATATCACTATCGTCGGAGCGCATTGTGATATAACGACCGCCTCCTTTTCGAGCTAAGGTTTGTAAGTTACTGGCGCGCAGTCGAGGGACAACAACTGCACCACTGCTATCTTTTAAAAAGTCACCGTTTAACAATTGAATTGGAGCACCATCTTGCGTGCCCACCGCCAATACTGATAAGCGATAGGGCGAATCAGCAAGCAGTTTACTGACTTCGGCGACTTGGCTGTTTTCAATACCATCCGTTATCCAAAAGATTTCACCTTGCTGATACCCAGCGTTACCCAATAACTCGATTGCTGACTGCAAACCAAGAAACGGTTCGCTACCCGCCACCGGCATGATCTCTGGGGATAAACTGGGAATGAGGGTTGTGAGATTTTGCCCATCGGAACTTAAAGGGCTGATAGTAAATGCATCTCCAGCGTAAGCAACTAGTCCCGTTTCTCCTTCGGCAATAGCTTTTACTAAATCAATGGCTTTGTATTTGGCACGGGTTAAACGATTAGGTTTAATGTCTGTGGCACGCATAGAGAGTGACATATCCAATACTACTACTTTTCCGCTATTGAGTTGATATACAGGTTGTGGCAGCCGCTGCCATGTTGGACCGGCTAATGCCAGTGAGGCTAAAACCCAGGCGATGGTCAATAGATACAGAGGAGGTTTTGAGGATTTAATCCCGTTATGCGCCACCAGATGTTGATAAAGGTGATTGGGCAACACTGATTGCCAACCAGAATGTTGGTGATTCATACGGCGCAGAAACACCACCAATAGAAGCAGAGGAATAAGCGCTAAAAGCCATAACGGACGCAAAAAATGAAAGTCGGTGATATTGAAATCAGGCATCAAATTTCTCCTCCTTGAGTGATATTTCTCCGCTTGTTTATTAAACCTGACATCAGGGGGTTAAGCGCAAGCAACAAGGTAATGAATAATGCGAGTGCGAGTGGGTAGAAATACAAAGCCTGTAATGGTCGCATTTGTCTGCTTTCACGGGCGATGGGTTCTAGTTCATCCAGTTTGCTATATATTTCTTGTAAACTTTGCGCGTCTCTGGCGCGAAAATAGCGACCACCTGTAGACTCTGCGAGCTTGGTCAACATACCCTCATCTAGTTCTTGGGAAGGGTTGACTTGGCGGCGTCCAAAAATACTCTGCACCACCATTTGATCCGCACCTACTCCAATGGTGTAAAGTGTTACCCCATTGGCGATCGCTAATTCATTAGCTTGTTCAGGGGTGATATTGCCTGCGGTATTTTGGCCATCGGTTAGAAGCACTAACACCTTGTTTGATTCTTTTTTACTTTGAAAGCGCTTGATGGCTAAACCTATCGCATCACCAATGGCGGTTTGTTCGCCGACTAAGCCTATTAAGGATTCGTCAAGCAGTTGTGCAACGGTATCTCTATCGTAGGTCAATGGGGCTTGTAAATAAGCGGTATCTGCAAAAAATATCAAACCTAAACGATCGCCCACACGGCGCTGTATAAAGTCACTCAACACCGACTTGATCATCTGTAGGCGATCAACTTGCCGACCATTTACTTGCATGTCATCTATTTTCATACTGCCCGATAAATCGACTGCAATCATCAGGTCTCGCCCTTCGGCGGGTATGCTAACTGGATCACCTAACCATTGGGGACGTGCGCTGGCCGCAATGAGCGCGAGCCAGCCGATAGTTGCTATTGTCAAAAATATGCGTTTGCTTGACGGTGGCTTGTTCACACTTTGTAAACCTTGGGGTAAGTGGGGAACCCTTAATGCTGCAGACTGTACAGGCGCTTTTGCAGGGAGGAAATAGACTAATAAAGGTAAGGGAAGGGTAAACCACATCCACCACCAGGCGAACTCAAACATGCTTTTCTCCTAGCTGTTTACCGTTACTTTTGGCGGTAAAACTCGCGTGTTTTAACCACAGGGTAATTTGCTGGTGAATAGTGTCAAAGTTAGCATCATCAGAAACGGTAGAGCGATAAAGTAACGTCTGTAGTTCACTGTACGCCTCAGTAAATCGGTTACGCCGTGCTTTAGGTAATTGATTCACTAAAAATTCACACCAGAGTTGCCCATGTAAATTGGCGATATTCGCTGAAGGGAAATAATGTAGACAAACTCGTTTTAACAGTATGTTGCTATGCATGGGCCAGTCCGGCTGTTGAGCGTGGATTGACACAAGTGAATTAAGCGCTTCTCGGCGAGCGAAGTTATATTTATAGCGCCGATAAAAAAAGAGCGCGAAGATAATAATCGCTAGGGTAGTTAATATGGCAATAAGCCACCAGCCATATGCAGGTGGCCAGGCATCCACTTCTGGAGGTATGTAAATATCTTTCAATTGATCTAGCGGATTCATACGGCTTTTTCACTACTGCGTTTAGCTAATTGTTGCTCTAATGAGATAGCACAGCTAATGGGGACGACATTGGCACGGCAATGTTTTAATTGCTCATTGATCGTATTGAAGCGTTGCTCATGCTCGATTTGATATTGGCTAGCGATACGCTTTTCGCCAATTATAATTTGTTGCTCGTTTTGCCCGTCTGTCAGGCTCAGCATCTGCTGATAATGACTCTGGGGCAGCGCATGCTCAAAGGGATCACTAATGGGATAGGCAGTCACCTCACAATGGCGGCTCAAGTGGGCTAGATGCTGCTGAGCAGCGTCATTTAAATTAGCAAAGTCACTGATAATGAAAACCAAACTTCCCGGGTGTGCAAGGCGTCTAAGGCGAGCACATGCGTCAGAAAAGGGCACTTGATTGGGCCGGACGTCGTGAGGGGTATGCAACTTTGTGAGTCCATTAAGTAACGACAATACGGCTTTTTGCCGGGAAAAGGGCTTAAATTCTTTGTGTTCAGTTTGATTGAATACTAATCCACCGATACGATCCCCTCGCTTATGCGCAGCCCATGCGATAAGTGCCGTTAAATGTGCTACCTGCACGGACTTGAATAAAAGCTGGGTGCCAAAATGCATTGAGCTAGACAAATCAGCCAATACAAAAACCGGACGTTCTTTCTCTTCTCGATAAATTTTCGTATGAGTTTTACCTGTACGTGCAGTCACGCGCCAATCTATTGCACGTATATCATCGCCAGGTTGATAGTGTCGGGCTTCATCAAACTCCATGCCACGACCTTTGGTTTTAGCCAAATATCCCCCGGAGAGGTTGGCTTGGGCAGGACGACGCAGACTTAAATTCAGTAAGCTGGCTTTAGTGCGGTAATACAGCAGTTCTTTGATCTGCAGATTTACCCCATCACTATGGTGGTTGTCTAACCATTGGCTAACATTTTGTGTTACGTGCATGAATAATCGCCCTATGGCACAGGAACGAGTTGTAATATGCTATCGAGCACTTGATTTCTCGTTACACCCTCAGCTTCAGCTTCATAACTAAGCAGTAATCGATGACGTAAAACGTTATGAAAAACGGCTTGAATGTTATCTGGGCCAACAAAATCCCTGCCCATCAGCCAAGCGTGTGCACGGGCACACTTATCCAATGCGATGGTTGCGCGAGGGCTCGCACCAAATTCGATCCAACTGGCGAGTTGCTTACTGTATTTTTGTGGCTGACGTGTCGCAATAACCAGCTCGACTAAATATTGTTCAAGATTTTCATCTAGGTGAATTTCCAACAACGCTTTTCGGGCACTAAATATATCGTGCTGAGATAAACTTGGCGCGTTAACCGGCGCAGTGTTTAATGCTTCGTTTCTGGTTAACTTAAGAACCGCCAGTTCGGTTTCAGCGCCAGGGTAATCAATTTCTAAGTGCATGAGAAAACGATCGAGTTGTGCTTCGGGTAAAGGGTATGTCCCTTCCTGCTCGATAGGGTTTTGAGTGGCCATAACTAAAAACAGCTCAGGTAGTGGATAGGTTTTATTGCCCACGGTAATTTGCCGTTCAGCCATCGCTTCGAGCAACGCAGACTGCACTTTAGCCGGAGCGCGATTTATTTCATCGGCTAAGACCAGGTTATGAAAAAGAGGCCCCTTTTGAAAATCAAACTGCCCGGTCTCCGGTCGATAAATGTCAGTGCCTGTGAGATCTGCTGGTAGTAAGTCAGGGGTAAACTGAACGCGATGAAAATCACCTTCTACGCCGTTGGCTAATGAATTAACCGCTCGCGTTTTTGCTAACCCTGGAGGGCCTTCAACAAGTAAGTGGCCGTCAGCAAGTAATGCGACAAGTAGGTTTTGGGTCAAGGTAGGTTGACCAATAATTTGCGAGTCCAAATACGTTTGTAACTGGGAGAATTGAGTTGAAGGCATGTGCTTTTATTATTCCTACGTTGAATTGCGTACAAAGGTGTACGGGAAAATAAACTGTGTAAACAGACAATGCTACCTATATAGGGTTCCATCGATGAAAAACAATGTTACAAATAACCCCCTTTATATTTAAAAAGATGATCCGCTGGATAATTAAACTGATTGCATGTGGAGTAGAACCGGACGTGCGACAGTCAGTTTATATAGGCTTTACTGTCGTGGGGGGGAACTAATAGTAGTGAAATTGACCTACACCTTTGCTGCATTTGGTGGCTAAGCTGCTATTGTAAACGTATTCAATTGACGCAATGTTATCTGCACTTTCAAATTTATAATTCTCCCTGTACAATCCAACTTAAATACAGGTCAGACCACTTGGTTGTGACTCAACAATAAGGGTAAATCATGACGGCAAAGCAAACAGTTACTACTCGAGGCGGCGAACGTATCGCCATCGTAGCGGGTTTGAGAACACCATTCGCTAAAATGGCGACTAATTTTCACGGCGTCCCGGCTGTAGATTTAGGCAAAATGGTCGTCAATGAAATGCTTGTTAAGCACAATGTCGACCCGTTGTTAATTGAGCAATTGGTTTACGGACAGGTTGTACAAATGCCAGAAGCCCCGAACATTGCCCGTGAAATTGTACTGGGTACGGGCATGAGCGTACACACAGATGCGTATAGTGTTTCGAGAGCTTGTGCTACGAGTTTTCAATCTACGGTCAATATTGCTGAGTCAATGATGCTGGGCAATATTAGTGTTGGTATCGCAGGTGGTGCGGATTCTACTTCTGTGTCGCCGATTGGTGTGTCAAAGAATTTGGCACGAGCCTTAACGGATTTACAGAAAACCAAAACTCTGGGCCAAAAATGGTCAGTATTAAAAAAACTAGGTTTAAAGGATTTATTGCCCGTACCACCTGCAGTTGCTGAATACTCAACGGGATTGTCCATGGGGCAAACTGCTGAGCAAATGGCTAAGAGTCACAACATCAGCCGTGCAGATCAAGATAAGCTTGCTCATCGTTCTCACTCACTAGCCGCCCAAAGTTGGAATGAAGGGAAATTGGCTAATGAAGTGATGACTGCTTACCCTGCGCCTTACAAAGGTGCCTTCGAAAAAGACAATAACGTCCGTTTTGATTCGACTCTAGAGGGATATGCAAAGTTACGTCCTGTGTTTGATAAGAAGCACGGTACGGTAACCGCGGCGAATGCTACCCCGTTAACTGACGGTGCTTCGGCGGTGTTAATGATGACTGAAAGTCGCGCTAAAGCACTCGGCTACAAACCTTTAGGCTACATTAAAAGTTATGCCTTTGCGGCCATTGACGTGTGGGAAGACATGTTAATGGGACCGTCATATGCGACACCAATGGCGCTTGATAGAGCAGGTATGACTTTAAATGATTTAACGTTAATTGAAATGCATGAAGCCTTTGCCGCACAAACATTAGCCAATATTAAGATGTTCGCCAGTGACAAGTTTGCTCAAAATAAACTAGGCCGCAGTAAAGCGACAGGTGAAATTGATATGAATAAATTCAATGTGATGGGCAGTTCATTAGCTTATGGTCATCCCTTTGCCGCGACCGGTACGCGTATGATCACTCAAATGCTGAATGAGTTGAATCGCCGTGGTGGTGGCACCGGCTTATTAACTGCGTGCGCTGCTGGTGGATTGGCCGCTGCAATGATCGTTGAAACTGAATAAGGGCAAAGACTATGACTAACGAAAATACCACACAACAACCTGCTCAGAGTGCATTCACATTAACGAAGCGCGAGGACGGCATTGCTATCTTAAGTATGGATGTTCCTGGGGAAACCATGAACACACTAAAAGTTGAGTTTGGCGATCAGGTGAACGACATGCTTGACCAAATTCAAAGCGACAATGACATTAAAGGCGTCGTGATTATCAGTGGTAAAGATAACTCATTTGTGGCCGGTGCTGATATCAGTATGCTGGCAAGTTGCCAAAGTGCGGTTGATGCAGAAGCGATTGGCAAAGGAGGCCAAGCCGTTTTTCAGCGTATCGAAGACATGTCTATTCCGTTTGTCGCTGCTATTCATGGCCCTGCATTAGGTGGCGGGTTAGAGCTCGCATTAGCCTGTCATGCTCGGGTGTGTAGCGATGACAATAAAACGCAGTTGGGCTTACCTGAGGTGCAACTTGGTTTGTTACCGGGTAGTGGTGGCACACAAAGGTTGCCACGTCTAATAAGTGTACAACAGGCGATGAAAATGATGCTGACGGGAGTGTCGGTTCGTGCCAAACAAGCTAAAAAGTATGGAATTGTTGACGATATGGTGCCGCGCTCTATTTTACTGGATGTGGCAATTGAGATGGCGAAAAAACCCAAACCGACACGTAAGCCAGTAAAACTTGATGTTATGGGAACATTTCTTGAACGTACCCCTATGGGGCGAAAATTGATGTTTAAGCAAGCGCGTAAGCAAACCCAAGCAAAAACCTTGGGGAACTACCCTTCACCTGAACGCATTATTGATTGTATCGAGACCGGATTAGAAAAAGGTATCCAGCAGGGGATGGCATTAGAGGCTAAACATTTTGGGCACTTAGTCATGACACCCGAGTCAGCTGCGTTACGCAGTCTATTTTTTGCTACGACTGAAATGAAAAAAGAGCATGGAATCGAAGGTGTTGCACCCAAAAAACTCAAAAAAATCGGTGTCCTTGGTGGGGGCTTGATGGGCGGTGGCATCGCTTTCGTGACGGCAACTAAAGCGAATTTACCTGCGCGTATTAAAGACATTCGCAGTGATGGCATAGCCCACGCAATGCAGTATTCATATGATATTTTAAATAAAAAAGTGAAGCGACGCTTCATGTTGCATTCTGATATGCAAAAACAGCTATCACGTTTGACGGGTGCTATTGACTACGTCGGCTTTGACAACACAGATGTAGTGATCGAAGCGGTATTCGAAGATTTAGGCTTAAAGCAAAATATGGTTGCTGACGTCGAAGAGCACTGTGCACAGCACACTATATTCGCCTCGAATACGTCATCTATTCCGATTGCGCAAATTGCCGCAAATGCACAGCGTCCTGAAAATGTTATTGGTCTTCATTATTTTTCGCCGGTTGATAAAATGCCATTAGCTGAAGTCATTGCCCATGAAGGGACGTCAGATGAGACCATATCGACCACGGTGGAACTGGCTAAAAAGCAAGGTAAAACCCCTATTGTGGTGAAGGATGGGGCCGGTTTTTATGTAAATCGAATACTTGCACCCTACATGAATGAATCTGCGGAAATTTTATTATCGGGCGAACCCATTGATCAAATTGATAAAGCCTTGGTCAAATTTGGCTTTCCAGTTGGTCCGATTAAGTTGTTAGATGAAGTGGGTATAGACGTAGGCACTAAAATAAGTCCTATCTTGGTTGCACAGTTTGGTGAACGTTTTAACTCAGCACCCGGATTCGACAAATTATTGGCGGATGATCGTAAGGGTAAAAAGAACAAACGCGGCTTTTACAACTATGAGGGCAAAAAGCCAGGCAAAGATGTCGATGAAAGTGTCTATGATTTACTAGGAGTCACGCCAAACAGCCGCTTGAGTGATAATACTATCGCTGAACGTTGTGTTTTACTAATGCTTAACGAAGCGGCTATGTGTCTTGATGAGGGCGTAGTACGTTGCGCCAGAGACGGTGATATAGGCGCTATTTTTGGGATTGGCTTTCCGCCGTTTTTAGGCGGTCCTTTCCGTTATATGGATACTTTAGGTATTAAACATATAGTAGAGCGATTGACTTATTATCAACAGCAACTGGGTGACAAGTTTAGCCCGGCGACATGTTTAACTGATATGGCTGAGGACAATAAAACGTTTTATAGCTAAGTGTTCAAAGAACCACATTAAAAAACCGAGCTATGTTGCTCGGTTTTTTTATCCCCCCAGTATGGCATCGTTATAGACGTACGACGATCAGCTGATATCCATTTTATAACGGTGAAGCATGGTTGAATTTTAGACATAAAAAAAGAGAGTTCCTCTCTCTTTTTTGACCGAATGAAATCCATTCAGTTAGCATGTAAATCATCTTTAGAATCGAATAGATCCGATTTTAAGTGCTTTAGTTTGTACAGTCGTTGTAACTGTTTTATTTGCTTCAGGTGCTTGAGCACTTTCAACTGATTGAGTAACAACAGGAGCAGCAGTAGTAAGGGCTAGGGCGATGGCATAAGCTTTTAACATTGGATATTCCTCTTTATAATTTATTTTATTATTGACGTTTCGCTGACTATTATTTGTCAGTCATAAGTACTAATGCTTATAGTGTGCCAATATTTTTTAGGTCGGAATGACACCCTAAGTAAGAAGGCTTTTTCTTTAATTTACCGAGTTTTGTGAAATGAAAAAATAAGCCGAGTGCCGACATAAGGTTATAGATTTTTACTCATGCCAACCTTAATGAACTAACGCTTAAAAATGCGGCTATTTAATCGGGACGTTGGCTGCTAGCACTTGTAGTATGGGGCTGTTAACCCATGGGTGGCATTTTTAATACGAGCAAAAACATCGTGTATGTAAGTGTTGCAAAAAGGGAAAAGTACCGTCTTAACTTCCTTGCAACAGACGATTAAGTTGGTGATTTTCTTTTAGTAATCGTTCAAAACGGGCAGAGCTAAGCGGCTTGCTATAAAGATAACCTTGCAGCATCTCACATTCATAACGACGTAAAATTGACATCTGCTCTTCATGCTCAACACCCTCGGCAACGACTTTAAGGCCAAGATTGTGCGCTATGTCAATAATAGCGGCAGTCATATGCCGATCCACACTGCTGGTGGCAATATCATCGATAAAAGCTTTATCAATTTTGAGGGTATTAAGGGGAAAGCGCTTCAAATAAGCGAGTGAAGAATAGCCCGTACCAAAATCATCCAAAGCTAAATGAATACCACGTTCTCGTAAACGCGTCATCATACGAAGCGCATTGTCAGGATCTTGCATCAAGGTGCCTTCAGTAATTTCGCATTCTAAATGCAAAGGGGAAAGGTCTGCTTTTTGTAAAATACTGCCGATTATTTCATCAAGATCGGGCAACTCAAATTGACGAGCTGAGATATTGACTGCCACTCGGCCGGTGAATATACCAGCACTCACCCAGCGCTTAGTATCCTCACAGGCTTTTCTGAGTACCACTTCGCCTATATCGATTACTTGACCTGTTTGCTCAGCCAAAGGAATAAACTGTGCCGGGCTGACAATCCCTTTTTCCGGATGTTCAAAACGCACTAGGGCTTCCATACTCACCAGCTTACCTGTGGCAATATCTATCTTAGGCTGGTAATAGACATTGAACAGATCTTCTTTTAAGCCATGGCGTATCAAATTTTCAATTTGCAGTTGGCGAACCGCATTTTGATTCATTTCACCACTAAAAAACTGATACTTATTGCCCCCGGCATTTTTGGCAAAATACATGGCAGTATCGGCATTTTTTAATAGCTCTTGGGGAGAACTTCCATCTTCAGGATAAAAGGCAATACCCACACTAGCGCCGAGTACAAACTCTTGATGATTGATCAAAAAGGGTCTGGCCATATCATCTAAGATAGATTGAGTGAAATGAGTCACACTGTGCACATCCGTGTCTTTATCAAGCAATATGCTGAATTCATCTCCACCAAGGCGATAACAGGTAGCACTTTTGCCGGCTAATTTTTGCAGACGCTTAGCGATTTGTTTGATTAGCATATCGCCCGTTTGATGGCCCAATGAGTCGTTGATTTTTTTGAAGTTATCCATGTCTAAACAGATAAGCGCATGCTGCGTGCCGCGGCGTACAATATTGTTATGGCTAGCTTGAAAAAATGAACGATTAGGCAAGTCAGTCAACGGGTCGGTATTCGCCAGTTTGAGTAGCTCTTTTTCCGTGCTCTTACGAGAAGTAATATCTGAGAAGACCCCAACGTAATGGCTGATGCGACCATCTTCATCATTGATGGCGTCGATATTTAATTCCATCTCATATCTCTGGCCATTGATGCGACGTGACTCTACTTCGCCGTTCCAATTACCTTTTTGGCGCAGTGATTTTTTGACTTCTTCGGTAAAGGCTCCCGGATACTGATGGAAGGTGAGATAACTGGCCAGAGCTTGGTCTCGGGTTTCCCCTGTATATTTACAATAAGCTTTGTTCACTGAGATATATCTAAAACTGGTATCGGCAATGAACACTCCGTCAGAAATTGTTTCTATGGAACGTTTGAATAACTTTAATTGTTCTTCAGCAATCTTTAAATGACTGATATTTTTAAATGTGCCCGTCATTCGCAAAGGTTGATTGTTACTGTCACGACTAACGACTTTACCGCGGTCAAGCACCCATAACCATTCGCCTTTAAATGTACTGGCACGGTAGGTGACTTCGAAATGTTCGGTTTTATCTTGCAAGTGCTCGTTCATAGCATCTTGGACGCGCTTAAGATCGTTTTGGTGTATGTTTGCTTGATAGGCGCTATTGACCCGAATATCGTCTTGGGGAAAGTCCATAATGCCCCATGTGTTTGAGCGAAATACTTGGCCTTGATATATATCCCAATCCCACAACTCGTCACCGCTGCTCCACAGCGTTAATTTTAGGCGCTCTTCACTTTCAGTAATAGCCAGACGTGCAAGACGTTTAGATCGGTACTGCTTCACCACAGTCAGCCCAATAAATAAGATTAAAATACAATACAATACCAATGCATTGCGGTGTAACCATAACGGAGGCTCTATATTAAGGGTTAACTTTGCAGAATCTGACCAAGGGTTCATGTTATGACGGCTTTGTACTTCGAATTGATACTGACCGAAATCTAGGTTGGTAAATGTCGCCTCTCGTGTACGTATGTCAGCATCTAGCCACTTGTTGGAGTAACCACCTAATCTATACCTGTAGGTGTAGCCTGCTGCGTCCAAGGGGTTTAGTTGGCTGAACGTTAAGCCCACATGATTTGAGTTATTAGGTAACGTGAGTATATCGGATAAATAAATTGGATTATCGAGAGGACTACCAATTGTGTGGACGGTTACTTCACGATTAAACAGTCGTAGATGTGTAATAATTGGAGGAGTATTTATATTTTCAGGTAACTGTGGTTTATTGTTAAGAGTTACTTGATTATGCTCAAATAAATGAAATCCCTTAGCCCCACCAAACAACACATATTGGTCAGATGTAACTAAGCCGGAACCTTCATTAAAGTCATTGAAATCAAGGCGTTCAGGGGATATTTTTTGTAACACTTCGCCTGACAATATTGACACTTCTTCTATACCACCAGCCATAGTAGTGAGCCAAATACTGTCACCTACCTGCAGTGCTTTTGTTATCTGATTATCATACAAACCAGTATCAACATTTATTCTTTGAATGACTTGATAATTTTGCTTGTCTAACTCAATTAAGCCAAATTCAATGGAGGCAAGCCAAAATCCTTTTTCAGTTTCTAATATCGAGCTGAAATTATTACCGTTAACCATTGCATCGGAAGAAGGTCGAGTCATTTTTTGTGTTTTCAAATCGAAGTGAACTAATCCATTATTAGCTCTTAGCCAAAGCTTCTGTTTACTATCGATGAATATGGGCTCAAGAGTTTTAATGCTGTTGTCTGGTACTTTTATCTCATGTTCAGAAAAGTCGTTGGTATTTATCCAACGTAAAACGTTGTCCGAAGATTTTACCCACACACGATCGTCATGAAATAGCACTCTATCAAAAAAGCTACCCTTTGATATGCTGCGGATTAGGTTTAACTCTCCGTCGTTGCTTTTACCATAGACGTATATACCTCCACTAGTAGCAAACCAGAGGCGATCTTGTTTATCTATAGTTATATCCCATATGCTGTAATCAAAGCCATTTAACCAAGAGGTAAAATGCTCTGTTTTCATATTGAACTCTGAAACTCCTGCTGATTGTGTCGCGAGCCAAATAATACCGTTACTATCTTGTTTTATTGCCCATACAACATTGCCTGAAAGAGTATTTTCAGTCGATGGCTCAGCCACATAATGACGGAAAAGTGCGGAGTCTTGATTGTGTCTATAAATGCCAGCGGTATGAGAACCTAGCCATAATGTATTATTACTATCACGGTATAAGTTTAGTAAAAATATACCCGTGTCACTTCGCTGGACGTTATTGCTTGCTCCATTGTCAAGCGATACGTGTTTAGTAACGCTAAAATCACTATTTACTATAGTTAATCCCACTGAGGTCGCTAACCATATGTTTCCGTCGTTGCCTAACTGGATACTGCGTACTTCGTTCCCAAGCAGATTTGGAACAGAGTCAGTGTTAAAATGGCGAAATAAATTGCTTTTTTTGTTCCAAACGTACGCGCCTAACTCAGTTGCAAACCAATAATTATCACCATAGTGTTTGATATCAAAGAGATATTCGGCTTCAATTAAAATATTGAAAGGATTTTTATTGCTGAGATTGTGAAGCATTCGCGTATTATTATCTAAAACATAAATGCCATGTCCATAGGTGCCTATCCAAGTTAATTCTTCCTCTGCAAGCATCGATTTGATTTCAGGTGGGGTATGGGACGCTGTAATTTCTAACGGAGTGAAGTCATTGGTTTTAGGTGAATAGGTGTACAAATTAGCTTCGTTTGCCACGAGCACATCGCCGGAATGAGAAAGGCTGAGGGCATTAATAATGTTATTATCTAAATTGCTATTTTGTTGGTTATAGCGAATAAAATTGTCGGTTAAAGTATTATACCTCGCCAAGCCATTTTGTGTCCCTACCCATAAATTACCTTTATTATCAATAAGTAAGTTTCTAATAAAATCGTGAGGTAGTGAATTTATATCGTTTGTATTATGCTGATAATTGATAAACTCGTAGCCATCGAAGCGACTTAATCCATTGGCTGTGGCGAACCACATGAAACCGCGTTTATCTTCAATAATATCAGTGATGGTATTTTGCGCTAGACCATCGGCTTTGGTTGAATTATCAAATGAGAAAGATTGGCCATGGGCCAAATATGAAAAGCCTAAAGTGGCAGTCACGAGCCACATACGGCAAAAAAAGGATTGAATCTTTAAAATATGCAATTAACACCCGTCAGCAGTTTTTCTGCTTTGTAATTATTAAATTTTTAGGTACCAATCCATAGTGCCCATCGATCTAAATATGCCTAATTAACGGGGGGTTAACAAGTTTTTATCGTTACTTTTTAGTGCTATTTGCCAGATTCATTAACAACTAGCGCTTTCCTCTGTTCATTCAATAAATGTCGCTAGATTATTCTACTAAAGGTGTATGTTTTTTGAACGCTGAAATGTCATCCAATGATACGGCGCCTAAGTCACTTGGAGTGATGTGCTGGTTGGGGTCGCTATAGAGTATTAATTCGCCGATATTTTGGCCTAATGCTAAACCATTAACAAATGACATCAGGTCTGAAAATTCAAGGTTTGATAACTCATTCATAATGTCTTGGCTTTGTGTAAATAGGTAATCTTGATTGCTTAATGCGGACCATAAACGCTGACTTTTCATCCCTAAGTTAGCGTCCTTGCCACAAAGCTGTTTCATTACTCCACGTTTGATATCTGGCCACTTTTTTTGGTAGGGCAATAGATTCACGGTGAGTTTCTGCAAGAAGTCGCGAATAATGGTAATCAGGTATTGAGCCGAATATTGGGGGGATTGTACGTAAAAAGCCATCCCCGGATGTTGGTTGTATGGCACGTAACCACTGCCGACTAAATAACCCAATTGCGCTTCTTGGCGAGCAAAGTTAAAAAATACTGGCGATACTAGTTGTTCTAATAATATGGTCAATAAGGTATCTCGGCGTTGAGCCTTGGGTGATTGATAATATATAACAACGGCAGCATCTGGATGTTCACAGGGCAGAGCATGTAGCAACAAGTCTTGCTTGCATAAGTTAAATACACTGCGAGAAAGCTTTTTGTGCCCAGTGTAAAAAGCATGTTGTTGCTGCAAATTTTTAGAAAACTGCTCTACTTCCCCCTCACACCAATTCCCATAAACTAAGCTTTCCATATATCGTTCACCGAGCAAGCTGTTTTTAGTCTCATGGACCTGCTCAACTGTTGCTTTCTCCATGAAGCTCACCATGCTTAATGGTGTGTGAGTGTTCTGTTGCATAAGCGCCGAAAGGCGGGTAAACAGCCTATTTATCGGTTTATTTAATAAGTTGTTGTGTAAACTTTGTGATTGTTGATGTTTAACTTGTTCAAAATGTTTAGAAAAGTCATCAAATGAATGGATCTGCTCAAGCAGTGCTTGGTTAAAGCTTAACTGCTTCGCACTGAAGCCGCTAGTATGCAGGGAAAACCCACATTGATGTGAATACAGATGATAGTTTAATCCTGCGACATTGGCTTGATAGTATTTTTGTTGAAAATGGCTATTTAATATCGCAATCCATAATCTTTTTATCGTCGCGATTTCAGTCCCATCGATGGCGGCTCTACAGTCGAATGAAACGTAGCAATCCCCTCTGGGCAGCCCAAATTGATGATCTTGGCCAAACCATAGATTAAACCCGTCAGCGGCGGCAACTTTTTGCGGGATTGAAAATGCGTCTTTTTGTTCTACAAGGGTGTGGGATTCACTTATAAACGGATTATCGTCAGGTAAACTCAAAATCTCGTTACTTTCAATTCGTTGTAATTTTTTGAGTAGAGCTGGATTGATGGGCGAAAATGAATAAGCCGTTTTATACCAACGGCTGACTCGCGTCGTCTTGGCACCGGGCGACACCACTTTCACCCGCATATTACTGGGGACAAAGAAGCTTAGGATGTGATCGACAATGGCCGGGTCGGGTTTATCTAATATGTATTCTGATGCAACGAGATGCTCAGGTGGATAGTAAAATATGGCACTCGCCAGACCAATAGCTTCGTCCGTTGCTTTTATCGCATCGGCGAACTGCCAAACTTGCAGTAGTAGCGCTTCTTTTTCATTAAAGAAACGCATTTTAGCGTGCTGCTTAATAAGCTGAATATATTGAAATAATGTTTGCAGCATTGAATCTATCTGCCCTATGCCTAGCTCAGTTAGCTGTAAATTCACGTTAAAATCTCTAAACGTGCTGCCTTCAATGCCCCCTCCCACGCTAATATTTGTGGCCAATCCGCGCGTTTTAAAATACCCAAGTAGCCCATTTGGGCCTTCGTCGGCTAATAATTCACTGATAATACTTAAGGGTTTTGTTCGATAGTATTTTTGCACGCTGGGCAAAGCAAAAGTAACGATAAGACGTTTGGCTGCTTTTAACGGTGCAATATCTATTCTTACGCCTAATTGCTTGGGTAAATATAATGGGGGAAGAGTCTGTGAGTTAGGTGCTTTTGTCGCACTCAAGTGAGCAAAGTGTTGGTGAACGAGTTTAACGCTTGATTCGGTGCTAAGTGGGCTGATGACGCACAGTGTCATATTGTGAGTCACATACTTTTGTTGATGTAATATCTGCAAAAGTCGTTGCACTTCTTGATGGCTAAGCTGATTTAAGGTGTTTGCATTACCGACGGAAAATTTGCTAAAGGGATGTTCAGGATTAGCCGTTTCCTTATGTACTTCGTATAAGCGGCGTAAGTCATCATGTATTTTTAAAGAAAACTCAGCATCTATGGCCTTTATTTCTTTTTTAATCGAATCGAGTTTAAAAAGAGGTTGGGTGAGCAAATACGCAAAGTGATCGAGTCCTGTAGATAAATATTCGTCATTTACGGAAAAATAATAATGACTGTATTCTGAGCCTGTTGCCGCGTTAACATAGCCGCCGTGTAAGGATAGAAAGGCACTAAACTCATCAACCTGAGGATGTTTTTTATTTCCTTGAAACAGCATATGTTCTAATAAATGGCTAAGCCCTAAACAATCTACAGGATCACTAAAATGGCCATTGGCAACCGTTGCAGCAACAGAGCTGACGTCACAGCTAGGATCCTCGATCACTAACACTCTCAAGCCATTTTCGAGTTGAGAGAACTGATAACGTCGATGGTCGAGGTTATGAGTAAGCAAAATAATAGATCCTATTGTCATATAACGCGCTTAAATAGCATAACGTAAAAATCACTCAACTCGCGGATTTTTAAACATTTATTTGCTATATTAAGCGTAACAAAGTTTGTTAACTATTCAGCAGTAATTTATGCATATTATTATCATGCGTCACGGTGATGCAGAGCCACTTCAATACGACGACAGTTCTCGTGAGTTAACGAAGTTTGGACAACAACAAGCCTTAGCTGCTGGGTTATGGTTAAGTAAGCATTATCTAGGGCAAAACATCGAAATGGGGTTGGCTAGCCCCTACGTTAGAGCTCGGCAAACAATGGAAACAGTTAGTCAAAAAATTGACGTATTGCAACAAGATGTGTCAAATGATGTTACGCCTGAAGGGAATATTTGGCTTACCCATGATTATATTGACTACTTATTAGAAGAGCATAAACTGACGACATCACTGTTGATTGTTAGTCATATGCCTTTTGTTAGCTATTTTTTAGATGAATTAACTGGGGTACAACACTCACTGTTTTTTGATACATCCAGTATGGTAATAGTCGATTATCAACCAGACACACACTCAGGGAAGGTGTTGGAGGTTTATCACCCTTTATAACGGATAAAGGCTAAACTTTCACTTTAGATTTGAGTATAAGAACCGATAACTCGTAAGAGAGGTTATATTCATGTCAGGCAAAAGTTTACCTGCATATTTACAGCAGGTGTTAGAACATCATGTTTCAAATGCACAACTGACTCACGACGCTGAGCTTCAGGGCATTTTTGAGCGCCTGACAAAACTGAATGCTAAAGTCGAATTGGCTAAAGCAAAAATCCGCGAAAACCGCTTAGCAAAAGGCCCATCCTCTTAGTACCTGTGTATCACTAGCTGTATGTTTCAAGGCGTAACTGATAAGCAGCGCTTAATCCGAATTGTTTGTTATTTGAGCAGAATAGAACTGGGGCATAATACGCACAGTTTTTACTACATTGTCTTTCATCTCAATAATCTCAACAGGATAACCAGCTAAACGTAAACTGATGTTTGCTTCAGGAATATCTTCTAAATACTCAAGAATAATACCGTTGAGGGTTTTGGGCCCCTCAGTGGGGAATTGCCAATCCATTTCTTTATTTAGTTCACGTACGTTTGCACTGCCGTCTACCAGTACACTGCCGTCTTGCTGTGTATCGGCCTCTTTACTGTGATCTGGTACCATGCTGGTGGTAAAGTCACCAATGATTTCTTCTAGAATATCTTCTAACGTAACCAAGCCTTGTATATCACCATATTCATCCACCACTAAACCAATACGTTCTTTTACCGCTTGAAACTTGTACATCAACGTATGCAGGGGGGTCGATTCAGGCGTAAAGTAAATTTCTCGCACGGCGCGCAGTAAACTGGCTTTAGTAAATTCATCTTTTGATAATAAACGTAATGCGTCACGCACGTGCACAAAACCCACGGCATCATCAATGCTGTCACGGTATAATAATACTCGGGTGTGTTGAGAATTAATCAGTTGTTTTTGGATATCTTTCCATTCACGAGTGATATCTATCGCAACAATTTCGCTGCGCGGTACCATAATGTCTTCTGCGGTAACCTTTTCTAAATCTAAAATACCGACCAACATGTCTTGGTGTTTTTTCGGGATCATAGCGCCCGCTTCATGTACCACTGTTCGGAGTTCTTCTCGACTTAGGCTACTGCTACCGCTATCGTCAGTACTAATGCGTAATAGCTTAAGAATGAAGTTAGTGATCCCATTGACCAAAAATACTAGGGGATAGAGCACCTTGAGCATAGGTAAAAGTAAAAATGAGGCTGGAAATGAGACTTTCTCAGGATAAAGAGCCGCGACTGTTTTGGGGGTGACTTCAGAAAAAATCAGTATGACCAAGGTCAGTACGACCGTTGCTATGGCAATACCCATATCACCGTATAAGCGCAAGCCTAAAACAGTAGCAACCGCAGATGCCGCAATATTGACCAGATTATTGCCAATTAAAATGAGTCCAATTAATCGGTCGGGTCGCTCAAGCAGTTTTTGGACTCGCAGTGCACCCTTATTCCCCTCATTTCCTAAATGTTTTAGGCGATATCGATTAATCGACATCATGCTGGTTTCGGAGCTAGAAAAATAAGCGGAAAGTAATACTAAAATACCAAGTAGAACAAATAGACTACTTGTTGATATATCGTCCAACTAGGGATCCCTAAAGGTTGTTAAAGCGAAACTTTAAGGGTAATTTTCCCTTGTTTCAAGCAAAGTTGGCTTATTTTACTATATGTAGAGCATAAATGCAGGATCAGCTTAGAATTATTTCTTTGACAAATCGGCTACCGAAATAGGCTAAACTGAGCAAGACCGAACCTAGAATGGTGGCGAAAATAATGGGTTTTCCGCGCCAGCCGAATTTGAAATGACCGAAAAGCTCAACGCTGAACACCAACCATGCGAGAATAGATAGTATCGTTTTGTGTGCTTGTCCTTGAGCAAACATGTTTTCTAAGAACATAAAGCCACTGATTAAGGACAGGGTTAATAGTATTGTGCCGACCGTTAGCAATTTAAAAAGTATCCCTTCAACCATCATTAACGGTGGTAATGACGAATGAAGCAGCGAGGCCTTTTTTTCTTTCAATCGCATATTGATATACGCCAGTTGTAACGCGTATAGCAAGGCTATGCCTAAACAAGCATAAGCAAATAAGGCTAAACCAATATGGATCATCAATTTAGGTTGCACGCCTATGTGCATAATGTGTGCGTCAGGAATAAACAGGTCAAGGAGTATAATGACACCCGAAAATGAATACACTACGGGTAGCAAAATTGTATTCGGCATGGTAAATGCCGCTAACAACATGGTTAAACTAATTAACCAGGCCACCAGCGATGCCACATTAAGCATACTTAAATTTTCACCCATACTGACAAAAATATCACTGTTCAACAGCCATGCGTGTAACGCTAATGCGATAACCGCGAGCAAATAAGATAATTTAAGATTAGGACCTTTATGGTCAAAAAACTTCAACAAAATTACACTGGCGGCGCCAGCATATAGGCAAAAACAGACTAAGCCTAACAACATTATCTAACCTCGATTTCCAACTATATTGGGCGAATTCACGATCGGAGCCGAAGGGCAAAACACACGGATGACTCTCGCTCTAAGACGACTGAGTATAACTATAATGACCTACCATACCTAGTGTTTAACAATAATTCTCATTAACTTTATTTGTTGTGTTGCTTTGGTTCTTATCTGCGCAGATTTTAGGTATCATTAGGTTATCTAAAATTAATATCGTATCGATTTGCTATGTTTGAAAATTTAACGGAACGCTTAGGCAAAACTCTCAAAGATATCAGTGGGCGAGGCCGGCTCTCTGAAGACAATATAAAAGACACGTTACGTGAAGTACGGATGGCACTTCTCGAGGCTGACGTTGCGTTGCCTGTAGTAAAAAGTTTTATCACCCAGGTGAAAGACCGTGCCGTCGGAACAGAAGTATCTAAAAGCCTTAATCCGGGCCAGGTATTTATTAAAATAGTCCAGGCTGAATTAGAATCTGTCATGGGACAGGCCAATGAAGGCTTAGACTTAGCTGCTCAGCCGCCAGCTGTTGTACTCATGGCGGGCTTACAAGGTGCGGGTAAAACCACCAGTGTCGGCAAGTTAGCGCTATATTTAACTCAGCGTGAGAAAAAGAAAGTATTGGTCGTTAGTGCTGATGTTTATCGTCCCGCCGCGATAAAACAGCTTGAAACGTTGGCGACAGAAGTGGGTGTTGAATGCTTCCCATCGACGATTGAACAAAAGCCTATTGATATAGTGAATAGTGCGGTCGATTACGCTCGTAAACAATTTTTTGATGTCTTGTTAGTTGATACCGCTGGTCGTTTGCATATTGACGCGGAAATGATGGGCGAAATACAAGCTCTTCACCAAGCGGTCAAGCCGGTTGAAACCTTGTTTGTGGTTGATGCCATGACAGGACAAGATGCTGCGAATACGGCAAAAGCGTTTAACGAAGCGTTGCCATTGACCGGTGTTATTCTAACAAAAACTGACGGTGACGCCCGTGGTGGTGCGGCATTGTCTGTGCGTCATATTACCGGTAAGCCGATTAAATTCTTGGGAATGGGTGAAAAAGTTGATGCCTTAGAGCCGTTTCATCCTGAGCGCGTGGCGTCTCGTATCCTTGGAATGGGTGACGTTTTAAGTCTAATCGAAGAAGTCGAGCGTAAAGTTGATAAAGACAAGGCACAGCGCCTTGCTAAAAAAGTACAAAAAGGTAAAGGGTTTGATCTGCAAGACTTCAAAGAGCAATTGGAGCAGATGCGTAACATGGGCGGCATGATGTCTATGATGGATAAGTTGCCGGGCATGGGTAATATGACCGCTCAGGTTAAAGACAAAGCCAATGATAAATCGTTTAATCAAATGGAAGCCATTATCAATTCGATGACACCACTTGAGCGCAGCAAACCCGATACGATTAAAGGGTCTCGCAAACGTCGAATCGCCATGGGCTCGGGTACCCAAATTCAAGATGTTAACCGCTTATTGAAACAGTTTACTCAGATGCAAAAAATGATGAAGAAAATGTCAGGTGGCGGCATGAAAAAAATGATGCGCAATATGAAAGGTATGATGCCTCCTGGTGGCCCAGGCGGTATGTTTCCCCCTCGTTAATGTGTCGTTTTGTGAAAAGCTAAACACAAAAATATGAATATAGAAATGGCCTACCTAGATAGGTCATTTTTTTGTTATCTAGCTAAATTCACAAAAATATCACATAGCGTTAAATGTTTTTCAACTCGTAATGGAGAATGATATGAAATGTGCTGAGCAAGATTACATCGAAATTGCCTGCCTTTATAAGTTGCGCGTCGAGTTGCTGACAAAAAACGATAGCCGAATTGAAGGGGTAGCGCGTGATACCAAATACAATGCACACAAACAAGAATGTATAGTTATCGAGACCATTGAGCGGCTAGAATCTGTGCCACTGGATACGATTATAGCTATGCGAGCACTCGAGACGAATCCACATTTTACCTTGCTTACCTTTTCCAGTTGACCATATTGCCAAGAGCAAATATGTTGCTATAAAGGCGCAAAAAAACGCACTCGATAGTGAGATACAACTTGTTACTTGGTTTTTTCGGCTGAAGGTGTAATCTATTGCCCATAATAAAAACTATATTTCTAGGGCTGTATTAGCCATATGAGTGTGCAGATCCATGCGTGTTAAACCTTATCCGCAATCACATTTTCAGCCTAAAATTAAGGCGTTAGATGCGACGAAGTTCGCCCCACAATTAGGTAAGAAACTACTGTTTTTTAGTGGCGGTAGTGCATTACGTAGTTTTTGTCAGCCGCTTGTACAGGCGACACATAATTCCATTCATCTTGTTACACCATTTGATTCAGGCGGAAGCTCGGCCAAAATCCGTGAGCAATTTTCGATGCCCGCAATGGGAGATTTACGCAATCGCTTGCTGGCACTTAGCCATAATAAAACCCATGAACAAGATGTGATTGCACGTTTATTGAGCTATAGGCTTTGTTCAATAGCATCCCCGCAGGCGCTTCGGGAACACCTCCAGTCAATGGCAGATGGGCAGGATCCTCTTGTGGCGGTATTAAGTGATACTCATAGGCGAATTTTCTGTCGAAAAATAGCGTTGGTCCTAGGGTGTTTACCCCGTGAGTTTGATTTAAAGGGGGCAAGCATTGGTAATTTGTTGTTCATTGATACTGAATACTCACGTGAAAATTCATTGCAGCGCGGCATCGATTTTTTTAATCAAATGCTAGATATTCGAGGGGTCGTTAGGCCGATTGTCAATGATAGTCTGCATATCGCGGCGTATTTGCAAAGCGGTGAATCTATTGTTGGTCAACATCGACTAACGGCAAAGGAAACACCGGCGTTGCGCAGTGCTATTACTAAGCTGTATTTATGTGACAATCCTAACGCTCCTAAAGCCGTAGATTGTTTTTTGCAGCCTGAAAATCGCAGATACATTGAGCAAGCGGACTTAATTTGTTACCCACCCGGTAGTTTTTTTACTAGCATTATCGCCAATTTATTGCCGGTAGGGGTTGGAGAAGCGATTAGTCGAAATCCTCAACCCAAGGTGTACATTCCCAACTTAGGAAACGACCCTGAGCAAATTGGTATGAGCCTAGAAGATTGTGTTTTGACCTTGTTAAGTTATATGCGAAAAAATACACCACAGCCGCTCGCGGCGTCACAATATATCAGCACTATCTTACTCGATGTAAACAGCAAATATTATCAAGGTGGGATCCCATTTGATCGTCTTAGGGAGCTAGGAATAAATGTTGTTCAGCGAGACTTAGTGACGATGCGCAGTGCTCCTTTTTATAATGATGATTTATTACTCAAAAGCTTGTTGGAGATTGCCCAGTAGCACATTTATGTCAGTGTTAAGGATGGGCACTTTTTATCCGGGCTACCAAAAAGTCCACTGCGGCTTTGACTTTAGGGACCAGGTAGCGCTGCTTTTGGTACAAAAGATAGATGCCTAAATCGTCGCTCGAGGTAATATTTATAGCAGGGTTGAACACGAGCTCCTTCAATTCACCTGATAATAAGTAATCTTTTAGCAGCCATCTTGGAGCCATCATCATACCTTGCCCCGCTAAAACTTTACTTAATAACCATTTGCCGTTGTTAGAAATGGCGACTTGTGGGGCAGACACATCTTGCCATTGTCCGTTTATTTCGCTTACCCAACGCAGCGGCCCATTAGGTGTACGATAATACAACCCGTAATGATTCGCTAATTCTAACGGTGAATTTGGTACTCCATAGCGTGCAAGATATTCTTGGGTCGCAACATTAACAAATTGATTGCCCATTAGTTTAATCGCTACAACTCTTTCATTTGGGGCATATCCACCGCGTATTGCAATATCTACATCATCCCGTGAAAATGCCGTTAACTCATCACTGAGTCTCACATCAAGAATAATCTGTGGATAGCGTTCGCTAAATTCTTCTAGCAATGGAAATAGCATAGGCTCGCCAAATTCAACCATGGCGCTGATACGCAATTTCCCAGTGGGTACGGTTTGATAGCTGCGTACCGTATCATTACTTAATTCGAGCTGACGTAATATATCGTTTACTTGTGCGTAATAAGTGCGACCAATTTCCGTTAGCTTTACCGCACGGGTCGAACGCTTTAATAAGGTTGCGCCAAGGCTTCGCTCTAAGTCCGCGACCCGCCGTGATAACGAAGATGGTGGAACATGGAATGACAGCGCAGCTTGAGTAAAACTGCCTGTCTCCACAACTTTACAAAAATATCGGATAGCGCGTAGTTGGTCCATTTATCTTCAATAAGTGTTTTATTATTGTCTAAAAGACAATAAAGATTGGCTTTGTTGGGGGGTTATCTTAGCAAAAATAGCCTTAATATTATAATTAGCACTGAAAAATCAGTGAAAGTACGCTTAATATTTAACACCAAATGGAGATAGCCAATGACAACCTACACCGCAATTAATTTAAAACAGCGTCCTGAGCCAGGGCCAATACCAGCATCAACTTTCGAAGTCGTACAAAAAGCACTGCCGAGTGCTGGTCCAGGCGAAATTGTTGTTAAGCAAACGTATATGTCCCTCGATCCTGCGATGATTGGTTGGATGAGTTCAGATACCAAGAGCTACATCCCGCCAGTTGCCTTAGGAGATGTAATGCGTTCTTCAGGCACAGGCGAAGTCGTCGACAGCAACCATCCAGATTTTGCGGTAGGTGATCGCGTTATGGGTATGACGGGCTGGACCGAGTATTTTGTTAGCAGTGGTCAGGGGCTAAATAAATTACCTGCCGGTGTGGATGAGGAACAAGCATTGTCTGTTTTTGCGTTACCTGGGTTGACCGCAACACAAGGGTTGTACGGTGTTGCAAAACCTAAATCTGGCGAAACCATAGTCGTCAGTGGTGCGGCAGGCTCAGTAGGTTCTATCGTCGGGCAATTGGCAAAAGCAGATGGTTTAACCGTTATCGGTGTGGCTGGTTCCGATGATAAGTGTCAATGGCTGGTAAACGAACTGGGCTTTGATGGGGCAATTAATTATAAAACTGATGATGTGAATGCCAAACTCACTGAGCTTGCTGTAAACGGTGTAGATATATTCTTTGAAAATACTGGCGGAACAATACAACAGCATATTTTTGAACATATGAATGCACATGGTCGTGTCGCGGTGTGCGGTATGATTTCAGATTACGCGTCGTCAGAGCCTAGCGCTGGGCCGAACTGGATCCCAATTATTAAAAAGCGTTTAATGATCCAAGGCTTCACTATGCCTGATCATTATGCTCAAGTGCCTGAGTTACTTGCAAAGTTAACCCCTTACGTGATGAAAGGCCAAATCAAATACCGGGCCCACGTTCTTGATGGTTTGCCATCAGCGGTTGACGGCTTAAACATGCTGTTGACCGGAGGTAACAAGGGTAAGTTAATGGTTAAGCTTTAAAACGTTACGAGCAGGGAGCATCAGCTCCCTGCTTTATTCATCTTTGTTATTGAATCTCAGATTTAAATATTTCCGACGATACTACAACCACTGTTGTTGACTGATTTTTTGCCAAAACCACTGGGTAGCCTTACCTGTTTTTGATTTTTCTTTAGCGAAATATAAAGGAATAGGTGGCCTGGGTAACGACGTAGCTTTAGCGATTAATGTGCCATTATCTAAATATGGTTTGGCGATATGTAAAGGGAGAAAACCAACACCTACTCCGGCCACTTGGGCTTTCGCTTTACTGAGCATGCTGCTAACGCGAATTAACTGTTTGTTATCGAATAGTCCGCTTGAACGACCGGGTAAATTACGAGAACTATCTGCAACGACCACGTAGGGGAATTGGCGGATATGGTGACCTTCAATTAAGCCAATAAAATTGGCTAAAGGGTGAGAAGCGCTGACGACAAACACAAATTCTAATTCACCTAACTGGGATACGTGATATTGCCCTTTAGGTAGCTCGCCTGTTACGCCAAGTGCTATATCAGCCCGTTTTGATTGTAAGGCATCCCAACCCCCTCCTAATGCTTCTTCAATAACAGTTATCTCCACGTGTTTGTCCAATTGGCAAAACTGGGCGATAAGCGCAAGCAAAGGCTCATCTGGGATGACGGTGTCTTTAGCAATGATCAGCTTTGCTTCCCAGCCAGATTCTAATTGTTGAACGCGCTCTTCTAACGAATTGGCTGCTTGAAGGAGCTCAACGCCTTCTGCGAGCACTAATTTTCCTGCAGGAGTGAGGGTTGCCCTTTGGCCTTTGCGGTCGAAAAGTGCCACACCCAAATCCGTTTCAAGTTTACTGATGGTGTATGTTAACGCTGATGGGACTTTAAATAGTGCGTCCGCTGCAGCGGCAAAGCTGCCTTTGGCATTTATTGCTTCTAATACTCGAAGTGCATCTAGTGTGACTGCATGACGCATAAAATGATCCCTAAGAAAAAAAACCGCACTGAAGTACCTTCAGTGCGGTTGTATGCAGAAGCTAGGCAACTAAGGCAAATCAAATACTAACGCACTAGCACTTTGTGCACCTTGGTTACTCAGAAACAAAGTCGTTAATTGATTGATTTTAGCACCATCCCCTTGCTTCAAGCACCGCTGGTTAATGTTTATTTCGCCAACTACTTGGTGAATATAGGTATTGCGCTCGCTGTCTATAGCCAGTGTCAAACTTGTCCCAGGAGCAAGTATTAGTTGGCTCAGTGATGCGTCTTGCTTAACTTTTAGTGTGCCATCTTGGCCTGTTTGCGTCATGATCTTTGTTAGTCCTTGGGCTTGTCCAAAGTCTTTTTGTTGGTAACCGGGTTTACCTCCCTGACTATCCGGCACGATCCAAATCTGCAAAAAGGTTAAATCATCAGTATCAGAGGCATTGTATTCACTGTGTGTTATGCCGCTTCCAGCCGACATGAGCTGAAACTCTCCGACTGGTAAGTGTTTCACGTTTCCCATGCTATCTTTATGGGCAATAACACCTTGCGTAACATAACTTAGAATTTCCATGTCCTTGTGGCCGTGGGTACCAAACCCAGCACCGGGTTCCACTTTATCGTCATTGATGACTCTTAATGCTGAATACCCCATGTGTTTGGCATCATGGTATGAGCCGAACGAAAAAGTGTGTTTGCTATCGAGCCAGCCAAAGTTTGCCTGGCCACGTTCATGGGCTAAACGAAGATCAATCATGCGCTTTCTCCTAATCAAATTCCGCTTATTTAGAAAAACGTGTGGCTAAATGTGAGTCAACAGATAGCGCACCTGCACCTGAAAACATCAGTGAAGCACTCACCGCAAGCAATGCTAAGGCGTATTCGTAACCATTATTAGCCATGAACAAACCGTTACTAATGTGTACGCTAAAAATTGCCACTATCATGGTAACGGCTAAAATGGCCGCCGCAGGACGGGTTAACAAGCCTAGTAACAAGGCAATTCCACCGAAAAACTCAGCACTACCCGCCATTAATGCAAGTGTGTAACCCGGCTCTAAGCCAATGGAAGCCATCCATTGCCCAGTACCTTCTAATCCGTAGCCGCCAAACGCTCCAAACAATTTTTGGGCCCCGTGAGCGATAAATATAATGCCAACAGGGATACGTAACGCCAGTGCGGCCATTCCAGCACGTGAAGACATTAATTTTGCTATAAAGGTATTTTTCATGATTTTATCCTCAATTTATTTGATTGTAGTAAAGCGAATTTCGCTTTGTTATTTATCAGCGTTTCGCCGTTGAGGTAAATGTAGGTCTTTATAGCCGAATAGAAAATTAGAATGTTTTGATATTTAAGTTCAAAAAAATTGAACAATATAATGTTGGAAAAAAAACCAACACATTTGCAGGCATGAAAACCTGCTTATGTATTGAATCAGTAGCGATATAAACGCTAGGTTGGAATGAGGGAAAAAGACACAGGGTTACCCTGAGTCTTTATTAAGCGAGGGTTATTCGCCAAATGCGCCTGCGGCCCCTGGGAATACAATTGGACTTTCCGCACCGTCATTACTGATGCTGGCTACCCCAAAGAAGTAGTTATCAATCACAACGTTCTCCAAGGTGAACTTATCGACATTGCCGACATAACGGCTAAATTGCCATTGGGGGGCATCGGTGTAACGCCAATAGATTTTATATCCTTTTAGTTGTGGATTTTGCTTGGTGTTCAAAGTATCCCAACTTAATGTAGTGCTTGGCTGGACCGCACCCTTAATTTGTACATTGACTGGAGGGGAAGGGGCCCACGCCATACCCGCTAAAGATACTGCATTAAGTGCAGTTAGCTTTGCTGCATACGCAAAATTTACACCCTTTATCGTGTCTCCATATTCAATGCCATTTTCGGTACGTAAATCTTGATGTTGTCGATGGTAATTTTCATTGGTTTCCATGATACGTACGCCTGGATAACCGAGGTCGTTAAATGGGCGATGATGACCACCTCGCCCAAATCGGTCTAAACGATAAATGACCATGGTGTCTAGATTAGGAATATAGCGGTCGGCCATCCAATCAATATAGCGCGCCAAGTTACGACTGGGTGAGTCCACTTCTCCGCCGGTAAAGCGTCTGCTGCGTGCTTCTTCTGCGGTTTCAGTTTGACGCGTGCCCTCAGCAAATATGCGAGCCGTCGTGTTGTTGATCACCCCGTTTATACCTTCAATATTACCAATCATGTCGTTATTGAGCACAGCTTTAATTCGCCAGCCGTCTTTTTGTGCTTGTTCGGCTAATATTTTGCCACCAAACAAACCTTGCTCTTCCCCTGAAAGGGCTGCATAAATAATGCTTCCAGAGAATGAATATTTGCTCAGTACACGAGCCGCCTCTAGTGTACCGGCAATGCCTGATGCATTATCGTTCGCGCCGGGGGAAATCGACGTGGCATCCATGACATCTGATACCCGTGAATCAATATCCCCTGACATCATCACATAACGGTTAGGATCATGACTTCCTCGTTGTATTGCGATAACACTGACGACTTCCGTGGTATCTGGTATGCGTTTTTCTGCACTTATATTTTTAGATAAATAATAGACTTCTAAACAATCACCACAAGCCTTTGAAATATCCTCAAACTCGCTTTTTATCCAGCGCCGTGCTGCACCAATACCTTGAGTGTCAGATTGTGTTTCAGACAAGGTGTGACGCGTTCCAAATCCCACGAGTGAACGGATATCCTGTTCAATACGCTGGGGGGAGACAGCCTTGGCGATAGCATGTAGTTGCGCTTGATCTTGATAGGCAGGGGTCACTTGGGCTTGGCTGTGCATACTTAAAAAGCATAACGCCAAAGTCATGCTGGTAAGGGGGAGACGTTTCATTCATACCTCTTCTTATTATGTTAACCGTTGATGATTCAATGCCATGTTATCCATATTTCACGTATCTCGCGTCGATAATGCGTTAAGTGCGCCACTATTAAAGGTGAATGGCTACCTTATTGCTTATTCGAAGCATAAAGCGTGGCATTATTTTCTCTATTTTTTGTTAATGCTTTTTTGTATTTATGTAACATCACGTTACAATGGCGATGGTAACAAGCAGGTTGTAAAACGGAGTCGCATGTTAGGTAAGTATTGTTGTTTGGTAAGCTGGATAGGGATGTTATTCCATTCTGCTTTTGCGGTAGCGATTGTTGATTTATCTAAGCCAGAATTGAAAACGCCGGTTTTTTCACAATTAACAACTGAAAATGGGCTGAGCCAAGACACGATTAATGTTTTGCACGTCGATAATCAGGGGTTTTTATGGTTGGGAACCGATACCGGCTTGAATCGTTACGATGGCTATAGAGTTGAGGCCATTGAGCCAGAGGGCACAGCACTTGGTGCAAAAACGATTAATGATTTATGGCAAGACAGCCATGAAAATTTATGGATCGCGACCTTTAGTGCCGGCGTGTTCAAGCTTGATTTAACCACTGGCAAAGCCACACGAGTCGACGCCCGTAAGTCACAGGTTATTCCCGACTGGCAGCAAGGGGCAAATGCTTTCGCTGAGGACGAAACGGGTAACATTTGGATTGCGTTTGATGAGGACGTATTGACATACGACGGGCCAACTAATGCCCTAAACACGGTTTTCTCTATGTCTCAGGCGCGGATCGAAAAAGGGTATTTCATTCGCACGCTAATGTGGTCAGGGGATTTATTGTATATAGGCACCAGTGAAGGGTTATTGGTGTATTCGCGCTCACAACAAAAAACCGTTGATTTGGGCTTTCTGTTTGCAGGTTTTGCTAATGACGACCAAAAAAATGTAAAGACACTGTATGTGGACGCCAGCCGTGACCGCTTGATGATAGGCACAGTCAAGGGATTGTATACCCTTTCGTTGGCACAGATTGAACAGTTTGTTACCCAAGGCACTCAGCCTGAACCACTTAGTACACTCATTGAGAGCCGCAATATTTGGCGAATTCGCAGCACCGACAATAGCCTGTTTTATCTGCCAACCGATCAGGGTATCTACACGTACGATGCACAATCACAGCAAATAAGTCATTTATTACGACCTACCGACAGTCGGCTGCTCTTGTCTAAAGATGTGATATATGACGTAGGCTTCGATGGTAAACAAAACCTATGGCTGGGGACTCGCTCGGATGGCGCCCTGCATTGGATGCGTACCTCGCAAGTTTTTCACAACGTGTTTAATCGTGCGGGAGGCCGCGTTGACAAGACCCTTAGCGACAACAACGTGTGGAGTTTATGGCAGTCAGATGCAAGTGGATATTGGGTCGGGACCGATAACGGCTTAAATTTCTATAATACCGAAACGGCTACCACTCGCCAATTTATGGTGTCTGATGAAGACATGCCTCAGTATTCCGCTTCTAGTATTCATCAGATCTTAGCCGCTGATACGGGATATTTGTGGCTATTAACAGGGGATGGTTTACGTCGTTTTAATATAAATACCGAAATGTTAGAGGTAATTAAGGTTGATAGTGAGCCAGTGCCCAATATTCTTGGTGAATACATTTTTGCGGGAAATGTTAATCGAAATGGCGATTTATTTTTTATTTACGAGCAAGGTGTTTACCACTACAGCACAGTGACTCATAAGGTCACTGCGCTAACGGAATTAAATGCTCAGCCTATCACCAAGTTGCTTTACAGTATTTTACCCTCGTTACCCAGTGCTCCTAACAACCTGGTGCTGAGTGCGCTAGGGGGTCTGTATCAATGGGATCCAGTTAAGCTCAAGCTGATGCCTATTCATCAATTGGATCACACCTTACATGCAAATATCGCGGCCGATAGCTGGGTGTTAGATGCACAAAATATATTGTGGATCAGCTACCCAGGTTACGGACTAGTTGGTTTAGACGGAGATACCTTTGAACAGCGCTATTTGTTCGATAAAAGTAACCTGCTGCCCTCCAATAATATCTATAGTTTGCAGCAAGATGCTAATGGGAGTATTTGGATTAGTTCCCACAATGGACTGCTTAAATTTAACCCTAGGTCCCACACGCTGCAGCGTTATGGGCACAGTCACGGTTTAATAAACGAAGAATTTAATCAAGGTGCAAATTTGCAACTCATTAACGGCCAGCTGATATTTGGTTCACCAAAAGGTTTGGTGGTGTTTGACCCGGCACAATTGCCAAGTAACCCGTCATCGACGATGACACCTAAAATAACGGATATTAGTGTTTCCTCTGTGCAGTATTCCTCTGCATTATCCGACTTATCTGGCAGCACGGTTCATTTGCAGCATGACGATTTGGGCTTGAGAATTAGCTTTTCAACCTTGGAATTCGATAGTATCCACAGTACGCGATATCAATATCGCTTAACAGGAGCCCGAGACATCGTTTACCCATTGACCGACGAGTCTCATGTTTATTTTCCTAAACTAGAGCCAGGCTCATATGAATTTAGCGTGACGGCTATCGGTATGTCAGGGGGGGAAATAAGCCCAAGCGCGTCCATTTTTATCAAGGTGGATTATTCGCCTTGGAAATCGCCCTTGGCATTTTTGAGTTATGCCTTGTTGATTATGCTAGTGCTATACGTAGTCTGGAAGCGACGCCGTTTTCAAGCGCAACGTTTGCGCAGTGCCCACAGAGAAGCATTGCAAAGCAAAGCGCGATTATCACTTGCTTTACGTGCCAGCAATAGCGGTGTATGGGAATGGGATGAATGGACTGACCAAGTGCTCGCATCGCGTATCACTGGTGAGCTAGGCTACCGAGATAAACTAGAATATGTACCGAGAGAGGAACATATTGCGCTTATTCATAACCGCGATCGTGAGCACTATTTAAGCCAGTGGGGCGCGTTTATTCGTAGCAAGGACAAGGTGTTAGATGTCACTTATCGAATGATCACTCAGCAAGGTCATTGCTTGTGGTATCGAGATGTGGGGAATGTCACAGGCGGATCAGCGAATGAGGGTAATCAAAAAGTGGTTGGCACCTATACCAATGTTACCGAAAGCATCACCGAACAGGAAGACTTACGTTTATTCGGTGAAGCATATAAGCATACGCGAGATTGGGTGTTGGTGTGTAACCGACATACTGAGCCTCTGGCGGCAAATCAGGCATTTTGTGATACGTTTGGCATTGACGATCAAAACGATATCGCCCGTCAACTACGTCATGTTTATCGGGGTAATGAAACCGAGTTGTTACAATTTTGGTCTACGTTAAAAGAGCTCAAGGCAGGGGATGATTGGCGCGGTGAAGACCAGATTATTTTACACAACCACGAAGTTAGAGATGTGCTGGTTTACATTAAAGCGGTGGCTAGCATCAATGATGTAACAGACATAGATTCATACTTGATCATTTTGAGTGACATCAGTGAGCATAAAAAAGCTCAGCAGGCGTTGATGAAGCTCGCCAATTTCGATTCATTGACTGGGTTACCTAACAGAACGCTGTTACTTGATCGGGTAAATCATGCCATCGATCAAGCACAAAGAGGCACCCATACTCTTGGATTGTTTTTTATTGATTTAGATAAGTTTAAACAGGTCAATGATAGCTTGGGGCATAGCGCGGGAGACACTCTGCTGCAAGAGATATCGGCCCGATTACTTAACCTTTTACGTAAAGAAGATACCATTGCCCGCCTTGGAGGCGACGAATTTGTGGTACTTATCGAGCATGTGCAAAGCATCGAAGGCCTTACTCATTTAGCCAGTCAAATTATTAACATTATCGACACCCCTGTGCAGCTTGATAACCACATGGTGAGCGTGTCATCGAGTATTGGTATCGCGTTATATCCAGAGGATGCACTGAATGCAGAAGAATTGCTGCAAAACGCAGATATTGCCATGTATCACGCTAAAGAAAACGGCCGGAGCAATTTCCAATTTTTCACGGCAAAAATGAACGTATTAGCGCAACAGCGATTAGCTTTAGAAAGCGATCTTAAATCTGCCCATAGCCAGCAAAAATTTGAAAATCATTATCAGCCCATAGTTGATATAAGCCGGAATGAAATTGTTGGTTTTGAATTGCTAATGCGCTGGTTTACAGACACCGGTAAAGTTTCCCCTGGGCGCTTTATTCCGGTGGCAGAAGAATTGGGCTTGATCGAAAGCATGACGTTACAAGCGATGGAGCGGGCGCTTCCTATGTTTAAATATTGGCAAGAGGTCAATTTTAAAGGCTATTTATCAATCAATCTTTCTGCTCGTCATTTTGAATCATTACAATCAATTAACGATATTATTGCTTTTTTAGCCACTAACCAATTACCGGTAAATGCTGTGCGCTTTGAGATAACCGAAAGTGCGCTGATGAAGGATTATCAAAAAGCCATTGTATACATGCAACGTTTGAAAGAAGTTGGTTTTTGTATTGCGTTGGACGATTTTGGCACGGGTTATTCGTCTTTAAAATACCTCAAGGAATTCCCCCTTAGCGTGATTAAAGTAGATAAGAGCTTTGTGGATGATATAGGTATAAATAGCAATAATGAGGCGTTAATTGAAACCATATTACGCATGGCACAAAGTTTAGATATGTATTGTGTCGCTGAGGGAATTGAAACACTCGAACAAGTCGAATTTTTCAAGCAACATGAATGTCACTTCTTGCAGGGCTATTACTTTTCTAGGCCAGTCGCAATGGGAGATACGTTTGCGCTTATCGATAAAAAGTGGCTAACGAATGAGTCATAACGATGGCGTTTAGGTTGCCGAGTCTTTAGTTCGCTTAAAAGGAGTTGTGGGCACGAGCGGTGAAATATTAAATATCGGTGGCAATGCTTGCATTGGTGATATGTAATTCAGCGGGTTGAAGCAGAACCAGGCTACCCAATATCTGAACCTCGTCAGAGATCCATATTGTTGGCATAGAATAATCTACTAAGCTGGTATTCGATGGCGCATTAGCAGCGCCAATGATGATATCGCCTTTGATAATGGTTTCTCCGCTAAGTCTAATATCGCCGTGGTAAGTGGTGACATTTCCCGTCACCAACGCATTATTCAGTACAATACTCCCGCTTATACTACTAATCGACCCTTGAACGACACTCCCTTGCGCTAAGCGGATATTACCATTCACTGAGCGTATATTGGCGGTAACCTTAAGCTCAGTATCGCCTTCAATCTGACCATTAACGGAGTTGATTTGCTTAACCTTTACCCCTGACCGCAGGGTAATATTGCCGTTGATGGTATGTAGTGAATCGATTTGACTATAGGCGGGTACTAAAATGTTTTGGTTAATCGTGTCTGTAGTGGTGAGGTTCTTGTCTGAAGCTATTAATTCTGCATTGCATAGCAATGTTGATAGACTCAAAATGGCAAGTAGATATGGCATGATCCCTCGTTAATGATAAATTATTTTTTAACTATACTTACCGCTTACGCAGATGTTGTGCCATGTGTGTAAGTAGTTGTTTTAATTTAATAATTTAATATGGAGGGGATTACTAAACTAGAAATAACGCGATACTAAGTGAAATTAACCAATACTTAGTCGAAATCAAACTTTAGCCTAATATCCGCTTTCAAACGGGCAAATCCTCAAATAACGTATATACATTATCTATGCTGTATTTTTGTGTTGTTTACATGTCGTTATTATTGATGTCTTGTTTGAGGCTAATAAGCTTCGTTTTTTTCTACCCTTATCGCGCTAGGGCTTATTCGCTACTTTTCCCTGTTTTACTCTGTTGGTTATGCTTATTTAGCAGCTCCCTTTTGGCCCAAGAGCATAATCTGTGCAGTGTCTCGATCAATGACTTCGAGCAAGACGTACCGCTAAACGAGAGCATTGAAGTCCCTCTGTTACAATTTGCAAACTCGTTAATATTACGTTGTGATATTAATCAAGCGGGTGTTCTGGTGGTAAATGACCGCTTACTCCACCACGGCAGCATGCGTATTGAGGGATCAGACGTTGGCGCTTTAGCAGCTAACCAACTGACATTTTCTTTACCATCGGGTCGTTTTGTTGCCGAAATTCAACTAAATGTTGAGCAAGACTACCTCTCTAGTGTGACCTTACAGAAATGGCCAGATTATGCTTTGAAGGGGCAACGGCATAATTTATTACTAGGCCTATTTTTTGGTTTATGCATTACATTAGTTTTTTATCTTTATTTTATGGGCCGAAGCCTCAAGGACAAGCGCTTCCGCCACTACTGCTATTATATTCTCTGCGCTGGAATGTTTTTTTATTACAAGAAGGCAACTTACACTTATTTTTTGACGCGACAATACTAAGTACTCGACAGGTGAAGCTATTATTTGCTGGGCTGACGGTATTTTCCGGCACTTTTTTTGTTGTTTCGTTATTAGACTTGCAAGGCCGCTGGCCTTTAATAACGCGCATAACGGTTTTGTACCCTGCAGGACTCGTTTTAGGTATTTCTATCGCCCTCCTATTTATGCCAAGAGGGGAGTGGTTCGCTTGGCTCGCTACCATTATGGCTCGTTTGACCTTTGGGTTAATGGCATTTACGTTTGGTTTAATAAGTTGTGCGGTTTACGTTAGAGTACATACCGCACGCCTTGTTCTACTTGCCTCTTGTATAGTTCTGAGCGCCATGATTTTTCGTATATGGCTGGGGGATGTGAGCCCTTTTTTACAGCGTTACGGACTGATTTTTTCATTTGCCGTTGAAACTTTTTTACTGGCCATCGCAACCTCTGAACGGATAAAGGGCATCAACCAAGATAAAATTTTAGCCCAGGCTCAAGCGATGACCGATCCCTTATGTGAACTACTTAATCGTAGAGGATGGGAAAATTCAGCAAATAAGATGCTTAAAGCGCATCAAGATAACGGTGGCATATTGTGTTTGTTGTATATCGACTTGGATAATTTCAAACAGATAAATGACTGTTATGGCCATCAGGTGGGGGATGATGTGTTACGTATATTGGCTAAAATTATTCGAAAGCAAATGCGTGATCAAGATGCGGTGGGTCGTCTAGGGGGAGACGAATTTGTAGGCTTGGCAAAATTTGACGGAGAGGCGCAATCACGGGCTCTCGAAGAGCGGCTTACGGGTCGTCTGACAAATATTAATATTCATACCGATAGTGGCCAAATTAACGTAACTGCTAGCGTTGGTTGCGTGGTGTTTAGTGAGGTGCAAAGGAGCGTCAGTGATATGCTCAAACAAGCCGACCAAGCCATGTACAAGGTCAAACAAGCGCATCATAAAAACCCTATCTAGAACGGCTCAATTTATGGCAATATCTTGTTTTAAGTAAAATTTATTAACATTTAACCTAGGAAGAAAATCATGCTAACCAGTGAAGAACAGCAACGTTTTAAATCTACTGGCTATCTCGTTTTAAATGAAATTTTTAGCGGATCTGAAATGGTGGCACTTAAAAACGAAGCTCAAAACATTGTGGAGCAGTTTGATCCAAGGTCAACTCGTTCAATTTTCTCTACCCAAGATCACAGCAAGACCCGAGATGACTACTTTTTGCAATCAGGTGATAAAGTTCGCTGTTTCTTTGAAGAGGAAGCGTTTGATGAAAAAGGGCAATTAAAGCAAGCCAAAGCGGTCAGTATCAACAAAGTTGGTCATGCCCTTCATACGTTAAATCCCGTGTTTAAAGCGTTCAGCCATGATCCACGTATCAGTCAGGTAGCACGAGATGTGGGTTTAATTAAACCGCAAATTCACCAATCAATGTATATTTTTAAGCAACCAAAGATAGGCGGTGTTATTCGCTGGCATCAAGACGCAACTTACTTTCTAAGTGCACCACTGTCAGTGATTACCTTTTGGTTTGCGGTGGAAGATGCCACCATCGAAAATGGTTGTTTACAAATTAAAGCTGATGGCAGTGATACTCCATTACGTGAACAGTTTATTCGTTTTGCGGATGATAGCACTGAGCTTAAGGTGCTTGATGGAACACCCTGGCCAAAAGACGAAAATGCCAAGCCGCTGGAAGTAAAAAAAGGTTCGTTGGTGGTATTTGATGGTCTTTTACCGCATTTTAGTGCGCCAAATCGATCGTCTAAATCTCGTCATGCGTATACCTTGCACGTGACGTGTGGGACAACGGCATATGACTCGCTCAATTGGTTGCAAGCGACGCCAAGTCCGCTATAGATTTAATGCGATAGACGGCCTCTATTAATTTCGGTAGAGGGTTTTTATCAAGTGATAACCAAATTGGGTTTTTACTGGACCATGAACGGTTAATATTTCTTTTTTAAATACCACGTTATCAAACGCTTTAACCATGGTGCCTGGGCTAAATTCACCTAAGTCGCCGCCTTTTTTTCCTGACGGACATTGGGAGTGCTTTTTAGCCAGTTGTGAAAAGTTAGCGCCCTTGTCTAACTGTGCTTTCAGTTGTTGGGCTTCTTTTTCAGTTTTTACCAATATGTGGCATGCACCTGCTTTCATAATGTATTGCCTTGAGTCGTTAAGATGAGAGGTATCCGCTAAGCAATAGTGCATAAAGCGTTTACGATTATTGGCCTATTGTGCCACGGCCACAGCGCGCGAGACAAAAGTAATTAATACCTGATTAAGCTGAATAGGCGCATATCAACAGATGCCAGAGACAGGAAATTGTTAATCATTCAGGGTAAACCCAGTGCGATAGATGTAAAACCCATAAGGTAAAGCCCATCGGTATCGGATATTATTTGCAACTCAGTTAGTATTGTCTGCATCATCTAAGTGCTCGGCATTCAACTGAGGGCAAGTACACAACGAATAAGTGTATTACGTTATCGTCAGGTTTAATTGGTTTAGCCCATGCCTGATATTTTGTATTGATTATTTACGTGTCATAAAAGTTAAGGAGCCATGGTGTTTGCGTTAACGGATAGAAGTTTAAAAGGTCAGGTTTCGGCTGTTGAATGGCAGGCTCGCGTCGATTTAGCTGCCTGTTATCGACTGGTGGCTGATAGTCGTTGGGGGGATTTAATTTACACCCATATTTCAGCGCGCATTCCGCATACTGATGAATATCTTATCAATCCATTTGGGCTGACATTTGACGAAGTAACCGCGTCAAATTTAGTCAAAGTTGACCTCGTTGGTAATATACTTGATGGTTCATCGTACTCAATCAACCCAGCTGGTTTTACCATTCACAGTGCCATTCATGAAGTTCGACATGACGCGCAATGTATTATTCATTTGCACACTAAGGCTACAATCAGCGTCGCGAGTTTAAAAGGCGGACTGCAACCTTGGAGTCAGTACGCCATGTTTTCACTTTCATCTATGAGCTACCACGCTTACGAAGGCTTGGCAGTAAACAGAGATGAAAAGAAACGTTTACAAGACGACTTAGCTAGTAACAACCATATGTTATTGCATAACCACGGAGGCCTAACGTTAGGGCCCACAGTCGGCGATGCGTTTATGCGTTTTTATGATTTACAAAGAGCATGTGAAATTCAAATGGATTTATTGCAAGCTAATCAATCGGTTATCGAGATACCTCAGCCAATTGTTGATGGTATATACGCTCAGGCTAATGTGGTGCACAGCGGCGAAACCGGCGGTCAAATAGCGTGGCCAGCTATGTTACGCAAAGCGTACAAACTCGACCCCTCTTTTTGTGAATAGACGTTTTTATCGAACGCCTCACAATTTAAATTTACTCTTTCAGGAATACATTAAATGAAGATTACCCGCGTCGAAATTTTTGATATTGAATGCCCTAAACGCCCAGTCTGGAACCCTGTGTTTGTACGTATTCACACCGATGAGGGCATCAGTGGAGTGGGGGAGGCAGGCCTCGCCTATGATTTAGGACACAGTGCTGCGGCGCACATGATCAAAGAGATTGCTGAGGCGATGTTAATTGGCTTTAACCCCGTCAACACTGAGTTGCTGTGGAGCCGAATGTTGCGTGAGAGTTTCTGGGGTTTAGGTGGCGGGCCCATCATTTATGCGGCGATGAGTGCCATAGATACCGCGTTATGGGACATAAAAGCGAAAGCCTTAAATGTGCCTTTGTATCAGCTGCTTGGGGGCAAAACCAATGAAAAATTACGTACCTATGCCAGTCAATTACAGTTTGACTGGGACAGTGAAGTTACGCGTTTAAACGATCCACTGGATTATGGGCGAGCTGCAGAAAAAGCCGTAGCTCAAGGCTATGATGCAGTGAAGGTTGACCCTATTGTTTATGATAAAACGGGAGCGGGGCATTTTGACCGCACCAAATTGTTTACACAACCTGAGCTGCGTTTATTCAGAGCGCGCTTACAGGCTATCCGAGATGCAGTGGGGGATGATGTGGACATCATTTTCGAATGTCACAGCTTATTGGGTGTCGCCACCGCGATCCAATTGGGTGAAATGGTCGAGGATATAGGCTGTTTGTTTTATGAAGAACCGGTGAATTATCTTAATTCTAAACTGCATGACAAGGTAGCTAAACGGGTTAATGTTCCTATTGCGGGTGGTGAGCGTTTATATAATCGTTGGGGTGTTAGACCCTATCTGGAAGATCAAAGTTTGGATGTATTGCAGCCTGATATTGGTTTGTGTGGTGGTTTTACTGAAGCGAAAAAGGTCTGTGATTATGCTGATGTTTACGATGTTCGTATTCAAGCCCATGTATGTGGCGGACCCGTAGCAACGGCTGCAAGCTTGCACTTAGAAACGGCAATCCCTAATTTCTTGATCCACGAACATCATACTTATGCCATCAAAGATTGGAACCGCGAACTGTGTATTCAAGATCCTCAGCCGGTAAATGGCTTTTTTGAAGTCTCTGAAGTGCCAGGAATTGGCATCGACCTTAACGATAAAATTGTGTATCGCTCACCGCACATGGAAGTGAAGTAGCATACATTCGCTGAGCGTTCGCCGCTAAGGCGTGTGTGACAATATAAAAAAGGGGGAATGATAATATATCATCCCCCTTTTGCTTTCCCTGCCAGCTGTTAAGCTGCGTTGTTTTGCGTCTTTGGTTCAGCTTTGACTAGTTGTTGATTTGCATCAAGCAATTCCATGTCAAAGGTGTACTCATCAACACGCACGGCTAACTGTCGCTTATTGTTATAATCGATCACGCGAGCGAAATCGTCTGCGCTTAGTTCACCATTTTCATGCAGTGTAGTGACCGCATGTTCAAAGGAAACAAAAGGTACCACCGGATTTTTCCGTAGCGCTTTTTGCACCACTTTAAGAATTGGCATAACAGCATGTTTTGCGATAAATGCGTCTTGGTTGATGTGATTAGCATCACCAGGAATAACTTTAACCAAATGCGTTAAATCAGCCATGATACTGCTTTGATCCATAGTCGCATTCGAAAGCTGACGTTTCAACTCGTCAGATATCGCAGGTACCGAACGGGTATAGGTGTTGGTTAACAAACGCATCAGACCACGTGTCGCCGTATTCGGGAAGTTGCTGATAAATTCGTTCAGAGCTTGCTCACCTTGTTGTAAACACCACTGTATGGCGTAATCAAAGTAAGGCCTTGCTTCAATACGATTCGTCACGCGTTGCTCATAAAAGCGTATTACCGCCATTGACGCGTAAAGGTAGCTCATTACATCGCCTAAACGTGCAGAAAGCATTTCTGCCTTTTTCAAATCGCCGCCTAATACCAGTAACGATAAATCGGCAAGGGGCGCAAGTTTCGCTGAAAGCGCGTTGATGCGTTTTTCGTACGGCTTGACTTCAGGCAGACTAGACTGAGCTCCACGAGTCAAGGTCACATAACTTTTGCTAAAACTACGCAATGCATTTTTAACGCTGAAGCGAATAGTTTTACCCAGCACCTTGTTGAATTCTTTATCAGCCGATGAGTCGTCGCTGTGTATCAAGTCGACCATTTCTTTCATATGGGGATGACAGCGCATCGCACCTTGGCCGAAAATCATTAAGCTACGAGTCAGAATATTTGCACCTTCGACGGTAATGGCAATGGGCTGAGCCGCATAACTATTGGCTAAGGTGTTTTGTGGGCCGCGTTGAATTGCTTTGCCTGCTTGGATGTCCATTGCGGTATTGCATACATCACGACCTAATTCTGTCATGTGGTATTTAGCCATAGCTGTTACTACGGATGGTTTAAGACCTAATCCTAACCCTTCAGTAGTGAGTACACGCATTGCTTCTAAGACGAAGGTTTTACCTGCAATATCAGCTAGTTTTTCTTGAATGCCTTCAAAACGCCCAATAGGTACACCAAATTGCTCACGTACAAATGAGTACTCAGCAGTTGATTTCAGCGCTGATTGTGCAGATGCAACCCCCATAGCGGGAAGGGATATACCGCGCCCAGCACCTAGGCAGCTCACAAGCATTTGCCAGCCGCGACCGATGTTTTTCTCGCCACCTATGATGAAATCCATAGGAATGAATACCTTGTTTCCCCGTGTGGTACCGTTGTAAAAACGAATACCCATGGGATCATGACGGTTACCCAATTCAACACCTGGGTGAGATTTAGGAATAAGCGCACAGGTAATACCTAACTCGACGGTGTCGCCGAGCAAGCTTTCTGGGTCAAATACTTTAAAGGCCAAACCAAGCACGGTGGCAATCGGCGCAAGGGTAATGTAACGCTTGTCCCACGTCAGTGATAAACCAAGTACTTCTTCGCCGTTGTGCATACCTTTGGTAACTATGCCGGTATCTGGAATCGCGCCAGCATCAGAGCCTGCTTCAGGACTGGTTAGGGCGAAACAAGGAATGTCTTTACCAACGGCCAAGCTAGGTAGCCAATGGTCTTGTTGAGCAGTCGTACCATAATGCATGAGTAACTCACCTGGGCCCAAAGAATTTGGCACCATAACGGTTACTGCTACGGCACTACTTTTAACAGCAATAGTGGCAACAATAGTGGAGTTGGCATAGGGAGAAAACTCTAATCCGCCAAATTTTTTAGGAATGATGAGAGCAAAAAATTTGTTTACCGATAAAAAGTCCAAAACCTTTTGCGGCAAGTGATTACCGTTTTGCAGTTCGTAGTCGTCAACCATTTTCAGCAACTGCTGAACAGGACCGTCTAGAAAAGCTTGCTCGTCAACGCTTAATGTCGCTTTCGGGATTGCACGCAACGCTTGCATGTCAGGGCTTCCACGATAAATTGACGATTCAATCCATACATCACCTGCATCTAGTGCTTCTTGCTCTGTTAATGAAATTGCCGGTAATACTTTTTTAAGATTTGTTCTAATACTCATAATGATTACTCATCCGCTCATCTGACCAGTTGGGTTTGATACTACGCAATTCTCAAAATAGATCAAACATTTCTTAATTTAGGTGTGGCGAGAATAGGGCTTGTGTGTGTAAAGCTTTAACCACAGCGACGTGCTGAAACTGAATATATATGGGCACTAATCGACTTTCAGTAGCGGTACCAGTCACCATTTTGCGAGTTAGTCTTATTCGCAAAACGTAATATGGCTAATGTTTATAGGTATATGGCCTTATGTCGACAGGTATTTTTTTGTGGCCTATGTTTTCGCAAGCAGGGATGCAGGTCAAGGTTGCGACGATACGAAATTTATTGGGAGCGATTGGTATTTACCATGACTTTTAGCTTGATAGACCGCGAAGTGTAGGTGGGGTAAGGAAGAAAAGCCGGTATTCCCCGAGTAGCCGATCAACTGACCTCGGGTAACATGCTCACCTAACGTTACTTTGACACCGTATTGCTGCAAATGATAATACTCACCCGTGGTGCCGTCGGTGTGTAAAATCGTCACAAAGTTGGCAAATCGAGAATAGCGGCGGCTTGCTCCACCCTTGTTATGTTTCTGCTGAAGATCAATGACCTGACCATTGCGGGCTGCGTGCACGGGCGTACCGACAGGCATCGCATAATCATACGCGTAACGAGAAGCTCCATGATGGCTAAACCCCCCGTTCACCCCCTGAACTAATCGAAATGAATGATTTGCTGAATAAGGTAAGGCGTAGCGGTAGCTGTCATCGTGGGCTGCGTTTTGAATGCCGGGTGTCCAGAAAAAGTTTTCCTTAATACGTGTTGAGCGCAGCGGGTCGAATACACTTAATGACAACACTTTCACCCGTTCGAATGGGCCAAGAACCCGTGTTTCACTATAATGCACGCGCTTCTTATCAGTACTGTGCAGATTTCGGGTCGTCACTTCAAGTGTAGACGTGATGGGGTAAGGCTTGTTATTACGTAACCAATATTCTACTTTTTGCTTATTACTAATCTTGTCAAAACATGCCCAATCATCGATACAGTAGGCGTGAGTCAAAAAAGGCACACTACTTAATAAACCTAGGCTCAACCACATTTTTTGCATTTTCTTCCTCATTAAGCTGTTGTGCGATATTCGCAGACATTAGACACAGACCTACATTCGATAAATTAATTTCTCGTCTCAGATAGAACAAGCAATTATTACGATGAAATTACTTAACCTTTTGGGCTACAAAGAAAATAGTGGTGAGTATTTTGTCGTTCACTTTAAATTTATACATCTGAATAAATTCAGGTGAGTTGTCACCACTAGAGTGACGGTGCTAGCGTAAAGATTAATTACATATTCGAGGAGCCACTGATGGCCAAAGATTTATTACAACTTGATGTAGGTGAGCAATTAGAACCAAGCGATTGGATGAAGATAGATCAAGCACGGATTAACTTGTTTGCCGAGGCGACGGGGGATCATCAGTGGATACACTTAGACGTAGAGCGATGTCAAAAAGAAAGCCCGTTTAAAACGACGATTGCGCACGGTTACCTAAGTGTCACCCTTATGCCGGAAGCGTTCTACGGTATGGTACAACTCGACTCCAGTACGCAAACCGTTTTAAATTACGGTGTAGATAAAATCCGTTTCTTAGAGCCGGTCAGGGTGGAAGACGAAATTCGTTTCATTTCCACATTGGCGAGAAAAGAAAGTAAAGCAATGGGAACGCTTTTTAGCTTCGATACACAAGTTGATATTAAAGGCCGTGATAAGCCTGCCTTGGTGGGTACATTTTTAATGATGCTGCTCGGGTAGACTTTAGTATGAGCAATCTTTTTACCTAAGAGGTTGCTCTAATTCACGCCATCTGGTCTGACCATGACTTGAGTTAATGTTCACATATAAATAACATTGCATTTACATATCCTCTTTCCCCCCCTACTATCACTATGGCGCATTAGTTTAGCGCCTGAGAATCAGTCACTTACTGATAAGAATTATAACTATTAGACAATATTGACGCGCGGTCTGAGTGGTTGGTAAGTCCGTTGTTTACACGCTCGATTTGTATCTAATAATTACCTCGAGAACACACAATGAAGATAAAAACACGAGTCAGTGCTTTAGCTGCGGCCATTTCCGCTCAATTTCTATTTGCTACCCCTTCAGTATTGGCCCAAGAAGCCGACGTAAAGAAAAAAGAAGATATCGAAATGATTATGGTGACAGGGAGTTTCGTTCGTCGCAGCGAAAACTTTGAATCACCGTCACCGCTGTCTGTTGTTGATAGTGTTGCTATTGATGCATTAGGTGCGAAAAACATCGCCGATATCACGCAGACATTGACGATTAATACTGGAGCGGAAAACAATCCGGATGCTTTTACCCAAAATGCCACAGCGGGCACATCAAACATCAACTTACGTGGTTTAGGCGTTGCCTCAACTTTGGTATTGTTGAATAACAAACGTCAGGTTGTCACGTCGCAGCCCACCAATGCCGGTTTGAACTTTGTAGATACCAGCTCGTTGGTACCTATGATTGCCATTGATAGAGTGGAGATCATTAAAGATGGTGCTTCTGCACTTTATGGCTCAGACGCAGTAGCAGGTGTTGTTAACTTCATCACCAAGCGTAATTATGAAGGGGTCAAACTCAGCGCAGATTATCAAGACGGTGCCCACGGCAACAATAAAGAATATGTGTTGCAAGGTTTATGGGGAACCAGTAATGATAAAAGTAGCATCATTGCGGCAGTGAGTTATACCAATCGTTCACCACTATTTATTAAAGATCGTCGTTTAAGTCGACCTCAAGATGACAGCAGTGCTTTGGGTAACCCTGGTTCTTATTTCATCGGGGCAACACCTTTTATTGACCCGTACGGTTGTGAAGAATTCGGCGGGGCCGCTAATTTACTTGCTCCTCCAGGCACAGTACCCGGTTTAGATGTGGGTATGTGTATGTTTGACTTCGGTAAAGATTACTCATATGTACCGGACGAATCACGCCTAAATGCTTATGTTAAAGCGGAATACGAAGTATCTGACACTATGAGCTGGACTACTGAAGTCAGCTTCGCGCGTAACAGAGCTTCACGGGGGGGCGCACCAAGTTTCCCTATATTAACCGGCCCAGTTGTACCTGCTGATCATCCTGAGAATCCGTTTGGTCAAGCCGTAACCTTTTTTGGCCGTGCAGAGGGTAACGGTAAAGCACCTGATTTTGCGCATACTGAATCGGATACCTTTCGTTTTAACACTGCGTTACAAGGCGAGTTAGAACATGGTTTTTGGGAAGTGAGCTATACCAATGCCACCAATGACTTTTTCTTCAGCGTACCTGACGTGTTAGATACAGAATTTAATCTTGCTTTAAATGGTCTAGGCGGTGGGCAATGTAATCCGTTAACCGGAACCGCAGGTGAAGGCGATTGCGAATACTTTAATCCGTTTGCCACTTCATATACCACAGCCCCTAACTCTCAATATGTCATTGATTCGTTTACCGGACTTGAGACCATCGACTCCAAATCCGATTTACAAGTATATGAAGGCTTTATGTCATTCGATGTGTTCGATATGGACGGCGGAGCGGCAGGCTTAGCATTCGGCATGCAGTACCGTGACGAATCGTTAAGTCAAGATTATGATGCATTAGCCAACCAAGATAGTTTTACCTTTGTTATCGGTAACCCAGATTTTGACGGTTCGTTGGATGTTTGGGCTGTTTTCGCTGAAATGGCCTTGCCTGTTTTTAATGATTTGGATATCCAGTTGGCTGTTCGTTATGAAGACTACGGCGGTTCAATTGGCGATACCATAGACCCTAAAGTGGCTTTCTCTTATCGTGCCAGTGAAGAGTTGTCTTTCCGTGGTTCGATCTCTACGTCATTCAGAGCACCTACGGTATTCTTGCGAAATGGTGGGGGAACTTCACTGCAACAACTGGTTGATCCTCTTATCGGTGCGAACGCTTTTGCCGCAGTGCGCACAGTAGGTAATGAAGATTTAAAACCAGAAGAGTCAACTGCGTACAATATTGGTGTGTCGTTTGAGCCTATTAGTGATGTGTCCATTGAGGTTGATTATTGGAACTTCGAGTTTGAAGACTTGATCATTCAAGAAAACCCACAAGCGGTATTGAATTTAGACCCAAGTGATCCAGATCGCGTTGTGCGCGCTGGCGACCCTCTCACAGGACCATTAACACAAGTTAATAATACTTATGTCAATGCCAGCTCTCTTGAAACCTCTGGTTTAGATTTTGTGGCAAGTTACAAGATGGATACGGATGCAGGTTTGTTTGTTCCGTCAATTAATGCGACCTACATTACAAAGTACGAACTAGATGACCCACAAGCAGGGAAGGTAGATGGGGCAGGGCGTAGAAACTTTACGAACATTGGTACGTCATCACCTGAATTGCGTTTGAACCTTGGCTTGAATTGGTCATCTGGTGCGCACTCAGCGAATATCTTTGCTCGATATATTAGCAGTTATGATGATGATCAAAACTGTTCCGATGGAACAGTCAATACGGGGGGTTGTGATACTGCTGGTGGCTTTAAAGAAGTTGATAGTCACGTAACTTATGATGTGCAGTACAATGTTAACTTAGGTGCAATGTTTGATACCCAGAACAACTATGTGTTGTCAGTTGGTGGTATCAATATTACAGATGAAGAGCCTCCTCAGTTATTCACTAACAGTGGCTTCGACAGTAAGGTGCATGACCCTAGAGGTCGTCAGATTTACGCGCGCTTCGCCGTCGAGTTCTAAGCTTAACCTTTTATATAAAAAAACCTGCTTCGGCAGGTTTTTTTGTAAACAAAAGTAGCCGCATTTTTTGTCGATAAATCGTAATTTGACTTTCATTCTTGCTGTTTGACGGCATCATAGAGTTATATGCTTCCCAACGGTGAATATGAGGATTTTATGGTGGATAAATTAACGAATGCTGAAAGCTTGGTAAAATTGAATGAGCTCAATCAGAATTTGCCAACAGAGCAACAATGGCAAATTACTGAAGGAAAGTTAGCGAAAGACTTCAAGTTCAAAAGTTTCATTCGCGCTTTCGGCTGGATGAGCCAAGTCGCTATCTGGGCGGAAAAGCTCAATCACCACCCTGAGTGGTTTAATGTCTACAATAAAGTCGAAGTTAAGCTGACCACACACGACGCGGGTGGGTTAAGTGAATTGGATTTCAAATTAGCCACCAAAATGGATCTGCTGCAGTCTTAATCAAGTCATGTATTTTTTGCAACCGGCTGATTTGTATGAATTATGTACAGCGTTATTTGGTCGACCGATTAATTTGTGATTTATGCTTCACAAGGCTTGCGTCATCCCATCAGCTATGTATAATACGCCCCACTCGAGACGCGGTACGAAGTACACGGAACGCATATCGAAAAAGATTTCAAGCGCGGGATGGAGCAGTCTGGTAGCTCGTCGGGCTCATAACCCGAAGGTCGTAGGTTCAAATCCTGCTCCCGCAACCACTTTTTGAAAATTTGGCATCCAGTCAATTTTCAGCAAGAATAGTGGACTAGGGTCCAGAAACAAAAAGCCCCGCTTGTACGGGGCTTTTTGTTATCCTTTTTAATCTGTTTTTATTTATTCTGGGCTTATGGCCCTTTTTTCGTTTTTGGAGCGTGCATATTGTCTCAACTAGAGCAAAAATTAACTGAAATGTTGACCGCACCTGTTGAAGCCCTCGGCTTTGAAATGGTGGGGATTGAGTTTGTTCGCGCTGGAGTACATTCCACTATGCGCGTTTACATTGATCATCCAGATGGTATTTCGGTTGATCATTGTGCAGAAGTGAGTCATCAAGTCAGTGCTGTACTTGATGTAGAAGACCCTATTAATACAGAATACAACTTAGAAGTGTCCTCACCGGGCATGGAGCGTCCATTATTTAAGTTACAACATTATATCGACTCGATTGGCGAAGTTGTCACGTTACGCTTGAAAATGCCCATGGGAGACAGACGTAACTTCAAAGGAAAGTTATTGAGTGAATCTGATGGCATGTTAACTGTTCAAGTTGACAATCAAGAGTTCGTATTGGCATTTGCCAATATTGAAAAAGGCAATGTTGTTCCAACGTTTGATTGAGTAAATGGCCATTTAGGCTTTTGCTAAAGAATAATCAGTGAGGCAATCATGAATAAAGAAATTTTGTTAGTGGCGGAAGCCGTTTCAAATGAAAAACAAGTTCCAAGAGAAAAAATATTTGAAGCGTTAGAATTTGCCATTGCAAGTGCAACTAAAAAGAAGACTGAAGGCGAAATCGAAGTACGGGTCGCCATTGACCGTGTAACAGGTGATTTTGACACGTTCCGTCGTTGGATGGTTATCGCTGATGATCAAAAGCAAGAGAACCCATTTGCAGAAATGACCATTTCTGCCGCTCAAATTGATGAGCCCGATATTCAACTAGGTGACTATGTTGAAGATCAAGTTGAATCGATTAAATTCGACCGTATAACCACACAAACCGCTAAGCAAGTTATCGTACAAAAAGTACGTGAAGCTGAACGTGCGCAAGTGATGGCAGAATACGAAGAACGTGTCGGCGAACTAGTGACCGGTACGGTCAAAAAAGTTAATCGCGATAATATCATTATTGATTTAGGTAATAACGCTGAAGGCGTTATCTACCGTGATGATATGTTACCTCGCGAAACATTCCGTCCAGGTGATCGCGTACGTGGCCTACTTTACGTTATTCGTCCTGAAGCGCGTGGCGCACAGTTATTTATTAGCCGTACCCATCCTGATATGTTGGTTGAGTTATTCAGATTAGAAGTGCCTGAGATTGCTGAAGAAACCTTAGAAATTAAGGCGGCAGCACGGGATCCTGGTTCACGGGCTAAAATCGCTGTAAAAACCAATGACAAACGTCTTGATCCTGTTGGTGCTTGTGTTGGTATGCGTGGTTCACGTGTTCAAGCTGTTAGCGGCGAATTAAGCGGTGAGCGGGTTGATATCGTGTTGTGGGATGACAATCCTGCTCAGTTCGTCATCAACGCAATGGCACCAGCGGAAGTCGCATCGATTGTGATGGATGAAGATAATCACACCATGGATGTGGCCGTTGAAGCAGACAACTTAGCGCAAGCTATCGGTCGTAGTGGTCAAAACGTGCGTTTAGCCGCTCAGCTTACTGGCTGGGAACTAAATGTAATGACCGTTGAAGACCTGAATAATAAACACGATGAAGAAAATTCTAAGGTGTTAGCGGTTTTCGTTAATGGACTGGATATTGACGAAGAATTTGCCGCGGTATTGGTTGATGAAGGGTTTACTACTCTTGAAGAAATCGCTTACGTACCTATTAATGAGCTACTGGAAATTGACGGACTTGATGAAGATATCGTTGAAGATCTACGTAGCAGAGCCCGCGCAGCGTTAACTACGCAAGCGCTTGCAAACGAAGAGACACTGGAAGCCTCTGAACCAAAAGAAGAGCTATTAAGTTTAGCCGGTATGGAACGCCATCTTGCCTATACATTGGCAAGTCGCGGCATTACCGATCTTGAAGCACTTGCGGAGCAAGGCGTAGATGAGATCAGCGATATTGAAGAACTAGATGAAGAGAAAGCTGGCCAGCTGATTATGGCTGCACGAAACATTGTCTGGTTTAACGAAGAATAGGGTCACCAAGAGGAATTACGAATATGGCAGAAGTATCCATTGAAAAACTCGCCGCCGATATCGGCACTTCGGTTGACCGCTTAGTTAAGCAGTTTAAAGATGCTGATATTGTTAAAGCGGCAAATGAAAACGTGACTGAAGATGAAAAACGTCAGCTGTTGGATTATTTAAGCAAACAACATGGCGGTACGGGCTCTGACGGGCCTAAGCGAATGACATTACAACGTAAAACGACTAGTACTCTTAATATGGGTAAGTCGAAAGCGGTAACGGTTGAAGTACGTAAGAAGCGTACGTACGTTAAACGCACTGACGTGGAAGAAGCGCGTTTAGCGGAAGAAGAAACAGCCCGTGTGTTAGCTGAGCAACAAGCCAAGCTTGAAGCCGAGCAACAACAAGCTGAAGAAGCGAAGAAAGCCGCCGAAGAAAAAGCGAAGAAAGCCGCAGAAGCAAAAGCCAAAGCTGAAGCTGAACGTGTTGCCCGTGCTAAGAAAGAAGCCGAAGCACGTCAAGCAGAAGAGTCAGCTCTGAGCCCTGAAGAAAAGGCAGAGCAAGAACGTGCCCGTGCTGATGCGGAAAATATCCGTAAGAAGCAAGAACAAGAAGCACAACGCAAGCTTGAAGAAGATGCTAAAAAAGCGGCAGAAGAAGCACTGAAACTGACTGAAGAAAACTCACGCCGTTGGAAAGAAGAAGAAGAGCGTCGTAAGAAGCAAGAAGCAGAAGAAGTGCATGTACATAGCAACCGTTATGCACAAGAAGCAGAAGATGCGGATGATATTAAAATTGAACGTGGCGGACGTCGTCGTAAAAAGTCGAAACGTAATGCCGGGTCAGATCTTAAACATGCGTTTAACAAACCTGCTCAGCCCGTTGAACGTATTGTTCGCCTGGGCGAAACCATCACAGTAAGTGACTTAGCCAATAAGTTGGCCATTAAAGCCACCGCAGTAATCAAAGCCATGATGAAAATGGGCGAAATGGTTACGATCAACCAGGTTCTTGACCAAGAAACCGCAGTTGTTGTGGTTGAAGAGTTAGGTCACAAATATGAATTGGTTAACGACAATGCGTTAGAAGACGAATTGTTGGCTGACAATATTTCGTCAGAGCTTGCCTCTCGCGCACCTGTTGTCACCATTATGGGTCACGTAGATCACGGTAAAACGTCATTGCTTGATTACATTCGTCGAGCGAAAGTTGCAGCTGGCGAAGCCGGTGGCATTACGCAGCACATTGGTGCTTACAGCGTTGAAACGGATAACGGACGTATCGCCTTTTTGGATACCCCAGGTCACGCGGCGTTTACTGCTATGCGTGCTCGTGGCGCCACAGCAACGGATATCGTTGTATTAGTGGTAGCAGCAGATGATGGTGTAATGCCACAAACAAAAGAAGCTGTACAACATGCTAAAGCGGCAGGTGTACCTTTGATTGTTGCTGTAAACAAAATTGATAAAGACGGCATAGACTTAGACCGAGTTAAAACTGAACTCTCTCAACTGGAAGTGATTTCAGAAGAGTGGGGCGGTGAACACCAGTTTGTTAATGTCTCGGCAAAAACAGGTGAAGGCATCGACGCTTTACTTGAAGCGATTAGCTTACAAGCTGAATTGTTAGACTTAAAAGCACCACCTACGGGTTCTGCCAAAGGGATTGTTATTGAATCTCGTTTGGATAAAGGACGTGGTCCGGTGGCTTCAGTATTGATCCAAGAAGGTCAACTGAAAGCGGGTGACATCCTGCTGTGTGGTATTGAATACGGCCGCGTTCGCGCTATGCGTGACGAAAACGGTCAAGACGTGACTGTTGCAGGTCCGTCAACGCCAGTTGAAGTGCTCGGTTTGTCCGGTGTACCGGTAGCAGGTGAAGATGCATTAGTGGTTCAGGATGAGCGTAAAGCGCGAGAAGTTGCAGCCAAGCGTCACACTAAGCAACGTGAAATTAAACTAGCTAAGCAGCAAAAAGCCAAGCTTGAAAACATGTTTGCTAACATGGAAGCTGGCGACGTAAGCGAGCTTAACATTGTACTTAAAGCGGATGTTCAAGGTTCAGTAGAAGCCATTTCTGATTCACTAACCAAGCTGTCTACTTCCGAAGTGAAAGTGAACATTGTGGGTAGTGGAGTTGGTGGTATTACCGAAACAGACGCAAGCTTAGCCGCTGCTTCAAGTGCTATCGTTGTTGGTTTCAACGTACGTGCTGATGCAAGTGCAAGACGTGTTATTGAAACGGAAGAGATTGACCTACGTTATTACAGTGTAATCTATAGCTTGATTGATGAAGTTAAGATGGCGATGACCGGTATGCTTGCCCCTGAATTCAAACAAGAAATCATTGGTTTGGCGGAAGTACGTGATGTGTTTAAATCACCGAAACTGGGTGCAATTGCTGGCTGTATGGTTATCGAAGGGCTTATTAAGCGCAGTAACCCAATCCGTGTACTACGTGAAAACGTGGTTATCTATGAAGGCGAGCTTGAGTCATTAAGACGCTTCAAGGATGACGTACAAGAAGTACGTAACGGGGTTGAGTGTGGTATCGGCGTGAAGAACTACAACGATGTTAAAGTGGGCGATCAAATTGAAGTGTTTGAAATCGTTCAAGTTAAGCGTGAGTTATAATTCGCCAACACTTGTTGTTAGCTGATTATTAATATTGAAGTAAAACGGAGGCTTAGGCCTCCGTTTTGTCTTAACAAAAGCATTAAGTAATGCTTTAGGAGATTGAAATGGCAAGAGAATTCTCTCGCACCGACCGAGTAGGTCAGCAAATACATAAAGAGATCGCCAGTATTCTACAGAACGAATTTAAGAATCGGGATCCGCGCTTAGGCATGGTAACTGTCTCTGCTGTAGAGGTGTCTCGTGATTTAGCGTATACCAAAATTTATGTGACCTTCTTCGAGAATGACGAGGAAGTGATGGATAATTACTTGTCTATTCTAGAAGAAAATAAAGGCTATATACGTACCTTGTTGGCCAGTCGCATGCGTATGCGCGCCGTTCCGGCAATTAAATTTGTGCGCGATGGTTCGTTAAGCGAAGGTATTCGCATCACTAACCTCGTTGACGAAACCTTGAATAAAGACAAAGAACGCGCGCGTAATGCGGGTCGTTCGTTAGATGAAGAACAAGAGGACTAGGGATTGGCTAGACGTCGTAAAGGTCGTGCAATAGACGGTATTCTACTGCTAGACAAACCATTAGAAATATCTTCTAACCAAGCGTTACAGAAAGTTAAACGGGCATTTTTAGCGGCTAAAGCCGGACACACAGGTGCGCTTGATCCACTAGCCACCGGTATGCTGCCTGTTTGCTTGGGCGAAGCGACAAAGTTTTCTCAATTCCTGTTAGATGCGGATAAAACCTATATAGTCACCGCTAAATTAGGTGTGCGAACAACTACTTCTGATGCAGACGGAGAGGTGGTGGATACGCGTGAAGTGAATGTAACTGAGCAGCAATTATATGACGCTTGCGAGACATTTAAAGGGCCTATTAAGCAAGTGCCGTCTATGTTTTCTGCCTTAAAGCACCAAGGGAAACCGCTTTATCATTATGCGCGCCAAGGAATTGTTATCGAGCGTGAAGCGCGAGATATCACTATATTTTCCCTTAGCATTACCCGGTTTGAGGGTGACGAAGTGGATATGGAAGTGCATTGTAGTAAAGGCACTTATATTCGCTCATTAGTGGATGACTTGGGACAACTACTGGGTTGCTGTGCTTATGTTAGTAAACTTCATCGCACCAGAGTGGCTGATTATCCTAGCGATAAAATGGTGAGTTTTGAAATGCTTGAAGAATTGCTTGAAAAAGCCCAAGCTGAACAGATCCCATTGACAGATATTCTTGATCCCTTGTTAATCCCCATGGACAGCGCTGTTAAGTCATTGCCTAGCGTTAGTTTGACGCCCGAGGCAAGAGATTCGTTTTTGCATGGTCAGCCGGTAACATACCAAAGTGAATCAAGGATTACTCACGGCACACTTGTACGGACTTATTGTACTCAAGACAATGTGTTTTTGGGCGTTTCTGAGATTGATAACAGCAATTACGCCGCGCCTAAGCGAGTCGTGGTATTTAACTCACCAGCTTAGCTGGATTTGCCCTTGCTAAATAGAAGTTAACCTCTATAATACGCGCTCCTTGGCATGGCTGAATTAGTGATCGGCCTGCTGTATTTTAGCTCTTATTTTGGAGAAAGTTATGTCACTAACTACTCAAGAAACCGCAGCAATCATTGCTGACTATGGCGTAAAAGAAGGTGATACTGGTTCATCTGAAGTTCAAGTTGCATTGTTGACGTCTAACATCAACAAGCTTCAAGGCCATTTTGCTGACCATAAAAAAGATCACCACTCACGTCGTGGTTTATTACGTATGGTTAGCCAGCGTCGTAAACTTCTTGATTACCTTAAAGGTAAAAACGTTGAGCGTTATCAAGATCTAATCAAGCGTTTAGGCCTACGTCGTTAATCGACAGTCTTAAACGATTGAGAAAAAGCACCTTCGGGTGCTTTTTTCGTTTTAGCTAACTAAAACTCTCATGTTATTGGTTAATTTCACACTTCGAGTAACATGAGAATATTGTTTGCTTAGATCTAATCTTAATCAGCACGATGAGTTGGTTTCAATCAGACAAGCTGCGTATTTCAACAGTGGGAATATCCTTTAGCGCAGTATGTGTAATGATGCCTGGGCCATACTTTCATCTTCCTTTCGATTTTGCTTATTTTGCTAAATATCGACTCTGCAATTTATTCGCTTAGGCTCGTATTTAATGTGTGCAAGCGCTCTTGCTCAGTTAATACGTTCACAAAAGGGGTTCTGCGGCGAAGTTTTCGCATTTGCGCTGTGTCAGCCAATACACCTTGTAAAAAAACGTCAGGTTGTTCAGCAATATATTCCATTAAGCAACTCCAGACTAAGTATCCGCCATGGCGCAGTTGACCGTTAGTGTAACGTGACTCTATGGTTTCGATAACTTGTTGGCGCAGATCACAACGGGCGATGAGTTTTAAGGCCATTGCTTTGTGTAGGACTAAAATTTGCCGGTCGATATTATCATGCTGGGCACTGTTATTGCTTTGACGCCGCCGTGAGGCGGGTGAGTAAGAGCGTTTCATCATCTCAATAAGGGTTTGAGCATAGTTTCTAGTCCATTAACCTTAACTTCATGCATCAGTGCCAATTGCTGCCCAAGCTTTCCCTCAGGAAAGCCCTGTTGACTGAACCAAACTAAATAAGGTTCCGGCAGGTCAAGTAGCTTTCTTCCGGCATATTTGCCAAAGGGCATGGTTTGGTTTATTGCCTCAATAAGCAATTGGTTTGCGGGCTCAGTCATCAGGAGTTCACTTTTTGTTGCGTATTCCACAGGTGATAATAAGGGCCTTTTTGGGCCAATAATTTATGGTGTTCACCTTGTTCTACTACGCGACCGTCTTGGAGCACTATGATACTGTCAGCATCTACTATGGTCGAGAGACGATGAGCGATGACGAGGCTGGTATGGCCGATGGCGATTTCCCTGAATGCACTGAGAATAGCCTGCTCAGATTGGCTATCAAGGGATGAAGTGGCTTCGTCAAACAGTAAAATAGGCGCCCCTTTTAATATGGTGCGAGCGATGGCAACACGTTGTTTTTCACCGCCAGATAACTTTAAGCCACGCTCTCCGACTTGCGTGTCTTTCCCTTTGGGCAGGGAATTGATGAATAGTGATAAATGGGCGTGTCGTATCGCATCATTTACTTCATCATCACTGGCGCTAGGTTTACCGTAACGAATATTCTCAAAAATACTATCGTTGAATAAGACAGTGTCTTGGGGAACAATTCCGATCGCCTCCCGTAGTGACGCTTGATTTACTTTCGATATTGGTTGCCCGTCTATGTAGATTTCTCCGCTATTCGCTTCGTAAAAACGAAATAATAGTTTGATGACAGTGGACTTACCCGCGCCACTTGGGCCTACAATCGCCACTTTTTTCCCCGCAGGAACGTCAAAACTGACATTGTGTAATATTTGTCTGTCGGGTTCGTAACCGAAATTGATTTGCTCGAACCGTATTTTACCCTTGTTTACGTTAAGAGGGGCAGCCTCTTTATCATCCAACACTGATGGTGCTTTGCTTAACAATGTAAATAGGTTTTCAATATTGGCTAACGCACCACGAATTTCGCGATAGACAAAACCGAGGAAATTTAGTGGCATAAATATTTGCATGGTAAACGCGTTGATTAAAACAAAGTCACCAATGGTCATGGTTCCTTTCGCAACGTAGTATGCCGCGACAGCCATCATGCTGGTCATCGCAATCGCTATTATGGTGGCTTGACCGCCGTTTAGTGCAAATAACGAAAGACGGTTTTTACGCCGAGCAACCTCCCAATCAGCTAACGCTACATCGTAACGGCTTGCTTCATATTGCTCATTATTAAAATATTTAACGGTTTCGTAATTCAGCAGGCTATCAATTGCCCTAGTGTTACTTAATGAATCAGCTTGATTGACCGCCCTGACAAATTCAGTCCGCCAATGGGTAGCTTTCACTGAAAACCCGACGTAGCTAATAACCGATAGTAAAATGATGAATGCAAAGCTCCATCCATAGTTATAAAAAAGCACGCCCACTACGGCAATAATTTCAAGAAGAGTAGGAACGATGTTAAACACAAGAAAGCGCATTAGAAAACTAACGCCACTTGTACCGCGCTCAATATCGCGGGAAAGGCCACCGGTTTGGCGGTTTAAATGATAATCTAAATCGAGTTTGTGCAAATGCTCAAAAACCTGCAAACTGATCCGTCGCATGGCGCGCTCGGTTACCCGCCCAAATAAGGTATCGCGTATTTCCCCGAATAGTACATTGGCTAAACGCAGCAAGCCATAGGCGGCGATAAGCGCAAAAGGGACAAGTACGAGTGTGCTTTCGGTGTCTTTTGCATTGAGCGTATCCACCGCATGTTTGAGAATAAAGGGTAGGCCGATACTGGCAACTTTAGCAGCAATGAGACACAACATGGCAAGAAATACTCGGCTTTTAAATTCCAGTAAATAAGGCCAAAGTTGACGTACTACACGCCAATTAAAGGTGACATCTTCAATCTGAGTCTGTTGTTTTGAACGCATGAGTCTCGTGTTATTTAAAGTATTAACCAAGATTGGCGGTGTAAATAAATGTCGATTTTACGTTAAGTTCGCTTGCAACCGAATGAGTGATAATACCTAAGCCCGGTATCTATTAACGAAACGCTTAGGGTTAGTCCGTTTTCACTGTACAGTTTCGGCCGTGGGTTTTCGCCCGATATAAATTGGTATCGGCACGACTAATAGCATGGTCTAGGCTATCTTGGGGGTGCATTTGATATATACCTATGCTCACAGTGACAGATAATCGGGTTGAACCAAATACGTATTCGCTGTCAGCAACTTTAATACGCAACTTCTCAGCCAAGATAAAGGCCTGCTCTTGGGTGGTCTCGGGCAATAAAAACAAAAACTCTTCACCGCCCCAACGGGCAACGGTATCTTGTTTGCGTAAACCTTTGGCAAAAAGCTGTCCAACTTCCTTAATGACTTGATCACCAGCGTCATGACCAAATTCGTCATTAACACGCTTAAAGTTATCTATGTCACACATCATTATGGTCATGTTTTTTGTGTGCCTAAGCGTGCGTTGATGCTCGTATTCGAGCTTTTCTAACATGCCTCGGCGGTTCTGTAATCCTGAAAGTGGGTCGAGGCGGGCTTGCTTTTCAAAACGTTGACTCAATTCTTGCAGTATTTTAAATGAGCGTTGGCGAGAATATTCGTAAAATACGAATAACATGCCGACTGTTATAAATGAGTAGATTAAACGTGATTTAAATTCGTCGCTATAATGTGCCAACAACATTGTATTGTTTGGATACCACATAACCACAATGACGGCCACAGCGAAAAGGCCTACATGAATTAAGCCTCGTTTCAAACCACCAAAAAATAAAACCACCGGAGGAACGATGTAAATCCACAACGGGCCGGTGCTTTTAACGCCGCCTGTGATGACCAAATAGAGCATCAATACCATTAGGGCATAGGTGACTAAATTTGCAGAAAATGTATAACCGTTTTTACTCTGGAAGTGCTTGAGGATAATCCGCGATAAGAAAAAAAGCACGCTCGCAATGAGCAGTACGATACCCAAATAGAGATCTTCGTTATGGGAAAAATCACTGCGCTGTAACGCACTGATACCGAGAATAAAGGTGATGGTATAGCCAATAAAACCAAACAAATTGGTGACTTGAATTTGCTGTCTTACGGCTGGGGAGTTACTTACCTTAGTGCCAGTATTTAAATACTCAAAAATCAATTTTTTGACGTTAAACATACCAGTGTCATATCCTTATTTTACTTACTCAACGTCTTTAATTATCTGTGTGCTCAGTTGGGCTAGTTGTTGCGCTAGTTGTGAAACACTATGACTATAACCTTTCTGCGTTAGCGCTGATTCATAGCTAAAACTGTTTTGAGACGTAGGGTTATCCATCTTGCTGTTTTCGACCCACCAATATTGACCATTACTAACCACAGTGCCTTGATCAGTAGGCATAAAGTGCTCAATGCTGACAACTAGGTGTTTAAGGTCGAGCCTTGCCTCCGGGGAGTTGTAAGCGACAAAGCGAGTGTGTTTGGCGCGGTCATTTAACCAAGCAGTTAAAGTTTTGTGAATGTCAGTCTGTAGGTTTTCAGCCCACAGGTCAATGTCTGAATAATACAGTTGATTTCCGTCTACCTGCATCACAAGATTTGGCCGCTTTAGGTATTCAGCAAGCAGTATTTTTTCCACCACAACCAGTTGTTTAATATTTTTACCCCCTGGTGAGGAATGTGGGGCGTCAATGTTAAGTAGATAAATCTGCTGACCTGTGGGCGGTGCTGAACTGCATCCGCACAATACTAAGATCAGAAGGAAAACGCTAAACTGTTTCATATTATTTATGCTCTTGCTGGGCATTATCGTTCACGCTATTTGGTTGACGATAGGGCTTAGGTGGTTTGTCAAAAATTAAACTATTAGGTGCTTGGTTTAGCTCGAGCAGCAAAGGTTGTAATTCACGTAAGCGTTGCTGCAAGGTATTCAATGTATCGTTTATTTCGTTATTTGTTCTAGAGCCAGAAGCAAAGCCTTGGGTCAACTCCGCGACACCTGATAGTGCCGCGGCTAATTTAACACTGAACTGTTGTTCGTCCATTTGCCGTAAAGTGCCTGCAAAGTCGTCTGCTGTGCTGTTCATGCTATTGGCGCTAGCACTGATGTCGGCCATCATCTGGTTGGCTGCAACAGAGAACTGGACTAAATCCATATCGTTGATGTTGTCCAGAATGGCACTGACTTTTTCGGTAATCTGCGAAAATTCATTAGAAATACTTGGGATAACCTCGTAATCTTGAAATTGTTCTATTTTAGTGGATGCCACATTAGGGTATTGCTCCAAGTTAACAAATAACGCCCCGGTTAATAAATTACCAGTTTGTAAAGAAGCCCGAAAACCATTTTCAACCCACATGCGCATTTGTTGGCGAATATGTTCAATACCGGCCTGGTCGTCAGTTTGCTCTATACGGCCTGGCTGTATGCCAATAATGACAGGGATAGCGACGCCTGAGTCTAACCATTTTTGTTGATTATTATTTGGGGGGGGTAATTTCGAGTACTTTGCCCACTTGGATACCCCGATATTCAACGGGAGCACCTATATGCAGACCACGTACAGTGTCATCGACCAAGATCACGTATTTGGCGACAGCTTTGTAACGTTCTTCTGCAGCGGACTCGTAGGAGTCGTGAATATTAAAGTATGATCGGTCACTGACTCGTTCACCTTGAGGCAACCCCTCAGGGACACCAAAGGCAACACCATTCGTGATTAAAGTTTCGATACTGCTGCTTTTTACTTTCACACCGTTGGTGCCTAATTCCATTTGCACGCCACTGGCATTCCAAAACTTGGTGTTGCTCGTAATTAGCTTATGATAAGGAGCCTGAATAAAGGTGTTGTAATACACCACGCGTTCATCAAAATTAAAGTAAATGCTTTCAAATTCGCCTACTTTTAGGCCTTTATATATCACCGGGTCGCCTTCTTTGAAGGCGAATTCGGCATTACTGTTTAACGTTACATGTAGACCAGGCGTACCGCTAGGTGTAATTGGAGGGGCCGATAGGGCAACAAAATCACGGATTGAAGCACCTTCTAAGTTAGTAGACATATTAATGTACGTACCAGATACCAATGTGTTGAGTCCAGATATGCCGTTGAGTGAGATACGTGGATTTACCGACCAGAATTCAGTGCTTTCTCGAAGCAGCCCTTCAGCGTTGGCAGACATGCGCGCAGTGACCAATACCTTTTGTAAGTCCTCTGTCAGGGCGATAGTTTTCACTTCGCCGATATCAACGTTATGCATCTTTATTTTGGTTTTACCTGCCTCTAATCCAGATGCGTTTTCGAACACTATGCTGATTAATGGGCCTTGGTTACTCCATTGGTGGTAAACCATCCACGCACCCATACAGATCGCTATAATAGGTACCAACCATATTTTTGAAATGCTGTTCACATTTTTTATTTCAGCAGGCTCACCATTGTTAGACATGATTATCGGTCGCTCCAAATTAAAGTTGTGTCAAATGAGATTGCCGCCATCATGGTTAAAATAACCACTGCACAAAATGCAAGAGCTGCGTAGCCAGGGTAGATACTCATTATGTTTCCTAGCTGAATGAGGCTAACTAAGATAGCCACTACGAAGACGTCAATCATTGACCAACGCCCGATAAATTCTGTTAGTCGATAACCGATCATACGAGTTTTTTTACGTCCAGTGTAACGGCTTTGAACAGAGTAATTAAGCCAACATAATATACTGAGTTTGGCGACGGGGACGACCACACTGGCGATAAAGATAATGGCGGCAATGGGATAGGAGCCCATTTTCCAAAGGGTTATCACCCCGCCTATTATGGTGCTAGGTTGATCGTCTCCTAAAATATCGGTATGCATAATAGGCAACGTATTCGCAGGGATATAAAATAGCATCGATGTCACTAATAACGCCCAGGTAGTTTGAATGCTATGGGATGACGAATGTCTTTTAGGGGCATCTGGCATTTCACATGATGTCAGTAAATACAGTTGATGTTTGTCTAAATACATTAAGGTACAGGTCATACAGACAGCGAATAAAGCGTATGCATAAAACGAAATACCGATTCCAATGTCAGCCATAGACATAATTTTCACTAGGCTGACCAATACGGCAACTAAGAATATTTCAACCATGGTCCAAGGGCGTAAAGCAAATATGGTTTTGAGCAGCACAGCGGCATATTTAGGCTTCTTACCAAACAAAACCGGTACTAATAAATACAATAAACAGAATAGAATGGTCACGGGTAGTAATAGAATGACCGCGCTTTGTAACATAGCCAATACCAGATAATTGTTCTCTGCTAGTACCTCAATGCTACTAATAATATTGATTGCGTGATATTGCCCATTCGCACTAAAGGATAAAAATTTAAAACAAAGTGCCGCGACCATAAAAATCAGGGCCGCTACTGAAAAGGCAACCAGCTTTTGAGTCATGTTTTGATAATAGGTTGTGATAACATATTGGCATCGGGGGCAATGTGCACGCTGGCGATGATAAAGGGCCGGAACCTCAACCAGGTAGGCACATTCATGGCACTGAACTTGATGGCAAGCGGTTGTAATCTTTATTGATTCATCCATATGAGACACATTTAACTCAAGATTTGCCTAGATTACCAAAAAGCGACCAACTGTGGAAAGATAATCACATATAGCGTATCAATTGGATACGTTAACAACGAAATCTGGTTTGATAACACAGGAAATAGGCGCTAAATACTACAGAAATATAATCCCTGTGCACATGGTGACAGTGGTGATTCTTCAATTTATTAACCATATCGACGGAAGTTATCCAGGTGTTTGAAAAAAAAGTAGAGAAAAAATTAACCTCCGTGCTTTTTGTTTGTTTAGGCAATATTTGCCGTTCGCCCACGGCAGAGGCGATATTTCGTCACAAAGCGGCACATGCTGGTTTAGCAATACACATAGATTCGGCAGGCACCTTAGGTGCACATATTGGCACATCTCCTGACAAACGCTCTAGAGCCGTGGGAGAAGAGCGAGGTTATGACTTTAAAAAAATAAAGTGTCGCAAGGTTGAGGTCAGAGATTTTGAACGTTTTGATTATGTTGTCGCCATGGATAAAGACAATGTACGGAATTTGTTAGACATTTGTCCCCAAGAGTACCAACAAAAAATCGCCTTGATGATGAGTTTCTGTGATGCACAAGAGATGGAAATACCGGATCCATATTACGGTGGTAAACGTGGCTTTGAATATGTACTGGATCTTATTGAACTGGCATCTGATGGCTTGATAGAGCAAATTAAGGTACGTTTTGCCCGGCCCTAATAATCTCGAGCGCAAACAAAAAATATGGTTATTGATATTGTTAAGCGCCTTGATAGTAAGCAGTATCTGGGTTTTGTTTGGCGGTTTGCATAATCCTTTGTTCCCAAATACGACTTCAGCTGTGGTCGAACAACGTATTCTATGGCAACTACGCGTACCCCTAGTCATAACAGCGTTTATCGTCGGGGCTGGGTTAGCGGTGAGTTCAGCTGTGCTACAAGTATTGTTACGCAATCCACTGGCCGATCCTGGAATTATTGGTATAAGTAGCGGGGCTAGCTTGGCTGCTGCATTGTTCTTGACACTAGGCAGCGCAATACCGTTTTTATATGTGCAATATCTGTTACCCGTATTTTGCTTTTTAGGCGCGTTACTATCAACTGCGGCAATTTATCTCATTTCTAAACGTTTAACCGGGATGCATTCAGGCGTTATTCTCGCTGGTATTGCTATTTCTACATTAAGTGGCGCTGTGATTGCTTGGCTGCATTTTTTATCAGATGCGCAAACTATGCGCAATATGACGTTTTGGCTGATGGGCAGTGTTAATCAAGCTGATTGGAAGGTACTAACGGTTGCAGGGCCAAGTTTGCTTATTTTACTCGGGTTGCTTGTACGTCAGGGTAGCGCGCTGAATTGGCTATATTTCGGTGCCAGTAGTGCACAATTGGCTGGGTTGAATGTTACTCGATTTCACAAAATGATGTTACTGGTCTGTGCCTTAGTAGTAGGGATAGCTGTGTCTATCGCGGGATCAATCGCTTTTGTGGGCTTGTTGGTTCCCCATATGCTGCGTAATTTTTTTGGCTATGATAATCGTTTTATATTGCCTGCCTCTGGATTACTGGGCGGCATTGTTTTAATGGTCGTCGTGTTAGTGGGGCGCGCTGTCGGTGAGGTAAGTGTACCTGTTTCCATGCTGACCGCGACGTTAGGTGGCCCGATATTTTTGTATTCTATACTGCGCTTGAATCGGCAGATGGGTTAAGACTGTCATGTTAAGCATTGAAAACCTCAGCTTTGCTAAGCGGTTAGATAGCATAAATGTTTGTGCTCACCCTGGTCAGTTTATTCAAATTTTGGGCCCAAATGGTGCAGGAAAGTCGAGCTTACTGCGTGTCATCGCAGGTCTTGATAATGCCGACGCTGGACGATTGTGCATAAATCAACGTGATACAGCGCACATATCCATGACTGAAATGGCAACCTTCCGTTGTTTTCAAGAACAACAGCAAAGCCATGTTTTTGCCCTTACAGTCCGTGAGTCATTAACCTTTTTTGCCCGTGATATTACTATGCCTACCATGCTTGAAAATGCGCTTGAAATAGCGCCGTTTATGTCTCGGTCCTTACTTACTTTATCTGGTGGTGAAAGTCGTCGTGTGCAAATTGCCCGGGCGTTATTACAAATTTGGCCAGCGATAGAGCAGGGACAGGGACTGATATTGCTCGACGAGCCCAGTCAAGGATTAGATTTTCGCCATCAACATCTGCTGTTATCTTGTCTGGTAGAACTGGTGAAGATTGGTAATATTGTGCTAATGAGCGAACATGATCTTAATGTGTGCACACAATACGCTGACGGTGTCTGGTTGATGCGCTCTGGGGAAGTGGAATATCACGGCCCGGTTGAGGAGGTTATGACACCTGATATATTAAGTGATATTTTTGATTGCCAAGTCCGTCGTTTTAATGACCTCGCAGGTAATAGCATATTGCAAACATATCTCGTTTAACGCGTTAATATGGCTTTTTATCCCGGATCTTTGCCATGAGCGCATTTCAAAGGCCAAGATATCAGGTATGATAATGCGTCAGAAACGTAGTTGAGAACATTCGTTTCGTGTACTAATTTCCCTTTTCCCATTATATTTTATTTTTTAAGGACACATTGTGAGCCAATGGCAACCTGATAGTTGGCGTCAAAAGCCAATATTGCAACAACCTACTTACCATAATCAGCAGCATTTACGTGATGTTGAACAGAAACTTAAATCCTATCCGCCGCTTGTTTTTGCCGCTGAAACGCGTCAATTGTTTAAAGAGCTAGGCCAAGTTGCTGACGGTAACGGCTTTTTGTTGCAAGGAGGTGATTGCGCTGAGTCCTTTGATGAATTTAATGCCCCTAAAATTCGTGATACCTTCAAAGTTATTTTACAAATGGCGATCGTACTTACCTTCGCTGGTCGCTGTCCAGTCACTAAGGTTGCGCGCATGGCTGGGCAATATGCTAAGCCTCGCTCGGGGGACTTAGAAACCATAGACGGTGTGTCATTACCTAGCTATCGCGGCGACATCATCAACAGTTTTGAATTTACTGAAGCTTCTCGTATGCCTGATCCGCAGCGCATGTTAGATGCATATCATCGCAGTGCGTCAACATTGAATTTACTTCGCGCGTTCGCTCAAGGCGGTTTAGCGGATTTGCATCAAGTGAATCGCTGGAACATGGCATTCGTTGAAAACAATCCACTTAAAGAGCGTTATCAGGATGTGGCTCGCCGTATCCAAGATTCGTTAGAGTTCATGGATGTTATGGGTATCAATACCAATAACACGCCAACTCTGCACGAGACTACCTTATACACGTCTCATGAGGCATTGTTGCTTAACTACGAGCAGGCATTGACCCGTGTGGATACGCTAACGGACAAGTGGTACAACTGCTCTGCGCATATGTTGTGGATTGGTGAACGCACTCGTCAACTTGACCATGCGCATATCGAATTTTTCCGTGGGATCCATAACCCCATTGGTGTGAAAGTTGGGCCGAGTATGCAAGGGGATGAATTGATCCGATTAATTGATGCCTTGAATCCTGATAATACCTCAGGCCGATTGACCTTAATTACACGTATGGGTGCCGACAACCTTGAAGATAAACTACCGGCCTTGTTGCGCCGCGTGAAACAAGAAGGTCGCAATGTCGTATGGAGCTCAGATCCTATGCACGGCAATACCTTTAAAGCATCAAGCGGATATAAAACCCGTAATTTTGACGCGATATTACGTGAGATCCAGCAGTTTTTCGCTGCGCACCGATCTGAAGGTACGCACGCAGGTGGTATTCACCTAGAAATGACTGGCCAACATGTTACCGAATGTACTGGTGGGGCCTATCAAATCAGCGATGACGATTTAGCGCAAGCTTACAAAACCCAATGTGACCCGCGTTTAAACGCAGATCAAGTGCTAGAAATGGCCTTTTTGGTTGCCGACCACCTGAAGGTGAGTTAAGGAAATCACATTGCGCCCAAAGCTGATTTTATGTTATTAATGAAAATAGTTTTCATTTGTATTAAATCGGTGAGGGTGCAATGACACTTTGGGATATCCCCGCAAAAAAATCTGCATTAATTAGTGGTTTAGATCATTCTTTGCTGCCTGCTGTGATGAATCGTTTATTAGAAATGGGACTGACCGATGGTCAATCGGTTCGTTGTTTAAGGCGCAGTCCATTACGTGGGCCGCTGGTTGTTCAAATTGGCGATTGCGTTTACACCTTAGAACAAAGTATTGCCGATAAGGTTGCTATCAGCGGTCTTACTTAATCTCTCTTGTTAAATATCAGCCCTGACAGCAAATTACTTCACCGTTCTGTCAGCCTTTAGGCGTGGATATAAACCTTTTCTTCTTTCTTCAGGTGCCAGATTAGCGCCTATATAATCAAGTAATGTAATGAAAAATATAATTTTAGTCGGTAAGCCGAATTCGGGAAAAAGCCTGCTGTTTAACCAGTTAACCGGAATGCGTCAGAAAGTAGCGAACTTTCCAGGTGTGACAGTTGAACTTAAAAGCGGAAAGTTTTCAGATCATCAATTAATCGATTTTCCAGGTGCCTATTCTCTCAGTACCTTATCCAGAGATGAAGAAATCGCAGTTGAAAAAATACATGAAGCGATGCATGACGATAACACTGGCCTGATTGTGTGTAACTTAGACGCAACGCGATTGGAACGTAGCTTGGTATTTGGTTTACAAGTGCGAGACTTAGCCAAGCAACATGATAAAGCCCTTGTTTTCGCATTGAATATGATTGATGAGGTTGAGCGTTTTAGCCATCAAATTGATTGTGAACAGTTAGCAAAAGATTTAGGTGCGTCAGTTTTTCCGTTATCCGCCAAGACACTTATTGGTCTGCACGAATTTAAACTGGCATTGAATGTGATCATTGCGCAACCCCGAAATTATATCCCTACTATAAGTGTAGCGGCAGACGACAGTGTATTTAATGTCAGTCGACAGATCGCCAAGCGTTATGGTATCCATGCTGATATCGTCCTAAAACAACAGAACCACATTGACAGTTTTTTACTGAACAATGTTTTGGGTGGTATCGCGTTTTTTGGAATTATGTTTTTATTATTCCGGCTATTTGCAATACAAGGTTGGATTCTATCTGAGTAATTAAACTGGAATCAACTCTCTTTTGTGCAAAAGGTGGTTGGAGGCCAAAATGACGGAATTTACAGGATCGGCAGCTTCACAAGCTGATTTTATTTGGAAGAACGCAGAAGATCTGTGGGGAGATTTTAAACATACGGATTTTGGCAAGATCATTTTGCCGTTCACGTTATTGCGTCGTTTGGAGTGCGCACTTGAACCGACTCGTGAAGCCGTCCGAGAAGCTTACCGTTCATTCAAAGAGGCTGATGTTGAGCTTGACCCTATCCTTCGTTCAACAGCTAACTACCCCTTCTACAATACTTCGGAATATTCACTCGATTCATTAGAGTAGTACAAAGACTCGGCGTAACCTCGAAGATTACATTGCGCTATTCTCTGATAATGCGCGAGCTATCTTTGAGGAGTTTGAATTCGGTAACACGATAATCAGGCTGGAAAAGGCTGGATTGCTATATAAGATTTGCCAGAACTTTGCGGGCATAGACTTACACCCTGACGCCGTTCCAGACCGAGTGATGAGCAATATTTATGAACACTTGATCCGCCGCTTTGGTGCAGAGGTTAACGAAGGCGCTGAGGATTTCATGACACCTCGTGACATTGTTCACTTAGCAACAGCGCTCCTGCTTGATCCTGATGATGCCCTTTTTGAAGCCAGTCCCGGTCTAATTCGCACGCTTTACGATCCGACCTGCGGCACTGGTGGATTCCTGACCGATGCCATGAACCATGTGAGTGAGTATGGGAGCAGTGGAAAAATCCCTCCTGTGCTCGTTCCTCATGGCCAAGAACTAGAACCTGAAACGCATGCCGTATGTGTAGCAGGTATGCTAATTCGTCGATTGGAGTCCGACCCCGGTCGTGACTTATCCAAGAACATTCGCCAAGGCAGTACCTTGTCTAACGATCAGTTTGCTGGTGAGCGATTTCACTATTGCTTATCCAACCCACCGTTTGGCAAGAAGTGGGAAAAGGATAAAAAGGCAGTTGAGAGTGAGCACGAAAAAGGTGAGCTAGGCCGTTTTGGTCCCGGCCTTCCCAAAATTAGTGACGGCTCAATGCTTTTCCTTATGCATCTGGCTAGCAAGTTAGAGTTACCAGATAACGGTGGTGGTCGTGCGGCAATTGTCCTATCCGGCTCCCCGCTATTTAATGGCGGCGCTGGCTCTGGTGAATCAGAGATCCGTCGGTGGCTTTTAGAGAAAGATTTGGTAGAAGCTATTGTGGCTTTGCCAACCGATATATTCTTCCGTACAAACATAGCAACCTACTTATGGGTCTTGTCCAATAAAAAGGCGGATGAACGCAAAGGGAAAGTACAGCTCATTAATGCAACCAGCTTGTGGTCACCCATTAAAAACGAGGGTAACAAACGTCGAATCGTAAGCGATGACCAGCAGCGACAAATTTTAGAAATCTATGCGGCGGGCGAAAATGATGAGCTATCTCGCATGCTGGATTACCGTACCTTTGGTTATCGGCGCATTAAAGTGCTGCGCCCTTTGCGAATGAAGCTTCAATTGGATGATGCAGGATTGAAACGTCTGCAAGACGAAGCAGCATGGGGCAAGTTACCTGCTGAGCACCAGTCATTCTGGCTAAACGCGCTAAAGCCGTTTACAGGCGAGACGCTGCCGTACCAATGGGCAGATAGCTTTGCGAAAGACACAGCTAAAACACCAGAGGCAAAGGCGCTAAAACTTAAAGCCCCAAAGGCATTCGTTACAGCGCTAGTTGATGCGTTTGGCCATAAGAATGCCGACGCAGAACCAGTTACGGATGCTAAAGGTAATTTCATAGCCGATACTGACTTAACTGATTATGAAAACGTTCCTTACATGGACAGCATTGACGAGTATTTTGCTCGTGAAGTGCTTCCTCATGTGCCTGATGCATACATTGATGAAAGCTTTATCGACAATAAAGACAAGAAGCTTGGTCGCGTCGGCTATGAAATCAACTTCAACCGATTCTTCTATGAATATCAGCAACCACGTAAGTTGCGTGATATTGACACAGAGTTGAAAGAAGTTGAGGCCGAGATAGCTGCTCTTTTAGCTGAGTTGGCAACAGAATGAAGTACCATGCGACCTATTCACGTTTTAAAGAATCTAATGTTGCTTGGCTTGGTGAAATTCCGAAACATTGGAGTGTTACGCGATTTAAATATCTCTTTGATTTAAATCCAACGAAATCAGCCGTTGCAAATAGACGTTACGCCTTATGCTCTTTCTTGCCGATGGAGAAGTTAAAAACAGACACCATTGTTTTGGATGAGATACGAGTAGTCGATGAGGTGTATGAAGGCTATAGCTATTTTTCTGATGGTGACATTTTAATTGCGAAGGTGACACCATGTTTCGAAAACAGAAACATCGCGGTCGCGGCCGATTTAACTAATCGGATAGGCTTTGGCTCTACAGAAATAAATGTAATAAGAGCTAAAAGCAGCATCAACACCCGCTTCCTTTATTATCGGTTGCAAGAAGACCAATTCAGAAGAATAGCCATTTCAGAGATGACCGGCACAGGGGGTTTAAAGAGGGTTCCGTCAGAACTTTTCCAAGTTTTTAAGGTTGCGATACCGCCTTACAACGAGCAAGCTGTAATATCTGCGGAAATCGACAAAGAAATCGAACGTATCGATAAGTTAGTATCCAAAAAAAATAAATTTGTCGAGCTGTTAAAAGAAAAACGACAGGCGCTCATTACCCATAGTGTTACAACAGGCATTGTAAAAAACGCGAACCTCCAAGAGTCTGGTATTAAGTGGGTTGAGCAAGTGCCGTCTCATTGGGAGGTCGTTCCGGGTATTTGGTTGTTCGCTGAGAGCAAAGAAACAGCCCGCGAAGATGACCAACACTTGTCTGCGACTCAGAAATATGGCGTTATACCTTTATCCGAATATGAGCGACTAGAGAATCGGCAAGTTACCCATGCCATTAAAAACCTAGAAAAGCGCAAACACGTTGAACTCGATGATTTTGTGATAAGTATGCGTAGCTTCCAAGGTGGTATAGAGAGAGTAAAAGCTCGCGGCTGTGTCCGGTCATCATATGTTGTTCTAAAAGCCTCTGATGAAGCGGACGTCGATTATTTCGCGTATCTCTTTAAATCCAGCGCTTATATTCAAGGATTGCAGGCTACATCCAGCTTTATACGCGATGGACAAGATTTGAATTATGGCAATTTTCGACAAGTGAAATTACCGAAACCGCCGTTAGAAGAGCAGAAGCGCATAGCACAATACCTGAACCAGCAAACAGCAAGAATTGATGCGCTTATTGAAAAAACACAACACAGCGTTGCGCTACTTACTGAGCGCAGAGCCGCTTTTATTACCGCCGCAGTAACTGGTCAAATTGATCTGCGAGGAGAAGAATAAATGGATTCGTCAGCGCATCAGGAAAAACATTTTCAACACTACATCGTTGAGCGATTACTCGAACAGGGATGGAAGTTGGGCGAGACCAAGCACTTCGACACCGAGCGGGCCTTGTATCCTGAAGACATTGAAAGCTGGATCAAAAGCAGTGGCCAGCAGGATAAATGGGACAAACTTGAGCGCCTGAATGGAGCAAGAACGCTATCTGTTCTTATTGAGCGCCTAGGCAAGGCACTTGAGCAGCATGGAACCATGCATGTATTACGTCAGGGCTTCTCTATTGCAGGCTGCGGTCTGATTGAAATGACCGAGACCGCGCCTGAAGACAAGCGTAACGAAGCCGTGACCAACCGCTACAAGGCCAATATACTGCGTGTAGTGCCTGAGTTGAAGTATCACCCTGCTCGTGAGTTTGCGATTGATTTGGTGATGTTCATCAATGGCCTTCCTGTGGCCACGGTAGAACTTAAAACCGATTTTACTCAATCTGCCGAAGCTGCTATGGATCAGTATCGAAATGACCGCTTGCCATTCGACCCAAAAACTAAGCGCAAAGAACCACTACTAACCTTTAAACGGGGCGCTGTCGTGCATTTTGCAATGTCCGACTCCGAAATCATGATGGCAACTAAGCTGGAAGGTGAAAACACCTTTTTCTTGCCGTTTAACAAAGGCCGCAAAGACGAAGACGGCGCGATTCATGCCGGAAATCCTCCGGGAGAGATTAAACCTGACGGAACGCAGGAGTATCCGGTTGCGTACTTTTGGGAAGACGTCTGCCAACCCGATGCATGGCTGCGTATTTTCCATAGTTTTGTGTATGTCGAAAAAAAGGATGTGGTGGACATTCAAGGCAACTGGTCTAAGAAAGAAACCCTTATTTTCCCACGTTTTCACCAATGGACAGCGGTTAATGCCATGCTCGCCGATGCACGCAAAAATGGTGCTGGCATGACCTATTTAGCTGATCACAGTGCTGGCTCAGGAAAAACAAGTACCATTTCATGGACAGCGCACGATTTAGTGAAGCTGCGCGAAGATAATGGTGACGCGATATTTAACAGTGTCATCATCGTGACAGACCGGAATGTACTGGACGGCCAATTACAGGATGCGGTAAAGCAAATTGACCATCAGTTTGGGGTTATTGCAGCGATAGACAGAGAAAAGTCTTCCAAGCCGAAAAGTAAGCAACTGTCCGAAGCATTGTTAGCTGGAACGCCAATTGTCGTTGTAACGATTCAAACCTTCCCCTATGCGATGGAAGCCATCATTACCGACAAATCCCTGAAAGGTAAAAACTTTGCCGTAATCATTGATGAGGCTCACAATTCGCAAACGGGCTCGACCGCAGCTAAATTGCAAGCCGCCCTTGGCATGAGTGGTCAGGGAAAAATGTCCACGATGACCGTAGACGAAATTCTGGAGCAATTACAAAAATCACGCGCTCGTCCTGACAATATCAGTTACTTTGCGTTTACTGGTACGCCAAAGCACTCTACATTGATGCTATTTGGCCGCCCAGAAGATCCCTCTCAGCCCGTATCCGATGACAATCCCCCGGTTGCATTTCACAAGTACACCATGCGCCAAGCCATTGAAGAGAAGTTTATCTTAGACGTGCTTAAAGGCTACGTGCCTTATCAAACTGCGTTTAACCTCTCAAAACAACTTGAAGACAGTAAGCGTGTAAGTGGAAAGGCTGCAAAAAGAGCTTTGGCGCAATGGATGGCGTTGCATCCAACCAACGTGACCCAAAAAGTTCAGTTCATTATTGAACACTTTACGAAGAACGTTGCTCATCGTCTTGACGGTAAAGCCAAGGCAATGGTCGTAACCAGCTCTCGTGCAGCCGCTATACGCTATAAGAAGGCGTTCGACCGATACATAGAGCAACACAGTGAGTATGGCTTCATTCACTCACTGGTGGCCTTTTCAGGCAAGATGATGGGCAAACAGGTCATGCATCAAGATGATGGGTTGTTGGGGGATGACATTTTCGTTTGTGATGAAAACGAAGAGTTCACCGAATCGTCAATGAACCCAAGCGCTCAGGGACAAGACTTACGCTTTGCATTTGACAGGCCCGAGTATCGCGTCATGTTAGTGGCCGATAAGTTCCAAACGGGTTTTGACCAACCCAAGTTGGTCGCTATGTATGTGGATAAAAAAATAGCCAACCACGTAGAGATTGTGCAGACCTTCGCTCGTCTTAACCGCATGGCACCGGGCAAGGATGAGGTGTTTATCATCGACTTTGTAAATGACCCAGAGAACGTTCGTATGGCTTTTGAGACCTATGACCAAGGGGCAAAAATTGATGAAATCCAGAATCTGAATGTGGTGTATGAGATCAAAGAGCGCCTCGATGAACACAGCCTGTACGATGAAAAGGACTTAGCCGCGTTCAAAGAGGCTCGGTTCAAAACCATACGGGATATTACACACACAAAATCACCACAGCACAAAGCCCTGTATGCAGCGACCAGCGATGCGACGAACCTCTATAACGACAAAATGAAGATGCTTCGTGATGGCATGTCTACATGGGAAGCCGCTTTCCAAAAGGCTCACGCAAAAGGCGATGAAGCGGGTATGAAGTCTGCTGATCACCATCAAGAGGAATACGCAGAGCAAATTAAGACGTTAATGGGCTTTAAATCCGACCTTGGGCGCTTTTGTCGAACCTATTCTTATATTGCGCAATTGATAGACTTTGGTGATCCTGAATTAGAGAATTTTGCGGCTTTTGCAAAGCTGCTTCAGAAGCGAATAATGCATGAAGCGCCCGAAACTGTTGATTTAACAGGCTTGGTGCTGACAGGGTTTGATATCAAAGCCCGCTCCGACGCTGTTGACGAAGATAGTAATGCCCCCGTACTTAAACCAGTCGGCCCCGGCGGCGGTGGCGTGACAGGCGACAAGCCGAAGTTCGTTAAAGAGATCATCGACAGGCTTAATAGCCTCTTTGGGGAAGCAACACCGATTCAAGATCAGGTGGCATTCGTCAACCAGATAAAATCCATAGCAGGTGAAAGCGATGTTGTTATGGCTCAGGTCGAGAGTAACTCGCGAGAGCAGGCGTTAAAGGGAAATCTTCCGGGAGCGGTGCAACAAGCGGTCGTTCGTGCTTTATCGAGCCACCAGAAGCTGGCCACGCAGGTTCTCAAGTCAGACCGCCAAGGCATGATTGCGCTCGTCGATGTTGTCTATGACATGCTGCGTGAAAACAAAAACATAGATTTGGACATGGACTAGCTTGATGCTTGATTTGCTGAATTTGCCGGGCATTAAGCCAGTAGATATGTACAAAGAAAGCAAAGCGCTAATTATAGTGGCTGAGCCTGATGTTATTGACGTGCCAATGTGCACCGCCTGCGATATCCCAATGCACAAGCACGGTACACGCGTCAATAAATTCTCTGACACGCCTTTGTATATGGAGCCTGTTCGACTTGAAATTAAACGACCTCGTTTTCGCTGCGAATCCTGCGGCAAGATGGCCATGCCTGAACTTAGCTTTCTCGACGATAAGCGCCGTGCTACCAAGCGTTTGGTTGATGTTATCCGTCAGCAATGCCTGAGTACCACCTTTCGCGCTTTGGCCGACCAGACAGGGGTTGCCGTTAATACCGTCAAAAATATCGCCCACGATTTAATTCAGGAGCTCGAACAAACGGTTCGCTATGAAACCCCAATCATTATGGGAATTGATGAAGTAAACCTTGCAGGTGGTTATCGTTGTGTCATTACCAACTTGGCAACCAATAACGTTTTTGACATGCTGGAGCACCGTACACAAGACCACCTCAAGCCCTTCTTCAAAGACCTCCCCGACAGAGAAAAGGTTGAATGGGTTTGTACGGATATGTGGCGACCGTTTAAACGTTCGTTTTCCCAGTACCTGCCAAACGCAAAGCTCGTTATCGACAAATTTCATGTTGTGAAGATGGCCTCAGAAGCGTTAGAAGAGGAGCGTAAAAAATACCAAGCTCAATTGAGTAGAGAGCAGCGCATTCACGTCAAAAAGTCGATCCGCTGGCTTACACTTAAACGACCCGGGAATCTATCGCCTGCGGAGCAAAATGCGTTGGCTGTCGTGCGCCAAGCTATTCCTGAGCTGGCAATAGCATACGATTTCAAGGAAAGCTTTTTTGGGATCTACGATGAGCCAGACAAACAAAAAGCGCAAAACGCATTTGAAGCTTGGGAAAACAGCCTCCCTCCTCATGGCATGGAGCCTTTCAAAAAGCTGGTGAAAACGGTCCATAACCACTATCACGATATTTTTGCGTACTGGGATGCACCGTTCCCTATCACGAATGCTTATACCGAAGGGTTGAATGGTTTGATAAAAATGTCGAACCGACTCGGCCGTGGTTACAGTTACGACATCATTCGCGCAAAAACGCTGTATTCAGGTGAAGCTCGCAAGGTTGGTAGTGGCATCCGTACAGGCAGAGGTAAGGTCGAGTATGGTCCGCATATTCCAACGTTGCTAAAGCAGGCAGAGAGCGGTGAACTCGACTAAAAGAATATGAAAGCACATGGACATTGCCAAACTTAGAAACTCGTTTCAGGATCAGTTTACAACGCATTTTGACGATAAGCTTGCGGTAAGGCTCGTTGCAATGACCGTACGCCATTGCGCCGGTCCCATTCCGTTTAGTTCAACAAAGTGTTTGACTTTTGATCAGTTAATCAACCAGAATCCGTAAACAACGTTATCCACAAGAGAACGCTATCTTCATGACCTATAGAATTCAACTGATCTCCAAAACTTCCGCGCCTGCAAGAAATACATACCTAGCTGGGCAGCTTTGATGAACGAGCTAAGCAGACTCCAGCACAGTCATGTTGTTACGGCTGCGTGCCAGTTCACTGAGCAGGTTCCTCACGCTAGAGCTCTCGGCATTCAGGTCGTCTCGGTAGACCGAGACCAGGTCCGTATGCGTCTGACTCCACAGTCATGGATGTTCGCGCAAGAGGATACGAAAGAAATCTGCACCAGCTTACTTTATTCGCTGGCAGACTCCGCCGGAGGCTTGGCCGTAATTGCAGGGGCCATGGAGTTGATGCCCATTGCTACGCTGGATCTGCGCATGGATTATTTGCGGCCTGCCAACGGCGACCGAGCCCTGTTGGCTGTAGCTACCTGTCGTCATTTAACAGACCAGGTCGCGTTCATTGATTGCGACATTTTCTGCGAGGCTGATAGCGAATTATTGGCTACGGCAAAGGCCACCTTCATGAGAAACACTCATGGACAGCAATTCCACTCAAATGGATTAAAGAAGAACAGCGTATGAGTAAGACAGATGATTTGGCACAACAAAGATCGCGCGCTGCAGAAAGTAGGGAGAAATGTGCTGACTGGAAAGCTCTGTTGGAGCGTATTCCCTACGCACAGCACCTTGGACTTCAGGTACAGTGCGGTGATGCAGTTGTATTGGTTTACTTGCCGTGTAATGAAACGCTGATTGGCAACTTCATGCTACCAGCCCTCCATGGAGGTGTAGTTGGAGCCCTGATTGAACTCACCGCTCGGGTGGCTGCACAGAGCAAAGATAGAGATAAACGTTGCCCGCGTATCATCGACAGCCACGTAAACTATCTTCGTTCCGCGAAGGCCCAATCGACTTTCGCGAGCGCAGAAATTGTTCGGCAAGGCAGGCGGTCCAGCTTGGTCAGTGTGACCTGCTGGCAGAACGATAAAAGCAAACCGATCGCTAGTGGTCAGGTTCAGTTGTTACTCCCGACAATCGCCGCCGAACAAGAAGAACTTCATGACTCATAAGGGCTTCAATCCTGAACACTGCGAATTCTGGTCGCTCACGATTTTCATCATTGAACCGCTGCGCCGCTAGGACGCAGCGAATTGTGTGCAGAGGGTCACGATCGAATTCAGAACTTAATTGAACCGCTGCGCCGCTAGGACGCAGCGAATTGTGTGCAGAGGGTCACGATCGAATTCAGAACTTAGAAGAATTTCGGTACCCGGCCATCATTTCCATCATCCAGCCCGGGTACTCCTCCGGTATACGACTCACCTCGTCCAGAGCTTTACGCTCGTCATCAGAGAATCGGATCTGTGCGGCCCGGATATTGGCTTTCAGCTGCTCTGGTCGCTTGGCACCAACGATAATACTGGAGACAGACTCTTGGTGAAGTAACCAGGCTAGTGCAATTTGAGCCACACTGACCGGTTCTCCGTCAATCTGCTTTCCGTCGGCCACCTCACGCATTACTTTTATAATGTCTCTGCCCCGTTCACGGTTAACTGGAGGAAAATCGAATTTGGCACGACGGTTCTCCTCGGACACGTCAGGACCTTCGTATTTGCCGGAAAGATAACCACCGGCTAGTGGACTCCACACCATCAACCCTACCTTTTCCGACGATAGCATGGGGATAACTTCCCGCTCCAGCTCGCGGCCAACTAGGGTATAGTAGGCCTGCAGCGAAGTCACTGGGCACAGATTTCGGGCCTGGCTAATACCGATGGCCTTCATGACCTGCCAAGCGGCCCAGTTGGACAAGCCTACATAACGCACATACCCCTGTTGTACCAGGGTGTTGAGTGCCTCCAGCGTTTCTTCGATTGGAGTGGCCGGATCAAAGCCATGGATCTGGTATAAGTCGATATAGTCAGTTTGCAAACGACTTAGGCTTGCCTTGCACTCGTTCATGATGTGGCCACGGGACGCTCCACGGGCATTGGGCCCCTCGCCCATAGGGCCGAGCACCTTGGTCGCCAAAACGACATCCTCTCGGCGAACTCCGAGGTTTTTCAAGGATTGCCCGACGATAAGCTCACTAGCGCCGAGACCATAAATATTAGCCGTATCGATGAAGTTGATGCCGGCCTGCAGGGCTATTCTTACAAGCTCGTCAGCTTGCTCCTGCCGCAGTTGCCCAATTAGACCCCAAATATCTTCGTCACCACCAAAGGTCATGGTTCCAAGACAGAGTTCAGAGACCATCAATCCGGAGTTTCCGAGAGCTCTGTAGCGTATATGATTTTGTTCGAAGTTCGGTATTTTATCAGTGGTCATGTTACACCTCTTTATAACAGGTTAATGTCCCGACTTATTGTCGGGTCTTTTCATTAGAACTCAGATGTCAATCAATTATTCTTTCCGAGCACTTTGTCGGCATCTACCCAGCAACATTTGTATTGCAGCATCAAACGGCGCCGTGTCTTGTGCTGTGCGAGCCGCTAGGTGAGCTCCTTCCAACATTGCTAATGTCGCACAGGCTTCTTCTTCGGGAGCAGTAATGAGCGAAATGGACCTGTCTTTCAGACCCAGTTCAAAATTGCTTTTAATCCATTTCAGCAGCATTGCTCGAACCGCACCAACCCGTATCACAACCTTTTCGGAAATGCGTTCTCGGCATATTGAAAACGCAACGCAAAGGCAGACAGTTTGGCCTCCATTCAGTGCCTCTCGGTATAATCTGATGAGAGCCATCAGACGTTCGTCAGCGCTAAGATGGTCGTTCTCTATTTCAGCTAGGCGTTCTTTCAAACTGGTGTGATACCGAACGATCAGATGATCGGATAGATCCGCCTTAGTCGGAAAATGATAATGAATGGAAGCCTTTCTAATGCCAACGGCTACAGCAAGATCGGCATAGCTAAACCCATCAAAGCCCCTTGACCGAGCGTTGTACTCTGCGATGTCAAGCAGGGTTGTTCTTGTATCACGGTTCATAAATATCTAATGGTTGATGTAGTTAGTGTTTAGGCCCCGGTCAATTACACCTCGGGGGCCCTGACAAACCGAAGGTGCCCAGTCTTCATCCAGATTTTCGCCCCAAGGCCCCCAGCTTTTGCTGACAACGCTTCTCCCTCGGGTAGGCGCAGCCAAGCATTCTTACTCAATATATCATCGTTTATCATGACTTCGCCGTCCAGTATTAGCATCTCAATCCCGCCGACTGCGTTAGAATTCAAAGTAGCGCCGGAGTCAAGCTTGTGGAATGTCACCGCTTCTCGCCCGTCCTCATGTAGGAGCGAGGTGGCAACCCCCTCCACTGACGCATTCAGTTCCGCTTCCATGTTTTTTTTGAATTGATTTCGATCCTCAGGATCGAACTGCCAGAGCTTGACAAAAATTGTACAGCCCTCGGCAGAGCCGGGCACATGAGATGTCGTCGGAGGATTCCGCACATAGGTTCCCGTGGGATAATCCCCGTGCTCGTCCTGAAACACCCCGTCAAGTACGATGAATTCCTCGCCACCATCGTGAGTATGCGCAGAGAACTGGCTGCCTGGCGCATAACGCACAATACTGGTGGCACGAGCCACCTCGTCACCGATGCGATCCAACATTCTACGCTCGACCCCCTTCACTGGCGAAGGACGCCATAGCAGCTGGTCGGTATCAATAACTACGGATTTTGTGAAATCTGCATTTATTTCCATGCTGTGTCCTTTTGTTAATTTGTCTGACAAGCCATAAGATACAAATATCAGCCATTAATCGACGGTCGGGCCGCTACCCGGTCACGCCAGGCCCTAAGAGCGCGTAGGTTCTCGGGAATTTCAACCTTGGCAAACTCCGCAAATGCTAGTCCAGCATAAGCTGTGATATCCGCTACCGTGAAACGATTACCTGCGACAAAGTCACTTTCTGTGAGTACTCCGTCGAGATAGGTCATGGTCAACTGGGCGACCTCTTTCTGCTTACTACCCCAGTCAGGACATTGCCATGTCTCAAGATCGGGCCCTAGGCCCTGAGTTGCGTGGTGAAAATACGCGCCCACCGCATTCATCAATCCGGATTCAGCACGAATATTCATCATCGCGATAACTGCACGCTCTTTAGATGACGTGCCTGTAAGGGATGGTCCGTCAAAGATACCGTCCAAGTATTCGGTTATAGCATTACAATGCGCAATGCAGGTGCCATCGTCCAGCTCTAATAATGGTACGGTGGCATCAGGGTTTTTTGCCTTGAAAGCACTGGTTCTGTGTTCACCACCCATTACATCTACTGGGACAAATATCACTTTGTTGGTGGCACCTTTTTCCGCAAGGGCGATGCGAACGCGAAGTGGGTTCGGAAACCCTGTGGTTTCATAAATTTTCATTGGAACACCTTTATTGATTAATAACCATTTGATGATTATTCTACCTTCTGATAGGTAGTTAGACAAGAAGCTATTATATTCTCTCGTTTTGGCTTCTTTCAAAGAGTCAAACGGAGTCCCACAGGCAATTTTGAGTTGAAGACCGTGTTGTAGTTGCTGCCGTTCTATTTACATACATTTACGTATGTATATATAATTTCATCTCTGGTTTGGAATGCTCTGCCGGATTGTAGGCAAAGTGGAGGGTGCATGAGCAAAGGATTTTTGGCATTAATTGTGGCTATGGTCTTTGGTTTTTGGGGGTTGATGAATTCAGCATCAGCACAGGCGGACGAGTGGCATATGGCGGGTTCGTACTCAACGGATCAGTTGCGTGGTGCACGCGTTGGGTACCGGGTTACTGATATCCGGCTGTCAATATTGGAGGATTGGACGTGGTTGGGAGGTCCAAAGCTGCATATTGAAGGTGCGTTAAACAATTGGCAAAACTCCAATGACCGTTCAGATAATGTTTTTGCGTTGACGATTAGCCCAGTGTTGGCATGGCAGCTTACCGATGGGCCTCGTCCGCTGTATGTGGAAGCCGGTATTGGCGGCAGTTATCTGGATGGCACGCGCTTGGGCGACCGACGTTTATCCACGCGTTTTCAGTTTGAAGACCGCATTGGGTTAAGTTGGCAGTATTCGGCTTATTCAAATGCACGATTAACGCTGGCATACGTGCACTATTCAAATGCAGACATTGATAGTCCTAATGATGGCCTCGATTTTTTCGGTTTAACTTGGAGTAATACCTTCTAATTGGGAGTTACGTTCTATTAAATTGTAAGGTTGTTTACCGCAAATGGCTTTCGAAGCCCTTTTCACTTTGCACTTCTCACACCACCTTTGGTTTCGGTAAATATTTGCTAAGTGCCGCGTGAACCACATAATCGGTCAAGATATTTGTCGGTCAATAGTTTGAGCTAAAATAATTTTTGGTCAGTACAAACTATTAATGCATAAGGATTATTTTTAGTTTCTTCTTGCATATTCTCAACCTCATGAGAATATTTAATGGCCTTGTTTATCGCATCAATGTCGAGGATAAAATGGCTCCTTTCCCTATTCATAGGGTTAGCGCGCCATTTCCCTCACAGGCATCCCAAGGCGGGTTGATTTATTAAGTACGGCTACTCGCACTAGTCCTCTCCTACCTGCGCGTTGTAGCTTTTGAATCGCCACATCGCGGATTCCACTAATGAGCGCTGGTGGTGAGACGGTGCCATGTGTCAACACCAACTTAAAATGTCCGGACATTTAGAATTGTTGCTGACACATGCTTCCATTGCGCCAACTGCCCTTGCTTCAAAAACTTAACTGCGTCGTTTCTCGGATAGTTGCCACGCTGTCAACACCAGTACCTGACATTGCGGCGCCGGGGTATAGGGTTACTGTCTTCTTACGAGAGATTTCTCGGTAGCATTTTGTGTGTCGTAGGCTCCGTCACTGACAACGTTGCCTACTTTTGCCGCTCCATCTTTTTAGCATGGTTGGGAGAACCTCATTGTCCCCAACATTGACTAGCGAGATTTCTTCGCACACTACCTGTTCGCTTTCAACGTTTACGCCAGGTACGGCGCTTTTCCTAGGCGTGTTTGTGGACTTTCCATTCGCCTTCACCAAAACTTTCAGCCCCGTAGCATCAAAAACTACGTGCGTTACAGGACCCGCGGGACGTGGAACTTTATCTTCACCGTTCGGTGGATCATGCTACCACTGAGCGGTAGCTTTCTCTTCTCGCCAGAAAGTTACAGAGCTCCGAGATTTAAAGGCTTTATTGTGTTTAGACCAGTTTTTAACTCGGTATTTGACACTGCCCATTATGGTGTACGGTATCGGTGTTAATGGCCATTGACAATCGGCTTGACTCGACGATCTGATCAACGCGTACCGAGAACGTTCAACTATTTGTTCAACAAGTCCCTCAAAAATACACGTGAAAGCTAAGCTAGGGTGGCTCAATGCCACTCACTCATTAGATTAGATAATATCACAAGCAATTTTTAGAAAAAAAGCACTCAAACCAACCAGACCATAGCTGCAAGAAACATACACTTAGTTCGATAAATCCAACCAACCAAGCACTAGGTATTAGAAATAAGAATTGAATTTAAAAAAGGCAATTCCAACCCTAGAATGCAAATAGCCATTATTCCAAAGTATATTTACTTGGGCCACCCCCCTAATGGACGGCGTTGAAAGTTTGATTGGGTTGTTGGCCCAGGTGGTTACTTCTTCCATTGGCCCTGGAATAGTTAACGATTTTTTACAGGATGCGTTATTTGGTGGATTTGGTTCATTCCTTGTGTTTGTGCCGCAAATAATGGTTCTGACCTTTATCATAGGGTTACTGGAAGACAGCGGTTATTTAGCCAGAGCCGCTTTGATATGCCATAAACCACTAAGCTATTTTGGACTATCAGGGCGCAGCTTTATTCCATACCTATCCGGGCATGCGTGTGCGATCCCTGCAATTATGGCGGCCAGAACGATAGAGTCGCCTCGTAAGCGTTTGATCACCATGATGACGATACCACTAATGTCGTGCTCTGCTCGTTTACCTGTTTATGCGCTGCTTATAGCGGTTCTTATCCCTGATACTACCTATCTCGGTGGCTTGTTTAGCCTTCAAGGCAGCGCATTTTTTGTCCTGTATTTCTTAGGTATATTCACCGCACTTACGGTCAGCGTTTTGCTCAATAAATTTACTGATCGCGACAGCGATAAGGCTGAAATGCCCTTTATCCTAGAGCTACCGAATTATCGTTTACCCCACTGGAAGCCCTTGATGTTAAGAGTGCTCACCAGTGCGAAGCAGTTTATTCGCCGTGCGGGTCCGGTTATTTTTGTGGTTTCTGTGGTCATATGGTTTTTAGGCTACTTTCCCAGCCCAGAGCATGCACTGCAGGATTCTTACTTAGCGATGATAGGGCAGTGGATCGAGCCGATTTTCGCACCGTTAGGATTAGACTGGCGTTATGGGGTCGCAATTTTAGTCTCATTCTTAGCGAGAGAGGTTTTTGTTGGCGCATTAGGTACGCTATTTGGTATTGAAGGCGCTGACGAGAATATCGCAGGCCTAGCGGCCAATATCCAAGCTGATGGCCTTACGCTTGGGGCAGGGCTAGGATTGCTGATTTTCTATGTAGTTGCCTTGCAATGTGTGGCCACGGTCGCGACACTTAAGGGCGAAACAGGCAGTAAAAATATTGCATGGGGGTTGTTTGTGGGCTATGGCATGCTGGCATACAGCCTTGCCTTTATTGTTTCACATCTATTTTAACTCATCATATTGCTATGGGGGTAATGTGAAGGGGTCTGTCGTTGGCAATCGGTAGACTCCTATTGGCGTATTTAAAGGTTTACTGAAGCAATGATTTATCGATTTCGACAAACGTATCACAAGCGTTCACCAATGAGTTTGCTGTTAAAGATGGGACGCCATACACATGGGTGTCGACCCCATGCTTGTTTTTTACTGTTTTAAGAAGTAGGTCAAAATCGCCGTCCCCTGACAGCAACACAACGCGATCTACCTGCTCCGCGGCGTCTAGTACATCTATGGTGATCCCCACATCCCAATCACCTTTAGCGGAACCATCGCTGCGCTGAATAAAGGGTTTTAATTTTACGTTAAAACCTATGTGCTTCAGTGCCGCTTGAAATTTTTGCTGCTGGGTATCATGGCGTTCTGTCGCATAGGCATTGGCAATCATAATATCGCCTTGCGCACTTAGGTGTTGCCAAAATGTACGATAATTAAATTGCTTTTTGTATGCGTCTCGAGTGGTGTAATAGATATTCTGCACGTCTACAAAGACAGCAATTTTAGTAGGCATAGATATTTCTAATGGTAAAGAACCGATGTGCGATAATAGCATTAAATATTACTAAATTAGCTATTGCCTTTATTTTTAAAACACTGTAATGTGCTGCCTTGCTTGTAAATCATCCTCCGCATTTATAAGCATTGTGACCATTTCGGTCGCTTGTTAATGTTTTGTCTTACCTTGATCCAGTCAGCCAGCATTTAAAAAACAAAAATATTAAGCTGAATTATTGAACGGCGAATGAGCGAGTATGTGCTTGCTATTTATCACTCCTAGACTTATATAAAGTCGCAAAGTAATCGTCAAATCTATAGTGAAGCTTCGTTGAATTTCGCGGGATAAATTTATCGCGCTTATTGAAAGAGAGTTTTATTATGTCTTATTTATATAACGGTTCGCAGATCCGTGTCATGCACCCAGTGCATTCAATTTCTGTAAACAAACAAAGCGTGGCATTTGCCGACAAAGAAGGTCGTCAAAATACCAGATTTGCTAATGCAAATGAAGCTAAGCAATTTGTAAAATGGTTAGTTAACGCCTAATCAAAAATAAGGGTGTAAGTGCCCTAATTTGACAAAAAAAGCCTGAATTACATTTATGTGATTCAGGCTTTTTTGTATCTCACTGTAAAGCGGAAGTAGGGGAATTAAGCCCCTAAACTTTCTAAATAGCTTTCGTAATTGCCGCGGAAATCAACGATGCCATTTGGCGTAATTTCAATAATACGTGTGGCAACCGAGGATACAAATTCGCGATCATGACTGACAAAGATAAGGGTACCTGCATAGTTCTCTAGTGCTAGGTTTAATGATTCGATGGACTCCATATCCATGTGGTTGGTCGGCTCATCCATCACCAAAATGTTTGCACGTTGGAGCATTAGTTTGCCAAACATCATTCTTCCTTGCTCTCCCCCGGAGATCACTTTTACGGACTTAGTGATTTCATTTTGTGAGAATAATAGTCGACCTAATGTACCGCGCATGACTTGCTCGTCATCCCCTTCCTGGGCCCACTGATACATCCATTCCATCAGCGTCATTTCTTTTTCGAATTCATGGGCATGATCTTGAGCATAGTAACCAATGTTAGAATTTTCAGACCATTTCACTTCGCCCGCGGTTAAATCAGTATCGCCGACTAAGCATTTTAATAAAGTCGTTTTACCTAAACCGTTCTCACCGATAACCGCAATGCGCTCACCTACCTCTACCATTAAATCTAAACCGTTATATAACTCTTTGTCATACGACTTGCTCAGGCCGGTAACTTCTAACGCGAGACGATGGAGCTTTTTGGTTTGTTCGAAACGAATGAAAGGTGTTTGTCGACTAGAAGGCTTAATGTCATCTAGTTTGATCTTATCAATTTGCTTTGCACGGGACGTAGCTTGTTTAGATTTTGATGCATTAGCAGAAAAACGGCTTACAAAGGTGCGTAGTTCAGCTATTTGAGCTTTTTTCTTGGCATTATCAGACACCAAACGTTCTCGGGCTTGCGTTGATGCGGTCATGTATTCGTCATAGTTACCTGGGAAAAGACGAATTTCACCGTAATCTAAATCAGCCATGTGGGTGCATACACTGTTTAAAAAGTGACGGTCATGGGAAATGATTATCATGGAGCAGTTACGCTCGTTAAGGACATCCTCAAGCCAGCGAATGGTATTAATATCCAAGTTATTGGTTGGTTCGTCGAGCAACATGATGTCAGGATCAGAGAAAATAACTTGAGCAAGCAATACACGTAGTTTCCAGCCTGGAGCGATTTCACTCATGGGTCCGTAATGCTGTTCAACGGGAATGCCAACGCCAATCAGTAACTCACCTGCTCTTGCTTCAGATGTGTATCCATCCATTTCAGCAAATTCGGATTCTAAATCTGCAACGCGAATGCCATCTTCTTCCGTCATGTCTGGATTAGCATAAATTGCGTCACGTTCTGCTTTTACTTTCCACAGCTCGTTATGACCCATCACTACTGTATCAATGACGCTGTATTGTTCGTAAGCAAATTGATCTTGTTTCAGCTTACCGATACGTTCCCCTGGATCAGTGGATACATTACCGGCTGATTGCTCTAAATCTCCCCCTAAAATTTTCATGAAGGTTGATTTACCACAGCCATTGGCGCCGATCAGGCCGTAACGATTTCCGTTACCAAATTTGACTGATACATTTTCGAACAATGGCTTTTCGCCAAATTGCATAGTGATGTTTGCGGTCGTTAACAATGTTTTCTTCCGAATATTTGAGGTGAAAAGTGTTATTCCTAGTTACTGAATGCACTTAATCTGAAGTTGCTAATGCACTTCAGCCTTTTGAAAAGGGCGAGACGAGACTGAGGAAAAATTCGGCGCATATTATGCCACAACTATCAGCAACTCGGCTAATTTTAGCCTGAATTACCGATCTTTTTATGACAATACCCAGTAAATTACGGCTGAGGAAATCAAAGACGAAAATATAATTCAAGATTGGCGTCAGCGAAATAAGCATTCACTAAGCAGACAATAGAAGTGACGGGGAATAAATCAGGCGTAGGGACGAAAATAGTGCGTACAAAAGGTAAGGGGCCTTTTCTGTATTATTCATGATGAAGACAACAGAAAAGGCCAATCGATATTAAGGTACTAACTTGTTCAGTTATTACTCATCAAGGGGAGTATTGAAGTCTTCAGACAACTCAAAATCACCCGTGATTTTGTTAATATGATTATCTAAAAAGTGAATTTTTAGTTCCTTACGAAAATCTTTTCCGCGCTTGGCCATGCCACGTTTCATTTGGTAAAGGTAGTACCAAGTGTCGTGATCAAACGAGTCTTCAACAACAGGCTTACCAAGCACGTATTCGACCTGCTCTTTTGTCATGTTGATACGCAATTTTTTGACATCTCGCTCGTCCAAAAAGTTACCTTGAGGAACGTCAATTCGATAAATCCAGTCAGCACAAGCAGACAACATCAAAGCGGCGGCAACTACCACCAATAAATTTCTAAACTTCATTCTTATTTAATATCTCAGCTGTTAGGTAAATAATGACCCTACAGGCACTTCGCTAAAGGTCGATAGGCGAAGCATCCTAACTCAGCCAAGATAGCCTAATCAATGCATAATTGTTAAGAATTACTGATTTGTAGTAACTCTTTGGCGTTGGCGAGCGCAGAATCTGTCAATTTGTCTCCTGCTAGTAGACGTGCCAACTCGGCAATTCGTTCATTTTCTTGTAAAGAAATCATATGGGTTTCTGTGGTTTTCTTATCACTGAACTTAGTGACAAACATTTGATTGTGCGCTCGGGCTGCTACTTGCGGTAAATGCGTCACACAAATTACTTGGCATGTTTCGCCTAATTTACGTAATAAGTGACCCACCACTGAAGCCGTTGAACCGCTAATCCCGGTATCAACTTCATCAAAAATCATGGTAGCGACTTGACTGCTGTGTGAGCTAATAACTTGAATAGCTAAACCAATGCGCGATAACTCTCCACCTGATACCACTTTCTCGATTTTATCGAGTGCCTGGCCTTTGTTGGTTGATACTTTAAAATGAATGCCATCCAACCCTGATTTTTGTGGGGCGTTATGGGCGGTATATTCCACTTCTATTTTAAATATCGCGTCACCCATGTTCATCTTATGGATTTCACTTTCAACTCGTTTGGCTAATTTACTCGCCGCCTTAACCCTAGATTGACTTAATTTCTCGGCACTTAGAAAATACTGCTTCTCAAGTGCAAGTAATTCATCTCTTATGCTTTCTAAAAGATCGTCATCATCTGATAGCTGAGATAGCTCTTGGGCTAAACTGTTGTGATAAGCATATAGCGCTTCCGCTTGAACCTGATGCTTTCTGGCTAAGTCTAAGGCTTGGGAATATCGCGCTTCGACTTGTTGCATTTTCATAGGATCAATTTCTAATTGCTCAGTGTAATTCCTAAGCTCTTGTGCAGCCTCATCGATTTGTATGCTTGCTTCGTTTAACAAGGTTACAATTGGGCCCAATGTAGGGTCGTGCTCTTGTAACTCAGTTAAACGCTCAATACTGTGTTGTACGGCTGACAGCGCATTAAAATCATCCGCTTCGTAAAGTTGATAAAAACTTAATTGCGTTTGCTCTAATAAGGTTTGGCTATTACTGAGTTTTTTATGCTCAATTTCTAGCTCAAAAAATTCGCCATCCCCAATCGCAAACTCATCCAATTCAGACACCTGATAAGACAGCAGTTGATAGCGGTCTGCGCGTTGCTGCTGGCCTGCTAATAATTCTCGGTAGCGTTTTTGCTTTTGCTGAAGGGCAGTATGATGATCTGCAACCGTTGCCAAAAGAGCAGGGTGCTCGGCAAAGTTATCCAGTAGTTCTCGTTGCGTATCGGCTTTTAGTATTTGCTGATGAGCGTGTTGCCCATGAATGCTCAATAAATATTGCCCTAAGCTTTTAAGTTGCTGCAAAGGTACAGATGAACCATTTATAAAAGCTTTTGAGCGACCTTCACTGGAAATAACACGTCTGATTAAGCAATCATTGCCATCGTCTAATTCCTGCTCTTTGAGCCATTTCTGCGCAAGGGGTAAATTACTGACGTCAAAGGTGGCGCAAATTTCAGCTTTACTTGCGCCACTGCGCACAAAGCTAGCATCCGCTCTGTCACCTAGACACAAACCTAATGCATCAACTGAGATTGACTTACCAGCACCGGTTTCACCGGTTACTGCCGTCATACCTTGGGCTAAATCGATGTCTAAAGATTTAACGACCGCGAAATTACGAATTGATAGATGAAGTAACATACGCAACACATGTTTATATATACAGTAACTGTAAATATATACATATTTTTACGGCTGTCTAGTGATCGCTTAAAATTTATTCTACCGCAGGATATTAGTAGAGTTTACTACCCCATCCGAGTTTCGTGCGTAACACGTTGAAATAATTGTAATCTTTAGGGTGAATTAGCGATAACTTGGCTGGGTTTTTGCGAATAATAATTTCATCGCCGGGCAGTACAGCAAGCACAATGTGACTGTCACAACTTACTTGCAAATTATCTTTATTTTCCGGGGATACTTTAATGCGTACAGTACTATTTGCATCGACCACTATTGGGCGGGCGCTTAACGTGTGCGGAAACATAGGTACTAAGCTGAGGGCATCTAAATTTGGGGTGAGTATTGGTCCACCGCCTGATAATGAATACGCCGTAGAGCCTGTTGGTGTGGCAACAATGAGACCATCAGAGCGCTGACTAAAGACAAAGTTTTCGTCTAGATAGACTTCAAACTCCATCATGTGGGCGACTTTGCCATGGTGCATAACGACTTCATTTACCGCAGAATTGGTGCTTTGCAATTCTCCGCCTCGATAGACTTCTAACTCTAGTAAAAAACGTTGCTCGGTTTGGCAATCACCGTCGAATATGGTGTCTAGCTGGCGTTCAAAATCATCCGGGTTAATATCCGTTAGAAAACCTAGATTACCCCGGTTAATACCCACCACAGCGACGTTATGTTTAGCGAGTACTCTTGCCGCACCCAGCATGTTACCGTCGCCACCTACCACAATCGCTAGGTCTGCTTGGGTACCTATGGTGTTCAGATCCGCTATCTCAAATCCATTGCCTTTCAATTGTGATGCGCAGCTTTGCTCCACAATCACCCGACAGTCCTTGTTTTTAAGATAAACAATCAGTGCTTGTAAGCTTAAATTGGCTCCCTGATGGGCTTGTTTGCCTATCAATCCAACGGTGTGAAAACCCATAGTAACTCATTAAAATAACGCATTTGGGTTAGTATAATCATCCCCAGTGGTGAAAGTCATAATTTTTTATGTCTATGATTTTACTATGCCTTCTAACGATTGATTTGTGTTCAATATTTAATTGCGCGGTCATTCTTTTAACGCAATCGGCAGGGACCGAATGGTTAATATCTGCATATTGTGTGTATTGACCCTTTGTTTCTTCTCTGTGTTCTCTTATAGTGCATCTAATTCAACAAGTTATAAGATTTTCCATGGGTCCATTAATGTTAGATGTCGCAGGTTGTGAACTTACACCTGACGATAAAGAGTTACTCGATCATCCCCTAGTCGGCGGCGTTATCTTATTTAGCCGCAACTATCATGATCAAAAACAATTAGCTGAATTGATCGGTCAAATTCGCTTATCAGCACGTAATAATATTCTAATTGGTGTGGATCACGAAGGCGGGCGGGTACAACGCTTCCGTCAAGGTTTTAGTGCTATTCCGGCCATGGGCGATATCTTTAATCGTAGCGCAGAAGTCATGACAAGGGCTGAACAATACTGTGACACCTTTGGTTGGTTGATGGCGGCAGAGTGTTTGGCGTTTGATATTGATCTTAGTTTTGCCCCAGTGCTTGATTTAAATGGCGTGTCCGATGTCATTGGCGACCGTTCGTTTCATACCCAACCCGAACCGCTCATTAATTTAGCCAGTCATTTTATTACTGGCATGCACCGAGCCGGTATGAAGGCCACAGGGAAACATTTTCCCGGTCATGGCAATGTTAAAGAAGATTCTCATATTGCGATGCCGATCGATGGTCGCAGCCTAGAGCAAATTGCTGAGCTCGATATGTATATTTTCACTCAGTTACATGCCAAAGGTCTGTTAGACGGTATTATGCCAGCGCATGTGGTGTACCCAGAAGTAGATGATATGCCAGCGGGTTTTTCCAAAGTGTGGCTGCAGACTTACCTACGTAAACAAATGGGTTTTGATGGGGTCATATTTTCGGATGATCTATCCATGCAAGGGGCAGCGTTTATTGGTGATTTTGCCGCTCGAGCCAAAGCCGCTCTGCACGCAGGATGCGATATGATTTTAGTGTGCAACAACCCTGACGCCGCGGCACAGGTTATAGATAACTTACCGAGTAATATGCCAACTAATACACGCTTGGCTAAATTAGCCAAAGCACCCTGTGGTGATTTTAACGCTTTGAAAAAGACCAAAGAATATACTCTTGCACAGCGCAGTTTAGCTGAATATTACCATTAAATTGCCGATAGCAAATTTGGCATTCATCTATGTTGAATGCCCGCGCGAGCTTAATATGCCGTTTACATATAGCTAACGGCTAGCACGCACTTTTTAGCGATAAAACGATAGGGAACTCACCATAATGCACTTAGCGCGTCAGCACTTTATATTGATTGGCCCTATACTTGCCATTGGACTCTACGCGTTTTTGCGTCATTATGAATTGGACTATCTACCTGCGATTACGGCAGCAATTACGTTATTGACTGTGGTGTGGTGGGTAAGTGAAGCGCTACCTATTCCTGCTACATCTATTATTCCCTTTGCTTTGTTACCCTTGTTTGGTGTGCTTGATCATGGCACTGCCGCTTCGGCGTTAGGTAGCCATGTTATTTTGCTTCTCATGGGGGCATTTATGCTTTCCACTGCGCTTGAGCGCAGTGGTGCTCATGAACGTTTGGCTGTATACATGGTGCGTATGGTAGGAGTAAGCAGCGGCAGGCGTCTGGTGATGGGGTTTGTGTTGGCGACGGGTTTTCTCAGTATGTGGATTTCAAATACCGCAACCGTGTTGATTATTCTGCCCATGGCTTTAGCTGTGTTATCCCATGTAGATAACCCGAAACTTAAAGTGGCTCTGATCCTCGGCATTGCCTATTCTGCCAGCGTGGGGGGCTTAGGGACCTTAATTGGCACTCCTCCCAATGTAATCTTCGCCGGTATCTATCAAGAGCAAACCGGACAGGAATTTGGGTTCCTTGCCTGGATGAAGGTCGGTGTACCCGTTGTGCTCGTTAGCCTACCTATTATTGCCTTGTGGTTAACCCGAAATGTCACCCTTGAGCACGACATCGAACTGCCAAAACTCGGCCCTTGGCGTAAGGAAGAATCCCGTACCTTGTGGGTATTTGGTTTAACTGCGTTAGCTTGGATAACCCGCAATGAGCCGTTTGGTGGTTGGAGTACTTGGTTTGATGTTCCATATGCAGGCGACAGCACCATTGCCCTTACTGCTGCTGTGGTGATGTTTATTGTGCCAAATGGTAAAGGCGACCGCTTATTAGATTGGCAAACAGCTAAAACGATCCCATGGGGAATTTTGCTATTGTTTGCTGGCGGGATTGCTCTCGCCAAGGGATTTAGCGCATCGGGATTAAGTCAAATTCTAGGGGATTGGTTACTGGGGTTAACAAGCCTACCTTTAGTCATGGTTATTTTAGCCATTTGCTTAATTGTGACCTACCTCACTGAAATCACCAGCAACACAGCAACCGCTACCTTGCTGATGCCTATTTTAGCGGTTGCGGCTATGTCATCGGGCAATGATCCTGCGTTGTTTATGATCCCTGCGGCGATGGCTGCAAGTTGCGCCTTTATGTTACCTGTTGCCACAGCGCCTAATGCTATTGCTTATGGGACGGGTGAAGTTGAGATAAAAGACATGGTCAAAGAAGGGGCTATTTTAAGCTTTTTAATTTCAACTATCGTCGGGCTAATATGCTTTGGCTTACTCAGTTAAATTCGTTATTCACAATAACTACCATCCCCTGAGGTTATGTGGCAATTTTGGCCAGAGTGAAAAACGAAACGAGTACTTTTTGTGCAATATACTGGCTAGTATCGTTAATTTGGTGCAATAAAATCAGTCGCTTACCCTACAAGTCTTAAAAATATTGCGCTGCCCCTGTGGCATTAATACTGCACTGCCTAACAGCGGATAGCATTGAGATGACCTCAATTGCGTATTAATGACGGCAATTTAAGGAGCCAATAAATGGGTAGAGTCATTGGGATAGCGTTAAGCTTATTCGTTAGCGGGAATGTGTATGCCGAATCTTTTGATTGGGGGGCGTTAAAGCTTGCGCGTATCGAGTTACAACTTCCATTGCTAACGGCGCAAGGTGAAAAAGGGTTGCTGGCCTGTGGTTATGTGGACGTGAATACCTGTGATAAAACCGGTGAAGCCTGTGCCATTGTATCCGGGGTACGCAATCACGATGACATGCTAACTCAGCCCGTACTGGCTGTGTCTAAAGCGGCCAGTATATTAGGTGTTGAAGTCGGCATGACAGGCACACAAGCATTGGAAATAATGCGTTAATAATACGCGTTTTGCATTTTTATCTTATTACCGGTAATCCACTTACCGGCGTCTACCCGGCGACGGCAGACTCTACGTTTATAACGGATGATTGGCGATATTTGGTATCGAGCAATGTGCCCCGCCAACTGTGATCAGCATGCAGGTTGGCGGTGGTTTCGCGGATCAGTTCAAACACGGCAGCCACAGCGGCATTTTTCCGTTGATGATCAGACAAACGTAAAAAGACATCTCGTTTTAGCTCAGGTTGAATAATATTAATCGCTCTAATTTGCTGACAGGCCTCTAAGTGGCAGGTTGCTGATGACGGATAGATGGCTAAACCGAAACCTTGGGACACATAGTGCAGCGTTGTCATCAGTTGACCGAAGGCATTTCTGGTTTTCAGTTTAATACCTAATTTTTCAGCTTGTGCAACGAGCAATTCTGGCAACGCGTCGCGTTTATCAGGCATGAATAATTCATAGTCTTGCAGCGATTCAAACGGAATGGACCCGAATAATGACAGTTCGCTGTAACTCGGATTTTTAGGGCGAGGTGAGATGTACAAATACAAATTCTCACTTAACAAGGGCAGGGTATTGGCTGCATTTTTATTGAGCTCGGCGTTATAACATAAGGCGATGTCAATTTGCTGTTCCGCAAACCAGTTTTCCACCATATAAGACGGCCCCACACGAAACGTTAACTCTACATTGGCAAAACGGTGCTCTAATTCCGTCTGCAATTGAATCGATAATACATTACAGATTGACTGACTCAGGCCCACTACAACTTTGCCTTTGCATTGGGTCTGTTGGCCAATGAGTGCTAGTTTAGCTTGGTTGATCTGGTTGAGAATAAGGCGAGCGTGTTCTTCGAATTGCTCTCCGGCTGAGGTTAACGCCACGCCACGAAAATTACGCTCGAACAATTTTATTTTGAGCTCATGCTCCAAATTCGCAAGTTGTAAACTGATAGCAGGTTGTGCGACGTCTAAAGTTTTTGCCGCTCCTGATATACTTCCTTGCTCGGCAGTCGATAAGAAATACGCTAATTGTTTTGTGTTCATTCACGACCCAAAAATATGCTGTTACGGCCAAAGTCATTTTGATTAACCATTTTCTTAACATCGAAAAGCAAATTTGATGCCGTAAAACTGATTGCCCAAGTTGAATTAACCGAAAATTACCTTTTTATATTCTCCTTACCTACTACGTAGCCCACTAAAAATATAGGCCATAAAAAAAATATGGGGCCGCACAATAGTATTGTGTGTTCTGTCATTCAACCGGTATCGCTAGCATAAATATCTGATTTATCCACCTTTCCTCAAGATTAATTAGGATTTACGTTAGAACACTTATGCTAAATATTACTCGAAGACAATTTCTCAGTTACGTAGGGGCAGCAGGTGGTTCATCAGCATTACTTAAAACGAGTTTAGCTCTGGGGTTAATGCCTGATGATAACTATGCTGGACCGGTTAAAATCAAACCCGCAGCCAACGGCGAGCAACCCACTGCACTTATTTTAGGTGCAGGTGTGGCTGGACTTGCCACCGCCTTAGAATTGGAAAAGGCGGGCATTCATTGCACCATTTTAGAAGCATCATTTAGACCTGGAGGACGCAACTTAACTGTGCGCAATGGCGATAAAATTGATGAAATGGGTAACCCTCAAATTTGCCAGTTTGATAAACAGGATAATTTATTTTTCAATTGTGGCCCTGCGCGTATTCCTGGCCACCACAGACGTATATTGCACTATTGCAGAGCACTGAATGTGCCATTACAGATCAAAGCCAACAGTAGCAAGATGGCTTATTTTCATGATGACAACTCTCTAGGTGGTAAGCCTAAGCGAATTATTGAGTACCACACAGATGTACGTGGCTTGATGTCTGAATTACTTTGGAAGTCGGCTGAAAATAATCAATATGATCAACTCTTAAGTGAAGATGACGTCGCCAAATTAATGAAGTTTTCACAGACCTATGGCGATCTGACTGAAAATGGCAAATACATTGGCAGTGAGCGTGCTGGGTCGACCACAGACCGTATGCTGGAATTCCCTAAGCCCCATGCTCCCATTGAGTTAAAGGCCATGCTCGACAGTCAATTTTGGTATGGCGGGTTAATGGGGGCCGAGCTTTACGATTGGTGCGAACCGTTAATGGAGCCCGTGGGCGGCATGGACGGTGTGATTAAAGGCTTCTTGCGTAACTTAAAGACCCAGCCGGTATTGAATGCCCAAGTGAAGAAAATTTACAACCGCGATAATGGAGTTGAGGTTACATACGAGCAGGGCGGCCAATTGCATACCGTGCAAGCGGATTATTGCTTTAACAATATTCCCGCCTATTTTATGGCCGGTATCGACAATAACTTTTCAGCGACTTATCAGTCTGGCTTAGACAGTGTTAAGCGTGGGCATTTATTCAAAATAGCCTATCAAATGAGTGAGCGTTTTTGGGAGCGTGACGGTATTTATGGTGGCATCAGTTATACCACGGATCCCATTGGTCAACTTTGGTATCCATCCCACGATATCCATGCGCAAAAGGGCATTTTACTTGGCGCTTACACTTGGGATCCTAAAGTGGGTGCCATGTTTGAGAAAATGACCCCAGCAGAGCGACTGACCGCTGGTGCGTTATATGCCGAGAAAATCCACCCTGGTTACAGCAAGTATATTGAGAACGGTATCAGTATCCCGTGGGCACGTATGAATCATCAAATGGGCTGTGGCATGCGCATGAGTCCAGAAGATTTCGATCAGTATTATTCCTTACTGCAAAAACCTGAAGGGCGCCATTTTATGATTGGTGATCAGATAAGTCACCACAGTGGTTGGCAAGAAGGTGCGTTAGCGTCTAGCGAGCAAGCACTGCAACAATTTAATCGATTAGTCAGTACTAACACTAAAAGTGGAGAAGCTAGTCATGTCGCTTAAGTCTACTCTTTTCATTCTTTTATTGGCCAGTGCAGGGGGGACGTTGCAAGCATCTGAAATCCCTACACCAGTAGGTCTTGAATATTGCACTGTATGCCACGGTAGTCAGTTAAAAGGCAATGCCAATATCGGCGCGCCCAGACTTGGCGGATTATCTAAATGGTATATCGAACGTCAATTAAGCAACTTCAAAAAAGGCGTGCGTGGTGCACATTCCAGTGATGTGACCGGTAGTGAAATGCAATCCATGGTGAGACATTTAACCCCAGGTGATATTTCCGCAATTGCCACCTGGATAAGTAAAACTGAATCCCCAACGCCCAAGCTCACCGTGCATGGCGATATCGAGGCGGGTAAAAACTTGTATCAAGGCTGCGCAGCTTGCCATGGTGCTGATGCGTCTGGCAATAAAGCCATAGGAGCACCTGCTTTAAACGGTATCAACGACTGGTACCTACTGACCCAAATAAACCATTTTCGTTCAGGTATTCGCGGCACAGAGCCCTCGGATGTGTACGGACAACAAATGAAAGCCGCTGTATCTACGGTGCAATCAGATCCTGATGCGGCAAACCTTGCTGCTTATATCAGCCAACTTAATTAATCTTTAGGAGTTACACACATGAAAAAACACTTATTACTAACCGCCGCAGCTGCATTATTTAGCACTAACAGTTTTGCCGATGTGACGCGTCATGCATTGCCAAACAACAATCCATTTCCAATTTCTCGTGCGGTTGAAGTCACCCCTGATACCACATTGATTTTTCACGCAGGTATGACCCCAGGACCTGTCAATGCAGAAGCAGAAAAGGGCAGTCGTGAGTATTACGGTGATACCGAAACCCAAGCGCTAAGTGTGTTCAAGCGCCTCGAAGGCTCGTTTACAGACTTAGGTGTTGATTTTGGCGACGTGGTCAAAATGCAGGTTTTCTTGGTGGGTGACCCAAGCATGGACGGAAAAATGGATTTTGGCGGCTTCATGAAAGCCTATACAAAATATTTCGGTACTGAAGCGCAACCTAATAAACCGTCACGTTCTGCCTTTCAAATTGCAGGGTTGGCTGGTGGTCCAAATATGTTGATCGAAATCGAAGTGGTACTGGCAAAGCCTGAGTAAAAAAGCCACGTAAATAGGAGACCTGCTCGGGATGAGCAGGTTGTGCAATAACGGATTTAGCCAAGTTAATTAGCTCGCAAAAATTATAAAATAATAAAAGGTGAACACACATGCTCAAGCAAAATAAACTTAGCAAAGCAATTAAAACCGGTTTGGTGACATGCGCATTTAGTTCAGTGGCGCTATCGTCAGCAATGGCACAAGAAACACAAACACCCGATGAAGCGGCAATTGCAGCAGCGTACGAAAAAGTTGTTATAACGGGTTCTCGCGGCGCGCCTCGCTCATTAGCTGATTCACCGGTACCTGTAGACGTACTCAGTGAAGACGATTTAGCCTCTGTGCCTTTTTCAGATACCAACGACATCCTCAAAACGTTAGTGCCGTCATATTCACTACAACGCCAACCTATTTCAGATGGTGCGTCATTCATTCGCCCAGCGACTTTACGTGGTATGCCAACGGATAAAACTTTGGTATTGGTTAATTCAAAACGCCGTCACCGCTCAGCCTTAGTGCAAATCGGTGGTTCAGGTACCCAAGGGCCAGATATCGCGACTATTCCGGCTTCTGCCCTTAAAGGTGTGGAGGTGTTAAGAGATGGCGCCGCTGCGCAATACGGTTCAGATGCCATTGCAGGGGTGATTAACTTTGTATTAAAAGATAACGATGAAGGGGGCTCTTTTTCTGTTGAAGGTGGTCAGTATTATGAAGGTGATGGTGATCAAGTAACGATTACCGGTAATATTGGTTTTGCCCTAGGCGACAAAGGTTTCTTTAGCTTGTCAGGTGAATACGCCGATTCAGATTCGACCAATCGTGGTGAGCAATATTGTGAAGACTGGTTTTGTGCTGACGCGAGCGACCCTCGGGGCGCTGCTAATCCGTACTTAAGCGATCCTGACTTTGTTGCCGGTTTGGCGAATGCAAATTTAGGTGGCGAGAACGTGGTTCAACCTTGGGGTCAGCCAAATACCTCCGCTACTCGGGTGTTTTTTAACTCAGGTTATGAATTTAATGATGATATGAAGTTCTACGCTTTCGGTAACTATTCAGAAAGTGAAGGTGATGCATCATTCTATTATCGTTATCCAGGTAACGGTACCATTGAAGATTTACGCCAAGAAGACGGCTCAATTTACAACCCGTTAGAAAAATTCCCGGGTGGTTTTACCCCGCGCTTCTTTGGCGATATTACTGATTTCTCATTAGTCGGTGGCTTAGAAGGCGAATTTGCCAATGGCATTACCTATGATTTCAGTGGTCGGTTTGGCTCTAACGAGATTAAATACACGTTAAAAAATACTATCAATCCGTCGTTAGGGGCTGATTCACCTACTTCATTTCGCCCAGGTGATTTAACCAATGAAGAAACTCAGTTCTCAGCAGATTTTACCAAATATCTTGATTTTGGTTTGTATTCAGATGTGCTTCTTGCGTTCGGTGCTACCTACATGGAAGAGAGCTATGAGCTAACCGGTGGGGATGAAACGTCTTACTCTGCTGGCCCTTATGCAACATCAGATCCTTGGGGATTTTGTGCTGATGGTGCGGCAACCGCAGCAGGCTTAGAGGTCATAACGAATGGCTCAACACTAGATTGTGCCAATGGCGATGATCCTGTGTATCAAGTTGTCGGTGTCGGCTCGAACGGTTTCCCTGGTTACTCTCCTGAATACTCAGGTAAATATGAACGTGATATGCACGGTATTTACGGTGATGTGAGCAGTGATGTGAGTGAAGACTTATACTTGCAAGCGGCTATGCGTTACGAAGATTATTCAGATTTCGGCTCTGAATTAGTCGGTAAAATTGCGTTTAAATACACACTTACCGATGAATTCAATATGCGTGGTTCAGTGGGGACGGGTTTTAGAGCACCTACACCTGGTCAGCAAGGTACCACCAACGTGTCAACGCGTTTGCCGGATGGCTTACCTGTTGCAACGGGCTTGTTCCCAGCATTAAGCGCTGTGGGTCAAGCATTAGGTGCAGAAGCACTTAAACCTGAAAAATCACTTAACTATAGCTTGGGCGTAACAGGCAGTATTGATGATTTGAACGTGACGTTAGATTTCTATCGTATCGAACTTGAAGATCGTTTCTATGCGGTATCTACTTTAGATGTTTCGACGGATGAAACAGATGCTGATGCATATGCCAACTATCTTAAATTAGAAGCGGCTGGTGTGGCTGGCGCCAATACGATTGGCGGTGTTAACTACTTCCAAAATGCGTTTGATACGGTCACTAATGGTATGGATTTTGTGGTGACATACACCATGGGTGATACGGTACTCAGTACCTCTATTAACTATAACAAAACAGAAATTGATTCGGATGCATCAGATTTCTTGAACGCTGAAGATCAATTTGATTTAGAAAATGCCATTCCAGAATGGCGCGGTGTAGCTTCGGCAAAGCATAGCTTCGATGCACTGACGTTACTGGTACGTGCTAACGTATACGGTTCGTATACTAATGCTATCGACTCAGATGCAACGATTAAGCAAGATTACGATCCAACGGTATTCTTCGACTTAGAAGCGAGCTACCAAATCAGTGAAAATGTAACGATTGCTGCAGGTGCACGTAATATCTTTGATGAATACCCAGATAGCGACAACAGTGACGAATGTTGTGGTGCTGTTTACTGGTCAAGCAACATAGTTGATTGGCAGGGTGGTTACTACTATATGCGATTGAATACAGTGTTCTAGTATTAACCTAGGTTAATACATGCAAAAAAGCGGCTATTTAGCCGCTTTTTAATGTTTGTTTAAAACCAGTACTGAATCAGTACTTTACTCACTCAGCTTTTCATCACTGATCTTGGGTGGCTCATAGCGACGAATTTGCACCACTACACCAAACAATGGGTGATCAAAATAATGCAATTGCTTGGAAATAACCCGACGAAGTTGATCAAATTGAAAACTCTGTAAGAAGTTATTGGGTTTCACGTCGGTTTCACCGGGCAGGCGCAGGGTAATAGGGGCGCGAAACTCTAGGTTACTGTCTATGTGCAAATAAGGAGTACGGCCTAAATTCTCAAGGTAAACATTAAAGTCGCCTTCCAGTTGCCATAATGGACGCTGAGCGGCTTGGGTAAAGTCTTCAGGGTCAATGCTGGTATCCGTGTCATCATGAGTTGATTGACTCCAGTCGACAATTTGGGCTGGCTCCGGTGAATTTAAAGCGGCGTTTATCTGGGCAAATAAAGCGTTATTCGATAAGCCTACCGGCTCGTTAACGAGAGCTTGCTCTTGCGCCATAAAGCGTGAGTCTTGAGCCACTTCTTTACTCTTCTCTATTTTACGTTGGCCATCTTGCTCAAACTCCAGAGCGTAGTTTTCCCCGGCTATCAATTTCAACGGTTGAGCTTTATCGCGACCAAATACCACTGGCTGGCGCCATGTAACATGTAGTATCGGTGTTAGGTCTTTTTGCCAGCGAATTTTTTCTTCCAGTTTAGCCAATTGTTGTGCTGATTTTGGCAATAAATACGCGCTTTGGCGATTGGGCCATTCCACGCCGTCAATATTCAGCGGCATACCGGTCGGTTGGGATACTGGTATCAAATGATCATAAGGGCCTGCCAGTAAAATTCGATCCTCTGCATAGCTACAAGGCAGTGTTTTTGGTAGCTGCCAATTTATCCACTGAGGTGCAGTGATGGTATATTGGGGATCGATGCTGTCTGCATTTTGCTGGTCATACATTTCACCGTCAATATCTAGTGTGCCACTCGTGGCATCTTTATTACTCACGCTATCAAGTGAGTCTAACTGAGCATGAACAATAGTCGCGTCAGGTGTTAGCGCGTCAGTTTGATTATCAAAGTGTGAAAAATCCGCCTGAGTGAAAACCTCATTGGCTAAGGTTAATGCTTTATCGCCTTGCTGCTCAGAATGCGTTTCAGTGCTTGCCTGTGATGTGCTACATACGGGCAAGCCGGCGCTGACGTAAGTTAAATTCGGCGAAATATAGTCACTGAGCAAATCTAAAGCGGAAGGTGAAGCGAACTTTGGTACCTGATGGTCAAAACTCTCAGCAATCGATTGTGTTGCTATATCACGTTTAAATACAATGACTTCCACGTCGAACCACCAGTCATTGGCGTTTGCAGCGGTACTAACACCTAGAGTGCAGCTCAACGCTAAAAATGAGGCGGTGAAGTGGCGTTTCCGCGAATTTTTTGGGCGCATTGACGTAGAACTAAGACTAAAAATATTTGGCATTAAGCGGCTCGTAATTGCTGGCTAAATTCATTTAACATATCCAGGATAAGTTGCAGTCTATCGCTGGCCGATTCTGTTGGCACATTAAATTTCAATTTGTTTGCCCCTTCCAGGCGATAAATACGTGGCTGAGACTGGATAAGCTTAATGATAAAGCTTGGATCTATTTGGGTTTTGTCTGAAAACTCGATGGCTCCGCCGGCATTATTAGCTTCAATTTTACTGATACCGATTTTCTTAGCAGCAAGCTTCATCAGGCTGATTTGGACGATATTCTTCGCTGCATCTGGTAGTAAACCAAAGCGGTCAATGAGTTCGATTTGTAGCTCGTTTATCTGTCGTTCATTTTTACAGCTCGCGAGCTTTTTATACAAAGACAAACGCGTATTGACATCACTAATGTAATCGTCCGGAAATAATGCCGGTACACGCAGTTCAATTTCAGTTTGATTGGCCAAGGCGGCGTCTAATGATGGCTCTTTGCCTTCTTTTAACGCCTCAACCGCTTGCTCAAGCATGTCCATGTACAAGGTAAAACCTATGGTGGTGATTTGCCCTGTCTGATCATCTCCAAGCAGTTCACCTGCACCACGAATTTCTAAATCGTGTGTGGCCAGCGCAAAGCCCGCGCCCAAATCTTCCATTGATGAAATCGCATCGAGTCGTTTAATGGCATCTTTGGTCATGCGCTTGGGATGTGGGGTTAATAAATATGCGTACGCTTGATGGTGAGAACGACCTACACGCCCACGTAATTGATGCAATTGTGCTAACCCTAAATGATCGGCGCGATCCATAATAATGGTATTGGCCGAGGGCACATCAATACCGGTTTCAATAATCGTGGTACAGACCAACACGTTGTGACGCTGGTGGTAAAAATCACCCATGACTTTTTCGAGTTCTCGCTCGCGCATTTGACCATGGCCTATGGCTACTCTGGCTTCTGGGATAATTTCGGCTATTTCTTCTGCTGTGCGCTCAATGCTTTCCACTTCGTTGTGCAAGAAATACACCTGACCACCGCGCAGGATTTCCCGCATGATAGCTTCACGGATCAGTTCTTTACTGCGCTGCTGAACAAAGGTTTTAATAGCTAAACGCTTGGCGGGTGGGGTTGCAATAATCGATAAGTCACGCATGCCTGATAACGCCATATTCAGCGTTCGTGGTATCGGCGTAGCGGTCAAGGTTAAAATATCCACATCAGAGCGCAGGGCTTTAAACTTCTCTTTTTGGCGCACTCCAAATCTGTGCTCTTCATCAATTACAACCAAGCCTAAGTCAGAAAATTTGACATCGTTTTGCAGCAATTTATGGGTGCCAATGACGATGTCGACCTTGCCATCGTCTAAGCCGCCCATCACGCCTTTTTGATCTTTGGCGCTGGCAAAACGTGACATCACTTCAATTTTGAATGGCCAGTCCGCGAAACGGTCTTTAAAGTTTTCGTAGTGTTGTTGCGCAAGCAGGGTGGTGGGGACCAAAATGGCCACCTGTTTGCCTTGGTTGGCAGCAATAAAGGCCGCGCGCATGGCCACTTCGGTTTTACCAAAGCCCACATCACCACAGACTAAGCGGTCCATGGCATTGCCACTGCCCATATCTTGGATAACAGCATTAATTGCCTGCTGCTGATCTAAGGTTTCTTCAAATGGAAAACTATCGCTAAAGGCTTGATATTCGTCCCAGGCTATCTTGTAGGAATAACCAGGTTTGGCTGCACGTCTGGCATACACATCAAGTAACTGGGCTGCCACATCACGCACACGTTCCGCGGCTTTACGCTTGGCTTTAGTCCAAGTTTCTGTGCCTAAATGATGCAGGGGAGCTTGTTCGAGGTCGCCGCCACTGTAGCGGCTAATTAAATACAGTGATGAAACGGGCACATATAATTTGGCTTGCTTGGCGTATTCAATTGACAGGTACTCTGTGGTGATCCCGCCGGCGTCTAACGTTTGCAGGCCAAGGTAGCGGCCCACACCGTGGTCTAAATGCACCACAGGTTGACCGATCGCGAGCTCAGCCAAGTTGCGAATAATAGCGTTTTCGTCGGTAGCTTGGCTTTTATCCCGCAGGCGGCGCTGGCTAATTTTGTGCCCAAGTAACTCGGTTTCTGTGATGAATGCCAGTTCGTTATTATCTTCGAACAGGACAAAACTGTGTTCTGCTAGCCCGATAGTGATACCTATCTGCTCTTTACTTTTATGAAAGGCATCTAAATGATCGAAGGCTTTTGGCTTAATACCCGCTTTGGTCAGTAAGTCGAGCAGACTTTCCCGGCGGCCTTGTGACTCGGCGCTAAACAGTACTTTGCTACCACTTTTTTGCCAATCCGCTATGCGCTGTTTCAGCGTGGCCCAAGGGACTTTATTCTGCGATTTAATGGCGATATCGCCAATGGTGCGGGTGGCAAAATTGGTGACACCGGCTTTTTGTTCTTTGGCGCTGTGATCTATGGTGATCCGCGGCCATTTCTTTAACGCGGCAAATAACTCTTCGCGGCGTAAAAATAGATCAGCGGGTGCCATTAATGGCCGACTCAGGTTATACCTAAGTTGCTCATAACGCTCATTCACATCGGTCCAGAAAAATTCGCAGGCAGAGCCTAAATCACCTTGCAACATCAATAACGTGTCTGGATGTAGGTAATCAAATAAGGTGGCGGTTTGGGCAAAAAACAAGGGTAAATAGTACTCGATGCCGCCTGGCATCATGCCTTTGCCTACTTGGTAATACAGGGACTCTTTGGCATTACTGGGGTCGAATCTTTCTAAATACTGTTGACGAAATAAGGCGATACCGTCTTTGTCAGTGGGGAACTCACGAGCGGGTAATAATTTGATTTCATCAATTTTATCCCCCGAGCGTTGGCTGTCAGGATCGAAATAACGAATACTGTCTACGTCATTATCAAACAAATCGATACGAAACGGTTGCTGACTGCCCATTGGGAATAAATCAATGATACTGCCACGTATAGAAAATTCGCTATGGCCCATGACCTGATTTACATGTTGATAGCCTGCGCGCTCTAAACTTAATCGAAATGCATCTATGTCTAAGGTCTGATTCACTTTTAAAATCAGCAAATACTTGCTCAAGTAATCGACCGGGGCCATGCGCAGCATCAAGGTATTCACGGGCACGATAAACACGCTATTTTGTGCTTGGGTTAGACGGTAAAGGGTCTCAAGACGCTGTGAAATAATATCCTGATGGGGAGAAAAGTTATCGTAGGGTAGGGTTTCCCAATCAGGGAAAAGCTGCACTTGAACCTTCTTACCTAACAAGAAAAAGCTCAACTCTTTTTCTAATTTCATTGCACTTGGGGTGTCTGCGGTAACCAATAGGATCGGCCCCTTGGTTTTACCCGCCGCATTTGCGATGGCCATCGCCAAACTACTACCGTGCAGGTTTCCCCAGTGAATAGCGTCCCCTTGGCCTTTGGCTAAGGTTGGATTAAAAATACTTGTTGTCATGTAAATCAGTCGTTCTTTTGTTGCTTGGCGCGTTTACGTAACTGCGCGGTTTGAAGATGTAAACTGGCTCGCACGAGAAGATCTTGATCTTCTTCACGTATACAGTTGTAAATAAGTGAAACGTGAAAATTATCATCAATGCTTTCGCAACTAATGACTTCGCCGTAACAGAAGATAGCCGCCGCTTCTTCCTTTAAAAATAACTTAAGCTCGATGGTTTGCTCGACAGCATAAGGCTGGTCGCACTTTACAACTATGCCGCCACCGCCAAATTTATAAGACTCGAATGCTACACTGGGATCGTCTTGCTGTTGCAGTACCAAGGACATCAAGAGATCAATTTTACGGGATTGAGCATTTAGAAAATTGGCTAATTCATCCGCGTGTTCACCCATATTACGCAGTGCTTTCAATGCCTGAGCATCGATAGACGTTGCCTCAGTTGCCACGCGAAACGCATAGGGCATATGTTCGCCCAAATCTTCAACGTCAGGCAGCACAAAGTCCGGTCCAAGCGCTTTGAAATTAACCCGAATAGCATGTTCTATGGTAAAAAATTCATTGAACTGCTGCTGTTTTTCTTCAAGGCTTAAGCCGTGCATGTCTTCCCCGCTATTTATTCCGTAACCCTTGATGTTGACGCTAAGGGTTAAACCATTCATTGCGCCCAACGCAAGGTCATTTATGCGCCAATGGCGTTGTATTTGCTCTGTGTCTTCATCAGGAGTTATGCCTAGGTAATCATTGTAACCTTGTTTGCACTATGACCAGAGCGTATTATTCAAAAAACGTTTTACTTTACCATGAGTTAAGCGATTATTTATTACCACGTTTATTCTGCACCGTTATTGTTATCGCTGAATTATCCCTAACCCTTGGCTAAGAGTCTATTGCTAGCATGTTTCACTCTGTTTCCGCATTTATCGGTTTGCGTTACGCAAAATCTTCTAAAGGTAACCATTTTATTGCGTTTATCAACGCTTTTTCCGCCATTGGTATTGCCCTTGGCTTGATGTCTCTGATCACCGTTTTATCGGTAATGAACGGTTTTGAAGGCGATTTAAAAGATCGAATTTTAGGCATAGCTCCCCATGTCGTCGTCGATACGCAAGGGGCAAGTGATGAGATCATTTCATCACTTGCCCAGTTGCCCGGTGTGGTGGCGACCAGCGATTTTATTGAATCTGAAGGCGTGATCCAATCCGCGCGCAGTTTAGAGGGGGTTATGATCCAAGGCGTAGAGCCTGAAATTACCGCCCAGCACTCCATTATCGCCAATAATATGTTGGTAGGGGAAATAAGTGACTTAACTTCAGGTAGCTATGGGATTGTTGTCGGGCGTGCTCTGGCCTCGCGTATTGGCCTGCGTGTGGGGCAGCAGACGAGAATCATTTCGGCCCAAGGTAGTGTGTTTGGGCCATTCGGGCAGATGCCTAGTCAACGTTTGTTCACCGTTGTTGGGGTATTTGATGTGGGCTCAGAGCTTGATGCAAAAGTGATTCTGATGAACATCAATGACAGCGCAAAACTCATGCGCAACAAAGTGAGTCGCATTGCTCAAACTCGGCTATTTTTGCACGACCCCTTTGAGTACAAAACGGTGGTTGATAGTGTTTCTCAGCTTGGTCTTGCCAGCGATGATTGGCGCACTCGCCAAGGACCATTATTTGATGCGGTCAAAATGGAAAAAAACATGATGTCCTTGATGTTGCTACTCATTATTGCCGTAGCAGCGTTTAATATAGTGTCTGCTTTGGTCATGGTGGTGACCGAGAAAAAGGGCGATATCGCTATTTTGCTGACCCAAGGCTTATCGCGTCGGCGCATTATGCAGGTATTTCTCTTTAACGGTTTGTATAACGGCATCAAAGGGACTTTATTTGGGGCGTTAGGGGGCTTGTTGTTGGTCAGTCAGCTCAACAATTTACTCCGTTTATTCAATGTGCCCATTATGGCGGCAACAGGGGGCGAGGGCTTACCGATTATTATGCATTGGCAGCAAATTGCTATGCTCATTTTATTCTCTTTGTTGTTGTGTTTTGCTGCCAGTATTTACCCTGCTTATCGAGCGGTAAAAGTTGACCCCGCCAGTGCATTAAAATACGAATGAATTCACAGGCAAGTGCTTGAATTGGTCACAAATATGCAATATTCCTCGTCTCATATTGGATTATTTCAGTGTATAATGGGCGATGATTTCATATTCGCCCGTTGGATTGTTAGGTTACGCAATTCGCGGCAGTTTACGCTTTAAAGGGTTTTTCGATGGAAAAAACATTTATCACCGCTCAGCAGTTATTAGAAGATTCCTTCCGCTTAGCATCAAAAGTATACGAAGACGGCTTTCGCCCTCAGTTCATCATTGGTATTTGGCGCGGTGGTGCTCCCATCGGCATCGCAGTGCAAGAGTACTTTGACTTTAAAAAAGTAGAAACTGATCATATTGCTGTACGTACTTCGTCTTATTACGGTATTGATCAGCAATCAAAAACCATCAAGGTTCACGGTTTACATTATTTAATTGAAAACGCCAATGCTGAAGATGACTTGCTTATCGTTGATGATGTATTCGATTCAGGCCGCAGTGTGGATGCACTGATCACTCAGATCAAAAAGCTTTCTCGTGCGAATATGCCAAAAAATGTGCGAATTGCGTGCCCGTATTACAAACCTAAAAATAATAAAACTGACATAGTGCCGGACTACTACGTACATGAAAGTGAAGAGTGGTTAGTTTTCCCCCATGAAATTTCAGGCCTCACGCCAGACGAAATCATCAATGGCAAAACAGACCTAGCAAACGTGCGGGACATTCTGGTTTAACTCGCCGTATCTGTTACAGCAAAATCTGTATATATTGAGGAGCCTTTTGGCTCCTTTTTTATGCCTGAATACATAACCAAACGGTGACCCGCCTAATAAGCCGTAACCGACCGTCAACCGTGCAACTTACCGGGCTCATTAGGTATTGAAACATGGCGTTATAGTTAACCGTTTAAAAACTAAATAGCTTAACCGTATTGTTTGTTTTCCAACGCTTTTTGGCCGCAATTTGCTCATGACGCTTTTCTGATTCAAACATCCAGTGTTTATTTGCAGCAATAAGGTTCTTGCTGGTGTCTTGGGACCACTGAGTACGAGCCTCTTCAGAAACGAACATGTACAATTTACCTTGCTGTAGCGTGTAAATAGCCGGGTTGGCGCTGACCTCTTTTTCCATGACCAAAGAGTGTGCACATAAGCCACCAAACTGAGGTAAATATTGGGTAGGGTTGTTAGCAAATTCTTGTTGATTTTCTTCACTCGTAAACAAGTAACGTTTGCCGTGATAAACCGCCTGAAATGCATCGTTACCCTGTTTGGCACCGCTTAAATTGAAATACGTTGTGGCGTCATATCCGCCCAATGCGAGTGTGGCCTGTTTTTCAAGGGTTGCTCGGTCCATTGATTCGGCTAACGCCACATTCATCGCTAAAACGTATAAGGTTAGAAAAATACCGGCGAGCTTGAGTAATCCC
>NZ_BAER01000018.1 GCF_000315055.1 Paraglaciecola polaris LMG 21857 | reverse complement strand
TTAGTTAGATAAATTTTGCGGTAATTGGCACAAGGCACAGTGACTCATCTCGAAATCAGATGGCTATTTCTCAAGTGCTTCGGTGGCGTCTTCCTCATTTACTCGGTACACCACAAACGTTAATGTGAAGCCAGTTTATGGGATCGCCCGGTTCCCCACAAAGGATCTCATGTGTGTTAAATGCCTGTTCAACATCACTCTTAACACTAGTCTGGTAAATAATTGGGAGGATAACCATTTCTGTTTATTCACTGTTAGCTGCTGAAATGCGTTGATAAGCGTAAAGTAAATGTATCGGCCCAGCAGGCTACAATTGATGAGTCACGTCCTGTGCAACAAAAAGAGCGACAAAGAGCTCGACAAAAAAGTTAAACAAACAAGGCGGGTTAGACCGAGTTGATATAAAACGATTGTCACGACCCTGAGTAAATTGAAAGTTTAGCATCATTGAGCTAGGTTAATTATATACTCTTGCATTGTTGTTGAAGTGTTCCACCGGGGCGCCTGCGCTGTTTCGAAGTACTCGCCATATTATGTTCTGAAACAATATTGTCCGAAATTTTGCTACTGCTGTTGAATCAATGATGACAATCAGCCTAGAGGACTGAGTTTCCCTTCCAGAAGGATTTGAAAATGAAAACATGTGAGCACGATGTATCCCGATATTGTGATCTACCGCTGGTAGAGCCACGAAAGTTAGCACCAAATATCGACCGTAACCGTGAATCCTTAGTTCGTTACATAGAGAAAAAATGGGTCAACCACACGGTATTGCACTATTATTTCATGCAAGACCGAAGCGATTTAGCCGGCCCTCCAGCACAATTACAAGCGGTCAGAGATGCATTTGAAGAATGGAAAAACCTCAGCCTGGGTTTAGAGTTTGTCGAAGTTAACCAAGCGGTCGATGCTGAATTTAGAATCGGTTTTGCACCTGGTAGTTCTTGGTCATATGTGGGGCGAGATTGCATCGATTTAGTACCTAATCACGAGCAGCAAACCATGAATTTTGGCTGGGATTTAACCTCGTCGTATGGACGAGATACCGCTTTACATGAAATAGGGCATGCAATGGGCTTTCCCCATGAACATCAAAACCACAAAGCGGGGATCGTCTGGAATGAAGCTGCGGTGTACGCCAATTTCGCCGGCTCACCGAATTTTTGGGATGCAGAGCAAACCTACCATAATATTATCCGTAAAATATCCCCCGAAGATGTGGCAGGTTCTAGTTGGGACAAAGACTCTATCATGCATTACCAGTTTCAAGCTGGTTTGATATTGCAACCCTCGGGATATGAAAACCGGCCCTTGATCCCAGCTCCAGGCTTGTCTGATATGGACAAGCAAGAAGCACGTAAGTTTTATCCAGCCAATAACCAAATTCAATGGCCGGAATTAAAACCCTTTTTGTCCCATTTGCTGAATATACAACCCGGAGAGCAATTAGACTTTACAATTAGACCGGAACAGAGTCGCACCTACAACATACAGACATTCGGCAGCATGGACACCGTTATCGTGCTTTTTGAAGATGATAATGGCGAGTCAATATTTTTAGCCGGTGATGATGATAGTGGTACAGATTACAACTCTAAAATTGCTCTGCGCTTAATTAACGGGCGACGCTATTATTTACGTTTACGATTATACAGTACCGGCGCATCCGGTGTAGGAGGATTGATGCTGTGGTAAAAATACAGGCCAGACAGAATTAAATCTGGCCTCACTACGCATATTAAGTTTGCAACACGGTGGCAATAAATTGTTTGCCTGGGGTTTTAGTATTAATCACGCTAACTACCAGTCGTTGTGCATTACAATAAATCCTTCAATCACCGCATTTATCAACATTCATGTTACTCAGCTGAACCGCTTAGATGCAAAATACTTGCTCCTGACGAGCATGCTTTATAGGATGGCGAACTAATCCTATTCGGACGTCCTATGCTTTATCAAGTTGCAACCCTTCTACTGAGCCCAATATTTATTGTGCAAGGTAAGTACGTCAAGCGCGTGACCGTCAAACTTCCTGAGCCTGAAGGGCTGCGTCATGGCATGATGGGCAACGGCGTACCAGCATCATTATTGATTATAGGTGACTCCGCGGCAGCGGGCGTTGGGGTTGAACACCAGGATCAAGCGTTAACAGGTATTATGCTCAGTACATTAAGTCCACACTATCAGGTGTCGTGGAAGCTCATGGCTCAAACGGGTGATACGTCCGGCCAACTACTCGATAAAATTAGCCGCTCAGGATCCCATGAGAGCTATGATACCGTAGTCATTTCTATTGGTGTCAACGATGTCACCGGACTCACCTCAACGCAAACATGGATAAACAACCTAAATATGATCACCACTGCCTTACAGGAAAAGTTTGCGGTGAAACGGATCCTTTTCTCCAGTTTACCGCCCATGCATTTATTCCCCGCACTGCCCCATCCGCTAAGATGGTGGTTAGGCACCAGAGCAAAACAACTTAATAAATTGGCTGAGCAATTTTGCCGGCAAACTGCTAACTGCTCGTTCATCAACGTACCTTATCCACTGGATCCTCGATTTGTTGCAACCGACGGATTTCACCCGGGCGCACCGGCCTATCAATTATGGGGTGAGTATCTCGCTGAAATAATACACGAACAGTTAAGTATAGATATGTGAATACATATATAGAATCAGCTAAGCGCGGTTCAAATTTTTAACAGCGCTAAATCATATTGGTTTTCACAAATACGTGCTTTAGCCCCCTGATGAGCCTCAAACAAGGCATTATGGGTATGAAAAGAAAAAGTATCATCCCGGGATTTATATTGGGTTATCCAGTCTAGCAGCATGGGCAAATTTGCATGTTGCTCTTCTTCGGATGAATACTTATGCGGCTCCCAAGGGCGGTTGTGCGCATTACTGATACAAACCGCAACAGGTAGGTCCATAAAGATGAGTTGGCTAGCTCGACTCAATATATTTTCCAATAGATCTCCGTAACAACCTTCTATGACCCAGTTTTTTTGAGTATTAATAAAGGCGTTCACACTGTGCATTGAGTCAGCAATAGGCGCTCGCTCAGGGATCTCTGTGGGTAACCAAGCCAAGGTATCTAAATCTAAATGAGCAATATTGTGTCGTTTGACAATCCGCTGGGCGAAGGTTGACTTACCCGCCCCTGAGTTGCCGAAAATAACGATGCACATAGGCGAATCATTCTGTGTTTTCATTTATCTTCCTTGGCATAGTTTAGGGTAAACGGCGATTTCTTCTTAATTTAGCATTCGTTAGTGACAAATCGACGATTCATTACAATAGATTTCGCCCTACAACCCATAAGTTTGATAAAATCGCCGGCGGTTTTCTCAACATAGGCTCAGGGCTAATGAAATTCGAAGGTAGTCATATTCTTTCCGTTAATCAGTTCGATCGAGATTCGATTGAACACGTATTCCATGTAGCCAATCAGATGGCGCCCTATGCAAAACGCCAAAAGCGCACCACAGTGCTAGACGGTGCCATTTTGGGAAACTTATTTTTTGAGCCCAGTACTCGTACTCGGGTCAGTTTCGGGACCGCATTTAATCTACTCGGCGGTGAGGTGCGTGAAACCACAGGCATGAGCAACTCAGCGCTGGCTAAGGGCGAATCTTTATATGACACCGCCCGGGTTCTCAGTGGCTATTCAGACATTATTACTATGCGCCATCCCGATTCAGGCTCAGTGGCAGAGTTTGCCCTGGGCAGCCGTGTACCCGTCATTAACGGCGGCGATGGTGCCAATGAGCACCCAACCCAAGCATTACTTGATTTATATACCATTCAAAAAGAGTTGCAGTATCACGGTGGTAATATCGATGGGTTGCACATTGCCATGATCGGTGACCTGAAATACGGACGAACCGTACACTCTCTATCTAAGCTGTTATGCCTGTTTAAAAATGTACGCTTCACCCTCATTTCACCCAAGGAACTGGCCATGCCAGATGCCATATTGAGCAGCATCGAGAATGCGGGTCATAGTTACACCATCAGTGAAACGTTAGAGGGCAACTTCGACGCAGACATTTGTTATCAGACTCGCGTTCAAGAAGAACGTTTTGGTTCACAAGAAGAAGCCAACTTGTACCGAGGTAAATTTCGTTTGAATCAGCAAATTTACACCAAGCATTTTCAGTCCAAAACGGTGATCATGCATCCACTGCCGCGAGATTCACGTGTCGAGGCAAACGAGTTAGATAATGATTTAAACATGAACCCAAACTTGGCTATTTTCCGCCAAACCGATAATGGGGTGTTAGTTCGAATGGCGTTATTCGCATTGACCCTTGGGGTAGAAAGTATTATCAGTAAATTCGACAAAGAAGTGCATTGGTATAGCGGCCACTAGTGACGCTAGCATGCACCTTTCAGCAAATTAACGATTAAACAAGAGAGCACGACATATATGCAAAAATCACAACAGTTATTCGCCCGCGCCCAAAAACATATTCCTGGTGGCGTGAATTCCCCCGTGCGGGCGTTTAAAGCCGTAGGCGGCACTCCTCCTTTTATTACTAAGGCTGACGGCCCCTACTTGTATGATGCTGATGGCAAAGAATATATTGATTACGTGCAATCCTGGGGGCCTATGGTATTGGGCCATAACAATCCAGCCATTCGCCAGGCTGTTATCGATGCAGCGCACAATGGTTTAAGTTTCGGCGCGCCCACAGAAGCTGAAATTACCATTGCCGATTTGGTTAACGAGTTGGTACCGTCTATGGAAATGCTGCGCATGGTCAACTCGGGCACCGAAGCCACAATGAGCGCTATACGCCTAGCCAGAGGCTATACTAACCGCGACAAGATCCTCAAATTTGAGGGCTGTTACCATGGCCATGCCGACGCATTACTGGTTAAAGCAGGTTCAGGTGCTCTAACGTTTGGTGTACCTAGCTCACCAGGTATTCCAGCTGATTTTGCCAAACATACCTTAACCATGGAATACAACAATATTGATTCTGTGATCCAAGCATTTGAACAGTACCCAGATGATATCGCTTGCATCATAGTTGAGCCTGTCGCGGGCAATATGAATTGCATACCACCGGTTGATGGCTTCTTACAAGGTTTACGCGACGTTTGTGATAAATACGGTGCCCTGCTCATTTTTGATGAAGTAATGACGGGGTTTAGAGTTGCCCTAGGCGGTGCGCAAGCAAAATACAATATTGTGCCGGATCTAACCTGTTTGGGTAAAGTCATTGGCGGCGGTATGCCCGTGGGAGCATTTGGTGGTAAGCGAGAAATCATGCAACAGATCGCACCATCTGGGCCGGTTTACCAAGCGGGTACATTGTCAGGTAACCCAGTCGCTATGGCCGCTGGCTTAGCTGCGCTAAACCAAGTTAAACGCCCTGGTTTATATGAAGAACTCAGCGCAGCCACAAAAACCTTAGCAGAAGGCTTTAAAGCCATAGCGACCCGACATGGTATACCTATGACTATCAACTATGTTGGCAGTATGTTTGGTTTGTTTTTTACCGATGTAGAGCGTGTGACAAACTATCAACAGGCAATCGGTTGTAACACCGAGCAATTCAATGCTTTTTATCATGGCATGTTAGAGAATGGCGTTTATTTAGCACCTGCTTCATATGAAGCAGGTTTTGTCTCAGCCCAACATAGCCCTCAAGTTATACAGCGTACTTTAGATATTGCGGAAAAGGTTCTGGCTGACGTAGCGAAGAAGTTCGGTTAATGTAGACACATCTATCCACTCGTTAGCGAAACAATGTAAGTTTTATGTTTGAATCCGTCATGCAACCCTTACCCCTTGTTTTGTTAGCGTTTTGTGGAATATGCTTGTTTATTATCGCGTTGTTATTGCGAAAATTAAATCGCGGTCTTCGCCAGTTTCCTCTAGAAATAACGCCTAAGCCACGCTCAATCAGCCAAAAAAACATTGCCGAAGTACCCACTGAACGCTTTGAGCAAAAAGCGGACGAAGCATTACGTTTACGTCACACCTTTCAAAAATTTGTACCTAAGCAGTTCGTCGATCATTTTGCCAAACATGGTTCAAGCGTACTGGAACTCGGTCATGCCGTAGAAGATGACGTCGCCATCTTATTTTGTGATATTCGCGGCTTTACCGGCTTGTCTGAACAAATGAGCCCTCAAGAATTAATGCGCTTCCTAAATTCTTACTTCCTGCGTATGAACGATCCGATCCACCTCAACGGCGGTTTTATTGATAAATTCATCGGCGATGCCATCATGGCATTGTTTGATCATCCCGGCGGTGGCAATCGCGAAAAAGCCAGCGATGCATTGTGTGCGGCGTTAGATTTACGCCATGCATTAATTATTTACAATCAACATAGACACAACAGTGGTTATTCAGCAGTAAACATTGGGGTGGGCATTCATTTTGGACCTGTCGTATTGGGTACAGTTGGGTCAGACGATCGTATGGACACCACCGTCATTGGTGACAGTGTTAATATCGCATACCGCTTAGAGGCATTAGCACCGATTTATCAGTGCGATATTGTTGTCAGTGCTCAAACCTTACAAGAAGCCGCCCAACCAGAGCGTTTTAGCGCTCGTTTACTCGACTGGATAAAAGTAAAAGGACGAAGTACTGCGATAGAGATTCACGAAGTTATCGCTCACTTACCGGAAGAAATCCAGCAACAGAAACAACTTAATTCTGCGCTTATTAAACAAGGCCTAAGTCAACGGTTTGCAAAAAATTGGACACAGGCAATCGACTATTTTGAGCAGGCTGCCGCGCTTAACCCTAACGACTATTTACCTCGCTTACATATACAGCAATGCCATAATTTGGCGGTACAGACCCTCCCCCATAATTGGGATGGCACAGTACAGTTATAATGCTGATTGACGCGTCAGCGTGACCTCTAAAATGAATGTAACCACCAAAAAAAAGGCCAGTATAAACTACCCTAAGCGTTTACCAGACACATACTTTAAGCCTAAAGGCGTCAGAATAATAAGATGTCAGTGTAACAAATTCATAGTGTAAAATGACGTTACTATGACAACAATCAAGATGCGTCATACCTTGCTGACTTAGTTTGCACGTTGTTTAATAAAGGTTACGGACGGGGCAAAAAATGCTGCACCAGTTTCGGCACTGGTATAATCCAAAAAGCGGTCATATTCACCACTTTCATCACTTATCATCATATTGCGCAACATCGTCTCAAAGGGCTTAGGGCTGCGGGCGCAACTGACGAAAAAAAGCCCCTGCACATGCATATCACCATAGGGCATACTTTGGCGTAAAATTGCCATCAGCTTACCCTCATTGTCTATCACCTGGGTGCAATCAAAATGGCTTCGTGGCGATTTGAACGTATCATCTAATGGGCTGTTGTCAGACTTTTTACGACCCATAATGTACTCTTGATGGTACGTAGAAAGTTGCTCCCATTTGGCAATATTATGTCGATAACGCTGAATATGAACATAACTTCCACCAGCAAAGTCAGGATCTAACTCCCCCACCAAGGCCGTATCTAACTTGTGCATACCTTTAGGGTTATCCGCACCATAGACAAAGCCTGTTAGATCACGACCGTCTAGATACCTAAAGCCTCGAATATCTTCAAGTAAATCAACGTGTGGCCCAAGCAAGCGCATAATTTCCATGGCCAGTGCATGGCAAATATCTGCTCGATCCGCGCGCACTTGAATAAATAAATCACAAGGGGCCACTGGCGCACTGCGATCGTCATATTGCATGTCGGGGAAAGGCGCGAGTTCAACAGGTATTAAGCCTGGATATACTTCATGCCAATAACTACTGCCTACGGCCACTAAACCTGAAACCATAGCTTCGTAGTGCTCTTCATCATAATGTGAAAATAAATCAATTACTTGAGCGATTTTGATGCGCATCAAACTATCATCATCATCATTCACATTGAGCAGTAAATACAGGGCGTGAAGACTTGCTTCGGCACATATTCCTTTTTGAGGTTGCGGCATAAAATTCTTAGTTTGATTGTGGTTTTAGTCATGCGCTGCACTCAGGGTTGCTACTAACGAGCTTTAATATGAATATACTCTCTTTGGGGCTTAGCGCTATCGAGTAATATACGCGATTTTATGCGCTGCGCATAATCGGCTGAATTTTAAGACAAGTTGCTGAAACTACGTCGAAAAAGTACGCGTGATAAATATCCACTCAGAGAACAAAAGATAGAGTGTTTAACTATATTGCATACAAAAAAGCCCCGCTTACGCGAGGCTTGAATTTTGTTAAAAATTCGCATCCTGATGGCTTAGGATGTTAAGTGGGGATTATTATTCTTTTTGCCCCACCTTCTTTAGGTTATGACTTAACGACCGTTGCCGTTAGTAAAGTCTGGGTAAGCTTCTAAACCACACTCGCTAATATCCACACCTTCGAACTCTTCTTCTTCAGTCACTCGGATACCCATTACCGCTTTCAGTATTGCCCATACGATTAAGCTCGCACCGAATACCCAAACGAAGATGGTCATTGCACCAACAAGTTGACCCAAGTAAGTTGCGCCATCATTCGTTGCAGGTACGACCATGACACCAAAGAATCCAACCACGCCGTGAACAGATATAGCACCAACTGGATCATCAATCTTCAATTTATCTAGGCTGATGATAGAAAACACGACAATCAATCCACCGATAGCACCGATAATCGTTGCACCTAGGGCTGACGGTGTTGATGGTTCAGCTGTAATAGCCACTAGTCCAGCAAGAGCGCCGTTAAGAACCATGGTTAAATCCGCTTTCTTAAATAAGATTTTAGCCAGTACAAGTGCTGCTACCGCACCACCTGCTGCTGCTGCATTGGTATTTAAAAATACCATTGCCACTGAGTTAGCGTTTCCTATATCACCCAGTTTTAACACAGAGCCACCATTGAACCCAAACCAACCCATCCAAAGGATGAATGTACCTAGGGTTGCCATAGGTAAGTTTGCCCCTGGAATAGCGTTAACTTTTCCATCTGCGGTGTATTTACCCTTACGTGCACCAAGTAACAATACGCCCGCTAATGCCGCTGATGCACCGGCCATGTGGACAATACCTGAACCTGCGAAATCAGAGAACCCAAAATCATCTGCAAGGCTATACATACCGAATACCGAGTTACCACCCCACGTCCAGCCGCCTTCCATTGGATAGATGAACGCTGTCATCACTACCGCGAAGGCCAAGAAAGCCCATAATTTCATACGTTCAGCCACCGCACCAGATACGATTGACATAGCCGTTGCGACGAAGACTACCTGAAAGAAGAAATCAGATGCGCCAGAATAAATTGAACCACCTTCGAAACCATCTTCGCGGCCAGCAAATTCGCCTAATGTTTCTGCAACATCAACATTTTCGATACCCGTTAAAAAGTAATCACCACCATACATAATGGCGTAACCGCACACTAAGTACATCAAACAAGAAATCGCAAAAAGTGCGATGTTTTTGGTTAAAATTTCAGTGGTATTTTTTGAACGTACTAACCCAGCTTCCAACATGGAGAAGCCTGCGGCCATCCACATAACGAGTGCGCCACACACTAGGAAGTAAAACGTATCCAAAGCGTATTGTAAGTGAAATGCTTGTTCCATTATTATTATCCTCTGTCTCTCTAAATAGCTTCGCCGTCGGTTTCACCGGTACGAATTCGAACTGCGTGTTCAAGGTCGTAAACAAAAACTTTACCGTCACCAATCTTGCCAGTTTTAGCCGCTCCCACTATGGCTTCAACCAATCGCTCAACCTGATCGTCTTGAACCGCGATCTCGAGTTTTACTTTAGGTAAGAAATCCACTTGATATTCCGCTCCGCGATATAATTCAGTGTGACCTTTTTGACGCCCAAAACCTTTGACTTCGGTAACGGTTAACCCGTCGATTCCTATTTCAGAAATGGCTTCGCGCACATCATCTAGCTTGAATGGCTTGATGATCGCTGTGACTAGTTTCATATTGCTGCTCCCGGTAATTATTATGATTTTTAACGCTACAATTGCAGTTGATAGAACAAGAGCTATGCCATAAATTTTAAATCTTTATAATCAAATGGTTACAAGTAAAAAAGGATTTTAAAATGATATAGCTCGCACAGATTTGGTTCAATTTTGCGCAATTGCACCTTATTGGAGCAGGGGGTACTTAGTTAAATTGCTATACCCGATTTCAACTAACATTAGTCGCCGGGTAAGCACGTTAAAAACGTCCAACGTGCATACAATAAGAGGGAAAACAGGACGAGAACTATTTTATGAGTCACGAATGACAGGCATTAAAGATCTTTACACTACCTTTACATTCTAGCCGCTGAACTTATCAGCGCATCTGTTACTCTACTCTGTTTCACTGCCTTCACCCGTCAATAATCACGTGCTTATAACAGATCACTACCCAATGAAAGCGGATTTCACCCCCTATTTACCGCCAAGACCGAAAGCGAAAGTGGCAACATTATGGATAATTTTGGGATCTTTGCTGCTGCATCTGATGATGTTAATACTGGTTGCTCGTAGCCCAAATGAAATAACAAAATTCGAAACGACAGAAGGTACACCAGCAAAAATCAAACCCATTACTGCACGTTTGATCTATACGCCTGTCAGCACCATAGTCACGCCTAGCCCCGAGCCAACGACGACAGAGAAACCTGAACCGAGCATTACGGTAGAACCCGCACCGACCGCAGAGCCCGTTATTGAGTCAGACCCCGTCACTGTTATCCCTTCGCAGCCCGAGCCTATAGCACCAGAACCAGCTTTGGAGGCACCGTCAAAACAGGCGCCAGAACCGACAATAGAAACATTACCAGCTGTCCCCCAGCCAGAGATAAAAAGTGATGCTAACTTTATTCAACAGGATCCACTTGCCTCACCAGCGGATACTGAACGGCCTAAAATGGCGGATGACCAAGCACACACAGTCGCTGATAAAGTGAAAAACCAATTGCATAGCTCATCACAACGTTCTATTGCGGAACTGGCAGCTGAGGAAGCGGCACGATACCGACGTGAGCAAACGTCCCCAAGCCTGTTAGACAAACCAGAGCTAAGCAAGCTAACTGAAGATGAGAAGCTACAAAAAGAAAACGAGGTACTCGCAGATTGCTCAAGCTATACCAACAAAGGCATTGCCATATTAGCAGGGTTAACGGGCGGTAATATTAAGTGCACTACGACAAATGGCGCAGAGTCATTTATTCAGGATAGGCTGAATAAAACCGCCCACCTGCCCGCTATGAAAGATAATAAAGGCAATTAACCGTCTTTAGTAGACGCTTAATTACCGAATAGTCGTTCCCAAAGCGATTTTTTAAGCGGTCCGCGTACTTCTCCATTACAGGTTTTGGGAATGGGCGGCAGTGCATCTAAAATGGCTGGCACACTGATAGTATGCGCGCAACCTGGGCGACTAAGCGCGCCACTTTTTTCGTCAAAATGGGCAATGCCCAAGCCCTTCGGATAACGACGGACTAACGACTTAGGTTGCTGCAAGCTTTGGTAGCCAATAAATAACTGCATCGCCCCACTTGCACCGCTTAAATTAATAGGTTGGTTGTCGTCTTTACCCATCCAAGTGGTCACTAAAATATTGTTATCGAAACCACTGAACCAGCTATCGCGATAATCATCTGTGGTACCCGTTTTACCGGCCATATTAATATCAGCAAAGACTTTTTTAATCTGCTTCGCTGTTCCCTCAAGCGTCACTTTGTGCAGTGCATAATTGAGTAAATATACCGCTTTTAAGTCTGCTCGTTGCTCTCCTTGCAAATTAAAGCGCCATAATGGTTTATCTTTGGGCGATAACACAGCAGTCACTGCATGCAGCGGAATATAACGCCCATTGTTGGCTATGGTTTGATACATTTGATTGACTTGAATAGGTGAAAAGTTCACCGCCCCTAGTGTCATTGCCGGATAAATGTCTATGGACTCATTAACCCCGAGACGCTTCACAGTAGAAGCAATATCATCCAATCCTACTTCCATGCCTAACGTGACGGTGGGCACATTTAACGATTGAGTAAGTGCTTCAACTAAAGGAACCTGACCTCGGAATTTTTTATCTGCATTTTTAGGTTCCCACATTTTTCCGTAGGTGCTTTTAAGTTGAATAGGCTCGTCTTTAAGCGGTGTGGCTAAGTTGAATTGAGCTGCTCGTTCCAGGGCTGTTAAGTAAATAGCGGGCTTGATTAAAGAACCAATTGCCCGCTTGGCATCCAGTGCACGGTTAAACCCCTGAAACTGGGGATTTGCATCGCCGACGATAGAACGCACTTCACCACTTTTAATGTCTGTTATCACCATGGCTGACTGCAACCCCGTCAAATCCATACGCTTTTGCTGGGTGTTAACACCGGCTTTAACCGCTTTCTCAGCTTTGCGCTGGGCGACGGAATCAAGAGTCGTAAATACCTTCAAGCCAGATTCACGCATGTTCGGATCGGCTAATACCGTTTTTAGTTCTCGGCGCACTAAATCCATAAAAGCTGGGTGTTTGCCAGACGTTAAACTTGCCCCCGAGGCTAAATTCAGGGGTTGATTAATTGCATATTCATACTCGTTTCGCTGCAATTCATTGTTTTCAAACAAAATCCGTAACACTAAGTTACGACGCACTGTCACACGTTCAGGGTGTCGGCGCGGATTATAATAAGATGGGCCTTTGATTATGCCTACCAAAGTAGCAATTTCCGCAACATTCAATTCCGCTAATGGTCGATCAAAATAAAATAAACTTGCTAAGCCAAAACCATGTACACCAGTATTGCCATTTTGACCGAGAAATACCTCGTTTAGATAGGCTTCAATTATTTCATCTTTACTGTAACGGGCATCAATAATCAGGGCCATTAAGGCTTCTTTGGCTTTGCGTACTAAGGATTTTTCATTGGTTAAAAACAAATTTTTGACCAATTGCTGGGTCAAGGTACTGCCACCTTGAACGGCGCGTCCAGCAGATACATTTGCAATTAATGCGCGTAAGATAGATAACGGCGCAATACCGTAATGCTGATAAAAGTCTTTGTCTTCCACTAACACTAGCGCTTTGGTTAACGACGCAGGAACGGCATCAAGATTAACCAACATGCGGTCCTCACGACCGCTACTCATAAGACGGGTGACTAACCAAGGTTCAAGGTATATTTCGTCAAGAGCCGCATTAGTATCTAAATCACGTAATGTATTAATTCTTCCATTTGCGAGGGTGATATCCACCGCCAACTCAGATTCCTGACCGTGGGGGAAATGAAATGCACGGCGCTGAATACGCAGACCGGTTGCTTTAAGCTGATATTCGCCCGTTTCGTCAGCATGACGTACTTTGCGATAGCCTAACAGCTCAAGTTCTTCAACAATTTCTTTAATCGTGACTTCTTGCTTTAGCTGTAAATGCATGGGGCGAGCAAAAATTTGCGCCGGAACTTGCCATTTGTTACCACTAAACTGTTTAACGATCTGGGCATCTAAGTACACGCAGTAGGCCGCGATAACAGCGGCGATAATAATAAGCAAACGCCACCAGTTACGCGCTATCCAGCGTAACGGGTTTAATTTATTGGCTAGGGTTGGCTTAGTTTTTGGGGACTTTTTTGGCATCTATTTTTTACTGTCTCGCAAGGGGGCATGCTTTGGCATATTGTGACATATCCTACCTACGAATGCAGGCACAGCTGAGCGCAAATAGGATTAATTATATGATGGGTTTTCGCACCAGAGGTTTAAGTGCCGTTTCATATTTCTGTTTAAGTGCTTCAACGCTGCCAATAATCATGGTTACTGTGATGTCTTCAATGGTTTGACGGTTAGCTTGATGTTTTATCAAATAATGTCCCGCTGTTGCACGACTATACTCGGTTGGATCGCCATGGTCTTCTAAACTCGGCTCCGCAGCAAGTCTTTCAAGCATAAGGCCCCTCTGTTCCATATAGGTTAAATAGATGGTGGTTACGCACCTGACCAATTGCTCAAACGTTTGCAGTAGCTCTTTCATGCTCGGATAGTAGGCATAAACAAATGATTTGCTCACCCCAGCTTCTTTCCCTAGCCGCTCCATGTTGAAGGCAGAAACCCCTTCGGCTGCCGCGCGGTCTAAAAGCAGGTTTTTTCTCACTTCTGGTGAAAGTCGCGTGCGAATCTTTTTTAATTCGGTCATATTGCGGCTAATTCAACATTTGTCTTATAAAATAATCAGTCATTAATATGTATGACAGTTAGAAAAGCAAGTACAAGATAACAAGTAAGTCTAAGCCCAGCGCTTGCAATGGGAGAGCGCATTAAATTTTGACATTTTATTAAACGTTAACGGTTTTTATTGCTCCCCCATCAACTCTCAGGTTAGCGCCGGTAATATTTGAAGCTGCGGGGGTGGCCAGAAAAACAGCCGCATTTGGCACCTCTTGCGAGGTTCCCAGTCGATTAAAAACAGAAATCGCCTGAGCGTGTTTAAATAGTACAGGTTACTGCTTCTCAACATTTTGCCAAAATCCATCTTGATGATAAATCGGCCCAGGAGAAACAATATTAACCCGAATATTATCCTTGCCTAATTTATGCGAAAGTTGGCTTGCATAGGAAATCAAAGCGGCTCTTGATCTTTTAATAGCCTATCGAACCCCAGCCTGATCCTTTATCGTTCTGATAGTCATGAGTTATTGACCATTGACCATTTACTCTTTAATACAGAAACCGTGTGATGAAATGAGCAATGCATGCTGAGATACATAAAGTGATAGGGCGCGATTAATCTTTATATCATTGGTTAGAAGCGAGCCTTTTTTTATTTGTTTTAGTCGTGGCGGGCGCACTTGCTGGATCGTCCGGCCAAAAGTGTTTTTGATAACGGCCTTTCATTTCTTTTTGTACGTCTTTATAACTGCCCTGCCAAAATCCCGCCAGATCTTGCGTTTGCTGTAATGGCCTACCTGCAGGCGATAGCAACACCATTTGAACCTTAACCTGCCCCCTCGCCACACTCGGTGTATCAGTAAGGCCATACACTTCCTGCAGCTTAACCGCTAACGATACGCTCCCCTTAGCATCGTACTCTAAAGAAATCCGGTTAGCGCTGGGGACAGTGATCTTACTTGGCAGCAAACGATTTAGCGACTGCTGTGCTCCGTAATCGAGTTGATTTAACAACAGAGAATAAAAATCGACTTTGCTTAATTGTTGCCAATTCAGCACATCAGCTAAATAAGGCATTAACCATTTATCAATATTAGTCAGCAACCCTGTTTCACTGACGTCAGGCCAGTCACTCTCAGTTAGATAGGTGCGGGCCATGCGTAAACGATATACAAGTTGCAGCGTATTTTCGTTAAAAGGCAACCCCATAACACCACGCAAGTCAATTTGTTCACGCCATATCTGACATACTTGTGCGCTATTGGGTTTCTTAGCTGGCGTTTTATTGAGAATAATTCGACCTAATCGCTCCAATGACTGTGCAGAAATAGCTGAACGTGCCTCATCCCACTGACACCGTGTTTGTGTGCTGATGAGATGAGAAAAATGCTGTTCGATCTGGCCTCGACCAATGGGCTCTGCCAAGGTTATACGCGCATTACTTTGATAAGCATCGCTGAGCAGCATTTCTCCGATGGCTATCCATGGCTGACCGATTAGCGGGTCGTTGTCACCTAATTGGCCGCCAGTGCCATCAACTAAACCATATCGCCCACCGCTAGTGCTTTTTCCTATCCACTGGGGGAATGCAAAACCAAGTAAAACCCCAGTATATTCAAGAGGCCAGGAAGTTAGCTCACAGCCTAACTTTTTATGCCACTGGCGAATGTTACGCCACATTGGATGATTTCTGTGTTGCAATAAAAAGGTCAAGCGTTCGTCACACAGACTTCCCCCTTGATTGCCTAATGGGTTTTTGTCCTCAAGGAGCACGGCAATGGCACAGGCAAGACTTTGATGTCCGGTACTTAGCCCGCGACTCTTTAGTAGCATAGTGGCTATATTTGCCTGTCCGCCCAGTGCATGTACTGCTTTCCCATGAGGGCTAACATGAAGATTTTCATCGAGTATCTGTAACCCCATCAACACCGAATGTGCCTGTTTAAGCTGAGCGTCACTGGGCATATCGATTAATGCAAAATCGCCGACTGGTGTTCCCCACACACAGGCTTCGAGTAAAAATGGCGCAAGATCACTGGTCAATATCTCTGCCTGTGTGTGCTCCACTAGGCGTTGGTGCTGCTCTTTACTCCATAGCCGATAACACACACCCGGTGCTAGCCTACCTGCTCGTCCCGCACGCTGGGTAGCAGAGGCTTTTGAAATCATCTGGGTACGAAGTTGTGTAAGGCCTTTGTTTAATTGATAGATAGCATTTTTTTGCATGCCGCTATCCACCACCACCGTTACTCCTTCAATGGTCAAACTGGTTTCAGCAATATTGGTCGCTAAGATTATTTTGCGCTTTGCGTCAGGATCAGGCGCTAATGCCGCCTCCTGAGCAGCTAAGGATTGCAAAGAAAACAAGCTGTGGATTTGTATATCCGTTGTCATTGTACGTTCAAGTAAGCTAGCACAACGCCGGATCTCACCTTGTCCCGGAAGAAAGACCAAAATATCCCCCACATGCTGTTTTGCCGCAAAAACAGTCAATCCAGCGACTTTTTCGACCAATGACGCACTCCCAGTATCTGGCCGATAATGGGTTTCAACAGGATAACTGCGCCCTTCACAGGCAATGTGTTTTGCCTGAGGTATTAACGAGCTTAAACTAGCCACATCCAGTGTTGCAGACATAATGAGTAAACGTAGATCATCCCGCAGGGCATCCTTGACTTCAAGGCACAACGCCAGTGAGAAATCGGCATGCATACTGCGTTCATGAAACTCGTCAAACACCACTAAGCCCACACCAGGTAATTCTGGATTGCTCTGCAGCATGCGCGTTAAAATACCCTCAGTGACTATTTCCAAACGCGTTTCGCTGCTCACTTTGTTTTCGCCACGAATACGATAACCTACCGTTTGCCCAACCTTTTCACCTAATTGCTTGGCGAGAAAGTGTGCAATGTTACGGGCGGCAATACGCCTAGGTTGCAGCATGATAATCTTACTTTTTGTAAATTCCTTTCCTTGTAATAATGCCAAAGGTACGGCGGTCGATTTACCCGCGCCAGGAGGCGCCATCAAGATCACATCGTTTGCGCTAAGCGCTGCATGCAACTGAGGAATAATATGTTCTACTGGTAGCGTTTTTTTCACAAAGGACAAGGTGTTATCTCATAAAATTAGCGGTATAGGCCCACAAATTAGATCAGGTGTTAGTGTATCCTGTAGTGGTGATTTTTTCAGGAGAATAAGATGCGTTGTTTTTTTTGCCCTTACCCCACCCCCATCTATAAAACTGGCTATCGATGCGTGGCGTGACAAAGCATTTCCAAGCTTCACCAGTCCGGTAAAAGCCAACAACTTTCATATCACCTTGGCATTTTTAGGACAAATTACCGAAGCACAATTAGACTCGTTGAGCCAATATATTGAGGGCCACCTAAAGATTAAAAGCTTTCCTTTAACCTTAGATTATCTGGGGTATTGGTCTAAACCCAAGGCTTTATGGATCGGTAATGCGGTTGTTCCCCAACCACAACGGGATCTGGTTGAGCTACTACACAAAGCTGCCCTTCAAAGTGGTGTAAGTATGCAAAAACGTGATTATATATCCCACTTAACTCTGGCGAGAAAATGCCTTGATAACCCACCGGCTCCATTAATTGAGCCCGACTTTACCTTTAAAAATACCGAGTTGACCTTATACGAATCTATTTCAACCGATCACGGCGTCATGTATCGTCCATTAATTGAGTGGCCTTTCGCCCCCACCTTTTCATTTTAAGTAAAAATTACTCCCAATTGAGCTAATCCATAACGATTCGCTATTTACCTTAGGCAGCTAGCAAGGTAAAACAGGTGCAAATTTTTGAAATGATAAATTCCCATGCAACAAACCTTAAGACTGGTCATCGACTGCCCAGATCAAGTCGGCCTAGTAGCCAGCGTCAGCCAATTTTTGGCTGAACATAACGCCACCATAGTAGAAGCAAGTCATCATACCGACTTACAAACCGGCCGCTTTTTCATGCGTCATGAAATTAGCACGGATTCGTTAACCATGGATATAGAGCAAATCAGACTTGCTTTTACCCCTATCGCCGATTCATACGCTATGAATTGGAAGCTTGTCGATTCAAACAAAAAACCGAAAATGGCACTACTTGCCAGTCACGAATCACACTGCTTAATGGATTTACTCCACCGCTGGCACAGCAATGAGCTGCATTGTGACATTCCATGCATTATTGCTAATCATCCACAGATGAAGCAATTCGCCGATTGGTACAACATTCCTTTTCATTGGATCGATTTTAAAGTCCTAGGCAAAGACGCTGCTTTTGCCCAGATCAGTCAATTGATTAAGCAATATGACATCGATTTAACTGTGCTTGCACGCTTTATGCAGATTTTGCCTGACGCCTTGTGTAGAGAATTAACAGGACGTGCCATTAATATTCATCATAGCTTCCTGCCTTCATTTGCTGGCGCTAAGCCTTACCAGCAAGCCTACGACAGAGGCGTTAAACTTATAGGTGCGACGTGTCACTATGTAACGGGTGATCTAGATGAAGGGCCTATAATTGAACAAGAAGTGATGCGTATTTCTCATAGCGATACCGCGCAAGATATGGTGCGCAAAGGCAAGAACTGTGAGAAAACGGCTTTAGCAAATGGCGTTCGTTATCATTTGGAAGATCGCGTGATTATTCATCATTCAAAAACTGTGGTATTTGCTTAAAAAGCTTAAGGCGTTTAGGTCAATTAGAAGTTCGCCACATAAACAATATTAATGTGTTTGTCGGTGCGCTCTTCTCCGAACCAAGATTGAGTCGCATCGTTCGCTTGCCATAGCGCCTTAGACACAGCAACTTCAACGTACTGCTGCTGAGAATCAAGCATAAAGCGAGAGCTGAATAACCACTGGTTACTCGCAGGCAGTTGAATATCGGTCCCTTGGGACGTTTCAAGATTAGTGTCCATTTGCCTAATGTAGCCTAATCCCAAACTAATACGATGATTCAAGCGATAACGCGGTAATATTGCCCACTGACGAGTGGTCGTTTTCTGGTTGTGGGCACCCCAGTTTAACTCACCTTTCAAATAACCAACCTGAGTATCAAGAGAAATATCTTCCCCAAATTTTTGGTGAAACGTCAATTGATAATCACGTTGGTGGCAGCCATCAAATTTGATACTTTTTTTATTAAAATCAAGTTCCGTACTTTGTGGCAAGGTTTGCTTTACCCATTCCAAAGTTTGTGCCCAATTTAACTCAGCGGCAGAAACATTGGAGGAAAAGCAAAACATAAAAAAGCAAATGGCGTTGCGCAATGCACTTTCTCTCACAGGATTAAACAGAGTGTAACTGTAGACTGCATTCGCCGTTCATGGGTATTAAGTCACATCATTTAGTATACAATTTCATACCATTAGCGTAATAATGCTAGCTATACTAGTGGCATGGTTGATCTAGGATCGTCAAAATAATGTGTTATTTTCGGTTGCAATAAGTAAGCTATCGATTAGGCGACAAGAGTCATAGCGCAACTTCATTTCTTGTAAATAGCCGCATTTTTTTAGCGGCCATAAACGTAAAACAAAGCCTATTTATCGAGTTAATAATTAACCATGCTAAAGACTCTAAGTACATATCTTCGCGAGCGAATTTACCTACTAATATTAAGTACTTTTTGTGTCAGTGGTGCATTTGCAAATGACATGGTTAAACTCAATGGTTTCGCTACATTAGGTGCAATATATAACGATAGTGATGATCTCGGTTTTCACCCAAACCTAAAAATTCCAGCTCGGGGTGGTTTTTCATTTGCACCGGATTCGGTTATTGGCGCACAGGCGAATATTGAATTTAATGCGCAATGGGACGCGGTGGTTCAAGCCGTCTTTCGCGATAAGCTAGATAACAAAGCCATTAACTATATCGATGTGGCATTTCTGCGCTATCGCTTAAACAGTAGTTTCGAATTTCGTGTCGGACGCATGAATACCGACATTTATTTTTTATCTGAATACAAATCAGTAGGGTACGCATACCTGTGGGCTCGTCCTCCTGCAGAATTTTACGGCAAAGTATCGGCAGTCTCTCAATTTGAAGGAGCCGATGTGTTGTATAAGCGCTCCTTGGGGCGTGGATTTTTACAAGCTAAGTTTGGCTACGGTGAGACTGACGCAGCTATAGCAACGACAGGCTCTGCAGTGGATATCCACTTTACCAACATATTAATGGCGTCATTATCTTATCAGCAGGACGAATGGCAAATTCGAGCATCATTCCTAGACACAAAAGTAGATGAATTTAGCGCTAGCCTCGAAGAGGTAGATCAAGTTTTAGCTTTTTTCCCCCCATCAGTATGGCCAGGCGGCCCTGCACTTCGAGACAGGTTTGATTTTATTGGCAAGAAACAACAATTCTATGGCCTAGGCTTTCAATACGATAACGACTTATGGCTTGTTCAGTCTGAAATCGGATTTATCGACTCTCAATGGGATATAGAGCGAGATACGATCTCAGGCTATATAAGTCTAGGGTATCAACCTGATAACATTACTTATTTCGCCACGCTATCCGCGATAGAGCCCACCGAAAATAATCTAAGTGACAGCATTGGGGAAATTTCACCGGATGCACCTGCGGTGGTCGCAGCTACCTTGCAATCGTTCAGACCGTTAATCAGCGAAGCACTCAATCGAAACCGAATTAAACAGCATACCTTCAGTGTGGGAGCAAATTGGCAACTGTATCCGTCTTTGGTGGCAAAACTGCAAATTGACTGCAGCGTGATAGCTGACAATGGTTTTGCACTTTGGCAGATATACAGTGAGCCTAGCACTAGCCAAACGGTGAACGTATCTAGCCTTAGTTTGAATTGGATATTTTAATATGCGTTTATTAAGTATCCGATTAATAAGTATTTTCATGTTTGCCTGCCTCTCCCACTCCGCTTATGCATTAGTTGTCGTGGTCGGTAAGAACAATTCAATCAATTCATTAAGTAAAACCCAGATTATCGATATCTACATGGGCCGTTACAGTACGTTTCCCAATGGGATTGTCGCCAAACCCTTAGACCGTATTGCGGGCAGCCCAGAAAAGCAGCAATTTTATCAAGCGCTAGTCAATAAAAACGAAGCTAAAATCAATGCTTATTGGGCACGCTTGTTGTTTTCCGGTCGAGCTAGTCCACCGAGCAACTTTGCTACTGACACTGAAATGCTGGAAGAATTGCGCAGCTCCGCCCAGGCTATCGGCTATGTTTTAGAATCAGAAGTGGATGATTCAATGAAAGTCGTTTATCGTTTCGAAAAATAACCGCACACTTTAGAGAACTTTTTTGAAACGACACATTTCATTTGCGTTAAATATTATTGCCATAGCATTGTTTATACCCGGTATTACCTTACCTATGTTCGCCTTGAACATGGAAATGTCGGCACTGCTTAACGCAGCAGGCGTCACATCGACGTTAATAGACAAAGAGCTATCTATTCTCACTACAGTCAAGGAATTGTGGGAAAGTGAGCGCTTTATGGTCGCGGTATTAATATTTTTGTTCTCAGTGTGCATTCCGCTGCTAAAAACCATCCTCATGAGCTTGGCCTATTTTACCCGCAAGAAAAACCTCGCATTACAAATCACTCAGTTCGTGGCAGCGATTGGTAAGTGGTCTATGGCGGATGTTTTTGTTGTAGCCGTTTTTCTGGCTATTTTATCAACCAATCATGTGGATACTTTATCCCAAGAGACCCTCAGTTTATTCGGCTTTAACATCTCAATCGACATCAGTACGCAAACGCTCTCTAACGCAGGAGACGGTTTTTTCTATTTTGTTGGCTATTGTCTACTGTCATTATTAGCCAGCCATATCGCCAGTAGCCCTTATGCACTCAAACGGGTAGAGCCCGAGTAAAGAGCAAAAAGGCCGCATCAGCGACCTTTTTTATCTACTCTCAATTAAGATTATCTAACAGGTGTATCGCCCGTTACGGGAACAGCGTTAGTATCGCTAGCTAGCTTTTCATTTGCTTGTCGAACGCCTTGTGCATAGTCTGGGTGTACTTTCTCAAGCACGGCATACCAACGCTCTTTCACTGAAGCGGAACACGGCCCCATAGCTGCAGCATAGTTGTCATAAAGACGCTGCTTTTGCTCAGCATCGAACATTTCATATAATGCTCTTGGCTGAACATAGTCAGCATCACTTTCAGCCTGTTCATATCGCGCTGCGTCGCCATCAATTCTAAGTGGCGGCTCTTCTACACTGGCATCTGCTACTGGCCCGTTGTGTTGATTAGGTTCGTAATAGGCATCCGCATTACCAAAATCATTGGTGAAAAAGCGCATCGCTCCGTCTTTATGGTAGTGCTGTACATTGGCGGCTTTCGCTGCATTTGCTGGCAGGGCTTCATAATGAGTGCCTAAACGATAACGATGGGCATCAGCATAAGAAAAGACCCTAGCTTGCAGCATTTTGTCAGGGCTGTACCCAATGCCCGGTACCACGTTCGACGGACTATATGCCGCATTTTCCACCATCTGAAAATAATTCTCAGGGTTTTCGTTCATTTCTAACTCACCCACTTCGATAAGTGGGAAGTCCCCATGAGGCCATATCTTAGTAATATCGAACGGATTAAACGGCTGTTTTTCTGCATCCAGCTCAGGCATGACCTGAATATACATGGTCCACTTAGGGAAATTTCCCTCTTCGATAGCGTTATACAAATCTTCTTGATAAGCCTCTCGGGTTTTACCGGTCAATGCTTCTGCCTCGGCATTGGTATAATGCTTGTGCCCTTGCTGGGTTTTAAAGTGAAATTTAACCCAGTGACGTTCACCCTTTTTATTCCACAAACTGAAAGTGTGACTACCGTAACCGTTCATAAACATGGGATTAACCGGTATGCCGCGGTCCGACATGAGGATGGTAACTTGGTGAACACATTCAGGCTGCGCAGCCCAAAAATCAAACATTGCTTCGGGTGAGCGAAGATTAGTTCTAGGATGGCGCTTTTGGGTGCGAATAAAATCGGGAAATTTAAATGCATCGCGTACGAAGAAGACTGGGGTATTATTTCCCACCATGTCCCAGTTGCCCTCTTCGGTATAAAATTTGAGACTGAAACCACGTACGTCCCGTTCGGTATCTGCGGCACCGGACTCACCGGCAACCGTTGACCAACGACTGAGCACTTCGGTCGTTTTACCAATCTGGGAGAATATTTTGGCACACGAATACTGACTGATATCGTGGGTGACGCTAAATTTACCTTTAAGCCCCCACCCTTTTGCGTGTACCGCCCGCTCCGGAATACGTTCACGATTTTGGTGAGCCAGTTTTTCAAGTAACTGATAGTCGGTGAGCAGTAACGGTCCTCTTTCCCCTGCTGATTTAGAGGTATTATTCGAAGGAACCGGTGCCCCGGCGCTGGTGGTTAATCTAGGCTTGTCTGTCATATTCTTCTCTCCATTGCATGGTTTGACGTTACCTACGAACGTGCGTAGGTAAGTAGATCACTAGGGAATAGAATAGCAGCGTTCACTAAAAAGTGATTATGAAGAAATTAGATACGCTTAATTCAATGAATCAATTAGCCGGAGGGGATCTGCTACTTGAGGCTTCAAGCCTAAACCTAATAGTGCGTTATAAATTGCCTCGCTAAAAACGTTAGGCAAGACAAACTCTCCCTCCCCCTTCATTTTTTTTCCGCCCTAACGCCTGCTCCGCTCGGGAAATAATGTGTTGCAAAATACTGTCTTCTCCTGCGAGTTCACTGACTCCTATACTGACAGAGAGTGAAATCTCATTTAAATGGGTATTCGCTAGCTCTTGTTGAAACTGGAGACGAATTTTATTGGCTAAACATAAGGCTTGCTCAGCTGATGTTCTAGGTAGGAGCAGCACAAACTTTTCATCCGCGACCTGCCCCAAATAATCCGATTCACGGCAGGTTGATAACAAGGTATCAGCCACCCGTGTTAATACCTTATCAGCCACGTCTTGACCATGATTGGCCAAAATGCGTGGAAAACGATCGATATCAAATGCCAATACACTCATGGATTCATTATGCCTATGGGCAGTAGCGATCAATTTTGTCGCTGATAGCTCAAACGCAAAATGACTAAACATAGAATTTGACTGATCAGAGGGTCGATTGAGAATTCTTGAGATAACAGTCTTTTGATGCTGTTTCTTCGCATTCAACAATATAAGCAAAAGACCGACGAATAAGATGGCAACAATTAACCAAAAAACCACCATTTGTACCAGTATTAACGTGGCCATTCGCTCGCTGTCTTGGCTTTCATACTGGCGAACAACACCGTTCAAACTGTTTAATAACGGGGTATATGCCATCTCCATTAATACTTTCGCGTCGAGTTTCGCTCCATTTTTTTGTTCCTGTAAATTCAAGGCATGGTAAATTTGCTCACTGAATGCCATTAGCTGTTCATTCACATTGTTTTCAGCGGTGAAATAGAGTTGTTGCAAGTCGAACGACATAGGTGATGTATGCCCCTCTTTTAGCGCATTATAGTGAGGGTTAAGTAAATGCTGATGATTAGCTTGCATTTCGCCTAATGCTTGTAAGCTGGTTTGTTTTGCTGCGATATCACCACTATAAAGGTACGCAGTGGCAAATAAACTTGCTCTTTGCAACAACATACGTTGCTGGCCACTTACATTCACCTCATGAGCCACCTTTGCTTGGGCTTGAATGACTTTGTCTAACGTCAGATGCACCGAAATAGCTAACAATCCACCCAGTAATAGATACAGCATACTCGAAAGCATAGTGCCACGTACCGAGCTCGGCTGCGTAATGTTACGGCTAATAATGGCCATGATATTGTGCCTCCAAGGCTCAGTGGTTGGCTTAATCGAAGTGGTAACTCACACCTAACGTCAGTAGGTCTACATCTTCGCTATCGAGAAAATAACGCTCCCATTCCAAATTGACTTGGAAACGCTGTGACAGGCGGTAATTAGCCCCTAAACCTAGGTAAAAGTCGGTCCCGTCTTCCCCATCGAGTGAATCAAGCTGGGTATTGCTAAAGACCTCCCGAGAGTCAAAATCACTTTCCCATAAATATAATCCTGCGCGAGCGTTCACAAACCAATCTTCGTGGCGCCAAAGTTGATAATTAAGGCTGGCAGTGAATCCTTCGACAGACGATGGGTGGATGGCCCGTGCTAAGTCGAGAAACTTTTCCGGTTCAGTGGTGGTGGTAGTGAATGCCGTGCTGACTTCACCTAAATCCGTATAGCCAAACTCTACACTTAGATTCTCACTTAGCGATGTACCCAGTCCGATTTTGAAAGCGCTTCGTGAGTCGTCAACATCAATATCGTATACATCGAAGCCAATTTTCTGAGCTTCACTGTAAACATATCCTTCCGAACTAGCGCCTGATGCATAACCCAGATTAGCCTGAACATACCAATGCTCAAATAAGCAATCGTCATCCACGACGCACAGTGACTTCGAAGCTAGTTTTGGGACTAATGACCCACTTTTCCCTGTATTTGAAGCTTGTCCCCATGCGGCTTGCCCGTAAACTAACGATAACGCTATGCCTAGCCCTGTTGTTATATATTTCATTTCATAGTCCCCCTGGGGTAAATGTATTTTGTTGATACTTTCTTGAGGCACCAACCAGAGCTAATAACAGCAGCATCCAAGCAAATGTTCCACCACCGCCTCCGCCAGTATTATCAATACGCACCTCAGCTGGTGCCACAGTGATCACGAGTTGCGCTTCTGCTAGTGCACCATCTTCGTCGTTAATGGCATAACGTATTATATCTGTACCGGCGAATCCTTTATTCGGGGTATAGGTCAATGTTGAATCACTGTTGATCACAACTGTTCCGTTTTGCGCGGTCGCACTGATGATAAACAATACTTCGCCGTCTGGATCTGAGTCATTATTCAGCACACTCACCGTTACGTTTTGATTAACCGTCATGCTCGCTATGTCGTTTTCCGCGATGGGAGCCTTATTGGTGATAACGCTTAAGCGAACTGCGCCTAACGCGGTACCGCCATTATTGTCACTGATACCATAACGAATGATATCGTTACCTACAAAACCATCTCGTGGCGTATATATGATGCTGGTATCAGTGAACGTCACGTCACCAAAGGCTGCATTTGCCGAGGTAATAGTCAGCGTGTCGCCGTCAGCATCTGTGTCGTTATCCAAAACTGTAATTTCAACGCTGGTGTCAACAAGTAACTCAGCGACGTCGTCGCTAGCAACAGGTAGCGCGTTTTGACCAACACCCATGATACCAACACCACCAGGGTCGACTATGGTGCCATTGGCAATACCATCCGCATCATTCGGCCCACCGTCCACTATTTGGATTTGCACACACCAGTCACCTTCGTTCAGACCTGATTGCCACACATCGCCCCCAGGAGGAGGGCAGAAACCTGGTTCACCCTTTGTTGACCAAACACGATTCAATTCAGATTCAGCGAATAAGAACCAGCCAGTAGCGGTGTAAAATTTACGATACACGGCGTTTTGCGGAACTGGGCGAATTTGCGGCATAACGATTTTGTATGCTTGACCCACATCCGGTAGACCGTATGCAATAAAGTCGAAAATTCCGCCAATATTCGTTGCTTCAGGGTCCGGGATGAGCGCTGCATCTAGCTCGATATCTTCCTCCAATATTTTTGCACCACCTTCGACTGCATCAATAGCAAAGTTACCAAGACGTAAACACACACCAGGGTCGCCTTCTACTAGGTAGCCATTATCAAACGCTTCTTCCTCTGGCAACACATTACATTCAGGGATGGCATCCAAGTAATCCGGAATACCGTCTCTGTCCGTATCATCAAATCCTTCTTGGTCATCAGGAATACCATCGCCATCTGAATCAATCGAGGTTAATACAGGTAATGTACCCACCACTTCTAAGTAAATGATTTCTACATCACCAAAGTTTGCGGCATCACTGTCTGTAATGCGCAAACTTACCCGGTAGATGCCAACCGGGACATTAGTAGGGTCAAACGTAAAAGTATCGAGTTCACCGTCTTCATCAATCAAGACCTGCTCAAGGTTTTCCCATACAAAGTCATATTCATTGTCTGCATCAGGGTGGGTAATATCACTAAAAACAGACGCTAAACCACCATCTTTCGCAATAAGAACGCTGTTATTTCCCTCTTGTTTTGAGAACAAGGCCACATTAGGATTCACGTTATCTTCACGGATAGAGATAACATGTTCAAACTTATTACCTCGGTTGATACTGGGGTCAAGCGTCACTATGACGGTTTCTATTCCCTCAATATCGGCGTCGGAATATGACTCGAAAGTAATGGTGGCATCACTGCCTGACTCGAACACCAGTACACCGTCAACTAGGTTGTGATCGCTGCCATCCGCAGTACCTGACACGCTGTAAGGTATTTCTAAGGGATAAACCGGTGACGTGCCATTTAAATGGACACCAATGGTAATTTGACGCCCTTCCAGCACACTTTGATCTTTCTCAATAGACACAAGCGGTCTAACTCGAACGAACTGACTGGCGATACGCTGACGACCTTCACTATCCTCAGCTAACCAGAATGCAGTGTTCACACCAGGCTCGTAGAAAGTCACGCCATCAACCAAAGAAACAGGCAGAGGATTACCGAAACGGTCCACAGCTGAAGCAACACCTAAGTCCACTTTAGTAAACAGCGCAGTGGCATCAATGAATACATCTCCAGGCACTTCAATAACGGGCAGCAACTCCACACCATCTGGTGTAACTGACACAACAGCACGAGCATTCGAAGCTAAACCATCATTGTCTTCAATACTGTATTCAATAATAGCGTTGCCAATAAAACCATCAACTGGCGTGTAGATAAGTGCGCTATCGGTAAAGGTAACCGTACCGATAGTAACTGTCGCCCCAACAATACTTAACGTATCACCATCAGAATCTGTATCGTTTGCCAACACATCGAGTACAGCGGGTTCAAACGTGGTAAGCGTAAATACATCATCGACTGCAAGTGGTGCATCATTCTCGCCTTGCACTTGAATGGTTACGGTCGCAATGTTTGAATCCAATTGACCATCGTTAGCTTGATAGGTAAAGGTAACTGCACCAGTAAAATCTTCTGGTGGGTTGTAGATAACATTCGGCATATCACCAATTAACTCGCCATTTGGTAGGGTCAATAAGGTGTACGTTAAGGTATCACCTTCAGCATCGGTTCCCGTTAAGTTAAGCGGTAAACTACCGTCTTCCTCGACCGTCACAACTAAATCGGTCAGCACTGGAGCCAAATTTGGATTAACGACCACGATGGGAATATCCACGCATGTGACGGCATCATTAGTGTCACTGACACATACATTCACGGTTGCCGTGCCGACAAACCCTTCATTTGCAATAAAGGTAATACTGCCATCAGAGTTAATTTGCACTGAACCGTTCTGACTACTCGCTGACTTAATACTAATAGGATCGCGATCCGCATCATTGAAGTTCGATAAGACCTCAATATTTACAGGATTAATCAAATCGATGGTCGCAGTGGTCCCTGAGGGAGTATAAATCGGTTCATCGTTTACCGATGTTACCGTCAGTGCAACGCTGGCACTGGCAACGCCACCGTTACCGTCGCTTACTGTGTAGCTAATGGTCACTGGACCAAAATAATTAGCCGGTGGATTGAACACGATATTACCGTTGTTACCCACACTCACGGTTCCCACAGATGCACTCACTGATGCAACACTTAACACATCACCGTCTATGTCTGAATCATTGCTAAGCACATTAAGGTGGAGTACGGCGTCCTCAGCGATAGTCGCCGACTCACCAACCGCAATTGGCGTATCATTAACATTTTGCACGTTAACCGCGACCGTAGAGCTAGCAAACAAGCCAGTGCCATCCGCTATGGTATAACTGATCGTTGCGGGGCCGTTGAAATCTCCTGGTGGCACATACACAATATCGCCATCGCCATTGACGCTGACACTTCCCACATCCACCGAAACGCTATCAATAGATAACGTATCGTTATCCACGTCAACGTCATTTGCTAATGCCGAGAAGGTTAATATAGTGTCTTCTGAAACACTTGTTTGATCAGCTATAGCAACTGGCGCGTCTGGTGTGCCGTCTATTGTAAAGGTGACAGAACCGACATCTGTTCCACCAGCACCGTCCGAAACAACAAAGCTGACAGTTTCCGCACCGAAGAAATCTGCTGCGGGCTGATAGTCAATACTTGTGCCGTCGGTTGAAATTGTTGCGATTCCGTTCCCAGTAACTGACGTGATAGATGCAACACGGATAGTTTGCCCAGAATCTTCATCGGTATCATTAGATACCACATTAAATGCGGCGCTTGTGTCGTCTTCTGTGATGTTGAATGCATCGGAAACCGTCACAGGTAGCTGATTAAGCAGCGTCAGTGTTAAATTCTGTGCATTGAGTGTTTGTCGCTGACCAAGACCATCTCGATAGCTAAACGCGGCCTGTGCAAGGAGATCTTCTGTACTTTGCGTCGGTGTAATGCCATCACTGTCCACTGTTAGCGTCAGTATAAATTGCTCTTCGTTTACATCATTATCCGAATTAATCAGTCCGCCTAACGCTAGACTAACTGCTTGTCCATTGGCTAGTATCTGGTTGTCGACGTTCGTCGTTAGATCACTATTTATCGCATTGATTTGGCCTGGGTTATTGCCTGCACTTAGGCCTGTATCAAATACTCTTGTCAACGTAGCGGAATTAGCTAAGTAGGCCAATCCTTCAGGAAGCACTAAGGTAAAATCAGTGTCGCTCGTACTACCAGCTGGAATAACCATATTGATGTTTAACGTTAGGGTTTCACCTTGAATGAATTCAGCATTATCGGTATTCACATCAGATGTGTCAGTGAGAGTGAAACTTGGCGCTTCAAATAAAGCGTTGTTGCCGCTAACGGTGACCAAAGTCGGGTTAGTACCATCATCACCCAAAGCGTTGTCATCAGACCCCAGATCAGTGAAGTTGTCACCGCCGACTGTCGCCTGCCCCTCAAGCACAGTGCCATCTATAACGTCATCAACTATGAATGAAAAGCTACCAGTCACAATATTACCCGGCGCAATATCACCCACGTTCGCCAAATACGGCTCGTCAGTTACAATGATGCCTTGACTGACCAACGCGCTGTTGGCAATAAGTTGTGTATCGGCTGGTACCGCTTGATTGATTTGTACACCTACAGCGCTTGCGGAGCCTTGGTTTAATACACTTAAATTAACTTTTACCGTATCACCTTGATCAATTTGGCCATTTCCATTTTGGTCACTAACCAGCTGCCAGGTTTGGCTGAATTCAAGATCTGGTACGCCTGCTTGCGCATCCACTATCGACACCTTGAGAGGCTGGTAACCATCAAGCTGCACGCCGTTGCTGTCAGTTAACTGCGAAGTTGTTTGAGCGCTCGAATGTGAACCTTGCAGCGTGATGACTTCCTCATCAGCACTGCCATTATTATCCACCAGTGGTTCGTCAACTATCACTTTTAGCGTAACGATTACACCGTCATTGGCAGCAAGAGATGCAATATCAGCAGTCACAGCACCATTTACAACACTGGCTGTATTTGCGCCTTCGATTTGTACTGAATTGGCCACATACGTTAGCCCTGAAGGCAAAATATCCTGCAGATTAATATTATCGAGTGAATCTGTGCCTAAATTGCTCACAACATAGGTAATTAATAATTCGTCGCCAGCTGAAATAGCACTATCGCCATCATTATCAGCGGATAATTGAGCGGCTTGCGAGACATACAAATTTGTCACATCCTCGCTTGGCTCACCGACTCGTAATGTATTGGGTTGGTCGCCGTTGGCATCATTAGCATCTGCATCGGTTAATTCAGCAACCGTGTTGGCAGAATCAACTATGCCTTGTGCAGAGATAACTGTACCTGACACCACATTGTCATTAACGGTTACCGCGAAAGAAATAGTGGCCGTTTCATTTGCAGCTAAATCACCCACATCCACCGAAATACCCGATGTATCATCTGCTGTTCCCGCGTCAGTGCTGACCGAGTTGGTAATATATGTGGTGTTTGCAGGTATGCTTTCATCAAAGGTCACGTCAGTAGCATCGGTTCCATTATTGGTAATGCTAACCGTATACAGCAAGGTATCACCCGGATCCGCAAAACCATTGCCATTAACGTCAATATCTAAAACAACCGCTTGGTCAGCAGCAATAAAGTTTGCATCGTCACTCACCACAGATTTAGTGGTTGAAAATGTATAATCGCGCTCATCAACATTCGTATCTGAAGCACTGGAATAAACCCCGTTATTGATTGATACCACTAATGGCTCACCAATATCTGCATCATTGTCGACCCGCGCATCGAAGGTAAACGTTTTCGCGCCGTCAACGACCGCAATGGTACCGAAATCGACTTCCAAATTAGTTGGGTCGGTTTCATCAACACTTTGTCCCATAAAGCTCCCATCGACATAGGTTAAACCATCAGGTATGGCGACTTCTAAACTGGTGTCAAAGGCGTTGGTGCGATTCATCTGCGCAGTGGCAGTAAAGGTATAGGTGACGATATCACCAAGGG
>NZ_BAER01000019.1 GCF_000315055.1 Paraglaciecola polaris LMG 21857 | reverse complement strand
ATAAATGCATTAGGGGGGAGAATTGACGTTGATGTGGAGAATAATCATATAATATTTAAAATAGAGCTTCCTAATCTTCCCAGCCAATGAGCTAGATATTTTTTATAATAGATTCCAAGCCTATTTATACTTAAAGTCAGTAAAATAAAAATTCACGATTAAGTCTCCCACCCAATCTAATTATATTTCAATATTCAAGTACACCTCCCAATCATATCGATAACATTGGTAAAAACTAAGCAAAACTTCAGTAGAAATTCAGTTTGAAGTAAGGGGCACTTAAGAATAAAAAAATAGAATACAGACACTTAAACATGGTGCCTGTATGACCTCTAAAACTTATTTATTAATATTTTTAACAATGTATTATCAAAGCGCTTCTTCGGCACAATCCCAAGGTGTGTTAAACGAGTGTGATGAAACTAATAATGTAGATTTTTTAATTCACGATATTTTTAATCTAGATGATCCGAACAGCATATTTCTTCATCACTGGGCTAATTTTTTTCATATTAAGACTAAAGAAATAACGCTTCAAAATGAAAGCGCTTTTTTCCTTAGTAAATGTCAAGTTCAATCAGATGACATTGCAGAATTAGAACGACACCTTAGACAACAAAAGTATATTCGTGAAGCTATTGTAAGTCAGGATAAAAACGACCGTGTTAAAGTCGAAACTTGGGACAATTGGTCATTGATGCCCACCGTAGATTTTGGTCGAAAAGGAGGGGTTAACAAATATTCGATCGGTATAAAAGACAGAAATCTTTTCGGCCTAGGAATTGATTCTGAAGTTGAATACTTCAGTAATAACCAACGAACCGGTTATAAATTTGATACTAGTTTTCCGTTATTTTTAAATAAAAACATCACTGCTAGCGTTCGCTTAACCAGTAACGATGATGGTAATTCAGAAGCTATTTTCTTAAACAAAAATTTTGTTAGTTTTGATACAAAACAAGCATACAAAATTGGATTCGATAACTTCAGGCAGATTGATTCACAGTTTCAAAATGGTCTTACTGTAGCTGAATATAATCATGAAAAATCCCTTAAAATAATCCAATGGAAGTGGTTACTAAGTGACTCCAACACCACCACTTTTCGTTATGGAGTGGGATATACAACAGAAAAACATATATTTACAGATGTAATTCTCCCTAACTTTATCCAAACCAACTTTACCC
>NZ_BAER01000020.1 GCF_000315055.1 Paraglaciecola polaris LMG 21857 | reverse complement strand
CGGTGCGGGCAATGAAACCACGGCGAACGATACCGGCAGTGTGGATACCCAAGGGCCGACTATTTCGTTAACCGTATTGGGAGACGTTGATGCAGGTGTGCCAATTATTTCTGGTACATGTTCAGAACCGCAAGGTACCTTAATTTCTGTAACCTTAACTGATACGGATGATGTGGAATTTACCTTATCTGCTTTTGTTGGAGAAGGTGGCTTATTTACCGTGGTTATTCCGGCCACGATAGCTGATGGCGATGCAACAGCAGTCATTAGCGTTACAGATGTAGCGGGTAATGAAACGATCGTTAATGCTACCGTCCCGATTGATCTTACTGCGCCTGTGGTGATCCTAGATAAACTCGGTGAAATCGATGTAGAAGCAAATCTTCCTTCAATCACCGGTAGTTGCTCGGAACCCCAAGGTACTGTTATTTCGTTTACCCTTACTGACTCAGACGATAATGATTTTACCTTTAGCACAGTTGTTGGTGTAGATGGATTGTTTACGGTACTTATTCCTATCGGTGTCGCCGAAGGTGACGCAGCTGTAATCATCAGTGTGACCGACATCGCAGGCAATGAAACTCTGGTTAATGCGATTGTGCCCATTGATGTAACGGCGCCGTTAGTGGTGCTGGATAAATTGGGTGAAATTGATGTCAATCTAGGCCTGCCCGTGATCACAGGAACCTGCAATGAGCCCCTAGGTACGCTGATCACAGTGACCTTAAACGATGCATTAGGCATTGACCATACGCTGACAACCACTGTGGGGGTCGGTGGTTTATTTACCGTAACTGTTCCAGTAACGGTAGCCGAAGGT
>NZ_BAER01000021.1 GCF_000315055.1 Paraglaciecola polaris LMG 21857 | reverse complement strand
TGGTGCAGGCAATGAAACCACGGCGAATGATGCGGGTAATGTGGATACCGTTGCTCCTAGTATTTTGGTCAATGCACCAGATAATACAAATGACACAACCCCTACAATCACAGGTAGTACTGACGCTGCACCGGGATCAACTGTCTCTATTATTGTGACGGGTAGCAATGCTGCAGAGCAAACTTTTAATGCTGTCGTGCAATTAGACGGTAGTTTTACGGCAGATGTACCTAGTGCACTGGCTGATGGCAATTTTTCAGTTAGTGCAACAGTACAGGACGAAGCTGGAAATTCAACGACGGTTAATGATTCTGGATCGATTGTTTCAGCGGTACCCAGTTTAACGTTAACAGCACCGGATAATACGAATGACGACACGCCGACAATAAGCGGTACCACAGATATATTGTTAAATGGTTCGACGGTAAACATTTCTGTAATGGACAGTGGCGGCGTTGTGCAGAATTTAACTGCTCTTGTACAGCCTGATGGCAGTTTTTCCGTTGACGTGCTTGCTTCTATGGCGGATGGTAACTACTCAGTAACCGCTACGATTGATGATGGCAGTGGTAATATTGCAAGTGCGTCGGACTCTGGAAATATTGACACTCTCGCACCAAGTTTAAATCTAGTGATGCCAACGGGAAGTGATGATGCGTCCCCTGAAATCAATGGTTCAACCAATGCATTGCCAGGTACGTCAGTGGCGATTGTTGTCACTGATAGTGCAGGTGTTATTCAGAATTTAACGGCAATCGTACAAGCCAATGGTAGTTACGCCATTGAGGTGCCCTCAGCGTTAGCAGAGGGGGATTACAGTGTATCCGCCACGGTAGCGGATGCCGCGGGTAACGAGACCATCGCCAACGATACTGGCAGCGTGGACACGGTGGCGCCCACGTTAACGGTGGATGCCCCCGACAACAGCAATGATGCCACGCCGACCATTACCGGCACGAGCAATGAGCCAGACAATGCGGTTGTGTCGCTCTTGGTGACAGACGAAGCGGGCGTTGAACAAGTCCTCAGCGCCACGGTATTAAGCGGTGTTTACAGTGTGGATGTACCAGACGAATTAGCAGAAGGTACCTATACCGTTGATGCCAGTATTACCGATGGTGCAGGCAATGAAACCACGGCGAATGATACCGGCAGTGTGGACACGGTAGCGCCCACGTTAACTGTGGATGCGCCAGATAACAGCAGTGATGCCA
>NZ_BAER01000022.1 GCF_000315055.1 Paraglaciecola polaris LMG 21857 | reverse complement strand
TATAAGGGAGTTAAAGACCATGGTGGCTGAGCAATCTGCGGTAATCGCTAAGCTAACGAGTTAGCAGTTAACCAAAATTGAAAATCAAGAAGAATGGCGAGTATTCACTACTACACAACAGCAAAGTCAGCGTCGATTTGTCATCGCCCAACAGACCGAATTGCGTGACATGATTGCCTGGAGTAGTAGTTTGGCCGTTTTTTTGCCCATCGCGTTGCTGGTTGGTATTCTGCTTATCCTTATTCATGTGATTATCCGCGCGCAATTCTTGTCACTGGGTAAACTGACCAAGGTAATGGATAAGCAGGATGGCATGCACTTAGCGAAAATTAACGAACTTTCCTCTAAAGACGTGCCAATTGAAATCGCTCCATTTGTTTTCTCTATTAATGCCTTATTATCGAGAGTTGGACAGGCGATGCAAAAACAACAGCGTTTTATAGCCGATGCGGCCCATGAATTACGCACCCCCATTGCTGCTCTGGCTTTACAATCCGAAAATCTTGCTCATGCAACGACAGAACAAGACAGAGAAGAACGACAACATGTTTTACAACAAAGTTTGCTGCGTTTACGAAATTTGGTTGCGCAACCGCTTGATTTGGCTCGTTTACAAAGTGAAGAAAACGTCAGCATACAAGAAATATCCTTTAACATGGTGGTTCAGGATGTTAGTGCAGATATGTTTCCAATTGCAGAAGCTGCTGATATAGATCTTGGAATGCTCAGACAGGACGAAAATATTATTGTAGGTGATAAGCAAGGGCGATTAGGTCAGCTGGTGCGCAATGCGATTGAGAATGCCATACATTTTACTCCTCACGGAGGAAAAGTGGATATAAGCCTATACAAACAGGACGGCAAAGCTGTTTTAATTGTTGAAGATAGTGGCAAAGGCATTCCAGAAGCAGAGCTAGAGCAAGTCATGCAACCCTTTTACCGGGTTATGGAGGGTGTGCAGCCGGGAAGTGGTTTAGGCTTGGCAATAAGTCATGAGATTGCACAACGCCTAGGTGGGAGCATAATACTAGCGAATCGTGAACACGGAGGGCTGCAATTTAAGTATGAGCAACCTTTACTATAAATGTTAGTTTTTTTGTTTGAGTTGCTGGGGACATAATAACCAATTGTCTTAAGTCACTATGTAATCCTTTAAATTCAAATTTCACAGCGAACTGCCACTTTGCCACAGACATAAAACGTAGGTCAGAAAATCATGTTTTATAAAAGAGATACTCAAATTTAATCAAAATCACGCCTGCTTTTTAGCAGTAAATATAAGTGGCAGGGTCAGCGAAGCCATTTGGGCTTTTAAAACAATAGAATGAACGGTAGTCGGCTAGGATTACAGCAAAGTAATGTGTGAGTAATCACTTGGAAATGTTCGAGGAGTATATTACCATCGTTATCACTTGCTCAATTCATTTATTCAACTGTAGGTAGCTAATTTTTTACCTGCGATAGATACCAATAGTCCATTTGAAAGCAACATAATTAATTTTAAGTGACTGTTTTAGAAGCAACAATAAAATTTTATTAGTGCTCGTTACAGCAGCTCGGTTGCCATATTTTTTTCAGTTTAATCGTTATTTTACAGGGGGATTCATGAACTCAAAACTTTCTCATAATCAAGCTAGGCGTCGTTTTGTGAAAGGTACTGCTGCTTTAACTGCACTCGCTTCAACCGGAATGATGAGTTCCTTTACTTGGGCTAGTCCACCAAATAAACAATTGACCGGCAAATTTTTTAACTTAGATATTGGTGAAAAAGAAGTCAATGTCACAGGAAGTACAGCCAAAGCCACATTGGTTAACGGTTTGCTTCCAGGGCCAGTATTGCGAATAAAAGAAGGTGACGAGGTAACAATTAAAGTAACCAATTATCTCACAGAAATGACTACAATCCACTGGCACGGAATGATATTGGATCCAGAGATGGACGGTGTTCCGGGCATTAGCTTCCCTGGAATAGAGCCTGGTGAATCGTTTGACTACAAATTTAAGGTCGTCCAAAGCGGCACTTACTGGTATCACGCGCATACATTAGCTGAACAAACTGGTGTTTATGGGGCATTAATTATCGATTCTCTCAATCCCCTCGAAGAAGAAAGAGTTGATCGAGATTATCCCGTAGTTTTAAGTGATTGGACTGATGAAGATCCCGTTGATGTCTATCTTAATTTAAAGAAAATGGGAGGGTATTATAACTATCAGCAACTTACAGCAGGCGATTTTATCAATGATGTATCCAATGTAGGTTTGGCCAAAGCGTTTAAGCAACGTCAACCTTGGAACAAAGCAAGAATGAGCCCGACGGATTTTAGCGACATAAGTGCTGCAACATATACCTATTTAATGAATGGAAATTCACCAGCTAGCAATTGGCACGGAATAGCCAATAAAGGTGAAAAAGTCCGTTTAAGATTTATTGGAGCCTCGACAGCCACATTTTTTGATATTCGTATTCCTGGCCTCAAGCTAAAAGTGGTTTCAACCGATGGTCAAAATGTTCAACCGGTAGTTGTAGATGAATTCAGGATTGGTCCCGGTGAAACCTATGATGTGATAGTCGAAATTCCAGATAATCAAGCATATTCGGTTTTTGCTCAGGCACTTGACCGCTCAGGCTATGTTAGTGGTACGTTATCAGCCCAAAAATCGATGAAAGCATCACCGCCACCAATCGATGCGCCGGTACTTCTATCTATGGTTGATATGATGGGAGAGATGGGAAAAAGCAGCAGTGATAAAGGTATGCAGATGATGCCTAATCACCTTGCGATGCAAAAGATGGAAAATCAGGGCTTAGCTAAGGCTAGTAAACAGGTGAGGCATGCTTCAACCGAGTTCGGGGCTGGAGTTGATATGCGAGTCGATATGCCCAGAACAAATCTTGACGATCCAGGGGCAGGTTTAAGAAATACCGGCAGACGAGCATTAACCTATGCCGATCTGAAAAGTTTAAAAGTTCCAGAAGATACGCGCACACCGACTCGAGAAATCGAAATGCACCTTACCGGAAATATGGAACGTTTTATTTGGTCAATCGATGGCCTTAAATTAAACGAAGCAAAACCTCTCCATTTTCCTTTAGGTGAGCGCATCAGAGTCATATTACATAACGATAGCAATATGCTGCACCCTATGCATTTACATGGGATGTGGTCTGACTTAGAGTCACCAGAAGGCGGTTTTCAGGTGCGAAAACACACTATTACCGTACAGCCAGCTCAACGAGTGAGCTTTCTTGTTACTGTTGATGCGCCTGGGCGCTGGGCATTTCATTGTCATTTACTTTACCATATGGCCGCAGGCATGTTTAGGGAGGTGGTAGTAGCATGAAAATTTTTAATCAACACTCAATCAATGGTTTTTTAATTACCCTCTTTCTGAGCATAATGTTGCCAAATATGGTGCGGGCTAGTGAAAAGGATACTTCAGTAAATAACGCTAGAATGAAAATGGATTCGAATCAAAGCAAAGAGAAGGAAAAACCTCAGAGCTCAATGTCCATGAAAACTGATTCAAATGAAAGCATGGGAAAAGAAAAAGCACCGGATTCAATGTCCATGAAAATGAATTCGAATGATAACAAAGCAACAGGTACACGCGACCCCTTTGCTAATTCAGGAGGTTACGAATATACAGGTATGGGAGGCTGGGAAGAAACTGATGAAATGACTGTTAGTAAGGTCATATTTGATCAATTAGAGTACCGAAATGGAAACAATACAAAACTTAACCGCTGGGATATGCAAGGTTGGCGAGGTACAGACTATGAAAAGTTTTGGGTTAAATTTGAAGGCAGAGACATTAAATCCGAAAGTGGTGGTGAATTTGAAGTTCAAGGGCTATACAGTAAAGCCGTATCGGCGTATTGGGATATTCAGTACGGCGCACGATATGATCGTGCATACGGCAGTGGAAAAAACGATGAACGCTATTTTGGTGTAATTGGTGTTCAAGGGCTGGCACCCTATTGGTTTGAAGTTGAACCCGCTCTTTTTGTTGACAGTAATGGTAAAATATCGGCTCGTATAGTCGCAGCTTACGATCTTCTGCTTAGCCAACGATTAATTTTACAGCCAAGAGCAGAAATAAACGCTTCTGCAAGCGATTTACCGGAGCTTGGCATTGGGCAAGGTGTCAATGATTTTCAACTTGATCTGCGTCTTAGATATGAGTTTAAAAGAGAGATTGCGCCGTATATAGGTATTACTTGGCAGAAAAAATACGGAGACTCTGCCAAATATTCTCAACAACAAGACAGCTCATCTGAGTTTACTGAAGTTGTGTTAGGTGTTCGAATTTGGTTTTGACCTTAGCGCTATAAATACTATGTATACCTTGTGAAATGATAAGTCTAAAAAACGTTACTCATTAAATGGAACTTATCAATTTTTATTTGCATTTTGACATGACCTATTAAATCGATAATTTTAAAATAAAAGAGGCAAGCATGAGTAACAAAGAATTACACCGTTCAGACCGAGTAGGGTGGCTAAGGGCAGCTGTATTGGGTGCCAATGACGGCATTGTTTCTACTGCCAGTCTCATTATTGGTTTCGCTGTTGCTAGTGCCACTCAAGAAAACATCCTCCTTGCCGGGATCGCTGGGTTAGTTGCTGGCGCAATGTCGATGGCTGCTGGTGAGTATGTATCTGTTAGTTCCCAATCAGATACAGAGAATGCCGATTTGGCGCTTGAAAAAAAGTCTCTAGAGCAAGATTTTACGTTTGAGTTAAATGAACTATCGAAGATATATGAAGGCAGAGGACTTGAGCCTGATTTAGCGGCAGAAGTTGCAAAACAGCTAATGGCTCATGATGCTTTGGGGGCACATGCAAGAGATGAGATCGGTATATCTGAAAATGTAAATGCGCAACCTATTCAAGCGGCTTTTTACTCCGCAGGAACCTTTACAGTCGGTGCAGCACTTCCACTGCTAGTCGCCTGGTTTATCCCTGGTAATCTTTTAATATATACGGTTGCAATCCTTTCACTTGTTTTTCTAGCGCTTCTTGGTGGACTAGCAGCCCGTGCGGGAGGTGCTTCCATTACTGTCGGTGCTTCTAGAGTTGCATTTTGGGGAGCACTCGCAATGGCATTAACGGCTGGAGTGGGCAGGCTATTTGGCGTCGCCACCTAGTAATATTCCACAATTAATTTTAATAACCCAAAATAAGATATTCAATGAATATATTTAATACAACAAAGCAGTACCTGCAAGAACGTCAAACAAGATCAGTTAGCATTCTTCATGTAGCAATTATTGTTCTAATTTCAAGCCAGCTCATTGTTAGTAATTTTATGGCTTTTAGTGACACCGGAGATTTAAGTTCTAACACAATCGAGTTTTACGGAACTTGGCTGCATATCATCACAGGACTTTTTCTTATACCCGTAGCTATTACGTTTCTTATTGTGGAATTAAGGCGGCATAGCCTTAAACATTTTTTTCCCTATCTTTATGGGGAGTTCACTCAGCTAGGCGGTGACATCAAGCATTTATTGAAGTTTAAACTTCCTGAAGCAAGTGATTATGGTATTGCTGGCAGTATTCAAGGTCTAGGTTTAGGAGCATTATTTTTAGTCCTATTTACTGGCTTGTTATGGTTTATTACTTGGAATGCTAATCTCTCATGGTCACATGATATAGAAGATGTGCATAAGCTCTTAACGGGATTAGTACAAGCATACATGATTGGACACGGTGTTATGGGCGTTTTGCATATTTTTGTCTATTCAAAGTCTCTGAAAGGCGGCTAACAATAAAATGGATAGGCAATAACAAATTTGGCCCCTACAATAGCATTCGCCCCCCGACTCCCAATAATGGCAAAGCTGGTATATTTCTCGTAATACCATCGATCGAACAACTAGATTACCAAGCACTTATTAAAAATAGTGATGGTTAACCCAGCGATCAAATACCCAAATAATAATCCGGAAATTTGTGATCAGATAAACTTAATACTGCTTATTTAAATTGGATTGAATGTCTTTTGTATTGCACTGTATGTTACATACCGCTCTTTGATTAATTATAATAATCATTAAGGCGACAACAATCCTGGCACAGGGTGTGTTTTTTTAAAAAACCATCTGGCATCAGCACTTTTGACTCACATGTATTATCTATAATAGTTTTAGTTTATACACTTTTTTAGAATACTAATGATTTCAAAAATCTAAACTGATTAACCTAATTTTAATTTTCCTCGTTAGGCAAAACCAAAGTCAATATTAAGTGAACAATCAGCGCACGGTAAGCAGTTCTTAAGAATAATTGAATATCATACAGGCACTTAACAAGGTGTTCGTATGAATCCAAAACTCCCCTATATTATTTCCTTAGTCGCTTACTTATGTGGAGCCAACCTCGTCCTTGCTGCAAGCGAAGAGGCACAACCTAATTGCGATCAAACCACTAACCTAAATCTTAAGACTAATGACATTTTTGATTTAACCGATCCAGACACCATATTTTTACATCACTGGGCAAATTTATTACACATAAAAACAAAAGACATCACTCTAATAAATGAAAGCGCATTTTTTTATCCAAAAGTGCGACATCGCACAAGCTGATATTGATGAACTGGAACGCCACCTAAGAAAGCAAAAATATATCCGTGAAGCAAAAGTCACGGTGAATGATGATAATAAAGTTGATGTTGAGACCTGGGATAATTGGTCACTTATGCCAACAGTCGACTTTGGAAGAAAGGGGGGTATTAATAAATATGCCATTGGCATAAAAGACCGCAATTTGCTGGGTTTAGGCATTGATGCAGAGCTTGAATATTTTAGTAATAACCAGAGAACCGGTTACAAGTTTGACACTCATTTCCCACTTTTTTTAGACCGAAATATTAATGCTAGTATTAGGCTAACAAGTA
>NZ_BAER01000023.1 GCF_000315055.1 Paraglaciecola polaris LMG 21857 | reverse complement strand
AACCACTTTTTGCATAACAATACAATCCTCCTTGTCTATGGAAAATCTCTATCTCAAGTCATAAAATGGAAACGTGCTTGAACTTATGTATTTGATAATAGCCGTGTCTGTTACAAAATTGAGTATTAGCAAAGATAAATTAGTTAAGTTGGAAAATGAGAAAAGGAAACTAACTTTTAAATAGGCTAAGTCTTTGGTCGAAAAACTTATATTCTCTTTGTGTAGTGGTATAGTTAATTTCACCACCTATTAAGAAATGTTATGCATTTAGCATAGCAAGATTAGGTACTTCAAATAAATAAAATACAATACAATAGTACTTAAGCTTACATTCATGTATTGCCAAATAAGTTATCCACTGTAGCGCCTCCTTTAACGACAGAACAAAAAATTCCTCTGATTGCATAGGGTTGTATAATTATGAGGGGATAAAGTGGGGTATTATTTTATGAAGTTTTCATTTTAATAATAAATTCAACAACTTAATTGTCAATAGGCGGCATGATGTAGTGCGACGAGAGTCGCGTAGGTCACTAACCTAACTGGGCTATACGTCAACTAGCTTCCTCTGAGGAAGCTAGTTGAATTTCCAGTAAATTAGTAGTCGTCACAGGCAACTGGTGTGAATATAGTTGCCGAACATTTCATTGAAATGGACGCGCAGCTATATTATCTTTAGCTGTAATAAAGCGAGACCGTTCGGTCATCGCACCTAAGAGTAAATACTAAACTAAAATTATACTTGTGCTGCTTTCTTTCACGAAGCGGTATCTTAACGAGTGTACCTGAAGTTTACGAAGGACCATCTGTCAAACAGATGTTCGCACCCTTCGACTAATTATCTACGATTTGATATCTCGCAAAGGCCTATACGAAGAGATAGCTTCTCTAAGAAATCGTATAAGTCCGATAGTTAGTGTCGTCAATCTAGGTGCTGTAGAAGGGGAACTGGCAATGTCATTTCCTCTCTACAGTCTCCCTTTTACATCTATTACGACTATGGCCTACGTAACATAAGCTGATTTAGTTATTGTCTCGATAGAATAATTAATTCTATTAGTGAGACCTACTATGCGACTAGTAGTAGCCTAGGGATAATGCATTATTGGTAACGATTTTGTGTGAAGCTTCCTGACAATGTACCTCTGTGTTTTTTTGCAGAACTGCACCCGTGAGGGTTATATGTTTAATTCATTAGCAATGAATGGATTGAGGGCTAGGCTGAACAATACGATTAACATATGTGAATTGTTGTTAAACACCGTCAACCGCAATGAGCGAAATTTTTGCTGATACGCTTTGACCAAAAGGTACGTGGCTAGCTATTCCTTTTACATCTGGGAATACGTCGTTATTAAGCCTCCGGTGGATAGACAGAATCTAAGTTGTTCGTGTAATTAAATTGGAACTCGGTAAGCCCAATTGTTCGCCTAATTTCTTATCAAAATTTAGGCAGGTGTCTTGTGAAAGGCGCTGTTGGACGAGTGGGTATAGGATGTTGGATTAAGCGAATGTGCAGCTGTAATGGTTGTGATAGAAGTTCAAAATTTGCTTCGACCGGAAACGGTGCAGACTTCCAACTGGTCTTTAATCGTGTAATGACCTTTTAAGTCATCATTTATCAACCCAAAGGGGATTAGCTACCCCCTTTAGGGGAGAGCTTTTCTTCCTTTTCGGTAATTGGAGAAGAGCAAGATGAGTACACAACGTAAGTTGATTGTACCTGCGTTCTCCCACCCACCAACAGGATGGCACACTATTAATTGGTATGTTATTCAACGGCAGGTGAGAAGACAACAGGTACGGATCGCGAAGGCGACTAAGCAACAACAGTGGAGAAAAGCGAAAGCCTTACAACGCATGTTGGTGCGCTCGTTTGCAGCTAAAGCTTTGGCTGTTAAACGAGTGACTGAGAATCGAGGCAAAAGGACTGCCGGTGTAGATGGGGAGTTATGGAGTACACCTAATACAAAATGGTTAGCTGTTTTTCAGTTAAAGCGGTCAGGGTATAAACCTAAACCGTTGCGGCGGATTTACATTCCTAAGAGTAACGGTAAACGTCGTCCTTTAGGGATACCGACCATGTTAGATAGAGCGATGCAGGCATTATACCTGTTAGCACTTGAACCTGTGTCGGAAACTACCGCAGACTGGAATAGTTATGGTTTTCGCCCCATGCGCTCTACGGCTGATGCGATAGAGCAATGCTTTGTCAATTTAAGTCGTAAAAGCTCTTCGGAGTGGGTGCTGGAGGGGGATATTAAGGGGTGCTTCGATAACATCAGCCATGACTGGTTACTTGCCAATGTTATGTTGGATAAACAAGTACTACGAAAATGGTTGAAAGCGGGATTTATGGAATCCGGTAGATTAAATCCTACTGAGGCGGGTACACCACAAGGGGGAATTATTTCTCCTGTGTTAGCCAATTTGGCACTTGATGGTTTGGAAGATGTTTTGCAATCCCATTTTGGGAAGAAAAACACAAAAGCCAGCTACAAGACCAAGGTTAACTATGTGCGATATGCGGATGACTTTATTATTACCGGTATCTCGAAAGAGCTATTAGAAAATGAAGTTAAACCACTGGTTGAGGCTTTTATGGCTCAACGGGGGTTAACGCTATCGCCGGAAAAAACGGTGATTACTCACATTAGTGAGGGGTTTGATTTTCTTGGGCAAAACTTACGTAAATACGATGGGAAGATGTTAATTAAACCTAGTCGTAAAAACGTCAGTAACTTGCTTGGGAAGGTTCACGATATTGTAAAAGGTAATAAGACTGTCACGGCAGGAATATTGATAAGTCAGTTAAATCCAATTCTTCGGGGTTGGGCTAACTACCATCGTCACATTGTGGCGAAGGAGACCTTTAAATACGTGGATTATCGGGTATGGAAGCTTCTATGGCAGTGGTGCCGACGACGACATAACAACCGTCATAAACGCTGGGTTAAAGGGAAATACTTTAAATCAACGGGCTCACGAAATTGGACGTTTTCGGGTATTCGGCCTAATGGCAACATCAATAGGTTGATATACACCATGGACATACCGATAAAGCGGCACATTAAGTTAAAAGCGGAAGCAAACCCGTATGACTTAGCGTTTGAGGAATATTTTGAGAAGCGCCTTGAGCGGACTTGGGTTAATTCAATGCAAGGTCGGGATAAATTGATAACACTTTGGCTCAGGCAGCGGAAACGTTGTGATATTTGCCGCCACCTTATTACTAAAGAGACAGGATGGAATGTCCATCACATTGTTGAAAGAGGTAGAGGTGGTAGTGATAAACTGAGCAACTTGGTGTTGTTGCACCCCAATTGCCATCGACAGTTGCATCAAGACTTTTAAAGAAACATTTAACTGAAATTAATGGGAAGTTCGTATGAATAAGTTGACAGCAGCAGAGGCACGCACAATCAGCGGGGTCAATTCGCTTGGCTCTAAAGCTATTTTGGGATCAGTAAATCGGTCTATCAAGAAAAGCGCAGAATCTAGGGAGGCAACAACTGTAAAAGCATTCCCTAAATTTCGTGTTCAAGATGGTGCAGTTAAAGCCGCTGTATCTTTACTCGAACAAGATGGTTTTTCGGTAAAGGTCAATGATACAAACGAAACCATTAAAATCACTGTTTCTTGGGCGTAAATTGCTAAAACTTTGGCTCAGGCAGAGGTAACGCTTTGTTATGTGTCGCCTCCCTTTTACCAAGGAAGTAGGATGGAATGTTCATCATGCTGTTGAAAGGGTAAAAGGTGGCAGCAATAGATTGAGTAACTTGGTGTTGTTCCACCCTATTTGTCATCGACAACTACACAATAAGGAAGTAGCATAAATTTAATGGATATAGGGGTTAATTTCGTATGTTAAGTGAAGAGTTAAGGCTGTTGTTACGTGATATTAAGGGAAATAAATTAAAAGGAACTTATAGTGAAGAGCACCACAACTATGAGGACTTAGAAACTCTGGTTGAATTTGGGTATGCTAATGCTATAGATGTTTCGAGTAAGAGTGGTAAAGCATATCTAGATCCTAGTATTACCTTCAAAGGTAAAGAGTTACTAAGAACTGAGTCTGTTAAAGAAACTCCTACGTGGAAATCATGGGACAACGGCTGGAAAAAGTGGATTGGCGCTATAGTTTTAATATGTGCCGCCATCTTTGCACTGCACAAATTATACGGAATAACCTTCTCGTAAATCGCTGGTCTCTACTTAGGTACTGACTTATAAAGGCTTGAGCCGTGTGCGGGGAAACTCGCACGCACGGTTCTTAGGGGAGGGGTAGCTAGTAATAGCTGCTTCTTACCCGACATCCGAGAGGATTGCTCTGCTCTCAAAGCTTCGCTTTGAAATCTTGAAAAACCCGCTTCGGCGGGTTTTTTATTGGCTTTTGTTTATGCGCTTCGCTTACTTATGGCCTGCGGTCACTTTACACGCTACGCGTGCGGGGCAGACGCGACTCAGTACATACATTTTACTGAAGTTGCTAATACATCCATTTTTCCAACGTAATAGCTATATTAACAATAGCTTTTGCTTTAAACATTAACGCTTGAAAGGGGGGCGACGACCGTTCTTACGCGTTGTTTTTTTATTTAGGCTCACTCGAGCATGCGTAGTACGTTGAATGAAAGGAGGTTTTTTATTTAGAGCTGCTCGCCCTTTTCCCGTTTCCACCTGCTCATTCGCATTTTTTTGCTCGACGTTTTCGGTTTGTATTTCCCGTTTAAAAGGGGGTCTATCAGCACCTGTGATTTTGGGTACCGCGGTAGCATGTACTGTGAACGGTGAAAATAGCGCTGAAATAACGACAGCAAACAACAAACGTTTCATTATAAACCTCACATTAAGACGATTCACTTGCTTAGGCACTAACGTAATTTAGTGTCTGTAAGCCATGTGAATTAGACAAAAGTATAAATCGAGGCGATTTTAGTGTGTAAAAGTTGTGTTATAAAGAGTAACTGGTGATAGATATTTACTATCAGATATCAATTTTTCATAGCCGTTAACTTTCACTGGATAACGAGGTGAGTGCCCCATAGGAGATAAGAGGGTCAGACTGGCTGAAAAGAACAAGCAGCGACGTTGTCGCCAGAGCATACGCTTCGCCTATGAAAACGAATTGGCATAGGCCTGGGATACTCTGGGGGAATTTAGCCCCCTCCCCCTAAAATATCGCTAGCAAGTTGGAGGGAGAGCACGTCATTCTATTGTTTGACGGTAGAGAGTTCTTGGCGAATGATTGCAGCGCCGGCACTTAACGCGCTTAGTTTGGCTCTTGCTACATCACGTGATAAAGGGGCCATGCCGCAGTTGGTGCAAGGGTAGAGCTTGTCAGCATCTACATACTTGAGTGCTTCTCGCAGGGTATTGGCGACTTCTTCTGGGGTTTCTATGCTATTGGTTGCCACATCAATGGCCCCTACCATCACTTTTTTACCTCGGATCAGTTCCAGTAACTCAATGGGAACATGGGAGTTATGACATTCGAGGGAGATGATATCGATATTCGATTTTTGCAATTTGGGAAAGGCTTGTTCATATTGTCGCCATTCTGAGCCAAGAGTCTTTTTCCAATCTGTGTTGGCTTTGATGCCATAGCCATAGCAAATATGCACAGCCGTTTCACATTTTAGGCCTTCAATGGCGCGCTCTAAACACGCAATGCCCCACTCGTTAACGTCATCAAAAAACACGTTAAAAGCAGGTTCATCAAATTGGATAATATCTACACCTGCGGCCTCTAATTCTTTGGCTTCTTGATTGAGGATTTTGGCAAATTCCCAGGCGAGTTTTTCGCGACTGTGATAATGATCATCATACAGGGTATCTATCATTGTCATGGGGCCTGGCAATGCCCATTTAATAGGTTGCTTGGTTTGCTGACGTAACAGCTTGGCATCTTCTACAAATACAGATTTAGGCCGAGAAACAGCGCTAACCACCGTGGGTACACTGGCATCATAACGGTCGCGAATTTTAACGGTTTTACGGTTCTCAAAGTCAACACCGGTTAGATGCTCAATAAAGGTCGTGACAAAATGTTGGCGTGTTTGCTCGCCATCACTGACAATATCAATCCCTGCTTGTTGTTGTTCATGTAACGACACTCGTAACGCATCGTGCTTACCATCAATCAGTGCTTGGCCCTGCAATTTCCAGGGTGACCATAGCGCTTCGGGCTCTGCAAGCCATGAAGGCTTAGGTAAGCTGCCTGCGGATGATGTGGGTAGTAATGGTGTAATAGTCGCTGATTTCTGAGTAACTGTTTTCATAATAAATACTGCTAAGCCTTTATGTATAGGTAGTTTGGATTAATTAAAGCGCGTAATTGGCAGACCACTGTTCAAGCACGGTTTGATAGGGCTTGATGAAGTGCTCCTCGGCAAATTTAGCCTGCTTAAACGCCAACTTGCTGCGCTCCTCTCTGTCATACACAATTTGAGTTAACGAATGATCTAGGTTGCTCAAGTTTGGTTGATAACAATGTCCTGCAACGGCATTGGCATTATAAATTTCAGGTCGGTAAATTTTTTGAAAAGTTTCCATTGTGCTGATCGTGCTTATCAACTCAAGATTACTGTAATCATTCAGTAAATCGCCAAAGAAAAAGAAAGCCAAAGGGGCAACACTGTTAGGGGGCATAAAATAACGCACCTGTAAGCCCATTTTTTTAAAGTATTGTTCAGTCAGTGATGATTCATTTGGCTGATATTCGTAGCCCAAAACAGGATGCTGATTTTCAGTTCGATAATAGGTCTTGTTATCCGACACACTCAGGCAGATAACAGGTAGTTTTTTAAAATGCCCTTTATACGCATTTGAGTTCACAAAATACTTGAAGAGCTTGCCATGCAATTCGCCAAAATTGTCTGGAATGCTAAATTGGCTTTGGCCCTTGTTATGCTCACCCAGTAAGATACTGAAGTCATAATCACGTACGTAAGATGAAAAGTTATTCCCTACAATACCTTCAATGCGCTCATTGGTTTTATGATCAACAATATTGGTTTTATGATCAACAATATTGGTTTTTAATATCTCAATAGAGGGAAAGGTCTCGCCACTGCCTGCCACATCCATATCAACAGAAATGATTTCAAGCTCTACTGAATAACGATCGCCTTTGGGGTTATCCCAATACGCTAAGGCATTAAAACTATTGTCGATCATCTTTAGCGTGTTGCTTAAGTTCTGTTGGCGACTCTCACCTCTGGCTAAATTAGCAAAGTTCGTAGTAGCACGTGTGCTGTCCGAAGGATGATAGTTTTCATCGAGGGATATATTCTTAATAGTAAATGCAAAATCTTTATTCATGACCTTCTGATATCCAATTTCTGTATAAAAACCTAAATCTATTCTTTGCTCTTTTTATGTGGCCTAAACAAGAACCAATGGTCTTAAGACCTTAAGCTAGGAGCTGAATGTGATTTATACGCGGAAAATTAGATGAATAAAATTGATATAAACTCATTGATACATGAGGAATATTCATGATTAGTGTGCGCACTATCGAGACATTAGGGTTTTTATTTGCTTTTTTATGCGCTTCGCGAACTTTATACACTTAGTGCACACTATGCGCTGTGCTTATTGATGGCCTTCGGCCACTTATGGGCTGCGCCCATGTCATCCATGACGTATTTTCAAACCCAGTCCCTGGCGGTCGCCGCGCGGGCTCAAGTAACTCTTTCTTCAACAACTAAGAAAAAAAGAGTCACCAGAAAGAAGCGCCCCTGATAACTTCTTCTCCTGAAGTTTGTTAACGAGGGAAAGCAGCGATTTCGTCGCCAAAGCATGTGCTTCGCACACTATGCCTTACGCGACTAATACACCCTGATTATGCACACGTGATTTATTACGAGGTAGCTTCGTGCAAACCAAATGGGTTATCAATACTTTCGCTTGGTTGTGTAAACCAACGCGGACCTTCATCGGTCATATAAAAATGATCCTCTAATCGAATACCGAATTCATCGGGTATGACCAGCATAGGTTCATTACTAAAACACATGCCTTTGGCGAGTGGGGTTTTGTTGCCGCCAACCAAATAAGGCCACTCGTGAATATCTAAACCAATGCCATGGCCGGTACGATGTGGGCAACCAGGTGTTTGATATTCTGGGCCTAAACCTTGTGAGGCTAAGTATTGCCGAGCCGCTGCATCGACGTCTTCGCATGGCACATCGATTTGGGCGGCGTTAAAGGCGGCAAGTTGTGCGGCTTTTTCATCGCCCCAAAACTGTCGTTGCCGACTCGTTGGCTCACCAAATACATACGTTCGGGTAATGTCAGATATATAGTCGTGTACTTTGCAGCCGGTGTCGATTAACACGACATCCCCTTCCTTGAGAATTTGCGGATCTTTAACACCATGTGGGAATGAAGTCGCGACCCCAAAAAGCACAATACAAAAATAATTGCCCGGCGCACCAACCTTTTGATGTGCTTGTTCAATGAAAGCTTCAACTTCTGTGGTACTGATTCCTGGGTGCAACATACTTGCAGTTGCTTGATGCACGGCCAGTGTCATATTCATGGCCCCTTGCATTAACGCTAGCTCGCTAGCGGACTTATGCATTCTACAATGGGCAGTAACCTCTTGTGCGTTGATGAGGGTTAAGCCAGCTTGGGCTTTATTGATACCGTCGAATATAAAAAACTGCGCGCTTTCGTCTATACCAATAGTGGCGGTATCGGCTATGTTTAGTTGTCTTAAGACGTCAACAAATAAGCCATATGGATTTTCATGCTCTTGCCAGCCGTGTATTGGCCCATCTATGACTTTAAACCCATTTAGACTGCCAATTTCAAAGTAAGGCGCGATATATTGCACAGCGCCTTTTGCGGGCAAAATTGCCCCTACCATGCGCTCACTGGCATACCATTTCATACCGGTAAAATACGTAAGGTTGGTACCTGCATTTAGATAAATAGCGGCGATATTATGGGCTTGCATATACCCTTGGGCTATAGCCATACGCTTTAAGTGTTCTGCTGGCTGAATAGGCACAAGGTATTGAGTCATATCGCTCAATGTGGCTAATGCTTGCTCAGGTGTTTGCGTGCCAATTCCTGTGCCGGTGCCTGTAATAGTGTCATTATCAAGAGTCGTCATTTTTTCTCCTATTTTTGGATGCCGATTAAGAACAAAGTTAAGCAACCTATAAAATGTTTAATAAAGCTATGATATCACTGACATTGGCAACACTGCGCCGATGTCAATTACATATTATTTTAACTCGTTCACTTATGGCCTGCGGCCACTTTACACGCTGCGTGTGCGGGGCATTCGCTCCGCGAACTGTGCGCACCTTCTGCCCTTCGCTTATCAAAGTATGCGGTTTTAAAAAGTGTCTAAAACATAGCTGTTTTCAATCAGCAGTAAATAACTTAGCACGCACAGTTGTTCTGTATTCTCGAGGTGAGGTGGCCAGTAACTTCACAAACAAAGAGGTGAAATACCCCACATCTTGATAGCCAATTTTATCTGCTACTTCACTTACGGTTAGATTACTTGTTTGTAATAAGTCTTTGGCGATTTCAATACGGACTTTTTGTAAATACCCTAGCGGTGTTTGGCCAGTGGCATTTTTAAAACGGCGGTTAAATGTGCGTACGCTCATTTCAAAACGCCCCGCGACCTCGCTCAGGTTAATCTGCCGGTTATAATTGTCTTGCAACCAAATTTGCGCTTGGACTATTTCCTCATCGGGGTGCTGTTTTGTGCTGCCTTCAAAATAACTGGTGTTTTCATAGGGGCGGCGAATTTCATGGGAAAAATTTCGCTCAACAACGCTGGCTATCGCTTCGCCATACAGTCGTTTAACAAAATGCACGGTGAGATCGGCCATCGCATTCACGCTCGCCGAGCAGTACAGATTGCTAGCTTGGGTAATGAAGTATTGACGCTTTAATTTGACTCTTGGGTAGTCTCGCTGAAACTGATCAAAATAATGCCAGTGAGTGGTGGCAGGTTTATCATTGAGCAATCCTGCTTCGGCTAAAAAACAACAGCCTGTGCCTACTGCCGAGAGCATGGCGCCATTTTCATAAGCTTTACGTAACCACGCTAAAATTTCGGGGTGTTTTTTTACAATTGGCCTAGGGTTTCGCCACAGAGCAGGTAAATAAATAATATCGCTGTCACCCACGTCTTCGAGTTTGGTATCGGGTAACAATGAAAAACCAATACTGGTTTTAATTGGCAGTTTATCTATCGATGTGGTTTGAATAAGCACGGGTTCAACTTGGCTGCCTTCTTTTGCACGAGCAGCACTTTCGGCGGCACGCAACATTTCAAAAGGCAAAGTCGCGCTAGTGGCCAGCATATTATTGCAAAGTAAAAAGGTAATTTTATGCACAAGTTGGCTTAGTCAATTTGGGAGATATTAGGCAAAGATAACGAACTTATGGCTAAAACACCACGCTTTATGGCCAGTATAACCCTGCCAGAACACAAATCTAGGCAGTAGACTGCGGGTACTCAAACATTTGGTATCTTAAATATGTCTTCATTACCGGTCATCGTTGGATTTGGCGGTTTTAATGCCGCAGGTCGCAGTTCATTTCATCATGCTTACAAACGAATGGTGATAGAAAGTTTACCTGCGAGTGAACAAGAAGAAACCCTGCTTGGTTTGGCCACAATGATGAAGTTGGTGCGTTGCGAAAACGGTCTCTTTATTGATAACGCGATGGAAAATAATCAACAAACCTTAACACCAGAAGAAGTGGTTGAACGTTTTTCAGAGCAAATTTTAAATTCGACCCTCATTCGCACTATCGAAAAAAGCCACTTCGATGTTAATGCCGTGCATTGGCACAAAAACATCACTATGCAATCAACAGACAAAACAGGCATTTGTTTTGAATTGCCCCGTAAACAATTACCTGATCCAATACCGACAAATTGGCAGTTAACTGATGTTGATAAGGACCGAGTGAAAGTTGAAATTATCGGCGAAGTCGATTTCAAAATAGACAGTTATCGTGAATGCCCAGTAAAAGTAGCAGGACAATTACCCAGCGGATTTAATCCCGAAGATCACTACAATGCTCGCTTTCATCCTCGCGCCTTACAAATGGCGATTATGGGCGCATCAGATGCCATTCGTTCATTAGGCATGGAATGGAAAACCATAGTTAATGCGGTCAAACCAGACGAAATAGGCGTATACGCCAGTAATGCCATGTCACAGCTGGATGAAAACGGCTTTGGGGGCATGTTGCAATCACGCTTAAAGGGCGGCCGAGTCAGTACTAAGCAGTGCCCGTTAGGCTTAAACACTATGCCTGCTGACTTTGTGAATGCTTATGTGCTAGGTAACGTAGGTCATACGAGTGCAATTGTTGGCGCCTGTGCCAGCTTCCTTTATAACCTCAGTGCTGCCGTTGAAGATATAAAAAATGGCAAGCGCCGTGTGGCCGTCGTTGGCAATGCCGAAGCCCCAATATTGCCAGAAATAATTGATGGTTATGCCACCATGGGCGCACTTGCCAGCGAAGACAATTTAAAACGTTTAGACAAATCTGAAACCGTTGACCACCGCCGCGCCAGTCGTCCTTTTGGTGAAAATTGTGGTTTTACCATCGCAGAATCGACCCAATACGTGGTGTTAATGGACGATGCATTGGCGTTAGAGCTAGGGGCGGATATTCATGGCGCAGTGAGCGATGTATTTATTAATGCTGACGGTTACAAAAAATCCATATCAGCACCCGGCCCAGGTAACTACATCACCATGGCTAAAGCCGTATCTGCGGCTCGCGCGATTGTGGGTGACGAGTCTGTTCGTGAGCGTTCGTTTATTCAAGCCCATGGTTCAAGTACACCTGCCAACCGCACCACAGAATCACGTATTTTTCATGATGTAGCACAGATCTTTGATATTCAAAACTGGCCCGTCACTGCGCCAAAAGCGTATGTGGGTCATCCGTTGTCGCCGGCGAGTGCCGAACAGTTAGTGGTGAGTCTGGGCGTGTTTAAGCATGGATTTATTCCGGGTATTAAAACCATCGATAAAGTAGCAGATGATGTATTTGATGAACGCTTAAATATTTCAATAACCGATATTGATAAAGGTCCTGGGAATCTTGATGTTGCCTTTCTAAACTCCAAAGGATTTGGCGGTAACAATGCAACGGCGACGTTATTATCGCCTCACGTTGTCAATACCATGCTCGCTAAGCGATACAGCACTGAAGATATTGCGGCTTATGAGTCTCGCCGTGAACAAGTACGTGAAAAAGCCAAGGCCTATGATCTATCAGCCAGTCAAGGCAACTTTGATACTATTTATCATTTTGGCCAGGATCTTATTCAAGAGGATGAGATTCAAATGACCGACCAAGAAATCCGTATTTCCGGATTTGCCAATCCTATCGACTTACGAATGAAAAACCCTTTTGAAGATATGATTTAGAACAAGTAGAAAAATAGAAAAACACAGAAAAAAGTCCGGCTAAATTAGCCGGATTTTTTATAAAAGTGACTTAGGTAAAATAGGCGAATACGGGACGGTGAATCGATGAGTAAGGGTTGCTGACCTTTGGTAGCTGAAACGACTTTGATCTGGTTCTAGGCTTTGCAGCCTAGTTGTTTCCTTTGTTTTTTTGCGAGAAAAATTAGCGAGATACTCATTGTAAGTCATTTTTATTTAGCCATTTATTAGCCCACTTAATCACTGTTTAAAAGAACAAATTGACTATGGAGGATGTTGTCGAGATTATTGTGTTTTCTGCGGGAATAGGGATGTTGGAATATGATGCTTTGTCCTCGAACTCATTCGCCTTTGAAAAAGGTGAATGTTGGTAAGGTGCCGGTTTTTGTTAGTGAGGCTTGTGCTGGGGTGTTTTTCGAAAACGCGACTATTCAGCACTTTGAAAAGCCTTCTGAAAGGCGTGGAGCAACCTTGGCTGCACATCTTGAGAAATTTCATGGCGAACGTCTTGGCTTAGACGAAAGAGTTAACTGCCCTACCTGTACGGACACTGTCATGCTCCGTCGCTTTTATAGCTTGTCTCATGCGGTTGAGATTGATGAATGTCCCGGCTGTGGCGGTATTTGGCTAGATACGGGCGAGTTAGCTAAACTGCAATCACTATTGCTCAATGAGAAAGAGCGTGCCCTACTGCGTGCGCAGCTTATTGAAACACATAGGCCAAGTGAGATATCCGGCTTGCCTCACATTAACGACAACTGGCTGCATCGCGACAACAAAATCAGCAACCTAATCGACCTTACGTTTTTTCTAACAGGTGATTAGAATCAGCACCATACCTATTAGTTGTGTACCCTCCCAAAAAAGCACAAGCAGCGACAGGCCTCCGATGCGAAATTCCGCTAATGGGGATGAAAGTAAGCTTGGCTTAGGTTTTACGTCTCTGAAGCTGTTTATTTTCTGATAATTTTTCTATCGGGCTCTAAGAAAGTCTTTATCCAGTGCGCCTGAGATATTACGCAGTTCATAATCAATAATTTCGGCAGTACGAGGGGCGCCTGCACTTTCTGTCATTTCTGCAACAGCAGTGATGATCAGTGCTTCTAGTGCGTCGCTGTGGTTAACCTTTTCTTGGTCCGCTGCAGCTAAAACATCAGCTATACATTGTTTTGCAATACTATATTTACTCATTTTTCTCTCCTCGGACAAAACCTGATATCAGATACAACAAAGGCCAGATATGCTGGCCCTTGTTAATTTGTTACTCACGCAATAGGCTTTAGTTAGCTTTAGTTAGCTTTAGTTAGCTTTTGTTACGTTCATATTCACGTACTTCATTTCGCCCCACCACCATATGATGAACCTCATCTGGGCCATCCGCATAACGTAGGGTACGCTGGCCTGCATACATAGCAGAAAGTGGTGACCATTGTGAAATACCGGTAGCACCATGCATTTGCATAGACTGGTCAATAATTTCGCAGACCCGCTCTGGCACCATCGCTTTGATCATGTGTATCCAAATACGTGCTTCTTGGTTGCCCAGCACATCCATGGCTTTAGCCGCTTTCAGTACCATCATACGCATGGCTTCAATGTCGATACGCATCTTCGAGATGACTTCAACGTTCTTACCAAGCTGATATATTTTTTTACCAAAGGCTTCTCTTGAGGTCGAACGTTCAAGCGCCAGTTGCAATGCTTCTTCCGCTTGGCCAATTGAACGCATGCAATGGTGAATACGACCTGGGCCCAAACGAACTTGAGAAATTTCAAAGCCACGGCCTTCACCTAATAACATATTGGTTTTAGGTACTCGCACGTCTTCAAGTTTAATGTGCATATGTCCGTGAGGCGCATGGTCATGACCAAATACATGCATTGGGCCAACAATCGTTACCCCTGGTGTGTCTAATGGCACGAGTATTTGTGACTGTTGTTTGTGTGCTGGCGCATCTGGGCTACTTTTAACCATGCAGATCATGATTTTACAACGCGGGTCACCGGCACCAGAAATATAATATTTCTCACCATTTATCACCCAGTCGTCACCGTCTTCAACAGCCAAGGTGGAAATGTTTTTTGCGTCAGAAGAAGCAACATTAGGCTCTGTCATGCCAAAACAAGAACGTATTTCACCTCGTAATAGCGGGGCCAGCCATTTTGCCTTTTGCTCAGGTGTGCCTACTCGTTCTAACACTTCCATATTACCTGTGTCAGGTGCTGAACAGTTTAATGTTTCAGACGCCAACGGTGCTTTACCAAGTTCAACGGCAATATAGGCGTAGTCTAAGTTAGACAAACCCTGTCCTGTTTCAGCATCTGGCAAGAAGAAATTCCACAGACCCGCTTCTTTTGCTTTGCTTTTAGCGCCTTCAAGCAATTCCATTTGACGGTCAGAATAGCTCCAGCGATCAGCAAGCTTTTCACCAATTGAATAAAATTCTTCTTGGATGGGAATAACATTTTCTTCAATGTGTTTCTTTACCGCGAGATAAAGTGGACGCACGTCCTCAGACATACGTAAATCATTTAAATCTTCAGTCGACATAATTGTTCCTTAAAATTGAGTGAAATCTGACGTGTTTTACTGACGCTTCATGACACAAATATTGAAGGTTAGATTTCAAATAAATCAGTCCAAATATAATATGTAAATGAAGTGTAAATGGCCAATTAAATCGTTACAAGAAACTGAAATTATTGATATTTTTTTAAAATATGTCTTTTTATAGCGCCTTTATAAAAGCGGATTATAGGGGTGTATCACTGTTACTTTTTAAAACGGCATTTTTAGCAAAGTGCGAGCAAACTATGCGCAAATAAAAATTTAGTCACCAGCTGTGCTTTTTAAAAATAAATGACCTCTAACGCAAATTTTACCATGTGGTTTTGTACTTAAAGTGTGTTAACAAGATCCCCTTTTGCTCTTCAATGAAAAGTATTGGGTCTTTAGTTAATTTCCATGGTTAATGTCCAGAAACTAGCCAAGAGTGGATAAATTTAGCGCCAGTGAGTTTTCACCACTCAGGGCACAAATAACCAGCAGATGAGTAAACGTATTTTTATACGTTTATAGCACCAACCTTGCTGACAATGGATGGCCTGTCATATTCAATATCCAGCATGGCTGTGAACACGCGAAGCGTTTTCTTATAGATATGGCGATAGTGATTTCATCTAATTTCTTGACTTACCCTATCAATTGGGAGTATTGTGCGCTCAAGCTTTGAGAGAAAGCTTATTTTTTGAATCCCACGATGTTAGTTATTAAGTAGTACTCTAGTCATATTAGTTTATTTGTAATTCTTCGCGTTATCCTCAGTAAAATAATCATTTTCTTCACATGCTTTATAGCCACAATTTTTTGGCGCATTTTTAATTATTTCTAGGATATCTATTATGTCTAATACAACTACTGGTTCAGTAAAATGGTTTAACGAAGATAAAGGCTTTGGTTTTATCGAGCAAGAATCTGGTCCTGACGTTTTCGCACATTTCAGTGCCATCGTTAGTGAAGGTTTTAAAACTTTGGCTGAAGGCCAACGTGTAGAGTTTACTGTTACTCAAGGTCAAAAAGGCCCACAAGCAGAAAACATCGTCTGTATCTAGACCTTGTTAATCAGCGCAGTTAGATGCTGCGCTATCGTTTCACTCATACACTTTTATGAGTGAAACCAATTCTCTTTTTATGTAAACGAGTATTGAACACAAAAACTCGTCGTTTTATTCCCACTCATAATTCAAGTCATTCCACCTTATACTCAATCTTTGTTCTTTTTCCTTGCATTAAAAATTTGATTAATTTTAATCAAAGCAAATCAGTATCCACTATGTAAACTCACGACAACCTTATCCTTGGCCCATATTCAAACTTGCGCTTATATTTGACTCCCCTGCCTGCTGCGGCGATGATGTTGCTTATTCTAAAATAGGGATATTGAGATTATGCCGCTTTACTCTGAACCGCATTCGACCTCAACGAAATTGAATCTAGTCTTTCTACTTTTCATGACTTTATTACTGTCATCTTGCGCCACCCTTAACCCTGATTTTGAGAAACCTGAGTTACAGTTAACCAACTTGAGTATGCTGCCGGCTCAAGGCCTAGAGCAGCGATTTCGTCTGACGTTTCGAGTGACCAACCCGAATAATATCTCTTTCCCGGTAGATGGCATGAATTTCAAACTCAACCTACGCGGACTCCAAGTGGCTACAGGTGTTAGCAACAAAAAATTTGTGCTTGAGCCATTGAGCGAAAATACGTTTGATGTTGATGTCAGTGCCAGCCTATTTAATTCAGGCCGGGTATTGCTGGACATTATGAACGCCAAACCGGATGAGCTGGCCTATGAGGTTAATGCCAAAATATTCACCAGCAAAGGGTTATGGGGTAGTATTCCCGTGTCGCGTACGGGCGTTATTCCGTTTGGATTAAATAAGCAGAGCAAAATCGTACAATAAAAACTATTGCGTCTCTTGTGCGTCAACTTGTATCAAAAACCTTGTGCTGATGGGCAAGCGCCCAAGCAAAACGTCAATACATTTATGCTAGACTGCGCGCCTTGTTAAATGAGTGAGTGCAAAAATGACGTTGTTAAAAAGCCTAAGCCTAGCGGTAGCGATGATATGTGGCCTTCTGCCACTGGGTAATCAAGCTTATGCGGATGAGCCTGTGGTAAAAGTGGTGGCAAGTACTGATGTAGAAGCAACCATGAAGTCGATGTCTTATACCTACAGACAAGCCATGTTAACAAGTGAAGCGAACGTGATGCTGAATCTAATTGACAAGCTACAGCAGTTGGTCGCGTCTGTGCAATTGGTGCAGTTTGACCAGAAAAGACAATCAGTATTGCAACAAGGCTTAACTGAAGTGCAATCGCAACTGGCGTTGGTCCATGCAAGCTTAGTTGCCCGCGATATCAACACGGCTAAAGAGCAATTAAAGAAAGTCGCAGCGCTGCGAAAGCAATATCATAAAGAACGCAGTCCAAGCATATGGCAACTGCTTTTTGGCGATTAACTAACGAGTGGACAATGCCCGAAGCGGCCCAGGAATGAGTGCCGATCGTAAAAAAACACCCACTGTTTATCATGTCTAAAAAAATACCTGGTTTGTATGTTTAGCCATTGATAAAAAAATGCAGCAAAATTCCGCCGACATAACCCAATGCAATAACCGGCGTCCATTTTAAGTGGCTAAAAAAGGTATAATGCCCACGCGCTTGCCCCATAAGTGCGACGCCAGCTGCAGAACCAATGGATAACAGGCTACCCCCTACCCCAGCAGTCAATGTGACCAATAACCACTGAAATTGGTCCATCTGGGGCTCCATCGTTAACACCGCATACATTACCGGAATATTATCGACAATTGATGATAATAGGCCGACCAGCACATTGGCATTGGTAGGCCCTAAATCACCGTACATATAGGCAGACACCAGACCAAGGTAACCCATAAAACCTAACCCACCGACGGCCATGATTACCCCATAAAAAAACAATAGTGTGTCCCATTCGGCGTTGGCGATATGGGCAAATACGTCAACTTTGCGCTCGTGGGCTTGTGCGTCGGGTACGCCGGGATCGGCCAACATGGCCTTAATCTTTAAGCTCATGTAATAACTGAATATTTTCAAATAAGCCAAGCCGGTCATCATGCCAAATACCGGGGGTAAATGGAGAAAGTTCTGAAAACTGACCGCGGTGACAATCGTTAGTAAAAACAACGAAATGATGACTACGGCGCCCTTTTTCATCCCTTGCACTTCTTCACTGTCCGTTTGCGGACGACCTGAGGGGATGTAAAATTGCATGATAAATGCGGGGATAAGGTAATTAGCAACAGACGGCAAAAATAAATTCAAAAAGGCGCCAAACGCCAGCTGTCCTTTTTGCCAAACCATTAAGGTGGTGATATCACCAAAGGGACTGAATGCCCCTCCTGCGTTAGCTGCTATCACTATGTTAATACAAGCCAGAGAAATAAATTTAGGTTTTTCTTTACCTGTGACTAATACCACGGCACACATGATCAAGGCAGTGGTCAGATTGTCCGCAACCGCTGATAGAAAAAATGCCAAGATACCCGTTATCCAAAACAGGGCACGATAACTAAACTCCTTTTTCACTAACCAATACCTAAGGGTACTAAATACCCCCCGCTCTAACATGGTATTGATGTAGGTCATGGCGACCAAAAGAAAAAAGAACAATTCGGCGTATTCCAGAAAGTTACGACGGATCGCCAACTCTGTCGATTCGGTGTCGCCGCTGGCGCGATAGGCAAATGCAATTAATATCCAGATTATCCCTGCGGCCAATAATACCGGTTTGGATTTACGCAGATTTAATTTTTCTTCCAGAATAACAAGTAGATAGGCAAGCACAAAAATGCCAATGGCACTGTACCCAACCCAATGATGGGTCAAATTTAATTTATCAGGCAGCTCATCGACGGCAAGAGCCGAAAATGACAGTAATAACATGGCAAGCAAACTGAATGACTTCAATCTTAATTCCTCAGAATTATCCATGAGCCAAGATGCAACTAAAACCTGTTAGGATCAAGATCCGACGGCCATATTTTGAGGCCTCATTGATACGTCCCTGTTCAGAGACCTTGCTCTGCTAAGGTATTTTTTAGCCCGAATAGCTAATCATTCATCAAACAAATGCGACGCCAGCAGTGCTAAGCTCTCATATTGGTATGCCAGCGTGCAGTTTTGCAGCTATTTTTTTGTGTATCCCTTACCCCAGAGGATCTGCACCTTGTATTACTGAGCATGATATTATGCCACCACACAAGATAATCAGAGGCGACGATGGCCAAGCCGAATACAAAAGCGCCGGCTAAAAGTGTGAGTATTTTTTGTAGCCGCTGTCAGCATCCGCTTTTTAAGTACAAAAAAGGCGGAAAAGGCGCACTGGTGAAATGCTTTAAAGAGCGCATTAGCAAAGATTTTACCACCGAACCCGGTACCTGCCCCGAATGTAAAACTGTGTTCGCCAGAGATATGCTCATACGCGGCACCCCTGCTTTTAAGATGATAGGCGGCAAGGTTTGGTTCAAATAAACACCACAGGCATGAATACCTGATGCCTTATTTACGCCCCTTTAATGTCACGCTAAGTGTTTACGCTGCGGGTCAATCAACCACCATAAGCGCGCGGTATTCATCATAAGCGAACTGATCCGTCATGCCGCTAATATAGTCTTGCAGCAAACGGCAACGATAATAAAACTCTAACTCTTCACTGGGCTCATTCTGAATCGCATGTAGGTAGGCTCTTAGATGCTTGTTGGGTAATTTTTTAATTAACCTTCTTTCTAACAACGGCGCGTTTTTAGCTTGCTGGTAAACGTCTGTAAATTGTCCTTTGGTGAGCTTTAGCAAAGGTTGATAACAATCGAGCAAGCCGTTAATAATCTTATAACCTTGTAGTTCTCTGGCTTCGACTTCTTTGTTGCAAAAGGCATATTTCAGGGCGACTTTTTTAAATGCTTCGGATAATGCATGAGCTGCGCTGTTATCTTCTAATAAGGCTTGGTTGAAAGAACCATGAAAAATAGCCTGAATGTTAACGATAAATCGCTCAACCGCATGACCAACCAACGGATGCAGAACACCGACTCTTAGTGATATGAAAAACTGACTTTCTTTAGATATATCATCGGCCTCAGCCGCTTTGTATGCTTTTGCGGTGATGTTTTGCATCAAGCCTGGGTTGCTGTCCAAGTTAAAGTCACTGTGTATCAATAAAAATTCTTCACACAGGGAGCTTTGCAGTTTTTCAACATCGAGTATGCCTTTCTCTACTGCATCTTCTAAATCGGCAATACAGTAGGATATATCGTCTGCGGCCTCCATTATGTAAGAAGCTGGATGACGATGACCCACTTGCATTTCTAATGCATCACAAAGCGTTTGCACATAATTTTTTTCGCTAAAATAAAAACCAACCTTTTTCTTCAGGTAGTTAAGCGCTTGCCCTTTATCAGGCTTAATGTCAGTCCCGCAGCGGGTATATTTAAGTACGCCAGCAACCTGAGTGTACGTGAGGTTCAGTTGCAGTAAAGAATGGATAAGCCTAATCGCTTGGGCGTTACCTTCAAAATTACATATGTCTCGCTGTAATTCCGCCGGCAAATTAAGGGGTTGCCCAGCTGATATGGGAAAAGAAGATGACAAATTTTTATTAAACCAGTCATTAATCGCTTGCTCACCAAAATGACCAAAAGGTGGGTTACCAATATCGTGCATCAGGCAGGCCATTTCAACAACGCTTTCTAAATGCCGTTCAAAGTCGATTAAATTATATTCCGCCTGTTTTTGGGGATCTAACTTATTGAAAATACTCTGGACTATGTATCGCCCCACTTGCTGGACTTCTAATGAGTGGGTTAATCGACTTCTGACTGCCGCATTGCGTTCTAAGGGAAAGACCTGCGTTTTTTGCTGAAGCCGCCTTACCGCAGCGGAATTGATGATGCGACCACGATCACTTTCAAAGTCGAACAGTAACGATTTGCTGGACTCCCTCTTTCTCGTATTGTGCAGTCGGTTACTGGTTAGCTTTTTAGAAAAATCAATCATGGGTACATCTTGCTACATCAAAGTTCATCGACAATACAACAGAGGCTGACCACATGACAATTTTCACACGAAATAAAACAAAGCGTTAGCGATGAAATTTGGGGGGAATTTCTGACTATGACGAAAGCGTTGGCACAATTAAAGGACGTGCTTCTTAAATTAGCAAAAGAACGAAGACTAAATTTACTTACGGTTACGCGTGCGATAATCCTGTACGCGTTTATCAAACTTGCGCACAATTCTACCAAACCGCCCGCTGTATACGTGAATAAGCTCAATATTCTTAGCGATTAAAGCCGCACTTAGAAACTTCTCATGCAAAATAGCGACGCTTTTATTTCGGATGACTTCATTATCGCTATAATTAGCTCGATACCAGCCTTTGCCTACTGGCCTGAGCCAACCATTGATATGCTCTTGCATAGCACTATCAACTACCATTTGATCAAAATAGATCGATTCGTCGGTCACGTATTCCACAGCCGCACGCAGATTATCATTTATAAAGATTAATTCTTGGTAAGCAGTATAATCTACCACAAAAAAGTAGGATGAAACCCACTTGGACAATGCGAGTTGGTCTACTTTATACTCTATATTTCGGCTATCCACTCGCCCTAAAATGAAGCCTGAATAATGCTTTGCTGCCAGTTTTAGCTTTTTATTATAAAGCCATATCGTTAACCATGAGAAATAGTGGTTCTTATCAAACGTGTCATTTACGAAACAAAATGAATCATCTTCCTTTAGCGTGTACTGCTCCTCTAAATATTGCTTACCTTTTTCCCAACCAGAAAATTCAAAAAAACTATTATCCCCTTGAATTAAATCGATATCTTCAGATAAAATCTCGTAGCTTTGCTCTCCATTATTGATAATAATGATCTTGGCTTTTCTTCCGCCTAGGGTAAGAAATCGATTCAGCCGCAGCAGGGATTTATCAAGATTAACAGGGGCATAAACTAAGAATAGGCAATAGATCATATGTCGGTAACTTCGTTATTAGTTTCAAGGTATCACTGTGTATTTGTTATGCTCTAAATAAATTACGTCACCTAATTAACATTAACTTTATTAGAAAGCGGTGAAATAACAACAGCTTGCTATGATGCTTACATCTTACACGATTTATGTAAAAACTATCTTCCCCATCACTATTTAGTTGCAATTTTCTTCCATGCTGAACTAGTGACACAATCGACGCTGTAATCATGTATCCGAGAATTTAAGCCGAGCGAGAAAAAAAATCCCTTAGCTACTTTGGCGTAAAAGACGCCTCACGCCCGAGGTAAGTAATATTCGTTCATACAACGCTGATTTGAAATTAATCGCTAAATACCTGTTAAAAACGATTGGCGCCGCTATTTTTAGACGGCTATAGTTGCTCTATCCCCATGATTTTAAAGCGGGGCTTTCAAATACAATCAAAACAAAATACTGGTAAACATTTCTCTAGTTGTGCACATGTTAGCCAGTTAACACTCCAATGAAACATGGATAAAATCGATCTTGAAAAGGACACGCACACATGGATAAAACTAATACCATCCAGTTTAAAAAGAAGCCTATTGCAGTGCTGATCTCACTTACGTTGGGATTTCCCATTCCAATAGTCACCGCCCAAGAAATAGAAGAAGAAGTCGAAACGCTGCGCTTAGAAACCATCACGGTTGAAGCGCAAAAACGTAAACAAAGTATGCAGACGGTACCTGTGTCTGTTAGCGCGTTTTCAGGTAAGCAACTAAACCAGGCTGTAATTAAAGATATATTTGATGTGGCCGGACTCGTGCCCGCTTCATCAGCTTTTCAAACTCAGAATGTTACCAATACCAGCTTTTCGATACGCGGCATCGGCACCTCATCGCAAAACTTCGGCTTAGATCCCTCAGTCGGCCTATATGTTGATGGGATATACCGAGCTCGACAAAGCTCCATGGTCAACAATTTGGTTGATATCGAAGCGGTCGAAGTGTTGCGCGGTCCTCAAGGCACCTTGTTTGGTAAAAATACTCCCTCAGGTGCAATACTTATCCGTACGGTGGCGCCCAGTCATCAAGCAGGAGACAACTTTATAGAGGGTACGATTGGGAATTACGGTTTAGTTAATTATTCAGCGGCGGCCTCGGTATCCGCCATCGACAATGTTCTTGCCTTTCGCTTAACCGGATTCGGCAGTCAGCGTGATGGTTTCGTCAGCGAAGTGAACACGGGTGATGATGTGCTAAACGACAGGGACCGATGGGGCGGTAGACTTCAGGCTTTATATACCCCCAACGATGACGTGACTTTACGTATTATTGCTGACTATGCAGAGATCAATGAAATTTGTTGTGCAGCACCGGTACAAGTTAGTAATGCTCAAGCAATTGGCATAGAGGGTAAATTTGGCACTGACAGCCTTTTATCCCAAGCCCCCTTTAATGCGACGATATTTGATGGCAGTGACTTTTTCGACTATAAAGTCGCGCTGTCATTTTTACCTGAATCAAGGGTAGAAGATAGCGGATTGTCAGCTCAGTTAGACTGGGATATTAATAATCAATTCACCCTGGTATCCATTTCTGCTTATCGAAGTTTCGACTCCTTTGACAATATTGACAGTGACTTTACCGATGCCCATTTATTTGGCACACGAAATGATTCACAACAGCACTCATTTTCCCAAGAAATACGCATGGATTACACTGGTGACAAGGTAACCGCTATTCTCGGTGCCTATTATTTTCGTCAGAATTTAGATCTTGATTACAGCTTATATACCGGTGAACAGTTTAATGATTTTTTCCTTACTGGTTTTGCTCAAGGCGCATTTAATGGTTTACTTGCCGGCATTGATGCTTTGAACAGCGCAAGTAATGGGCTCATTGCACCCTCAGCCCCACCAGCGCCTGCTTTTTCAAGTTTTGATCACCGTGCTGAGCAAAAACACGAGAGTTACGCAATATTCGGCCAAATCGATTATCAATTGTCTGATGAGCTCACGCTTACCACTGGCTTAAGGTACACCGACGAAAGTAAGGATCTATCAACGATTTTCAGCGAAAACTTACCCGACGACGCTGCCTTCCCTTCCTTTTTTAGCTCAGTGGGCGACCCCAACAGCCCCGCATCTATTGTGCCTGGCACACTGCTTTATGGCGCAGGTTTAGCGGGAAATGTTTTAACCGGCATCCAAGCTGGCACGATTGATATTACCACCCCTAGCGGACAAGCAGCATTGGCAGCTCTCACACCTTTTCAAACCCTAGGTTGGGGATTTAATCCGCTTGGCGCCATTACAGCTGGCCGCTCAAATATTTCTGATACCTTGAATGATGACCAAATAACAGGCACCTTAAAACTGAGTTACACCCCCAACAGAGATACCCTAATTTATGTTTCGTATGGCACGGGCTACAAATCTGGAGGTACTAACACAGATAGAATTACAGAGGGTTTTGAGCCCATTTTTGCTGCGGAGAAATCCAGAGCGTTTGAGATTGGCATTAAGAAAGACTTCCCTGAACAAGATCTCAGAATTAACGCTGCCGTTCACACGACAAATGTGGATGACATACAAGCCAATACTTTTACCGGTACAGGCTTTAATTTACAAAATGCAGGGGATTATAAAACCTCAGGCTTGGAAGTAGAGCTGACGTGGCTGCCCACAGACACGATTGAGGTGGGTGTTGTATATGCCAGAGTCAATGCAGAATACGACAACTTTATGCGCGGGAATTGCTGGATTGCATACACCTGGCACACAGGTATTACTGATCCAGGGCAAGAAAGTTCAGATCCCAACGCGCCAAATCCGTACTGTAATCGATCGGGTGACCGCCCAACAGGCGAGCCTGAAGATTACGCCATGGTAAAGGTTAAAAAAGACTTCACTATTAGTGACAACATTGATGCCTATCTCGTGGCCGAATATTCTTACACTGGTGATGTAGTCTTAGACGGCAGTAACGATCCCTTTGCCGTGCAAGAGTCATACAGCTTGCTTAATGTGCGTTTTTTCATGAACTTTGCCAAATACAACATGGATTTAGTGTTTTGGGGGCGTAATGTTTTGGACGAAGAATATATTAATCATGTGAACTTCAACACGCCCCTACAGGAAGGAAAGTTTAATGCCTATATATCTGACCCAGCGACCTTTGGCGTGACATTGAGAAAACGTTTTTAGCGATAACAAATCAAGTATAAAAGAATCCGCCCTTGTGAAGACCCCAATAATGAGCGTTTCAAATTATTGGGGTGCTTCAATTACCCCATTTTTATTGCCAACGGGCGTCTCTTGCATTGTCGATATTGCTGCGCATTGCACGGATAAATGGATGATCTTTACCATATATAACCAGCCCGGTTTCCAGCGCTAATTCGTAATATTCAATGGCTTTGTTAAAGTCCCCTTTAGCGTACCAGGCGCTGCCTAAGTTACTGCGCGTAGCAGCTACGTTTGGATGGTTTTCACCTAGCGTTAGTATATAAGTCGACAATGCCTTCTCATAATAGCTAATAGCTTTGTCATATTGCCGTTTTGCCTGCCAACAGCTGGCTAAATTGGTTTGTCTAATTGCGACCGAGGGATGATTCTCACCAAAAATAAGTATGCCGTTTTTCAAGGCTAATTCGTAATAAGAGATAGCCTTGTCATATTGACCGAGCGCTTTGAATACACTACCCAAATTGCTGCGTCTTTTAGCTACCGATGGGTGCGCTTCACCAAAATTTTTAATGCCACCTTCTAGGGCGAGTTCATAGTACTCAATTGCCTTGTCATATTCACCTAATGCTTCCCAAGCGCTGCCTAAATTACTTTGCCGAATAGCGACTGCAGGATGGTCTTCACCAAAGGTTTTAATGCCACTAGCAAGCGCTAGTTGGTAATATTCAATCGCCTTATCGTACTGGCCTTTAGCTGACCACAAGCTACCTAAATTACTGCGCCTTATGGCAACTGATGGATGGTCCTCGCCAAAGGTCGCTATGCCACTACCCAGGGCCAGTTCATAATATTTAATAGCTTGATCGTATTGCCCTTTTCCTTTAAATACTCTCCCCAGACTACTGCGTATTTCAGCTACGTCAGGATGCTGCTCCCCCAAAGTCATGATATTACTTGCCAATGCTTGCTCATATAAAACTAACGCTTTGTCATATTGCCCCCTCGCTAACCAAAGACTGCCTAAATGACTCTGCGTTGTGGCCATCACGGGGTGCTGTTCACCTAGGGATTGACGCGCGCCAATCAAAGCGAGTTGGTAATATTGTTCGGCTTTATCGTACTGTCCCTGAGCTTGCCACGCGCTGCCTAAGTTATTATACGTTTTAGCCACCTCTGGGTGCGTCTTATCAAAGGTTTTTAAACTTTGCTGTAATGCCAACTCGTAATAATGAATGGCCTTAGCGTATTGACCCTGAACCTGCCACAGGCTGCCCAATAATCGGCGCGTTAAGGCAACACTTGGATGTGACTCGGCGTAGGTTTGAATATCACTAGCAAGCGCCTGCTCATAATACTGCATCGCTTTGTCATATTGACCTTTTTCCTGCCATACACTGCCAAGGCGCCTACGCGTATCAGCGACTTCAGGATGGCTTTCCGTAAGGGTTAACAAGCTACTATTTAGCGCCAGTTGATAGAGCTCAATCGCCTTGTCGTATTCGCCTTTTGCTTGCCAAAGGCTGCCGAGGAGCCTATGGGTAATCGCGACATCAGGGTGTTGTTCACCGAAGGTTTTTATATCACTAAGCAAGGCCAGTTCATAATACTCTAGCGCTTTATCATACTGGCCTTTTTCCTGCCATACACGACCAAGTTGCCTGCGTGTCTTTGCCACGTTAGGGTGACTTTCGCCAAACGTTAAAAGATGACTGCCAAGAGCCAGATTATAAAACGTGATGGCTTTATCATATTGTCCTTTTGCCTCCCATACGCTACCGAGTAACGCGTGGCTAACCGCGACTTTGGGGTGCTGCTCACCAAAGGTATTTATTTCGCTTTCCAAGGCTTGCTCATAATAATCTAAGGACTTTTGATACAAGCCTTTTTCTTGCCAGACACTGCCAAGTTGTCTGTGAATACTAGCGACTTCTGGGTGGCTATCTTTAAACGTTAGCAAGCTACTGCTTAACGCCAGTTCGTACAGCTTAATCGCTTCATCATACTGGCCTTTTGTTTGTAAAAGGCTACCTAATCGCTTGCGCGTGTCTGCGACACTAGGATGATCCGTACCGAACGTTTTAATATCACTGGTCAAAGCTTGGTTATAGTAGGTTAGCGATTTTTCGTATTGGCCTTTTCTCTGCCATACACTCCCCAATTGCCGACGCGTGTTAGCAACGTCAGGATGGGTTTCGCCAAAGGTTAAGATGTTAATATCAAGCGCCTTTTCATATTGCTCTAACGCTTTGTCATATTGCCCTTTCGCCTCCCATGCGCTACCTAAACTATTCAGTATGGTCGCCACAATGGGATGATTTTCCCCCACTGAGTTCAGACTGCTGGCCAGTGCTAATTGATAGTAGTAAATTGCTTTGTCATATTGTCCTTGGGTTTGCCATGCATTCCCTAACTTATTGCGCCTGGTTGCCACTGTTGGGTGGTCTTCTCCAAGACCTGAAATGCCACTTTTGAGGGCCAATTCGTAGTACTTAATCGCTTTTTTGTACTGCCCCTTTGCTTCCCAAGCACTGCCTAAGTTACTGCGCCTTATGGCCACAGACGGATGATCTTGCCCATAGGTCGCTATGCCATCGTCAAGGGCTAACTCATAATTTTGAATGGCTTTGTCATACTCGCCTCTAGCCTGCCAAACCAAACCGATATTGCTGCGTATGGTGGCTATAAACGATTGGTTGTTAGCTGGGTCGCGTAAACTGCTTGCCAGTGCCTGCTCATAATAATGAATAGCTTTGCCATATTGGCCTTTGGCGTACCACACCAAGCCCAAATTACTGCGTATCGAGGCGACTTCGCGATGGTCCTCACCAAACGACGCTAGGGAGCTAGCAAGGGCCAACTCATAATACATAATGGCTTTGTCGTATTGGCCTTTGGCTTTCCAAGCTAACGCTAAATTATTGTGTGTGGTAGCGACATTAGGGTGTCTTTTACCGAAGGTCTCAATATCACTGGCCAGCGCTTGTTGAAATAACTCAATGGCTCTATCGTACTCGCCCTTCGCGTACCATGTTATGCCTGACTGGCTAGGTGTCGTGGTGGTACTTGACTTGATTTTCTCACTTTGCGCTAATGCTGTTGTCACCAGACAAGTCGCGACAATGAAAGCCAATAACAGGCTTTTTATGCTGTGCAGTGAACATGACACCCGTCTGTTAGTGTGTGATGCACGCCCAACTGAAGTTGTGAACTGATTATTACGTGTTCCGTTCATACGCATTCAATGACCAAACTGCTTGTTTAATTTCGTTCTAAAATCAAATGATAAATAGCTGACACGATGAAAACGGGTGAGTGTTGCACCTTGCTTAACCTTGTCAGATCATATCGTCGTTATTTGGTTTGTATTTTAAGAAAGAAAAGAATCAATACACAGAGGTATATGAAACACAGCATCCTAGCTCTTCACGTTGTATCTTAGTAAGTCTGCCATAAATGTCTATCATTCAATGATATTTGTAACCTGGCGCGACAAGAGATTGTATCCGGTAGCGCATGCCGTTGCATGCACTATTATGCAATTACGCGTCGGGACGCAAATAGGCGATATCGTCTTCGTCATCCGCGTGAAAATCGTAGCCGCCATCAAAATCATTATTCAGCTCATTCGACACTGTCATAGGCAGTTCTAATATATCCTGACTATACATAGCGGCATTTTCTTGCTGATTGATGATCCCGGTCAAATCGTTGAAATCTAATAGATTTACCTCTTGCAGATAGGTTTTTGTAGTGGCCGATAGCTGCTCAGTGAAACGGCTGATACAGGCTGCTAATTTGCTATGCAGCACGTCTTTTTCGGTGCCCGTAAGGTAGGTAATAAATTGCTGATATAAAGTGTTCGTGAACACTTTTTTCTCAGAATCGATGAGTAAAAGCGCAACCCCAGTGTTTAAGAATTTTTGCAGTTCGAACGTTAACACGTCTTCATCATGATCAATAATGAGGCTGTTTGCACTGTAACTTGCCCCAATATGTTTGTATATCTGCAGCAGTCTGGCACTTTGTTGACCTTCTTTGACTAGCGTTCCATGCATCAAGCTAATGTCAGAAGTATCGCTTATGCCCTGCGCATAACGCGTGATCGAAATATCTTCAAAGTATGTGGGAGATATTTTCTTTAGCTCAGCGTATTTTGCCCAGCCCGCTCTAAAGCAATACACTATGCCTTGATCTCTTATGATACTTTTTGCTTTTTCAGTATCATTGCCACATAGATCTAACAAACCTAAGTTGCTCATACCCAGGACAATTTCACAGCCCTTTTTAATTTGGTCGGCATAAATTATCGATAAATTATCAGACGCTATGCGCAACGACATATCACTTAATTGCTGTTTGGTTTTGTGCATGAATTCGGCAGAAAAATAACCTTCACTCTCGCCATCTTTTAAGACCAAAAGTAGAAAAGGATGATTTCTTAACTGTGCAATTTTCATTGTTCTATCCTACTGAATGAAAGCATAAATACGGTGATTTTTGCATATTAAAGCGGTGCAAACATATCATCGGTATCCATTTCAAGGGCTGTCACGCGTTGTTTATTGGCATTTTGTTTCAATGTAATTTCGATGTTTTCCAGTGTGCCATTGGTGCTCACCGTCATCACTTCTCGGTAGGCCTCTTCACTTAACGATTTAATTTTCATTAACAGTTCTTCAATACTGCCGGATGCTTGTTCTTCGTCTTCTTCCATTTCTGAAAAGTCGTGACCAACAAACGGCAACGATAAATATAAAAGACCAAAGTCGTCTTCGACAATGACTTTCAGTATGTCCAATTGCTTTTCTTCATCATCCGTAGTGAGAAAAATTTGGGTTAATAGGCTATGCGCTTCCGTTTGGGCACAAAATACGTGATCTTCGTCCATATTTTGCCAATATGACGGCTCAACGTTTAATAGCTGCTTAATTGAATCTGCATCCATCAACCAAGTGGCAATAGAAGGGATGGTGGCGTCGTGCTCTCTGACAATTTTAGCAACGGTTAAAATATCCATTTCCGTTAACACCGCAAGCATGGTCTCGTCGCCTTGCTCAGAAGCGATGGCCTCTAATGAGGTGCCAGCACGTCGACCGCTGTGCTGTGCTTGTTCCATAATATCACTGGCAAGAATTAGTGCATTTTTAGTCAAGGTGAATCCTCAAATTTTGTATTTATGTATCGGTTGTGAGTCGAACTGAGCAAGATTAATAGTTATCACCATCGTAATGCGTCGCATAATCATCGTTTTGATCCTGCTCAGACTCATCGGCTTCGGCCTTTAACGGCGTGGTGTCGTAGCCGTTATAAAAATGGATGAGTAAAATAGCTTTTTTTAAGTCTTGTTCAGCATGGGTCATAATTTCAGTAATACACGCCCGTGCGTCGGCATGAACCCCCACAAACGGTTTAACGTCGCCCCAAGAAAGTTCTTTGGTAAAGACGATTTTTGCTAAATTTTCGCTATCAATTCTAACCTTGGTTGATATTGCCATGGCTAATTGATCCACCATGCCGTTAAACAACAGAGGCATTTGCTTCAATTGCTCAAACAACTTAGTCAAATAATTTGATAATAAATCAGGATTTTCAGGATCAGCATAAGAGGTCATATTTTCTAAATACATCGAAAAATCACCACTTAAATAGTCAGGTACGCTTGCTTCAAATTGCATTTATAGTTTCCTAGGTGACAATTTATTTCAATGTCTAGTTGAAGGCCGAATGCCAAAATGAATCAGCAACTTCACGGGGATCGGTGATCACCGTATAGTTTTGCTTTAGGTACAAGGCCCGCTTTTTGGGGTCCGAAATAACATCATACGCCTGTTGAATGAGCTGAAACTTTTCTTTGGCTTCCACGCTATCATTTCTGTCAGGGTGATATTTATTGGCGAGTTTTCGATAGGCTTTTTTAATATCGATGGTGGTCGATGATCTGCTCACACCTAACTGTTCAAAATAATCCATAGACTCCTCACTACCTCTTGCTAGACAACAAAAATAAGGCTGTTGACATAATGGACGCGATTTTACCTTCGAAACGACATTATTGACATCAGAAAAAGCGTGCAAAGTAGATTAGTTTTCAGCGGCTGATATATGGGCTTTTATGGCCATCAATAAAGCCTCCTCATGGGTGCACGTATTGAGCAAGCTATATTCTTTTTAAGGGGCCATGATGCGGGCTGAACATGCTTGATCTAACATCACCCCAGCTCAAAGGTAATGAGGTTAATAGCTAGGGGTTTGTGCCCTGAATCATGTTTACAGCCACCGACGCGTACCGGCTTTGTACTGAGCAAACGCCGCAGGGAATGCACTGGCTAAGTGCTGTTCTTCGACAATCGCCTGACGATAGAGGGTAAATAAGCCCACCAGTAAACAAATCAGCGAGAATAGCGAAGGTAAGGCCAAAAAGAAGCCTAATTGAGACAGCGCAATAGCGCTAAACATGGGATTGCGAGAATAACGATAAAAACCGTGAGTCATCAACTGTGCCGGCCCTTTTGGATCTATTCCAGAGCGCCACTGACTGCCCATACTTAAATGTACAATGATAGTGAAGACGAACCCACAAGTGAGCAACAAATTCCCAGCAAACATAACAGGTACATTGAGCATCGAAGGCAGCAATCCTAAAAAGCCATCGATCTCAGGGAAGAAAAAACGAAAGACACAAATCATCCAAATTGTGGCGCGAAATACACGGAACGCGATGTGATTCCACCAAGATGTGCAAAAACGCTGCCCAGGGAAAACCTGCTGCTGGCCACTGCTTCTTTTGGCCCAAATAATTTTGCTGATGTAAAAAAACGCCACAAAGGTATAAAAAACAGCGAGATATAAACGAGTAAACTCAATGATCCCCACAGTGTTGTCAGTAATAATCATAATTCCTTTTACATGCTGTCTAATGAGTCTTCAATATCTTAATGGGCAAAACCTAATGTAGCGAGTTTTGATTGTACATTTTTCACCAGCACCCCATCTGCCCAGTCAATAAAATCGGCAGTAACCTCATCACGGTTGGTTTCATTGAGCATTTCGTGTCGTCCACCAAGGTAAAATTTGCTGGTTACCGCGCTGAAACCATGTTTTTTGTAAGCGGCTAGCAAGCGTTTGACCCCGGTTGTGTTTTCCCCCACCGGATCCTCGGTACCTGAAAACACATATATAGGCTTAGTTTTATCCATATTTTCAATGGCATAATCATTGGCTATTTGCCCAAGGGCAGCGAGCATGGTTAGCCAAGTTTGCACCGAGCACTGAAAACCACACAGGGGATCAGCTAGGTATTGATCAACCTCTTTATCGTCCCGAGATAACCAGTCAAACTCAGTACGATTGGGTGCAAACGCTTTATTATAGGCACCGAATACCATGGTTAAGATCAATGGACTATGGCCTTTCGCCCCAATGCGATACCGTTCAAATTTGGTTATTAATCGGCCTATTTTCAATAACAATCCTGCAGGCCCATTGGTAGATGATAACGCTACCCCAGCGATAGAGCTTCCGTGGTGAGCCAAATAATCCTGGCTCAGAAATGAACCCATCGAATGGCCAAATAGAATGACAGCTAGGTTCGGATGACGGCGCTGAATATGTTGATTCACCAATGCCAAATCACTCAGCGCTTTTTGCCAGCCGTCATCATCTGCCATATGCCCTAATGCTTGACCTTCAGTGACACTCAACCCGTGCCCCCTATGGTCATTGGCGACGACTGCATAACCCGCATGGTTAAGAGCAAGGGCAAAACGCTGATAACGCCCACCATGTTCACTCATACCATGGGCAATATGTATTACGGCTTTCACCACACCTTCGGGTAGCCATTCACGACAATATAACACCCCTTCATCGCTGGTATTGACAGTAAAACTATGCAAATAACTCTCCTCAATACCAAGCGCTACCTTTACGTTCCGTTTTTTTTAAGTCTATGACTATTGCTTTGTAGCGGTATTATATTCTCCGATCCTAACGGACTGACATTGAAAATCCAGTGACAATACTAGACGGTAATTTAGGCATAAATCGGATAAAGTAACTTAAAATAACGTACAAGCCGTTAAAATAGCTTAAACATTAAAAGCACAAAAGAACGCTCAGTAAGTAAAATTTTAACTAACAGAAAAAAGCAATCAGGCAAAATTACAGATAGCAAAAGCTGGCGCAGCATTTGTGGTGGAAAATGATCATATTCTGTTAGATACCAGCACTACGCTTACACGGCGATAGCAAGTCAACTTGTAGAGCCTGTTACTGTGGTGACCAATTCAGTTGACTGTTTGCCATTGTTACCCACGAACAACCAGCAAGTCCAATTGCTCGGTGGAACATTTGGTCCCGCACAGCGCTGTATCTTTGGCCGCGCCGTCGTAAGCATTGCATAAGCGTATTCGTGAGCTAGCTATTCAGCTCTTCATCACAACACAAACAAAGGTCAGGCAATATGACGATAAATACCCATTCGCCAATAACATACACGCCTATTAAAACCGCCATCATTGGTTATGGCTATTCAGCTAAAATATTTCATTTACCTTTTATTCGGCATCTGCCTGAATTTGATCTAGTGGCCATTAGCAGTAGTCAACATGATGCCGTAAGCAAAGATTGGCCAAATGCTCAGCTTTACGTTTCACCAGAAGCGTTAATCACTCAAAGTGATGCTGAGCTGGTAATCATCACCGCACCTAATGATGTGCATTTTCACTTAGCTAAACTCGCCCTGGAGAACGACAAGCATGTGATATTGGAAAAGCCATTTGTTACCAACAGTCGTGACGGTGAAACCTTGATCGCTTTGGGGCACGCAAAGCAAAAGTTGCTAAGCGTATTTCAAAATCGTCGTTACGACGGAGACTTCCTAACCGTGCAAAAATTAATCCGTGAAGAGCGTTTAGGTGATATTAAAGTCTTTGAAGCACATTTTGACCGCTTCCGCCCACAAGTACGCCAGCGCTGGCGGGAACAAGCCAGTGACGGGGGCGGGATATTATTCGATCTTGGGCCTCACTTAATTGATCAAGCATTACAGCTATTTGGTATGCCTCAATCCATAACGGCCCAGTGCCGTATCGTACGTGATGGCGGGAGTACAGTAGATTTTTTCAATCTGGTACTGCACTATGCCGACAAAATAGCGATTTTACATGCCGATATGTTAAGCGCCACGCCTAACCGACGCTTTACCATTCAGGGTATTAAAGGCACTTACCAAAAATTTGGACTTGATCCCCAAGAGTCACGTTTAATTGCTGGCCTTACACCTAGCCAAGCAAATTGGGCAGATGAAGATGCCAGCCAATATGGCCATATTTATAGCGAAGGAGAGACAAAGGTGGTCGTCACTGAACGAGGTGGTTATCAAGGGTATTTTCAAGCCACAGCAAACAGCATTCTCCATGATGCTGCGCATCCTGTCACCGCTGAACAAGCGTTAAATGGCATTAAGCTTATTGAGCTAGCCTTAAAAAGTAGTGAGCTAGGGCGGACTTTGCCGGTAGTTGATAAAAGTTAAGTCAAGTCCAGATCATTAAAAGCTACCCTAAAATGGGATTGACAACCTCTAGGTTATATATTGCATTGACTGGATAACAAGCGTGACACTATAAACGTACGGTCGGTCGCTCGGTCGATGCATTCAAACACGTTAATTCTCTTCCCTCACATTATTTATACTTAATGATGTGAGGGTTTCTGCCACACACGCACATATTCGATGGCAAAATCGACGACGCCATCCTCGTTTTCACCTGCAGGACTGTTCAGTTCGAGATCTTCTTTGCTATCAGGTATGCCAAGGGAAGGTCTCTTGATCTAACCATAGATTCAGTGGTTTATTAGCCACATAACCTTGATAATCTGCCGGGACTTGGCGATTCTCTCGCGCCCATTTTGTCACTTGCGATGACGTCACGGTAGAAAGCAGCTTGCCATCGACATAGTATTTGACACCATTTTCATCCCACTCAACACCATAGATATGGAAATCATCGGCCACTCGAAAACCCAAATCGTGGTGCTCGGTATACACAGGTTTACCAGTTTCATTAACTGCTGGGTTCCAATCACGGCTCGACCACCAAAGTTCGCGGTCTAAATCGAGTTTTTGCACATCACGGTGATCCCCAAATAGCTCAAAAAAATCGAACTCAAAGCCCTGTCCCATAGACCAAAACGCGCTAGTGACCTCGGCATCTGCGGCCTTGCTTTTGATTTCCATATAGCCATATTTAAATGCTTTGCGTGAAATAAAACAGGCTGTAGTGATATTTGCATGGGGCATAGCCTCACCGAATACCGGTACCCTAATTTCGTCACTAAATGGAAAATCCGGCTCCCAGCGGGTTTCAAGTATCAACTTACCGTTTTCTAAGCGATAGTTACGCCCAGAGAACTGTGACGGGGCACGCCCTCTCCAAACTTTTTTATTTGGCTTATCCGGATGCCGATAGACGGGTTTACCGTCTTCAAACTTGCCGACTATATACCAACGTGCTTCATCGATAGTCTCCCCATCAAATTCATCACTGACTTCGCGATTTAATACCCAACCACCTGTGTTCGCTGGATCAGAAAAGGGCAGTACGTCATGAGATTTTGCAACGTCAATCCCTTGGCTACATGCTGTAAGGCCTAACGTTAAGCAGATAAAGCAAAACTGCACCAAGCGACTAAGCTTATATTGTGCAACATAAGTGTATTTCATTACCTTCCCTCAGCATAAACATACTATGTTTATGAAAGATGAATGTTTTGGCACATGCAGGGACTTAAAGCAAAAAAGGAAATCCAATGCGTATAACGGGATGCCGATTAATGCCATTACTACAAGCTTCTAATAGTGGTTGGCCTACCTGAGTAGAGTATGGATAAAGCAAATAGCGAGTGCCTACAGTCACAAAAAACGCTATCTTTAAATAAGATGCCTAGCATGGATCCGCTATGAATAGACAAGCTGATATAGCCTTTTTGGTAAAAACACCTTCATGTCAATCTACTTTAACGGAAATGAGGTAAGAAACATGGAACACAAACGACAGTTTTTAATTTGTAAAAAGGAATTGATTCTTCCCAATTTTCATCGTGTTAGGCTGTTTGCAGGGTTCTTCCTTTATTATCATATGGATTTAGATATAGCGGCTAGTGACGGCAGCAAAAATCTATTGCTTGGCTCAGCGTTCAAAAGTACCCCAGGTGTCATATCAGACGATTTGCGCGCGATAAATACTGACAATATTGCTGATATCACCTCAAATTGGAGTGGCCGTTGGCTCGTTATTGTCGCTAACACACTGCACCTAGATCCTGGCGGAATGTTGGGTTGTTATTATGGACTACAAGCAGGCGAACCAGTTTTATCTTCCAGCTTAGCGTTACTAAATGAGATTTTCTCTTTCGAAAAAAATAACGATTTCAAAGATATTAAACATGGCAATGCCATGAACTGGTTCCCCCCACCATTAACTATCTTCAACGGGGTGAAAAAGTTGTTGGTTGGTCAGGCTATCAATATAAACGAAGGGACGATCAAACGAGCAGGTAAACGAGAGAACAAGTTTAGGCACTTAGCCCAGAGTGAAGTTTATACAACATTAGCAATACGATTAACCACCATAGTTAAAAATGTTTGCCGGGTATATGGAGATGAAATCTATTTACCTCTCACGGCTGGTTTTGATTCCAGAACCCTGTTAGCCGCTTTGTTAAATAGTCAAACTTCGTTTTCTGCCTTCTTATTTGAACATGACAATATTTCTGCAGCAGATAATAAAATCCCCGCCACACTTGCCGCAAAATTTAAATTTTCATTTTCCTTCATCAACCGAGAAAAAGCGTTTAATAAACAGAAATATGACGAATATATAGCACATTCAGCAGGACAAGCAGCTGATGCTGATGGTTTATTTCATGCACATAGCCAGTTTGAATCTTTGGCTAGTAAATCTACCAATAAAAAGAAAATCATACTAAGAGGCGGGGTGTGGGAAACAGGGCGAAACTTTTACCCCACCATTGATAACGCACTAACGCTAGAGGAAGATATTCTAGCTAATTTGAAACCGCGTTTTCCCATTTTGAGGGAATCTAAATTACATGAAGAATCTGTGAAACTCTGGATTCAACATACTCAAGCAACCCACTCAAATCTGAGTTTTAGAGATAGATTTTACCTAGAACAGCGGGTCTCAGGTTGGCTCGCAGCGCTCGAGCAAGCTATGGATTTAACCAGTTTTGACCGTATACACCCAGCTAACTGCCAAGACATAGTTGATTTACTTGCATTGACTGAGTTCAATCCACAGCCCAAAATCATCCAAGAATTGCAGCTCAAATTACTTGAAACAGCGTTTAATCCGAGATCGTTAAAAGAAATCCTCAAAGATTTCTATTACTACGCCTATCACAAGTTAAGACAGTAGTCTGTTATGTATTTTGTTTCGATTTAAAATCCGTTTCCTATTCAAAATAGAGAACGATGATAACTAGTCACGTGTGCCCAAGCTGGGATAGTATAAATATGACAACGGATTTGTGCTAAATACTTTTAATGGTAACGAGGAAAAAACATGGAACATAAAAGACAGTTTTTAATTTGTAATAAAGAATTTTCACACACCAATTTTAATCATGTAACATTGCTCTCAGGTTTTTCACTTTATTATCATACTGACCTAGATGTCGCATTTAGTAACTGTAAAGTGAACGTTTTAATCGGCTCAGCGTTCAAGAGTACCCAAGGTACTATATCAAACGATTTGAACACTATAAATACTGACAATATTGCTGATATCACGTCAGATTGGAGCGGTCGCTGGCTAATAATTATAGGAAATTCGCTGCATATCGATCCCGGAGGAATGTTGGGTTGTTATTATGGACTACAAGCAGGCGAACCAGTTTTATCTTCCAGCTTAGCGTTACTAAATGAGATTTTCTCTTTCGAAAAAAACAACGATTACAAAGACATTAAACATGGCAATGCCATGAACTGGTTCCCCCCACCATTAACTATCTTCAACGGGGTGAAAAAGTTACTGGTTGGTCAGGCTATCAACATAAACGAAGGGACGATCAAACGAGCAGGTAAACGTGAGAACAAGTTTAAACACTTAGCCCAGAGTGAAATTTATACAACATTAGCAATACGATTAACCACCATAGTTAAAAATGTTAGCCAAGTATACGGAGAAGAAATCTATTTACCGCTAACAGCTGGTTATGATTCCAGAACCCTGTTAGCCGCTTTGTTAAATAGCCAAACTTCGTTTTCTGCCTTCTTATTTGAACATGAAAATATCTCTGCGGCCGATAAAAAAAACACCAGTAATATTAGCTCAGAAATTCAACTTTCTGTTTAGCTTTATCAAAAGGTCAAATACTTTTGATAAAGCTAAATATAACGAATATATAGAACATTCATCTGGGCAAGCAGCTGACGCAGGTATTTTATTCCATGCATATGATCAGTATGAGCCTTTAAAATCAAAGTCTCATAGTAAAAAGAAAATCATACTAAGAGGCGGGGTGTGGGAAACAGGGCGAAACTTTTATCCCACCATTGATAACGCACTAACGCTAGAGGAAGATATTCTAGCTAATTTGAAACCGCGTTTTCCCATTTTGAGGGAATCTAAATTACATGAAGAATCTGTGAAACTCTGGATTCAACATACTCAAGCAACCCATTCAAATCTGAGTTTTAGAGATAGATTTTACTTAGAACAGCGGGTCTCGGGTTGGCTCGCAGCGCTCGAGCAAGCTATGGATTTAACCAGTTTTGACCGTATACACCCAGCTAACTGCCAAGACATGATTGATTTACTTGCATTGACTGAGTTCAATCCACAGCCCAAAATCATCCAAGAATTGCAGCCAAAATTACTTGAAACAGCGTTTAATCCGAGATCGTTAAAAGAAATCCTCAAAGATTTCTATTACTTCGCCTATCACAAGTTAAGACGGTAATTGTCACGACGTACAGGTGTCAAGTCTCCCTGCTATTGCCCATTATAACTTAGGTGATAGATGAGGGGGATTACCCCAGCCATCAGTATAGCTTGTACCTGCCTACACTATGTTTGAAGCCTTAACCTTCATCTTGCACCGTATCACGTTCTGCTAGACCGCCACCTAACACACGATAAAGGGTAATGCGATTACCCAAATCCGCTTGCTGAGTGAGAATAAGGGACTGCTTTGCGCTATACATAGTGCGCTGGGCTTCTAGCGCATTTTGAAAGCTATCCACACCGCCTTTATAGCGCGCTAATGACAGCTCGTAGCTACGCGTCGCAGCCGCGACTAATGCGTTCTCGGCGTTCAGTTGTGCTTGTATCGTTGCCCTACGCGCTAATGCATCAGCCACTTCTGCAAACGCGCTTTGGATCGCATATTCATATGCCGCCAGAAACTTAACTTGCTGAGCTTCGCTGTACGCTAGGTTGGCATCGTTCGCTCCACCATCAAATATCGGCAACGTGATACTCGGCGCAATCGTCCAGATTGAACTAGCGCCGCCACTGAAAATATCCGCTAACACTGAGCTGGCTAAGCCACCTGTAGCCGTTAATGACAAGGTAGGAAAGAACGCAGCCCTAGCAACCCCTATATTGGCATTTGCGGATTTCAAGTTGTGCTCTGCGGCCAACACATCAGGGCGTTGCAGTAACACAGACGATGACAAACCAGCAGGTACCTCTGTCACCAAACGTTCGACGTCCGGCAGCGCATCAGGTAGCAGGCTATTATCAAACTGCTCACCTACGAGCAAACGAAGTGCGTTGATATCTTGATTAACTTGCGTAGTAAAACTGGCGATATCCGAACGAGCACTGTGATAAATAGTTTGTGCACTGGCCACATCTATCCTTGAATCAATACCCAGCTCTAAACGCTTATTGGTAATGTTCATGGTTTTTTGTGCATTGGCGGCGGTTTCTTGGGCTAAGCTCAATTGGTTTTGATCTGCTGCTAGGGTTAGCCAAGCATTGGCTATTTCACCGATAAGCGAAATCTGTGCTGCTTTTGCGGTTTCTGCACTGGCCAAATAGGCTTCCATTTGCACGTCACTTAGACTGCGATTTTTACCAAATAAATCTATTTCATAGCCGCTTAACCCAGCTTCAGCTTCATAGGTAGTCGCAATATTACCGGCTGATGATTTGCTGCGAGTACCGGTCAACCCAGCATTAATTTGCGGAAATAAATCTGCTCGTTGAATACGATACGTGGCCCTTGCAGATTCAACATCCGCCAGGGTTTGGCGCAAGGTTCTGTTGCTGCCTAGCGCCAACTCAATAACGTGTGCTAAACGGTTATCTCTAATAAAGTTTTTCCATGGCACCTGCATCGCCTGTTGGCTAAACAGACCTTGTGTTTGGGCACTAGGTTGATTATTCCACTGAGCGGGTACAGGTAACTCAGTACGGGCATAGTCTGGCGCGAGTGTACTGCAGCCAGCCAACATAAGCGCCCCGGCAAGAGGTAAAAGTCTGCCGCAGGGCACAATATTCATGCTTAGTTTAATCACGGGCATTCTCCAACTTTTTTGGTTCATCGTTGTATACAGGGCGCCTTTTTGAGAAAACGCCACGTATTAACACAAAGAATAGAGGCACGAAGAAGATACCTAGGATCGTTGCCGTAATAGTGCCTCCTAAAATACCTGTACCAATTGCAATCCGGCTGTTTGCACCTGCACCTGAAGAAATCGCCAGAGGCAAAATACCAAAAATAAAGGCCAATGAAGTCATAATAATCGGCCGTAAGCGCAGTTTAGCGGCCTCAACCGCAGAGCCAACCAGCGACATACCCTTTTGATATGATGCTTCAGCAAACTCAACAATGAGGATGGCGTTTTTAGATGCCAGGCCGATTGTAGTTAACAGGGCAACCTGAAAGTAAATATCGTTTTCTAATCCGCGAAGTGTGGTCGCCAAAGCTGCACCGATTACGCCTAATGGGATCACCAAAATCACCGAAAACGGCACCGACCAGCTTTCATATAAGGCAGCAAGCGCTAAGAACACCACAAGAATTGAAATTGCATACAAGGCTGTAGATTGCCCGCTTGAAAGTTTTTCTTGATAGGACAGTCCACTCCAGGCGAAGCTGAGTTTACCTTCTCCGACTTCTTGTACTAAGCGTTCTAATTCATTCATGGCTTGGCCTGAGCTGACGCCACTGACCGCTGAACCCTGTATACTGTATGACGCAATACCGTTAAAGCGCGATAAGCTTTGCGGTGCACTTGACCAAGATGCCGAGCTAAACGCTGAAAAAGGTGTCATCGTGGTTTCACCGGCGGCATTTTGCCCACGCACATGCCAATCATTTAAATCTTCTGGTTTAGAGCGAAATTGAGCATCACTTTCTATATACACCTTCTTTACTCGACCATCATCAATAAAGTCATTCACATAAGAACCTGCCCACGCTGCGGTTAACGTGTTAGACACATCCGACAATGACAAACCAAGGGAAGTAGCTTTACCGTGATCAATATCAATTTTCAACTGGGGTGTATTACTCAAAGCCCCCTCTCGTATCCCCATCAGCAGCTCACTTTGACGCGCCTTAGCAAGAAACGTGTTTTTTAATTCAGTCAACTCGTCACGACTGGTACCAGTGGCCGCTTGTAACTCAAAGCTAAATCCGTTGCTTTGACCCAAACCTTGAATGACCGGCTGAGACAAGGCAAATATTCTGGCGTCGCGCACAGATGACAAATTTTTGTTCATACGACCAATCAGGGCATCAGCACTTTGATCGTCTTCAGTACGTTCGCTCCAAGGGGTTAATGAAACAAAACCCATGCCCGCATTTTGGCCGCTTCCTGAAAAGTTAAAACCTGAGATACTAAAAACACGTTGAATGTCATCCGTTTCTTCTTCGAGTAGATAGTGCTCTACCTGTTCAGAAACAGCGCGAGTACGTTTTATTGATGCGCCCTCAGGCAAGTTAACTTGGAACATAATGCTGCCCTGATCTTCTTGAGGTAAGAAGCCTGTAGGCATACGCACTATCAATAAACCCAGCACCACAACAATAACCCCGTAGCCAACTATCCAGCGGACCTTGCGGGTCATAAGACGCCCTACATGACTGGTATAAGATGCGGTCAAATTATCGAACATACGGTTAAAGCGTGCAAAAAAGCCTTTCCCTTCAGTGCTATGAGGCTTGTTCGTTAAGAAACTCGCACACAAGGTTGGGCTAAGCGTTAAAGCGACAATCACCGATAACGTCATAGATGAAACAATCGCTATGGAAAACTGCTTATAAATTACCCCTGTTGAACCGCCAAAGAATGCCATAGGAATAAACACAGCTGAAAGCACCACTGCAATACCTATCAGCGCACCACTTATTTCTGACATCGACTCGATTGTGGCATCTCTCGGGGAGAGGTTTTTTTCTCGCATCAGCCGTTCGACGTTTTCTACCACCACTATGGCATCATCAACCAATAGACCTATGGATAACACTATCCCAAACATGGTCAGGGTATTAATCGAAAATCCAAAAGCAGATAACACCCCAAACGTACCAAGTAACACCACAGGTACCGCAATGGCGGGGATTAAAGTGGCACGCCAGTTTTGCAGGAACAACCACATCACGAGTACCACTAACACAACCGCTTCGACCAAGGTTTGTACGACTTCGCTTATGGAGATTTTGATAAAATCTGTGCTGTCACGGGGAAACGTAACTTCGTAACCTTCAGGTAGGTTTTTAGCAAGCTCGGCTACTTTGTCTTTAACCCGAGTAGCCGTATCTAGCGCGTTGGCTCCAGGTGATAACATGACCGCAATACCAGACGCGGGGTGTCCGTTAAGACGCGGGATCGCATCGTAACTTTCGCTACCAATCTCGACTCGCGCCACATCACCTAAACGTACGTTTGCTCCGCTTGTATCTGACTTTAAAATAATCGCGCGAAACTCATCTGGCGTTTCCAGCATAGACTGGGCGGTTACAGTTGCATTGAGTTCTTGATTATCAAGCGCAGGCACTGCACCGATTTTACCCGCAGGTACTTGAATATTCTGGGCAGCTAAGGCAGCTGTGATATCCGACGGCATCAGCTCATAAGCCGCAAGTTTTGTTGGGTCCAACCATATACGCATCGCATATTGCGAGCCAAATACACGGGTATCACCTACGCCTTCAATACGAGCCAATGAGTCTTCCATGCTGGAGGATATATAATCAGAAATATCGAACGCAGATGCTTTATCAGTGGTGTCATAAACAGCGGTAACTAGCAGAAAATCCGTATTGGACTTGGTCACGGTTACCCCTTGGGATTGCACCGATTCAGGCAAGCGTGAATTGATTTGCTGCACCTTGTTTTGCACTTGAACCTGCGCGAAGTCCGGGTCTGTGCCCTCTTCAAATGTGATATTCACGGAAGCTGAACCGTCTGACGTACTCGACGATGAGAAGTACAACAAGCCATCAAGCCCTGTTAGCTGTTGCTCCAAAATTTGTGTCACGCTGTTTTCGACAGTTTCAGCGTCAGCCCCAGTGTATGAAGTACTAACTGAAATAACAGGCGGGGCAATCGTAGGATACTGTGCCACAGGCAGCGACATAATCGACGCAATGCCCGTGAGCATAATGATAATTGAAATAACCCAAGCAAAGACTGGGCGGTCGATAAAGAAACGAGCAAACATGACTTACACGCCCCCTTGCATAGGCGCGCTAGTGTTTGATTGCTTATCAACACTGACCATTTCACCACTAGTGCGCATTTTTACTTCAACGGTTTTTACTTCACTGCCTGGACGTACCTTACTCGACCCCTCGACCAAAAGTTTATCACCGGCATTAAGACCCGTGCCTATTAACCATTGGTTATCAATTGCATTCAGGGTTTGTACAACACGAGATTGCACTTTGTTGCTCTCGTCGATGACATAAGCATAGGCATCACCTGCCGCGTTATGATAAATACCCTGCTGGGGTACCAGAATAGCGTTGTCGTCCACAGCTTCATTGACTTGGGTGCGTACAAACATACCAGGCAATAACACGCCATCAGGATTAGGAAATTCAGCGCGTAGCGTCACTGCACCGGTAGATGCATCCACCGACACTTCTTGCATTTTAAGCTGCCCCTTCAAGTTGTATTCACTGCCGTCTTCAAGGATAAGTGATACGTCGGTAGAGCCTTTCTTAATACCTGATTTTGCCAATAGCTGACGAAGCTTGAGGATCTCCGTACTGCTTTTGGTCATATCCACATAGATAGGATCCAATTTACGAATGGTAGAAAGTGCCGTAGCCTGCGATGCCGTCACTAATGCACCAGGCGTCACACCTGAAATACCGATTCGCCCCGATATAGGCGCTTTCACCTGAGTAAATTCAAGATTAATACGCGCCGTCTCAAGGGCTGATTCAAACCGTTCAATATCCGCTTTGGCTTCTAAATAAGTCGCGTGGGCGTCATCGGCATCCTGTTGAGACACACCTTCAAATTTAAGTAGATTGGCAAAACGTTGATCTTTCAATTTTGCCGTTTCAACAGAGGCTTTGGCACTGTTTAAGTTTGCTTTGGCTTCATTAAATGCTGATTGAAAAGTAGCTGGCTCGATTTGATAGAGCACATCTCCCTGCTTCACTTGGTTTCCCTCAACAAATGAACGCATTTGAATAATGCCTCCCACCTGAGGACGCACTTCGGCGCTTAGGGATGCCACCACTCGTCCCTGCATTTTAGTGTCAATATTATAAGCGGTCGTGGCGACTGTGATATACGAAACAGCGGTGACTGGCGCAGCTCGCTCTGGCACACTCTCTTGCTGACAGCCACTGAGTAAAATGGCAAACAGTACAAGTCCGCCAGTGGTGATTGAATCTTTCATAATAGAGCGTTCCTAAATAAGTAAATAAAAAAGACGAGGCTTAAGACAAACGAACATTCGCGCTATCCATAGGTAAAAATTGTAAAAGCCTACAATTGGCTAAATCTTAACAATACGCGGGTTAAGGCAGGGTTAAACCGGGCAATAAATAGTTTTGAATAGGCAAAAATGCTGGGGTGAACCTGACTAAAGATGTAAGCAAATATATTGATTTCCGACATAACACCGAAACAGCTAAAACAATTGCGTCTCACCCGTTCAGTTGGCTAATGCTATTCATTCACTGCGTAAATTCGCCATACAACAAAGCGAAATCACTTATTACATAGATTCAGTTGCCTAGAATTAGGAAGGTAAGCTTGCAAGGCCGGAAATTTTCCCGCCTCTTGAAACATTATCTGCTGGGATTAACTATACCGTTGTCCCTATTTTTGTTAACACGAATAGGTCGTCAGAAGCACTCAAGCGTCAACGTCAGAGTGGGGAAGTATTGTCTCTATCTGTTCGATATCTACCGACTTACCATGTCGATTAACCACGCGGTATTTGGCCAATTCCGCAGGTTGAAGATAACCTGAAAGTTGTTCCAAATCATTTAGACGCACACCCTGGCTAACGAGATAAGTTAAATAAGTGTGGCGTAAAACCTCGGTAGACAATTGTTCAGGGAAAGGTAACTCTGCGTCATGTCCTGCGTTGATGACTAATTGGCAAAAATCTTCAATCGACAGAGGACTTGACCACAATAAATCATCCGCCTGCAGACCTTCACAAAGCTGTTCGATAATTGTCGTCAATTGACTCGTCAACTCTATTTGGCGAGCGTATGCGCCTGTTATTTGCAGCTGAGTATATGCCTGCACAAAATCGCCTTTGGTAATTTTACCAAGCTCGGTAGCATTCACCCCGCTTAGTAATAAGCTGATAACCACCTTGGCTTGCTTATTTGCCACACGGTACAACTCTTGGCACTCGGCGGTTGTCAGTAAACGGATATTACTCTGCTGAGTGTGCTGCTCGCCTAATTGCAACGGTTGAGCCCTAGCACCTAACTTAGTCTGCTCAGCCCCTTGCAATTCCGGGTAATGATTCCCGTGCTGTTGACCGGGTAAAACCACGAAGTTAGTTCCCCCAGTTTGTAACGACTTTTGCCGCACAACAAAACTGAAAAGCAGCAGTGCCATCACGGCTAACACGATAGCAGCAACAATACTGATAAGTGTGTCTTGCCAATAGTTTGGGCCGGTAGGAAATTCTGGCGTAAAAGGCTGTTCGAGTATGCTTATTTTGGCGTCAAAAGGCTTCGACACTTCCTGTGCTACAAGCTGGTTTTTCAAGGTTTGAGCCTGTGATTGCAATTCTTTTAGAGCCTCATCTAAACGACGATACTGTTCTAACTTTTGATTGAAACCTTGCGCCTGATTCTCGACATCCGCCAATTGCTCTCGCAAGGCATTAACTTTACCCACAGATACGGCCAAATTGCGCTTGGAATCTTGCAAATACAACAACTGGCTGTCAGCAATTTGCTGTTCTAAGTCTTCGCTTAGGGTAATAAATTTTTGTTGTTTGGCAACCACCTCTGGATCCCGCTGCAAATATTCTTGGGTATATTTTTCTGACAGTGCAGATAACTCTGCCGCTAATTCTTGCAGGGCCGCGCGATTCAAATCAATATTCGCCTTATCAACCGGACGTTCAACCCGTTGGCCATTAGCAAGTGACGCATTCAGACTATCTAGCTCTGCGAGTGCTTGCGCTTTCTGTGCTTCGGCTTCATCTAAGGACACTCCCAATCCTTTTATTTTGTTTGGAATTCGATTCTCGGTACGCTCTAAAGATATAATATCGTTGGCTTGCGAAAACCCATCTACAACCTGTTCCTGCTGAGCAATTTTTTGCTCCAGTGCAGTCAATTGCTGCTGATATAGCAGTATTTCATCTGAGCCATTACTAACACGTTCCCGCTCAAGTAACGACATATACAATGACAGCCACTGCTGCAGTACGGATTTGAGCAGTTCAGGAGCGGGCCCGGCAGTTTGCAAGGTTATTATTTGTCCTGTTTCACTGGACGTTGCGCTAAGCATGTCTCTCAACTGCTGGACGTTAAGGTCAATCAAATGCTCTTCACGTAACTTTATGGACAAGGCCTGCAACAGACTGTTGCTAGTCAAACGTTGTTGGTTAAGGCTAAGTTGTTGCTGAGCAATATAATCAAGTTCTTGGGCATTTTGCGTGGTATAGGAGAAATGCATAATCGCCTGACTCTGAAATTCAGGCGCCCTGCTCCAAATAAAAATATTAGCTATCGTCACAACAAAAAGGAACACACCGACCAGTACCTGCCAACGCTTTGTTTGCACTTTTTTTTGTTCTTGCGCCGCAAGAGGATCGTATCCACCGCTAGGCATATTGGGAATATAATCAACTTTATTTGTAAAGGGCATTGTGCGATTCCATTTGACTTTAATTTGGTAAAATACCGTGTGGATCTTAAAATAAAACTGAGTAATTTACTGCCTATCATTTTTAGTTTTTCTAGGTTTTTCTGCATTCGATTAAAACCTGACGCGGGATTAAGCAAGCGTTAAAAAGCCATCTTCACTCTGTATTACTCGCATTTTTTAGCCTATTTTTCTATTTCGAATGTTGCCTGAGACGCTAGCGCACAAGTGTGTAAAGCGAATATACAAGGAAAAATTTTTTCGACTGCAACCACGACTAAAATCTGACAAGGTTAAGTCAGTTTGGCTATTTTTGGCCTAGCCAGCTTACCATTAGATGATTCTTTTCTCACACATGGACGAATTCAGTGCATAAGTCACATCTCGTCGACTCGAGCCTTTTCAGTTATCAATATGCCAATGCTTATCCGGCAACACATAGTGCTCATTACAACCCATGCTAATATAATGATCCTTAGCATTAACCGGTCAGCAGCCAAACACCATGATCCAGGCCCATAAAATTTGTAAAAGCTATCAAGATGGCGATAGGCGTCAGGTGGTATTAAGTGAGCTAGATGTAAGTTTGCCTCCCGGCGGACAAATGAGTATTCAAGGGGAGTCTGGTTCGGGCAAATCGACCTTGTTACATATGCTTGCAGGCTTAGACAAACCTGACAGCGGTCAGCTAACAGTCAACCAGCTGAATTTAACCACGATAGGCGAGCGCCAAGCCGACCATTACCGCCGCTCCACAGTGGGCTTGATATTCCAGCGCTTTAATCTGATCGATTGTCTGTCGGTCTATGACAATCTATGTTTACCGGCCCGGCTAAACAACAATCTTGATTCAGGCTATATTGCACAATTACTGGATGCGCTAGGTATCGCCCAGCACAGTAAAAAACGGCCTAATCAGTTATCCGGTGGTGAACAACAACGGGTCGCCATCGCGAGAGCCCTGTCTCACAAACCCGCGTTATTGCTGGCTGATGAACCCACTGGCAACTTAGATAATAAGAACAGCAGCAAAGTCGCCAAGCTGCTCTATGAGCAATGTCGCAGATTGCAAACTAGCCTAGTTGTAGTGACCCATAGCAGCGCAGTGGCAGCTCTGGCCCAAGAGCATTACCTGATGATGGATGGCAAGCTGGCGCGGGCTAATTAATATGCGTCTCTTGTTCTGGTATTTACGCACTGTGCTGCAAAGTTACCCCAGCGCCCGGTTCCGTTTGGCACTCTTGTATATGGCACTGATGATAGGTTGCTTAGGCGTCAGTGCGGTACTGGTTATCAATCAAGGCGCCCAGCAAAGTTACGCTCAGCAAGGTCAGGGTTTACTGCCTTTGGTTGAGTACAAGCTGGTCGCGGCGTCTGCCCCACAGCTGAGTAAATTCGATTACGCGCAAGTGCACCGCTTAGGTATCACAGAAGCGGTGGCTGTGTCTCAGATATCAACAATATTGTATAGCGCGCAGCATCAACCGTTGACCCATCAACCCATTGATATTATTGGCTTTGATACTCTAGCTCTGCTTAATTATCGAACTAGCCAGCAGCAGAAGCAAACACGTCAGCAAGGGCAATCGCAACAATCTAAGCTAGCACTTGAGCTCACCAGTCTTCCCCAGAATTCAGCTTTTATCTCTATAGGACTTTATACGAAATTACGCGAACAAGTGCCTAACCATTTAGAAATAGACGACAGCATTGTTATCACAACAGCACAGGGCCAGCACTTACCTTTGTTACAACAAGTCAATCTAGCCAACATGGATAATGAAATCGTGATGGACATAAGCCTCTTTGCCCGGCAATTTGGCGATACGCCCATCAGCGATATCCTGCTAGTAGGGGAAATTAGCCCCCAGCGTTTAAACGATATCCGTCGTTTGTTACCAGCGCATTTAACGCTGTTGACCTTGCCCAGCTCCGAGCAAAACACCGGCATGCGCGACAGTTTTAAACTAAACCTGCTCGCCATGGCATTACTGATGTTTGTGGTATGCCTATTTATCGTAATGAATGCCTGCCAGTTATTAATTATGCAGCGCTTACCTATGCTCAAAATATTCCGCCAGTTAGGAATTTCACGCTTAAGCATAATAACCGGCCAACTGGTCGAATTATGGCTATTAACCTTGCTCGCAGCCGCCCTGGGTGTCTATTTTGGGGTAACACTAGCCCTTTATTTAGCGCCAGGTATTCAAGCTACCCTAGAAAGTCTATTTCGGGTCAGTGTCGGTTTTGCAGAGGTCTCTTATTTAAGTTTGTTCGTGCAGGTCTTATTACTCAGCACCCTGGGCATCACCCTTGCCGCTCTATTGCCAGTCAAACAGCTTAATCAAACTTTATATCGCGCCGATTCGACTTCCCCAGCTAAGTCGTTTTGGTTTACACCCATGACTTGGCTGCTTTTAGTGTCAGCAGCCATCACCTTATGGTTAAGCCAGACGATACGGGTCAGTTTAATGGGTATTGCTTTGTTGATTTTGGCGGGCTGTTTCGTTTTGATTGCCTGCTACCCTTATGTACTCAACGCGACAAGCGCACTTGTGCCCAAGCGCTGGCCGCTATTGCACTGGAGCCTGCAACATAGCCTATGGTTGTCTGGGCGCAGTAAAATAGCCTGTTGTGCTTTTTTTATTGCCCTGATGAGCAATATCGGTATGAACTTGATGGTCGACAGCTTTCGTCAAGCAACCCATGATTGGCTCAACCAGAGGTTAATAGCCGACTATTATCTGTATCAGACGGACAACATAGATGCGGCCACCAGCATTAAACAACTAAGGCTGAATATTCAAGCAGTGCAACGCTTTGAGCTTAAGGCTCAATATGCAGGCTTGCCTATTCAGGTGCATTCACACCCCAGTGCCACGAGTTTTATTGCGGCGCTTAAAACCCAAAGCCAGCTACCCGACGCGGGGGCGGTATATGCCGCGGGTCAAGGCGCTTATGTAAACCAGCAATTTGCCCTGCGTAATAAGATTAAGCTAGGGCAATCTATATCAGTGCCGCTGAATTCAGGCGTAAGCGCTTTTGCAGTAGTCGGTATCGTCTATGACTATGGCAATCCCTATGGGCAGATATTATTGCCGCCAAAACTATTTGACGATAAGAGTAAACGCTCAAATGTGCTGGCTTTATATGCCAGCGCGGCGCAAATGAATACCTTAAGTGAGCACCTTGAACAGCAAGGTTTTAACCGCGCTCAACAATTATATAGCGCCGATCAATTGCTCGATTTATCGATGGCAACGTTTGAACGTACTTTTATTATCACCGACAGTCTCAACATAGTGACCTTATTGGTTGCCGCCATTTCTTTGGCTTGCGGGATCATCGTATTAATGCAAGATACCAAACCCCAGCTGACGTTGCTGCGTACCTTGGGCGTGAGCCGCTGGGTGATGCAAGGACTCTCGCTGCTGCAATATCTCTTTTTATGTTTGCTGGCACTGGTATTTGCCATTCCCTTTGGCGTATTGCTCAGTTGGCTATTGATCAATTTTATCAACAAACAAGCGTTCTACTGGACGTATCCTTTGAATATTTCCATTAGCCAAATTACGTCCGTGTCAGCTATGGGTCTGTTACTGGTCAGCGTGATTATCCTGTTGCCTTTATTGTGGACGAATAACAAACCGCTGATTAAGGATATTCGATGGCTAAGTTAAGCTTTTTAAGGCTAGCGACTTTGATTACGCTATACCCCATAATGGTATTACTGCTAGGCGCATGCAGCGATCAGTCGGTCGGCAGCGACCCAAAAAGCGTTTTATTTTCCGATTCAACACCGGCCGTTAAGGGCACACCCGCTAGCCCAAATTATGTGATCACTCTGCCGGCAGATCACTTAGCCCATCCAGATTTCAGTGTGGAATGGTGGTACCTAACCGCTAATTTACACGATGAAAATGGCGCCGACTACGCCTTCCAGTGGACCTTATTTCGCTTTAAAACCCGTGACCAAATCAACGCTTGGGACAACGGGCAAAGTTACATGGCTCATGTGTCTTTACACAGCAAGAATAAACACTGGTTTGCAGAGCGTTTCGCCCGAGGCGGTGTGGGTAATGCGGGTGTGACTGAGCAGCCTTTAAGCCTATTTTTAGATGACTGGCAATGGCAAGCGGACGAAGGACAAGGCTTACTATTCCCTTCAACAATAACTGTCCGCAATATTCCTGATACCCAGATGAAACAACCAGCACAAGATATCGAGGTTAGTTTGCATCTGTCCACTCATGGGCCCTTTGTGCTACATGGGCAAAAAGGTTATAGCGTAAAGTCAGTCACGCCGCCTTTGGCTTCGCACTATTACAGTCAGCCGTTTATTCAAGTCACCGGGGGGTTGCGTGTCAACGGTCAAGAACACCAACTTACAGGGCAAGGTTGGTTTGATCATGAGTGGAGCTCACAGCTTATGGACACTAGCACTGCGGGCTGGGATTGGTTTTCTATACATCTGGATAACGGCGCCAAGATTATGGCTTTTCGCATGCGTTTACCAGGCCAAACAGACTACATATCAGGCAGTTATATCGAGCCCAACGGCACTTCTACTGCCTTGTCATCGAGTGAATTAGCTCTGGTGCCTCACAGCCAAACCCAGGTGGCGGGTCGATTATTTCCTTTGACTTGGCGCCTGAGTCTAGCGAATAAAAATATTGAGCTTAAACTGCAAGCCAATAAAAGCGACCAGCTTAACTCAGGTCGCTTTGCGTATTACGAGGGAGCATTAAACATTAGTGGCACCCATAGCGGTAAAGGCTTTATGGAGCTAACCGGTTACTAGCCTTGCTCTAAATTCAGCGCATGCTAATCAGTCCACAGTGGGTAAAGACGCTGTAGGGTTAGTGCAAATCCTCTTCCCATAATATTCCGTCAGGCCGTGTATCATCAAACAACCAACTATAATGACGCTCCACATCACTGCGTTTCACTTTAGTGGTGGCGGTCAGCAAATCGTTTTCTACCGTCCAGCCATTGCTGCATACCATGATGAAATCAAGTCTCTGATGACTCTCTAGCTGGCTGTTTACTTGGGCTAAGGTGCCTTGTAGGGATTGAACGATATCTTTTGCTTTACGTTTACATGATTGATTCAACACTACCATGGCCACAGGTTGCTTTTGTCCCGCCCCTAACACACAAGCTTGCTCCACATTTAAGTTGGCAAACAGCAAACTTTCAATAGGGACTGGCATCACATATTTGCCCTTGGCGGTTTTAAATTGCTCTTTAATACGGCCGGTAATTTTGTATGCCCCAGTAGACGTAATGGTCGCCACATCACCGGTTCTGAACCAACCATCGACAAAGTTTTCAGCGGTGGCTTGCTCGTCATTGTAATACATTGAAAACACAAGATCACCGCGAATGAGTATTTCGCTATCAGCGGATAGCTTCATTTCAATGTTAGGCATCGGCTTGCCTATGGTGCCTAAGTCTTCATGACTAAACGGCATGTTGCCACTGGCAAGACCCGTGGTTTCGGTCATGCCCCACCCTTCATTGATGGGAATACCGAGGCGGTGATACCAAGCCAAAACTGACTCTGACATAGGTGCTGCACCTGAACCAAACGTACGTGCTTTATGTAGACCGAGCTTTTTACGGATTTTACCCGCCACTAATTTACCGATAATGGGCAGCTTGAGCATTTTATCGAGCTTTTCAGCACCCACTTGGCTGATCACTTGCGCTTGGAACACTGACCACAAACGCGGCACAGAAGAGAATCCAGTCGGGCTGGCGTGTTGAATATCGGCAACGAACGTTTTTAAATTTTCAGTAAAATAAACTTCCACTTTCCGACGCACAAAAACCGCCACTAAACTGCGCTCAGTAATGTGTGTTAGGGGTAAGTAACTGATTGAGCGATCGCCGTCTCGTATCTCAAATAACGTAATCACGTTGTCCGCGGCAGAGGCAAAGTTCTTATGAGATAGCACCACGCCTTTAGGCAAAGACGTGGTACCTGAAGTATAAGAGATAGTCGCCATGTCTTCGGCACTTGGCATGTAAGGATTTTCAATTGGCTCGAATGCTTTTATCCAATCTCCCCATTTTTCATGGCATTCAACTGTAGGATAAGGGAAGGATATACTTAAAAGCGACTGGGGAATGGCTTGTTTCGCTGCATCTAAGCTATCAAGCTTACCGACAAAAATCGCTTTGGCACCACTGTGTTTAATAACGTGCTCAATGACATTAACACCAGCGGTGGCATAAATTGGCACGCTGACCATACCTGCCATAGCAATGGCAAAATCTGTAATGATCCACTCAGCACAGTTTTTCGACATAATGACAATACGGTCACCTTTTTCAAATCCTTGAGCATGAAGACCTTGGGCAATACGCTGGGCTTGCTGTACTACATCAGCCCAAGTGAAAGTGTGCCACTTACGTTCAATCGGCTGATGAAAAAAAGGTTTATCCGGATGAGCAGCATAGCCGTCAAATAAACTGTGCAAAACCGTTGTATTGTCCATAACGTTCTCCTAATTAAGTATCACACTAGGGGAAAACCCTAACATGCAAAAATAAGTCACTTGTGGTCGAAACTCGTCGTTAACTACCGATGAATTGTGCGGGGCGTTTGGCTAAAAAAGCACGACTGCCTTCTTTTGCATCATCGCTATGGGCACAGATATTTTGTAATTTCGCTTCATGATTAATGGTTTGGCTTAAATCGCTGTGCATCGCCTGATTAAGTGCTTCTTTGGCATAACGCAGTGACAAGGGAGCTTTGTGGCAAAGTTGCTGGGCTAACAATATACTTTGTTCGAGTAGTTCATCGTCATTTACTACCTTGTTACATAGCCCTAAGCTAAGGCAATCTTCTGCCGCCAATTTGGTGCCTAACGCAATAAGTTCATATGCACGTTTACGACCAACCGTGTGGGCTAAGTGCCAAGTGGCACCACCATCGGGTATCAAGCCAATGGCGCTAAAGGCTTGATATAGATAAGCGCCTTTCCCCATAACCGTTAAGTCACAGGCCATGGCGAAGGCACTGCCTATGCCTGCGGCGGCACCATTGACCGCGCTGATCCAAGGTTTAGGTGCCTGTGTTATGGCCATTAAGGCAGGTTTATAAGACAGTATGAGCCCCTGCTCTACATCGAGATCGTCAGGCATAGACTCCGATAAATCTGCTCCCGCACTAAACGCGCGGCCTTGCCCAGTTAAAATCACGACGCGAATATCGTCGTCGCTGTTCACCCGCTCAGCTGCATCGCGAAAGGCGCTGCGCTGACTTTCGTCAAAAGCATTGAGTTTCTCTGGGCGGTTAAAACGAATAACGGCTACGGCACCGTTGATGGTGGTGGTTACAGATAATGATTCTGGCACGATGATTTATCTCAGCTAGGTATCGCTGCAACCTCAGCAAGACACCATTAAAATGACATTCAGGTCATAGACAATGCCACTGAGTGGGTAAAATTGTAAAATTGAATCTAACTATGAGTGACCATATTCAGATGTTATAGAAGTGTTAATATGCTATTTGACGCGGGATTAAGAGTGAAACTGAGCCGCGGTTATGTGTAAACGCGGCTCAATTTGCACATACTGTTACAAAGACGCAGCCGCGCGAGATGCTTGGTCGTACAATCCAGACATCGAACGTAGGGTAGCCGCTAACGTCACCAACTGGTCGGCGTCTACATCTAACAATTTTAAACCATCAAGCAAACACTGCTCACGCACTCGGCCGTACTCTTCGCAGGCTGCGCGACCTTTATCTGACGTTGCGTAAAAAATTTCTTTACCGCGCTTGCTGCCGACGACTAATTCAAGTTTAAGCAGTTTTTTTATGGCGTAGTTGACTGTATGGGTATCAATGATATTGAGCATGAAGGCAATATCATTCAGGCGTTTTTCCCGGCCTCGGTGATTAATGTTGTGCAGAATAAGAATATCTAACACCGCCAGCTCACCAATACCGGACGCTGTGGCGCAGCGCACCATCCATTGTGAAAACGCGTTGTAGACGATTGTCATGCCATATTCCACTTCAGACAAAGGCCAGTTTTCAGGGGAGGCTAAGTGCTCAGATGACACTATTTTTTGCCCGTGCCCATGAACAGTTCCGCCTTGCGGGTTATTGCGTGTTAAGCCTTCAGCCTGTTTTTTTTCTTTACTCACGGCATTACTCTCTGTTACTGGATTTACGATATTTGTTGTATGCTTGTTTTTAGCCCACTATAAGTTGCCAAAAACATTATTGATCTTCGCTGATTCGGCCAAATCCGCCGCCAGTGGGGGTTTGAATAACCACAACATCGCCAGATTGTACTTCGCTCTCGTTGCTACCACCAAGGTCGCACCATTTTTGGCCGTCGCGCTCAATCCAATTGTGCCCAAGCTCCCCTGCTTGGCCACCTTTCACACCAGCGAGCGGTACTTCACGATGGCCAGACAAAATCGCGCACTGCATATTGGCTAAGAAGCGAATACGCCTTTCTATACCGTCCCCGGCATGCCATTGTCCTTTGCCTCCTGAGTCACGGCGTACCACAAATTTATCGAGTAAAACCGGATAACGTGACTCAAGTATCTCAGGATCCGTTAAACGTGAATTCGTCATATGGGTATGTACCGCTGCTGCACCGTGAAAGCCAGGTCCAGCCGGCGCGCCAGAGCATATCGTTTCGTAGTACTGATACTCGTCATTACCAAAAGTTAGGTTGTTCATGGTCCCTTGACTCATGCCTAAGGTACCCATCGCACCAAATAACGCATTGGTCGCCGCTTGGCTAACCTCAACGTTACCCGCCACGACGGCAGCGGGATAAACAGGGTTGAGCATAGAGCCCTGTGGCACAGTGATCGTCAGTGGGCGCATACAGCCTGCGTTAAGTGGAATATCACTATCCACCAAACAACGAAATACATACAGCACCACCGCTTGGGTGATGGCCGCTGGCGCGTTGAAGTTACTCGGTTGTTGTGCGCTGGTTCCGGTGAAATCGATACTTGCACTGCGGGTGGTTCTGTCAACATCAACCTTAACGCAGATGCGCAAGCCGCCATCCATTTCATAGCTGTACTGGCCGCCTTCCAACGAGTCTATCGTGCGACGCACGCTTTCTTCGGCGTTATCCATAATGTGCTGGGTATAGGTGTTCACTACAGGCAGAGTGTATTCATTGATGAGTTTAAGTAGCTCTTGGTACCCGCGGCGATTTGCGCCAATTTGTGCATGCAGGTCAGCGACATTTTGCGCGAAATTTCGTACTGGGTATTTTGCCCCAAGCATCAAGGTTTCTAATTCATCCTGCAAAAACTGTCCTTTTGAGACGAGTTTCATACACGGAATAATCACCCCTTCTTCGATAATGGTTTTCGCTTTGGGTGACATTGAGCCCGGTGCGATACCACCAATGTCTGCGTGATGCGCTCGACTGGCTACATAGAATATAACCTGTTCATTATGCTGGTCGAATATCGGCGTAATTACCGTCACATCGGGTAAATGTGAACCACCATTGAAGGGATCATTGTGAATAAAGACATCCCCGGCCTCTATGCTTAAACCACTTTTTATCAACACTTTGACTGTGGCGTCCATTGAGCCTAAATGCACTGGAATATGTGGCGCATTGGCAATTAAGCGCCCGCTTAGGTCGAACACTGCACAGGAAAAGTCTAACCGCTCTTTGATGTTCACCGAGGACGAGGTGTTACGCAGCACTATGCCCATTTGCTCAGCAATAGACATAAATTGATTATTGAAAATCTCGACCAACACCGGATCGCTTTGCCCCTGTTCTGGCTTATTCTGCTGTTTTTTGTCCGTGGCTGAAATATCATTATTTGACGTTTTTGCCGCACTGGCCGTTTGCGCTTTGTGTAAAACTAAATGCTTGTGCGCAGTCATATTCGCAGTCCAGTTAGGCTCGACTATGACAGTACCATTGTCTTCTATGATAATGGCTGGGCCTTGCACTTTATGACCAGGAAGCAACTGATTCAATTGATAAATGGGGGTGTTATGCCACTGCCCAGCAGAGAAGATTTGAGTTTTTTCTTGGGCCTGGGGTAAACCACTATCGATAAGGGGATAAACTGGCTCGTCAATATGTTGCCCGCCACCAGCAGATTCCATGGAGATCGATTCAATAATGATCTCTTTATCTGGGGAAATAAAGCCATACTGGGCCAAATGTACGCTCTCAAACTCGGCTTGCATCTGTGTTATCGAGCCTTGCACAATAGGCAAGGTCGTATCAGTTCCTTGGTAACGTAAAAACACGGTTGCGCTATGGGTTTGCGCGTCGCTGGTTATACCTTGCTCCGTAAGCTCATTACCGGTATGGGCTTTCAGGCGGGAAAATGCCTGATGCAAATCAGCCAAACTGCTGGCATCCATTACATGCTGGAACGTCTCAGTTCGCTGGCTACGAACATCAGCCAGTCCCATACCATAAGCAGATAAGATGCTGGCGAAAGGATGAATGAAAATAGTCTGCATACCCAAACGATCAGCCACTAAACAGGCGTGCTGCCCGCCCGCACCACCAAAACAGGTCAAGGCATATTGTTGTACATCGTAACCGCGCTCAATGGATATTTTCTTAATCGCTTGCGCCATATGCTCAATGGCAATGGTTAAAAAACCTTCGGCCACTTGCTCGCCGCTGGCATCCATTCCCTGTTTTTGCGCGATGGCATTAAAGGCGCTTTTAACCACTTTATCGTCAATGGCTTGCTTGTGCTCTGGACCAAATAATTTTGGGAAAAAACGTGGATCGACTTTGCCTAAACATACATTGGCATCAGTGACGGTTAACGGCCCGCCATTTCGATAAGACATGGGCCCAGGAAATGCCCCAGCTGACTCAGGCCCAACCCGAAAACGCTGTTCGTCAAAATGTAACACTGAGCCGCCCCCGGCGGCCACTGTATGCACACTCATCATAGGTACACTCATGCGCACGCCAGCGACTTGGGTTTCAAATGCACGCTCATAGTCACCGGCGTAATGGGAAACGTCGGTAGACGTACCGCCCATATCAAAGCCGATGATTTTATTAAAACCTGCTAATTCACTGGTGCGTACCGCGCCAATAATGCCACCTGCTGGCCCAGACAATATCGCATCCCGCCCTTGGAATTTACTGGCGGCCGTCAAGCCTCCAGATGAGCGCATAAACTGCAAGCGTTTGTTGCTGCTTTGCTGCCCTTCTTGTTGAGGCTGGTCATCCGTGTTTGCCCCGATAGCGGCGCCCACCCGCTGCACATAACGGCGTAAAATAGGCGATAAATACGCATCAACGACTGTGGTATCACCTCTGGGTACAATACGCACCATAGGGCTGACATCATGGCTGGTGCTGATTTGGCTAAAGCCAATTTCTTTAGCAATGTGGGCAACACGTAATTCATGCTCTGGGTATTTGTAAGCATGCATGAGTACTATAGCCACACTGCGATACCCAGCAACATATTGCTGCTGAAGATTGCGTCGCACTGCTTGCTCGTCTAACGGCACAAGCACGTTACCGTCATTATCAAACCGCTCAGTCACTTCAATCACGTCTTGATACAACAACTCGGGCTTTTCAATATTTAGGGCAAAGGTTTTGGGGCGTACTTGATAGCCAATTTCCAGCACATCCCGTAACCCTTGGGTGATCGCCAACACGGTCGGCTCCCCTTTGCGTTCAAGCAAGGCATTTGTCGCAACCGTGGTACCCATTTTAACACTGCCAATTAAATGGGTTGGGATAGGGGCATCACCATCGATACCAAGAAAATCGCGGATCCCTTGCAGCGCAGCGTCTTCGTATGCGGTGGGGTTTTCAGAGAGCAACTTTTTGGTCAGCAAACGATTTTGCGGATCTTTGGCCACGATATCCGTAAATGTTCCTCCGCGGTCGACCCAGAAATCCCAACAGGGGCTATCGGCATTGCTGATCGCCTGACTCGGATTTTGAATAGGCTTACTCGATTTGTTTGCTGTGCTGCTCATGTGTCTTCATCCCCAGATTGAATGCTTTATCTGGGATCAATCTAACCATACAATGACAATTTATCAACATTTTATAAATATAATGTTGATATGCGTTTTTTATGTTGCTAAGTTGGCGCATCATCAACGTGAGCAAATATGCTTAACTGATATTGCCTAACGACATTAGATACGCTCAAGCGTGCACATAGGAATGAAGAATAATGCCCTCACTGAATTTCATTAAAAACGTTGGCCCGGGCGCGCTTGTCGCCGCAGCGTTTATTGGCCCAGGTACAGTGACAGTTTGTACGTTGGCCGGAGCTAATTTTGGCTACGTACTACTGTGGGCGTTATTGTTTGCCACCATAGCCACCATTATTTTTCAAGAAATGTCAGGCCGCTTAGGCACCATAGCGCAAAAAGGCTTAGGAGAAGCATTGCGCGAAAGCCTGCAACACTCCATATGGCGATGGCCGCTATTTGGTTTAATTGCCCTCGCTTTGTATGGCGGTAACGCAGCCTATGAAGCAGGTAACTTGTCCGGTGCTGCACTGGGCGTCAGTGCAATATTAAGCGGCCCTAGTGATGCGTCTTTTACATGGACGATATTGAGTATCGCGACCGTAGCAGGTTTGGCGTTATGGCGCGGTAGCTACCGTCAGGTTGAGCGCTTATTAATGGTATTGGTGCTATTTATGGGCGTGGCGTTTATCGGTACATTTGTTGTCAGCCAACCCGATCTCTCGGCATTTGCCCATGGCTTGTTTACGCCAACCTTACCCGATGACAGCCTGATCACAGTGGTGGCTTTAATCGGCACGACCGTGGTGCCTTATAATCTGTTTTTACACGCCTCAGCCGCGAAAGCACGCTGGCAAGGTGAAGCTGATTTACCTGCTGCCCGAGCCGACTCGGTTATCTCTATTGGTCTAGGTGGATTGGTAGCTATGTTCATTGTGTCCACGGCCGCAGCTAGTTTATTTTCCAGAGGGTTAGGTGCCAGTAGTGCGGCCGACATGGCCATTCAACTGGAGCCCCTTTTCGGTTCCTTTTCCAAGTATTTATTGGGCGCGGGTCTACTTGCCGCCGGATTAAGCAGTTCACTCACTGCACCACTGGCAACGGCATACGCCATCACAGAAATCATTAACCCGAAAGCGAAAATACGCGAGCTCATTTTTCGCAGTGTGAGCTTAAGTGTGTTGATTGTTGGGGTGGTATTTGCACTCAGCGGAGCAAAACCGATTAATATCATTATCGGCGCTCAGTTCGCCAATGGCTTATTACTGCCCATCATCGCTGCATTCTTACTTTACACCATGAATAACAAGGCATTGCTAGGCAAACACACCAATGGAATGCTAGCCAATGGTTTGGGGGCATTAGTATTTTTAGTGTCCGTGGGTCTAGGCGTACGTTTAGTGCTGAAATCACTCTCGGTGATGTAACTGCCGTCCTTGCAACGAATATAATCCGTTAAAATACCGGCAGTAAAAAAGGCGCTAAGCGCCTTTTTAAACAATAAATAATGCTATCTTTACAGGACTAGTCTTCTCTTGGGGCGTACTTATCTTTCATCAAATAAGCGAATGCGGTATTAAACGCGACTTCTTGATACATTTTAAGGCCAGTATCACCATAAGGGATATGCACTGGGTTGCGCTTTAGCGATTCTTTGATATCGGTTGATGACATAATCGTCACATCTAAATCAGCGATAAGCTCTATCGCCGCTTCTAATTTAAAGCCCACGGCACCACCAGCAAATTTGCCTTTCATAGGACGCTGACGAATAACCACTTTATCAACTTTGTAATCGCTCATTAGCTTGGCGAAAGTTTGCTGAAAATAGCGCAAATCTTTGCTGCTATTTATATCGGTTAAGGTCAAGCGACGACTGCGAAAATCGGGCAGTTGAAACACCTCGTCTGCCAAAGACAATAAACACACATTCACATCGTTACTATTTAATTCAACACCACAAACTCTCATAATTCACCCAACTAGTTAAGACCCGCGCAGTATAACGCAAAATATACTGGGTACAAGATACCCACTGCGCTTGCGTTCATTTAGTCGAGCTTATGGAACGTTATCGCCGCACCGCTGCCAAGTTGCATATCTAGTGTCAGAACGTCTTTTGCCGTTCCTTCTTACTCCTTAATTTCATACGTCATAGGATTGCTTTGCCAATTCACTTTATCAAGACGGATATTTGCTGAAACGCGCTAAAAACTCAGCATGGGGTAGCTAGACTTGCAAGCATTTAACTAGCGGAGGTTGTTAAGCCGCTAAAATTTATACACCTTAGTCACTCTGGGGTTACGCAAAGCCCAATCAATTAAGCAAAAAAAAGGCCCCTGCAGCGAAGATGCTGAGGGGCCAATACCCTGTATTATTTAATAGAAAGCATAGTTAAAGTTAACCATATAAGACGGACCGAACTGGCGGCGCGTGGTCACAATACCATTGTCGTCAACCGTTTCTTCATCCACATCAGTCAAATTGGTGCCTTGTAATGACACGCGTAATCCTTGCAAATAATGGATATCAGAATCCTCAAAGTCGTAACTGATTTGCGCATCTAGTAAGGTCACAGCATTACGGGTAGATGTTTCAATCTTGTTTGAACCACCACGCTGATAGGTGCTGAATTCAGAACGGTCAGTCCCCGCTAAACGTACTTCAAAACCGCCCATGGCGTAATAGGCCGTGACGGAATAGGTGCGATCCGATTGCCCGGGAATGGCAGTACCATCTTCTAACTCAGCATCAATTAAGGTAGCCGATGCTGCTATACCAAAGCCTTCTAGGGCATCTGCTAACATATTCAAAGGTACGTTTGCCGTTAACTCCAAGCCTTTTACTTCACCGGTTAAGCCATCTTCAAAGAAAGAGTAACTTCCGAAGTCTGGCGGCGTTATCACATCACCCGCTGAATAAGGGGTGTTCGCTGGACCATACAGGCCATCTTCAGACGCAATACGGTCATGAAATCCAGGGATGAAATAATCTGCGCCACCATTGGTAACATCATTACGGAAATTAATGCCTAGGTCACCATCCCGCGTCCAATTAACCAAATCTTTATAAAAGATAGCGGCTGAGACATAACCTTCATCTTCAAAGTAGTTCTCGAAAGACAAATCAAAGTTATTGGCTTCCAGTGGTTTCAGTAACGGGTTACCAGCAAACTTAGACCAAGGTGAGCCGTATTCATCTACCGCTGCTTGGGTATTAGGGATCGCAATTTGGTCGATATTTTGGTCAAACTTCACGAAGCCAGACGCTTTCATTTGATCGATTCGCGCACGACTAATCGTTTTATTGGCCGCAAAGCGCACAAATTTATTGTCCGCCACTTCCACACTCACGTTTAAGCTAGGTAACACATGGCTATAATCTGTACTGACCGACACTTTACAGTCAGCATCTATTTGCTGGTCGTTATCGGCGTCACATACGGCGAAGTTAGCGCCAACCACACCTGTATAACCAGATGAAGATTGGTCCGTTTGCACGTATTGCAAACCAATATTACCCATCACAGGGAAGTCACCTAGTTCAGTATTAAAGTCTACTTTTGCGTATAACGTGGTGACTTCTTCTTCTACCACATAGGTATCCCCTAAACGGTCAGGCTCAAGTAAGCCTGCGTCATTAAGGGTGTATTCACCGTCGTTATAAGGTGCAAAACCGTCATAAGCCACGACATACCCCAAGCCCGCCCACGTTAAATCGGCTAAGCCGTTATATAAGTATTCTTGCGGTATAACGCTAGAAGATGGATAGGATGAAGAGGTAGCAAAGAAGCCTTTGTTCTCTTTGTCTTTATATCGGTCGCTGTAGTTCACACCCGCCGTCACTTTGGTAAAGACATCACCGTCGAGTAAGCCAACGACTTCAAATTTATAGGTGGTGAGCTCTTCGCTAAAATCCGCGTAGTTTAAGAATCCATCCTGCGCATTGAGATAACTGTAAGGCGAGCCATTGGCGGTTAATTCAGTACTGGTAAATTGATCAGCCAAATTCGCTAAACCACCACCCCACTCTTGTGGGCCAGCCAATTGTAGGGCTGCTGGATCAGCAAAGGCGTCTAATCCTGTTGAGTCAGTAAATAAAATCCCGTCTTGGCTCATCTCAAAATTCCGTGTACCAAAACCTGATGAATCAAGCGCACCATTTCGTGCCAGTCCCGCATAAGATTCACCACGTAAGTCACGCTTAGTGGATTCACTGTTAGCCACGTCAACTTCAACTGACCAATTGTCATTCAAGTGATACTCAACATTTAAGCCGAACACTTGTAAGTCGCCGTCTTTTTTCGACGGGTCGGTTCTCAAAACTGGATTCACGCCGACTTGTGTGCCTGTGGTATTAATACCCGTTCCGGTCACGTCTTCGGCACTGAAGGGTTCAATAAAACCGCGTATAACACCTGAGTCAGAATAGCTGATGTCTAAGGCATCAATGACAATATCTAAGTTCTCAGTGGGTTGAAACTGCAATACGGCGGAAATAGTGTCACGCTCTAACACTGTGCTGATCGCTTGGGTGTCTAACCCTGATGGGGTGATTTGCCCATCATCGTTGGTATTGTAACCCCACACCCCGTACTTACGCTGGTTATTTGGTGACTCAGTACTCGCCAACGCTACGGCTAAGCCAATCGTATCATCCGCGAATTTTTCGACGAACGACAAAGACAAACGATGCCCCTTGTTATCAAACTCGGGATTGTCTGAATCGCGACCACTCAGCTCATAGTTGCCATTAACGGTTAATGTTTCTTGTGCTTGTAAAGGTCGTACAGTTTGCAAATCAACTGTGCCACCAATGCCTTGCACCATAAGCGCGGCGTCAGAGGTTTTATAGATAGTTGCACCGGTCATAATTTCTGATGGGTACAAGTCGTATTCAACGCCACGGTTATCACCGATGCCGATGAGTTCACGACCATTTAACGAGGTGCCTGTGAAATCTTCTTTGAAACCGCGTACTGAGATACCCGACGTACGTCCACCCACTCGTTCACCCGACATGCCTGGCAAGCGCGCCAAAGACTCCGCGATAGAAGAATCGGGTAATTTACCTATGTCTTCCGCAGATATCGCTTCAACAATAGACGTATTCTCCATTTTTACCGCTTGAGCACGGATAAGCGAACCACGAATACCTGACACCGAAATAACTTCAACATCTTCCGCCTGTGCTATTTCTTGGGCAAGTGAGTGATGCGAGTACATAGCCGTTGATACGGCGATTGACAACAAAGCTGGTTTAAAAAATTGTGTGTTCTTCATGTGTGTTCCTCATTGTTATGTTCTACAACGCACTATTTCCCAACATTGATTGAAAAGTCGCTGTATCACTGTACTAAGCTGACCTAAACTCGGTTGCTCAAAATTCACGTTAAATGCGTTTTTGACGGATAAAAGCCGCCACACCTAGAGTCCTATTTTCACGCTATTAAACACATTACGACTACCCGCCGTATTCTGTTTTTTCCACCGAGGCCAGATGGGCCTCAGTTGGATTAAAAATATAATTAAGTAATAAGCCGATGAATAAGACGCAGGCAAAACCCGTTGCCACGATAAAGCCGTATTTGGCGTCTCCACCATAGGCGTCACTGACTATCCCCATGATGAAGGGTCCTGCTGCTGCACCCGCGGCAGTAAAAAATAAAATAACACCGGCGACAGTGCCATGCTCACTTTTAGCGAAGCAGCATATACCTTTCGAATTAAAGGTAGGATAAATGACCGACATAAACACACCCGTCAGTGGGAAAAGATATAACGCAACGTCTTTCCCGCCGATTAAGCCACCGATGAAACACAGGGTTATGGCTAAGCTGAAAAGCATTAATACTAATGCCCAGTTGTAGCGCTGCATCATCCAAATACCGACAAACCTGCCCACGGCACGTAATGAAAAGAAAACCGATACCGCATACATAGCAAGCATTTTTTCAGGGCCAGTGGTGTAACAGGCAAATGACTCGCTCACAGAAACCGCGTCACAGACCAGGTAACTTGGCATCCATACATAAATCGCACTTTCGGCAGCCACGTACAAAAATGCCCCGATTGAAAATCCCATGGCATAGGGGTTTTTGAGCAATTTCAAACTACTCATGAAATTAACCGGTTTATGGTTTTTGTTAACTGGCGCGTGCGCTGGATAATCCGCCTTCCAAGCCATGAGGATCAATAAGGTACATAGGCCACCAGCAAGAACGTATAATAGCTTCCAATCAACCCCCTCTCGCACCATCCAAGCCACGATCAGCGGGCCAATGATCGCCCCTACGCCAAAAAAAGCTTCAGCGCCATTCATGGTGCCAGTATGTTCTTTGGTTGAACGAGATATATCGCCAATAAGCGCCAATGCTGCCGTTTTAAACACGCCAACCGCTAAACCCGAGAGAGTGATCAAGCCTAAGATAAACTCGAAACTGTTACCCACTAGGAATAAGTAACATGACAGTGCAAACAAGGCTAAACCCAAAATAATGGTCTTTTTGCGACCAAACCTATCGGCTAAAAATCCTAAAAATAGCCCTGAAAAAGCAATGCCTATCATAAATAATGAATGCATCAAGCTGGCTTCAGTATTGCTCACATCAAATTCACGTTTGACTTCTTTTATGATCTCGCCCACAGAGTCCGAGGTCATAGCAAACATCATAAACATCAAATAGGTAAGCCAGCGGATTAGTGTTGCATTACTTGTGTCTGGAACATTTTTCATTGCTTATGCCTTGTAAAAAGTGGCTTATGCTCAACGGGCTCTTATATCGACCGCATGATTTAGTTGTTCGTTTAACCGGTTCAAAGAGATTAGCCAAAAGAAACTTAATCGATTAAGATAATGTAAATTGAAATTAACAAATAAAAACCTTATTGTAAATACCTTGTAAAAATAAAAGCCGAATCTATTTACAAATAGAAGTGGAAGTACTATTGGTCCCTACAATAGTTTTTAACTTAAACGAATTAGATGATTTGATAACCATGAACTTAGAACTTGAAAGCAAACGCTCCTTAGAGCGTATTTTACATAGCCTTGATCTGTCGAAAATGGCCAAACGTGACCAAAAGTTATTCATTCGCCGTTTACATGAAAAATTTCCTCAGCTGTTTGTCTTATTGTTTGAAATTTACGGCCACCGTTATGACTTTTTCTTTTATTTACAGTCGGTTATACAAACCCTAGCCGATGCTCACACAAAACGTTCACGCAAGCTTAAAGATAAAGATCAGGCTCGCTTGAATGATCCTCACTGGTATCAGCACGAAAATATGTTGGGCATGGCATGTTACGTGGATTTATTTGCCGGTGATCTCAAAGGGCTTAAAGACAAGATCCCCTATCTAGTCGAAACGGGTGTGACCTATTTACACCTCATGCCACTATACGACTCACCCAAAGGTGACAGTGACGGTGGTTATGCCGTATCAAATTATCGCCAAGTCAATACTACGTTAGGCAACAACAAAGATCTTGAATCACTTGCAAATACCCTTGCTGAAGCGGGCATTAGTTTAGTGCTGGACTTTGTATTCAATCACACCTCAGATGAACATCCTTGGGCGCTCGCTGCGAAAGCAGGGGATATAGATTACAGCGAATACTATTATATGTTTGACGACAAACATATTCCGGATCAGTACGAGCAACATTTACGCGAGATTTTCCCGCAGATAAGACGCGGAAATTTCAGCTGGGATGATGACTCAAGCAAGTGGGTATGGACTACATTTAATAATTTTCAGTGGGATTTAAATTACACTAACCCAGCGGTATTTAACGCCATCACCGACGAAATGCTCTATTTAGCAAATCTTGGATGTGAAGCACTTCGCCTCGATGCATTAGCGTTTATCTGGAAAGAAATGGGCACCAATTGTGAGAACCAAGATAAAGCCCACAAACTTATTCAAGCATTCAATTGTTGTTTGCAAATTGCGGCTCCTGCGGTGGTATTCAAATCAGAAGCCATTGTGCACCCAGATGAAGTACTTAAGTACATCGACAAAGACGAATGCCAGTTATCGTACAACCCACTATTAATGGCCTTGATTTGGAACACACTGGCGACGCGCAATACGCATTTACTCACGGAATCGATGCACAAAAGCTTTGCCATATCACCCGACTGCGCTTGGGTTAACTATGTGCGTTGTCATGACGATATTGGCTGGACGTTCGATGACGCGGTCGCGCAGAACTTGGGAGTTAAGGGACAGGATCACAGGCAGTTTTTAAACCAATTTTATACTGGTCGCTTTGAAGGCTCATTTGCGACAGGCGTGGCTTTTGCGGAGAATCCCAGTAACGGGGACTGCCGAGTATGCGGTTCCCTTGCCTCTCTGGCTGGGCTAGAACAGGGCATCAATACCGACAATGACACCTTAATTAATCATGCGATTGCTCGTATTTTAATGGTGCATAGCATCATTTTAAGTATTGGCGGTATACCGCTATTGTACTCTGGGGATGAATTAGCCCTTTTGAACGATTATAGCTATGAGCAAGATGACAGCAAAAAACACGACGGCCGTTGGGTACACCGTATTCCAGTAACAGACGCGGTGATTGCGCAAAGTAACACCCTCAATACTCCGCAACACCAAGTGACGACAGGTTTACAGCAACGCATTGCTATTCGTAAACAGCACAGTCTATTTGGGCAAGCCGGTACGCGTATTTTGAACAGTGATAATCCAGCTATTTTCGCTTTCGAGCGTTATACAGATGAGGGCAAAAAGTTAATTGCCATATGCAGTTTCAGTGAACACCGGCAAGTTATTAGCAGCACTTACCTAGGGCTAGATAATGGTCAAGTTTGGCATGATCTTTTGACTGATTTTGTTAAAACGTCAGCAGCAAACTCTATTAATTTACAGCCCTATCAAGTGATGTGGTTAACGCAGCTGGATTAACACGACTAACGCCCAAGCGTAAAATACGCTAGTTCATCAACGAACCCACAATAACAGTCTGCCAGCAAAAATTTCACGCTGGCGACGGTTATCAATGTTTAGTTACGCACAGCTTTGACGTACCACTAAACGTGTATCTAACAAGACTTCCTGCTTAGCGTCATGACTAAATAATAATCCTGCGGCGACTCGGCCTTTTTCCAAACTTTGCTGGCACACGGTGGTAAGGCCCGGGACACTTCTCTGTGCTTCAGGTATGTCATCAAACCCGGTGACTTGTAAGTCCTTTGGAATATCAATGTTCAACTCCCCGGCCACCCGAATAACCGCCAATGCGATAACGTCACTCATACACAACACCAATTTAGGCAATGGGCTTAACGTAAGGGCTTCTCGAGCAGCTATTTCAGCCATATCAGGGGTATTAAGGGGAATATGCCAAATCTGACTAGGGGAAAACACAACTTGGTTATCGGTTAACGCTCGCACGTAGCCTTTTAAACGACTGCGCGATATTTCTTTTGACTCAAGATCGATATCTGCAGCGGTTAATCGACAAATACGGTTAGAGTCCACCAAACGCAAACCTAAAATCGCCACGCTGTCCGGCTTAGAGACTAACCCGTGGTTTGCTACTGTATAAGCGCCATCCTCGTTGTTGATATTTACTGATGCGCTATCGTGGGTTTCAAAGTCCACGGCTATTAGTGGTTTTCCACTGCGTTGCACCCGTTCAAAAATATCCCCTGTGGGCGCCCCATAAAAGACAAACCCATCGGGTAACGATTCAGAACTACTTTGGGCCTGCTGATTAGACTCACTGGATAACAAGAGTAATTGCTTGTTCTCGTTAACCAATACCTCTGCCACACCTTGTAAAAACTGACTGGCAACCGGATCTGACAAGCTATAACTGATTGAATCAGCAAGCACCACAGCTATGACCCCTGACTCGCCTTTACGCAACGAACGTGCAGCAAAGTTCGGCCCGTGATAGCCCAGTTCTGCTGATTCACGCAAAATACGTTCACGCAATTTAGCTGACAACTGATCCGGACGATTGAATGCATTGGACACAGTCGCAGTGGATACACCAAGCTGCACTGATACTTGTTTAAGGTTGAGTTTTTTATTGATGACCGCGACGTTCCACTCTCATGATGAAGGGTTTAAGTTAGCACAATTGGCCGTATAGCCGCCAGCGCAACAGGACTCGATAACAAGGTAAAAACCACTTATAGATATCTATCAATACTGCGATGTTGAGAAGCCTAGCAACTTGACTGATTATTGAACGACATATAAAAACTCGAGAATCATTATGCTTAAATTGTACGGATTTGACGTCAGTAATTACTTCAACATGATCAAACTCGCCCTTGCTTACAAAGGCTTAGATTACCAAGTAGAAGTTGTTTATCCCAACCAAGAACCTGAATTTTTGACCAAAAGCCCTATGGGTAAAGTACCGGCCCTTGAAACCGAAGATGGCATGATTGTCGAAACAAACATTATTATGGAATATCTCGACGCCAAATACCCTGACAAACCGCTATACCCGGCAGACCCTTTTGCGCAAGCTAGGGTCAAAGAGTTAGTCAAATTCATCGAACTATATCTTGAACTGCCGGCTCGTCGCTGCCATCAAGAAGCCTTTTTTGGCAGTAAGGTTAGTGATGAAACTCGCAAAGACGTCAAACGCGCGCTCTTCAGAGGTATGACAGGGTTGAATAGATTGGCATCTTTTTCACCTTATGTAGCAGGTGAAGAATTTAGCGCTGCTGACATTATGTTTTTGTACAGTGTTGATTTAGCTAGTTCTGTGGCTAAAAAGCTGTTCGAAATAGACCTGCTCGAAGGATCAAACGGGGCTAAAGCATTGATGGCTAAGTTAAATGAGTTACCTGAGGTACAAAAAATAGCAGCGGATCGAAAAACGGCCAATAAAGCCTTTGTGGAGTATGTTACAAGTTTTCAAAAATAAACCTCGATAAACGGTAGGCTCAACAGGGGTTCTTCCTTTACCATATAAGGCTCATATAGGAGAATCATGATGAGCCTTACTTCAAACGCTAAATTCAGCTGCCCATATTGCATGGAAATCAATGATATAGAAATTGATCCGGACAATGATATCGGTCAACAACAGATCGCTGATTGCCAGATTTGTTGCAGCCCTATAGAAATCCTCATTACCCAAGACAATGATAACGACTTCATTATCCAAGCCCGAACCGACAGCGAATAGTCTATTTTTTATACGGAGTTTTACTTTGATTGATATTTTCCATGCGTCAGACTCTTTACGACGCAAATTACAAGCTATAGAAAACGAGCGTGACCTCATGCAATTAGTACTCAAGAACTTAAGTCAGTACCGCTTTTCCACTCGGGTAGCGCATTCAGAATTAGATATCGCGTTTGCCGCATCAGGCGGACCCAGTCACTTCGCCAATGGTGATGCCACTGAGATTGCGTGTACCCCTGCGGTTAATCGCCCAACACAATTCAACGACATACTTTTAGAACGTAAAACAGGCTATATCAACCTGTCTACACCGGCTGGCTTTATACCCTTGGTTGACGCTGTAGAGCGCAATGGTTTTTTGCATAAAAAACTACTTAGTTAAGTTTGCCCCCTTAATGCAGGGTAATAGTACCTGCAGCCGATTAGGCTGCAGGTTATTACTCATACCGTTCTTGCTCACGTTAGTGTTTGCACGAACAGCCCAGAGTGAGCAAATTCGCTTTAATAAAACGCCCCTCGAAAATGACCTCCAGCTCAGCTACACGTGGAAAGATAAAAGCAAAGAACGTCATCAGTTTTCATTTACCCTGCCCCTAAGTGACATCAAAACCAGTCATCACAAACGTTTTGTCCCTCAGCAAGTCACTCGCTATCAGTATATTGCCATGCAAAAAGAACGAAATAACATAGATGCCAAAGATGCTCGTATTGAGATAAAGCGCATCGGGCAGTCGTTGCAAATCAAGGTCAATAGTCGGTCACAACAAGCCGCGAAAAAATATCAGCAGCAACTACTCGAAGCCAAAGATAATGCCTTTGAACAATATCTCAGTGATAACTACTATAGTCATTTTAGCGATTACCTTGGTCAGCAGGGTATCAAGCCAGATCACTTACGTTATATCAGCGAAAACCAAGCTGTGCTCAAACCCTTTGCTCAGGCCATGTATCTAGAGGCGTCAGAGTCAGGGGATATGCGGGCCTTTTTAAACCTGCTGCTTAGCTGGTTGCAAAGTATTCCCTATGACGATTTAGAAAATCGTTTATCGTCAAATGGCGCGGGCTTTTCACCGCCGCTTGCGCTGCTGAGTAACAACCGTGGTGACTGTGACAGTAAGTCGGTATTAATGGCGAGTGTCATACGGGCGTTATTCCCACAAATTGAACTGGTTATGCTGTATTTACCCAATCACGCGCTTTTAGGCATCGCTATCCCCTTGGTGGATGATGAGCAAGGCCTGCAAATAGCCGGCGAACCTTATGTATTGATGGAACCCACAGGACCGGCGTTAATGTCATTAAATGAAACCGCATCAAGCAGCCAACGGGCTATTGATACTGGCATGTATAGCTACGAAATAATTCCTTGAACCCAGCGGGGGCATTAATCAGCGATAATGCCGTCATGTTTGATAATTGCCATATGCTTTAGTTTTGTAGTTGGTTATACCTAACCTGAATAGTCCTCATTCAGTAAAATGGTAAACGCCTCATGAATCCATACGATATCGTACTGTTAATTCACATTCTGTTATTTTGTTATTGGCTCGGTGGTGACGTCGGTGTTTTCTATTCGAGTCAATTCGTCGTAAATGGTCAGCTCAGTAGAGAAACCCGCATGACCGCAGCAAAAATTATGTTGGGATGTGATCTCATTCCAAAAATATGCATGAGCTTAATGCTCACCGTCGGCGGCATACTGGCTCATTATTTAGGCGTACAACACGAAACTTGGCAGTTTGTGGGCATTATCTTACTTGGCCCTGTATGGCTTAGCATGGTGTTGGTTTTGCATTATAAACACCATGCCAGCTATATACCTATGCTGAGCAAAATTGATTTTTTCTTTCGCTGCATCATGATCTTCGCCATTTTGAGCTCATCCGTGTATGCCTATAACACGGGCCGATTAACAGACACGCCTTGGGTGATCTTAAAACTGTTAGGTTTCGGCTTTTTGATTTTCTGCGGCTTGATGATCCGCGTTAATTTACAAGACTTTTCTTTGATCTACGCCAAAATAATCCACAATACCTATGACGAAAGCGATAACCAAAAAATGGTCCGCAGTTTGAACAAAGTAAAACCTTGGGTGATAACAATTTGGCTGATACTCATTTTGGAAGCGTATGTAGGCATTGCCAAACCCTTTTCCGGCTAATGAAAAAAACCGCCAATTTTTCATTGGCGGTTTTCTATTTCTACCGTGCTGCAGTGTGATAATTATAACTGCTCTTCAGCGAACTCCGCTAAGCGACTACGCACCACACCGTCTAGATTGATCGTGGCACTGCCTGAGAAGTTTTTAAATTTCTCTACTATGTAAGTTAAACCTGAGGTGACCGCAGACAAATAATTACTGTCGATTTGCGCCAAGTTACCACTACAAATTAACTTAGTGCCTTCGCCACAACGAGTGATAATCGTTTTCAGTTGAGAAGCAGTCAAGTTTTGTGATTCATCCAAAATCACAATGGCATTTTGAATGCTTCTTCCGCGCATAAAATTAACCGACTTAAACTGAATGTTGGCCTTTTCCATTATGTAGCTCATGGAGCCTTTGACATTTTCATCATTCTTATGCAGCACTTCTAACGAATCGGTAATAGCCGCCAGCCATGGCGCCATTTTCTCTTCTTCGGTGCCAGGTAAAAAGCCGATGGACTCAGCAATTTCTGGAGTGCTACGGGTAACAATGATCTTGTCGTACATGTTCTTCTCGACCACCATTTCAAGTGCCGCCGCTAACGCCAATAAGGTTTTACCACTGCCAGCTGGTCCGGTCAGAATAACCAAATCAATGTGTGGATCTAATAGCGAATGCAACGCCATAGCTTGACCAATATTTTTTGGGCTGATGCCCCATGCTCTGTGCCCCATTAAGCGCTCGTAACCTAAGTCCAAAACGTCTATTTCTTGTTCGTTTACGGACTCCACTACGCCTGCGAAATGCTCGGTATCATCCAATAAATATTCATTTACGTATGCTTCGGGCAACACATCTCGAGCAAGCGTGTGAATGGTATCTCGCCCCTCAGTACGACTATCGACCGCAGTGACTTCGCCCCAAAAATCCCCTTTGAAACGATGGAATCCTTTTGACAGGTACTTAATATCGCTGACTAATTGGTCGGTTCTATAATCTTCGACATGCGCCAGTCCCGCTCCTTTTGCTTTGAGCCGCATATTGATGTCTTTGGTCACAAGCGTGACTTGCCTTGGGCTGGATTGCCCTTGCAAATGCAGTGCGGTGTTGATAATACGATTGTCATTTTCATCACTGGTAAATATATGCTGATCAGCAGGTAGCGCGTGGTCGACAAAAATAGACAAGCTACCTGTTGGCGCATTATCCCCCGCACCAATCCCCTGCATACTGACGCCTTCCATTAATTGTTCTGGGGTAGCGTCGTGGAGTAAATCTTCCATGGCTCGAATCGATACTCGTGCGTCACGAGCAACATCTTTTTTGCTGTCTTTAATGTAATCGAGCTCTTCAAGGACAGTCATCGGGACGACAACATCGTGTTCTTTGAAAGATAAAAAGGCGAGAGGTTCGTGAAGCAGTATATTGGTATCTAGTACATAAATTCTGGTGTCTAACGCTTTTTTTTCTGGCATTCGTCACTCCGTTTGAGTAAAAGGCACTGCATTACAAATCACCAATAAACAGCCAATTTAATTGTTCACTCAACTGCTATTGGCTATCCGTTAGCTAAACAATAAACCACTTTTCGCCCTTATTCATCTACTTTTATTATATGAGCTTTATGAGCCTATAAAGTTCGAGTGACGCCCTAACGCCTATGGTTTTACCTGTGTAAGCTTGGGTTAAGGGCTTTTATGCACAATATGTTTATAAGAAGGTGGATTCGCCTCCATCCCTGGGCACTATTGGTATACAATGCGCGCCGAAATTATTCGGTCCGCATCAAAAAGTCAGTTATGCATACACTGTTGGGAGACACTCTATGGCGCAAAAACACTCATTCGCACTTGGTCAACGTTGGCTAAGCGATACCCAAACAGAACTCGGCTTAGGTACCGTGGTATCCGTTGATAACCGAGCGGTTAATGTGCTCTTTCCGGCCACCGGCGATAGTCGAGCTTATGCAAAGCAAAGCGCCCCCCTTACCCGTATATCATTTGCCGAAGGTGACAAGATCTCTAGCCACGAAGGCTGGGATATGCAAATAACTAGCGTAAGTGATAACAGCGGCATGCTTACTTATGCAGGCATTCGCTTAGACACCCAAGAAGAAGTCCTGTTAAAAGAGACCTTCATCGACCACCATTTTCAATTGAATCAGCCTGAGCAGCGCTTGTTTGCCGGACAATTCGATCACCCCAAGTGGTTTGATTTACGTGAGCAATGCTTGAATCATCAATATGCCCATAGCACTTCGTCGTTGCTTGGGTTTGTCGGTGCTCGGGTTGATCTTATTCCTCACCAGTTACACATAGCAGCTGAAGTTGGTCGTCGCTTTGCCCCAAGAGTACTGTTGGCCGATGAAGTGGGTTTAGGTAAAACCATTGAAGCGGCCCTTATCATCCACCAGCAACTATTAACGGCTAGAGCCGAGCGGGTGTTGATCGTCGTCCCTTCGAGCTTGGTACATCAATGGTTGGTCGAAATGCTGCGCCGGGTCAACTTAGCCTTCTCTATCTTTGACGAGGAGCGTTGCAGTGCCATGGCGGGTGAAAGTGGTAATCCGTTCGAATCAGAGCAATTGGTTATTTGTAGTTTAGACTTTCTCACCCACAACAGCAGCTATTACGAATTGGCCATGCAAGCCCCGTGGGATTTATTGGTCGTAGATGAAGCCCATCACCTGACATGGAGTGAAGGCCAAGCTTCTCAAGAGTATCGCGTGGTACAGGGTTTAGCACAGGTCACAAAAGGCGTGTTGCTGTTAACGGCTACGCCTGACCAACTCGGTCATGAAAGTCACTTTGCTCGTCTGCGCTTACTCGACCCAGCACGTTTCCATGATTATCAAAGCTTTGTTAAAGAAGAACAACAATATAGCCAGTTAGCAAAAGCTATTTCCCCTTTAATATCCGGTGACGTATTAAGTCAACAGGATATTACCGCGATTGAAGCATTCGCAGCAGACGAAGAGCTTGGTGACATCAATGGCATGACGCCAAAGAAAAAGACCCAATTGCTGCATAACCTGCTGGACAGACACGGCACCGGACGATTGTTATTCCGCAACAGCCGAGCGGGTGTCAGCGGATTTCCAAGCCGCCAATTATTTAGCTACGCCCTAGAGCAACCGGAAGAGTATCTTAATGCGCAAGCTGAAGATCCGACTAACCTGTCATTACATCTGACACCTGAACGTAATCCAGACATGGTTAACACTTGGTTCAATGTCGACCCTCGTGTTGATTGGTTTATCGAGAAGCTTCAAGATCTTAAGGGTGAAAAAGTGCTCACTATTTGTGCTAATGCTGGCACAGCGCTGCAGCTTGCAGAAGTATTGCGCGTAAAAGCGGGTACGCGAGCTACCGTATTTCATGAAGGCATGGGCATAGTGGAACGAGATAAAGCCGCTAACTACTTCGCTCAAACCGAGGAAGGCGCACAAGTTCTTATCTGTAGTGAGATCGGTAGCGAAGGGCGCAACTTCCAATTCGCACACCATTTGGTATTGTTCGATTTACCTCAAGTTCCCGATTTACTCGAACAGCGCATCGGTCGTTTAGACCGTATCGGTCAGGCCCATGATGTCTGTATTCACGTACCGTATTTTGACATGAGTGCCCAGCAAGTCTTACTCGATTGGTATCATCAAGGCTTAAATGCCTTTGAGCATACCTGCCCCACAGGTATGACAGTGTATGAAGAGACCCAAGAGTTATTGCACAGCTGCTTAATGTTCCCTACAGACTTCGCGGCAAGTGAAAAGTTAATTAATCAGACGGCGAGTTTACACACAGAGCTAAAAGCCCGTTTGGAGCAAGGACGAGACAAGTTGCTTGAACTTAACTCCTCAGGTAAAGGTCGAGTCGAAAAGCTGCAAAAAGAAATTTTGCAGGTCGAAGACTCACCGACTCTTGAGCTTTTCATGACTCGCCTGTTCGATACGCTCGGCCTCGCCCAAGAAGACAAAGACGAGAGCTGCTATATTCTTCGCCCCACAGAAACCATGGTCGCAGCCTTGCCCGGGCTTGATGAGGAAGGCATGACCATAACGTACGAACGCACCACTGCGACTCGCTTGGAACATGTGAGCTTCTTTAGCTGGGATCACCCCATGGTGCAGCACGCCATGGAAACAGTGACCACAGAAATTACAGGGAAGAGCTCAGTGGCATTAGCCGAGGATAAGTCACTGCCTGCTGGAGCCTATTGGCTTGAATGTTTATTTGTATTGTCAGGCAAGGCTGAGAAATCATTACAACTTGACCGTTTCTTACCACCAACACCTATAAAGATATGCGTAGATACCAACAATAATGTCGTGGAAAGACAGTTTATTAAGCTCGAAAAAGTACGCGGTAAAATGGGTAATCAGTTGATTAAAGCGCTGACTCCTCAGTTAACTCAAGCCTTGACGGTTGCCCAAAACCAAGGCGAGCTAGATGCTGAAAAAGTCCGTAAGCAATGCCAGAAACAAATGAAAGCCCTACTTGGCGGTGAATTGAAACGTATGCAAAGCCTGCAAAAGGTCAACCCGTCGATTCGAGACGAAGAGATCGAACATTTGCAACGTCAAGTTGACAACCTTAAGCAGGTGATTAGTGATGCCCGGGTCAACCTAGAAGCAATTCGTCTGGTCGTCAATAATCCCTAATGACACCGGTTAACTAAGCGCCGTTTACGCGGCCTATATAGAGATAGTATTCAGGGATGAATATTATCTTGTATTAAATAAGCCAAATGGTCAGCTTACTGTATCAGGTTAAGCTCTGAGCATAAAACCAGCCTCGCGCTAGATACTAAGCGCGTTTAAAGCAAAGTGCGATTGTTTATCGCTTAGATATGGCGACCTCAGGCCTACTGGTCATGGTGCTGAATAAGGACGTACATTGCTCCTGTGTTTGCTTGTGTATCCGAAAAACGCGGCAGCCTCGATTTACCCTGAATATGCGACCGGCCTAATTGGGCCAAACTGATGGTCCGCCAACAAAAAAGGTAAACCTTCGTTAACCCATTGGAATGTACTTGAGCGCCTCAGCGACTGGACACGATTGAAGAGAACACGAGTCACTGGGCGATCTCAGCAGTTAAGAGTTCATATGCTGAGCTTAGTCACCCAATATTGAGTGATAGGTTATATACACACACTGATGCACTTAACATGGCTGACCACCCTCAGCTTCAAGCTTACACTGTGTATTTTATTCATCCGGTAACGAAGGAAATCATAGGTGTCAGCACACAGGCGGCATTTTAATCCACGTAAATTAAAGTTACTTCAATTCATGCCCGATAACAGGCTATGACTAGGTGAAAAACGGCTTTTTATGAACATCCGTAGTACCACTATTTGCTGCTTGGCTATGTATTGTGTGGCCTTTGCCATCAATGTTGCAAAAGCCAGCACACTAGGCGATGTACAAAGACAGCTCTTTCCCGATCGGGCAAAAATCCTGCAAGTTAACAACGCTTCAGTGCCCATGATTGAATCCCAGAATACCACCGCTAACCTAAATGGTGTGGCAATCTTAGTCGGTGAATCTGGCCGCTCTCCAGTGAGTCAACAAAACTTGGCAATGTTGACAACATATCTAAATGACCTCGGCTGGGTCACCATGCAAATTTCCCCTCCGACTATTGGATTCGAGCCCGATTTACCTGATGCAGCAAGCCGCGAAGTAAACGAGCAATCCACTGAATCGCCTAATGCTGAAAGTACATCTACAGCCACGACAGAAAATCAAAGCTCAGGGCAAACTGAGCAGCAAGCCCAAGCGAAGAAGGAAACACCGCCAAGCTCTCCGCAATATCAGGTTCATAGCATTAGTAATGCGCATTTTTTGGTTCACGAACAGCAACTAAGAGAGTTGATGCAGGTGACAATGCAGCGAGCACAAACCTATTCGGGGTTCCGCTTAATCATCGCTCAGGGCAGCAGCGCAGCTTGGTTAATAAAGATTTATGCTGAAAAGCAAATCCCCATCCCAGATGCGATGGTTGCCATCAGTGCGTTTTGGCCCCAGCGCAATCTAAACTCGCTCATAGCGAATTACACGGCCAATACAGAAATGCCGATGCTCGACATCTACAGTCAGCAAGATAATAACTGGAGTTTAATCAGTGCCTCAGAACGCGGAAGCACTGCAAGCAAAAACTTAAAATTAGATTATCGTCAACGACAGCTGACCAGCGCATTTAATACGCAAACAGATAGCGCATTTCTGAGTAAAGAAATCTATGGTTGGCTGCATTATTTAGGCTGGTAAGGTAACTTTCAGCAATGTAGTAACCATATAAAATATCTTGTTTATCAGTGGTATAGCAGAATACTCGCCTATTTTTTGCATAATTTTCAAACAAAACCGATTCGAACCACTATACTTTTGTCTAATTCGACTTATGAATACGAGGGTATTAGGCAGTGATAAGCGTACAAAAATTCTTAAATGTTAAATCTCAGCAACTCGCATACTTTGTTCGGGCTTTTTGGAATAACCGCATAGTCTACACCGAGTTAGATATGTATTTTTGGGATACCATGGAAGAATGGTCTCAAGTCAGTCACCTAGCAGATCAGCCGAGTTCACAAAAAGAACGTGTGTTTTGGTACGTTCTACATCAATTACATTTTTGGCCTGAACAGAATTTACGCGAAGACATCAGTCTACGCAGTGATTTGGACTTATGTGTACACTTCTTAGAAAGCCAAGAAGACTACCCTTTCCCTTGTGAGTACTCAGGCGCTAGACCTTAAGTTAAGGTTTAGTGTTCTTATGCTGCACTGCTTTTCGTGTTCCAAGGTGCGATTTTTAACAGCATTAACATGCCAGGTAAGGCACACACGAAGCAAATAATGAAAAACTGCGTATAGCCTACAGATTCTATAATATAACCCGTACCAGCACTCACAAAGGTTCTAGGCACAGCGGCAATACTGGAAAATAACGCAAACTGGGTAGCCGTAAAGTGGCGATTAGTTGATTTAGCCATAAAAGCAATCAATGCCACTGAGCCTAATCCCACGCCAAAATATTCAAAGCCACTGGCAATCGCCAAAACAAGGTGGTTGTATCCCACCATAGACAACATCACATAACCTAAAATAGAAATCAGTTGGAATATGCCAAATATCCATAAGCTACGATTGATCCCCAGCTTTATCATGGCCACCCCGCCTAAAATGGTCCCTGCGGTGGCGCCTATGGTTTTGGCTATTTTGGCTATGGAACCGATCTCCACAGTGGAGAACCCCATATCTAAAAAGAATGGCGTTTCCAGCGCCGTTGCCATGCTATCACCTAGTTTATAAAACATGATAAACAACAAAATAAGCACAGCTTGCTGCCACCCTTGGCGTTGAAAAAACTCAACAAATGGTTCCACCACAGCGGAACGTAATGTTTGCGGTTCTTCCCCGGCTTTGGATGTTTCGTTGATCATCAATGTGGTCACCAACCCCACTAACATGAAGACCGCGATACTCAAATGCGCTACAGACCAAGGATAAAAACCAGCCAAGATCATTGCCAGTGAACCAGGTACAAATGACGAAATACGATAGGCCTGCGCATAAAACCCATTACCTGCACCTAACTCATCATCGGGCAGTAATTCCCGCCGGTAAGCGTCAATCACTATGTCTTGGCTAGCACTAAAGAATGCGATGGCACCGACAATAACAATGATATGACTAATTTCAGTAGCGGGATCATAGAAAGACAACAAACTCATCAATGCTATCAGCGCAATCTGGGTGATAAACATCCAACCTCTTCGTCTTCCCAGCACCGGAACCACAAAGCGATCCATGACGGGAGACCATATAAACTTCCATGTGTAGGGGAAAAGTACAAGGTTGATTAAACCTATGGTGGACAAATCAATGTCTGCTGAACGCAGCCATGCCGGCACAAATTGGATCAATAAATACAGCGGCAAGCCGGAGGAGAAACCAGTGCAAATACAAATAAGCATACGCTTATTTAACAACGCCTGGCGTAACGTTTTATTATTCATGACAACTAGGTATTCTTATAATTATACTGTGAAGATACGGGTTAAATTAGGCAATAACCACCTGGTTGCGGCCGCCCGTTTTAGCTTTGTAAAGGGCTTTGTCTGCATGCTCTAACCAATGCATATGTTGTTCAAATGCAGCGTCGAATTGTGCTATCCCTAAACTGACTGTAAAGGAAATTATGTGCTGTTCATACTCTATTGTTAGCTTTTCAACGGTCTGGCGAATCCGCTGGGCGAGCACCATGACATTTTCAGAGGCGGTGTCGGGCAATAAAATGGTGAATTCTTCTCCACCATACCGACCGCAGATGTCGGTTTCCCTAGACACATCGCTGATCAACTTAGCCAGTTGGCGGATGACTTCGTCGCCAGCAGGGTGCCCATAAGTATCATTAATTTTTTTGAAATGGTCTATGTCCAACATGATCACAGAGGAATGCCCAGGGTTACGCACATTACGTTTAAACTCTCGACTAAACTGCTCTTCCCAATAATGTCTATTGAATATCCCGGTTAAGCCATCCACCCTGCTCAAGCGTTGCAATTCTTCGTTCAATTCATCCACAGCCTGTCGGCTGACAGCTTGGTCGGTGACGTCGTAAACTACTATACAGATTTGGTCCACCCGACCCGATAACGATGCCAGTGGGAAAATAGTGATATTTTGATACATGAATTGGGAAGGGGACGTTATAGGTCGATTGGCGCCAAAACGAAATAAGTAGGGTCTTTGCTCCCAGATAACGAACACCGGGCTTTTCATGGAAAAGACCGGTTCAGCTTTCGCTCGTAACCAAGATTCATCTATCTCTGGGAAACTCGCGAATAGGGATTTATCACGGATCATGCCCGGTGCGATATTACTGTGATTTTCCATAAACAGATTCCACACCTGTACATGATATTCACGGTCGACAACCACAATGCCGACTTCGATAGAGCTAAGTAAATCATGCTTCCAATGCATTTCAGCTATGTCTTTCATATCTTGCACGAACCGCACTCCTAATGTGTTTGTTTTACAAGTTTTTCGTACATTAACCCCATGGCGTTACCCGGGAACAGCAACAACAGATCAAACTGAATATCTTGCGAGCTGATCGCGTACGCTATTTCAATCGCAAGAATTTTGTCCCAGCGCTGACTGTTATTTTCCAGTACTTGGTCGATATCACAATGGCGACCCAAGATAATCGGGTGATTATGACTGAAAGTCACATGTAACTGCTCAGATAAGGCATTCAAACATGCACCCACTAAGATATTCGAAATATCCATGAGCACCTCTAATTCAAATTCTTCGTCGGTACTTTTATGGCTATATTTTAATAACTTACCCATATTAAAAAAATTCGCGTCATTAAATAGCACAAGCGCTTCACCATTAATGCCGGCACCGATAAATCCATGGGACACAGCAGATACGCTATCACTACTTTTCACATCAGAGATAGCCATATGCAGCTCATTATTGGTAATCAGATTCACATTAGGGATCGGTAACTGAATAAACTCACCCAATAACTTAGCGACTTGTTCACCCGCTCGGCCCATGGCGACATTTGCCATTTCACGATACGCGTCAAGTTCAGCTCCTTGGCTATGAGGTTCAATAACAGCGACCGCTTGTGTACGCCCTACGCAGCTAGCATCACCTGAGTACAAGCCATATTGACGGAGAATATCAGTTAGCTTTTGGTTGTCCACAGGCTTGCCAATAAAGGCCAGCGCACCGAGCCCTAACATTTTCGAGTGGGCTTCAGGCTGCACATCCCCCGACACGACTATCACCAGAGTAGGCAAGTCTTGATCTTTTACAACTTGCATAGTTTGGTAGCCATCCATCACTGGCATGTTCAAATCAAGAAACATTACATCCGCTTTTCCTTGCTTGATACACTCAATTGCTTCTTTACCGTTTTGTGCAAAATGCATTTCGACATCCCAGCCATCCGGGATAGAACGAGCCATTTGCCGGCGAGCAAAACCAGAGTCATCACAAATAAGGACTGACATTGTCATATAAAGCACCGATTCCGTTGTTAAAGCATGGTAGTTGAAACCATATGGGCCACAACCTATTGAGCAATGGCGTGCGAAAATACGCTATTAACTTTAAAGTTAATAGTAATATTCAGCAAGCAGACCTTAGTTCACGGTAAAGATAGCTTAACGTTATTAATGCTCAATAAAAGCTCAGATTTTTTTCACCCCAGAGCATAAAAAATGGTGGTAAACCTGATAAGATCTAAGGAGAAATATTTTAATTGAGTAACCATGGGACGTAATGAAACAATATCTTGATTTGTGCCAACGTATTGTCGACGAAGGTGTGTGGGTAAATAACGAAAGAACCGGTAAAAAATGCCTGACCGTCATCAATGCTGACCTGACTTATGATGTGGCAAAAGGTGAGTTTCCCCTCGTCACCACGCGCAAAAGCTTTTATAAGTCAGCCATTGCAGAAATGATCGGTTATATTCGTGGCTACGACAATGCTGCAGACTTCCGAAAAATTGGCACCTCAACATGGGACGCCAATGCCAATGAAAACCAAGCGTGGTTAGATAATCCTCATCGCAAAGGTGACGATGATTGTGGATTAATCTATGGCAAAATTGGCCGTAATTTCCCTCAGCCCGATGGGGGAAATATCGATCTATTGGCCAAAATAATACATGATCTAAAAAACGGCATTGATGACCGAGGTGAAATTTTCACTTTTTATCATCCTGGGGCTTTCCACATGGGCTGTTTACGCCCCTGTATGTACAGCCATCATTTCTCATTACTCGGTGACACCCTGTATTTAAACAGTACCCAGCGCAGTTGTGATGTGCCTCTAGGTTTAAATTTCAACATGGTACAGGTCTATTTTTTGCTCGCGATAGTGGCCCAAATTACCGGTAAAAAAGCCGGGACTGCGTACCACAAAATTGTCAACGCACATATCTATGAAGATCAGTTAGCTTTGATGCGCGATGTGCAATTAAAACGAGAGCCGCTCGCTATGCCCAAGCTCATCATCAACCCAGATATAAAATCGTTAAAAGATTTAGAAACCTGGGTAACCATGGATGACTTTAGTGTACAAGGGTATGAGCATCATCCTGGGATCAAGTACCCCTTTTCTGTGTAGAGTAAACGTATCATCGCGCCTTTTGAAAGCGATGTTTTATCACTCAATCAGAGAATGCTTATATTCAAACGGACTGCAGTTGCTCTTCGCATCCTAATACGCCTTACCTAAGCTTTTTTGAACGTCTTGGCATCATTAGGAAAAGATATGAGTTTATGGATACCCTTTACCGTCATGGCTGCGTTTATGCAATCTTGGCGCAATGCGTTTCAAAAGCGTTTAAGTGCCGACGTTGATACATTGGGGGTCACTCTAGCCCGCTTTATGCTTGCTGCGCCCATGGCGGCCTTCTACGCATGGTTGTTGTTCGAGCATGACAAGATCACAATTCCCACATTAAACTACCGTTTTTACCTCATCATAGTGTTAGCGGCAATAACGCAAATATTTGCCACGGCCTTAATGGTTAAGCTATTTAGATTACGCAACTTTGCCATGGGTGTTGGCTTAGCTAAAAGTGAAGCCGTAATCGCGGCGGTATTAGGCGCCCTGTTGTTTGCAGCCCCTCTTTCAACTACCGCCTGGTGTGGGGTACTCGTAGGCGGCATGGCTGTGTGGCTAATGAGTGTTCCTAAAGGCGTAAGGCACATATCATGGCTAACTCTGTCACTCGGCTTAGCCAGTGGACTGTGTTTTGCTCTAACTACCTTGTGGGTGCGTGAGGCAAGCTTGATGACCAAACTGCCTTTTTTGCACAGTGCGGCATACGTATTGTTTTGGGTTCTATTGGTTCAAACGATCATCATGCTAGTGTGGTTACTCCTGCGCAGTCCCAAGACTTTGCTCGCGTTATGGGCTCGCCCAAAACTCGTATTTATCATTAGTTTATGCAGTTTTGTTGGCTCAGTTGGTTGGTTCACTGCCATGAGCTTAGAGACCGTCGCGTTAGTCAAAACCTTAGGCCAGGTAGAAATCTTCTTTACGCTATTGATTTCAGCGAAATGGTTTAAGGAAAAATTACAACGCTCAGATAAATTAGGATTAGCTTTAATACTGCTCGGTGCGTTATTAGTGATACTGGCCTAACGAAAAAAGCCGGCTGAAAATAAGTATTTCAAACCGGCTTCAGCAAGAATTAGCCTCGGCTAATTCAGCGTATTAAAATGCGTAATTATATTGAGCCGCTAAGATAAACGCGTTCCCTTCACTATTGAACTCCCATGCTCCGCCCGCGTCATCGGTCTCGGTGAAAGTACGATCTTGGCCACGCACAACACTCAAACCTAAATCAATTGACGAGCTATCATCAACTAAATACGTCGCTCCCGCGCTCAACCACAAGCGGTTAGTATCTGGAATAGAAATAGACAATAATTGAGAGTCAGTAGGTGTTTCATCGTAAGCAATACCAGCGCGCAATTTAAGGTTTGCATTTAATTGGTAATCCGCACCGATAGCGTAACGGAAGCTATTTGAGAAATTTTCTTCTTTTTCAAATACCGGCTCGTCTTGACTCGGAACGTATGCTTCTAAACGCTCAAAGCTGCTCCATTGAGTCCACATTACACTGTAGTGAACACCCCATGAATCATCTAACTGGTGACTACCCGAAAATTCGGCAATGGCAGGTAATTCCAAATCCACCTGCCCAGGCTGTGTTGCGCCAGACTGGCCATTATCGAAGACCCCAGGAATAAGCGGTAACTCATTACTATAGGTACCGTCAAACGTAATATCGATTTTGCTGCGGTAATGAAAGCCAAAGCGTGAATTTTCATCTAAATCATAAGCTACGCCAAAGTTATAGCCGTAACCATAGTCATCGCCTTCTAAATCAAGAGCTGTAGTGCTCGACGGAATAATTAACCCCTGAGCGGCTAATCCGTTGCTCAAATCACCAAGATGGCGAGTGATTGTCGCATCGGCATAGACAGCGTTCAGTCCACCAGCAAGCGTTAACTTTTCATTCACCTTGTATGACACGCTGGTATTAAAGTTAACCGTCACTATCTCCGTTTTACCGGCCAATTGACCTGCGGCATAATCTTCGTCGAATTCAGTGGCTAAGCCAAAGTTTGAGAACAAACCAAACCCGACAGCGAATTTGTCATCTAGGGGCATAACAAAATACGCCGCAGGCACAAACGCTTCAGGCGCAATGCTGTCATCATTTAATGCAGCGGAGCTTGAATACACCGGGGCACTTTCACCCGTTAGGCTAACGTCAGGTACGATGTAGGTTCCCACAACGGATAATTGGTTTTCAGTAAACTGAGACATTAAGGCCGGATTTCGGGCAACAACTGATGCATTTTCTGCAATAGCAGCATCACCGGCAAACGCACGACCTAAACCAGAAGCACTGTGCTCTGATAATTGAAAAGCAGCAGCCAAGGTATTGAGTGATAAGGTACTTAAACCTGCGGCTAAAAGAATTTTATTTAATCTCATACGTCCTCTTTTTACGAATCAACAACGCACCGTAAATAAACGGCGAGTTTGTCCAAAAATTAGGAAGCGGATAATATAGCGTTTGTTAAGAAAATGTCAGCATTAGTCGATAAAATACGGTTACTTTGCGGTAAAATCGCACAAAATGCTTTTTTAGTGCTTGTCAAAAACCGGCATTTAACAGTAAGTACCGTATTAATTAACGTTAAACCAACAACTGAGTAAGTAATGCGACGACCGACAACTCACTGCCAATATAAATACCTGTGTTTATATATTTTGCGTCAGCAGAAAAACGCCCACCCCTAGGGTGAATAAATAAGACCCCCATAGGGTATGTTCCACAACCACCACCAATGTTGAGCGTGACTTAATGTATCGGTAACCAAAAAGTCCGCCCCCGATAAACGACAATCCGACCGCGATCCAATTTCCGTAGACCACATGGGCAAGTGAAAAACTGACTGTGCTCAACGCCCAACGAATGTTCTTTGACGGAATAATATGTTTGTAACGGTGAAAAAAGAAAGTTCTAAAAATCACCTCTTGGGGGATCACCGACACAATAGGATAAATCGCCAAGGTCAATAACCAAAACTGCACATCTTCTCGAGGTAATTTAAATAAAATGTGTGGCGCAAAAAAATACACCAGCAATGCAAGTGCAATTGCCACGGGTACAAAAACCTTTAATGATGCTCTGATATGCAGCCAAAATGCGTCCGTATGCCACAGACGAAAACGCTTAAAATTCACGTCTTTCCATAACAACAACAGACAATACCCTCCCATTAAAATCAACAATGGCATGAGCCAAGTATCGTAATCAGTCATGAGAAATAGAATTAACAATGGGGTACATAAAAATAGAAAGGTCAGCTCTGACCAACGTAACAATTGCATAAATACACTCCCAGGTGATTTATTATACAATTATTGACCGCATTTTGTTCATTAAAACGTCACCTAAATATGCAAGCAAGTTATATGGGTTAACGAGTATTTATCAAAAGGATAATTTTTACATGCTGTAAAACGGATCGAAGCGCAATTACGTTATTTTTCGACCTTCCCCTTGTAAAGCACAAGCTTGCGACGCATATCACTAGAGTATTAAGTGAATATTTTTAAATTTTCGTTCCTTTTCATAACTTTATTTAGGGAGATAGACATGACAACCATCGATATTGGTATCAGTGAAACAAATAGATTAAAAATTGCTGAGGGACTAAAAGCCTTGCTAGCAGATTCTTACACCTTGTATCTACAAACCCATAATTTTCATTGGAACGTGACTGGTCCACAATTCCGTGAACTGCACTTAATGTTCGAAGAGCAATATACCGAGCTTGCGACCGCAGTGGATGATATTGCAGAACGGATCCGTACCCTAGACGTTGCCGCCCCTGGCACATACAAAGAATTTGTTAAGTTAAGTTCAATTAAAGAAGTTGACGGTGTACCAAAAGCAGCTGAAATGGTTGATCTTCTTACCAAAGGCCATGAGCAGGTGGTAAAAACGTCTCGGGATGTACTGAAATTAGCCCAAGCAGGTGATGATGAATCAACGGCAGCATTAGTTTCTGACCGCATGCGTATTCATGAGAAAACATCTTGGATGTTGCGCGCTACCCGCAAATAATAAGCGCCATATTAAGGGCTAGTTTGCTAGCCCTTAACTCTTTAGCAGTCCTGTGTTGTTAGTTTACTAGGGTTGTTCCGCCGTCAACCGGTAGAATCTGCCCTGTCATAAAACCACCAGCACGACTAGCCAACATAACGGCAACCCCTGCGATGTCAGCACCTTCTCCCCAGCGACGCATGGGAATTGACTGCAACTCTTCTTCAAACGCTTCTTTATCGTCACTTAAAAACTCGGTCATTTTCGAGTAAAAACGCCCTGGTGCGATGGCATTAACCCGAATATGCTTGCCCACCAACTCGTTAGCCAGTACACGAGTCACTTGATGTATAGCGGACTTAGAAACTGCATAGCTAAAATTATCTAATCCATTGCCTACAATACCGGCTATCGAGCCAATATTGATTACCGAAGATGTGTTGCTACTCGTCGCGTTTTTCTCCAAAAGCGGTGTTAACGCTTGTGTTAAAAAGAACGGGCTTTTGACGTTAAGATCCATCACTTTATCCCAGCCTTTTTCGGGAAACTGACCAAATGGTGCCCCCCAAGCTGTACCCGCATTATTCACCAACACATCAATGTGCTGTTCACGCTCAGTGAGTTGCTTAACCAAGTCCATGACACCTTCACTGGTGGCAACGTCACCTACCAGCGCCACACAATCACCAAATTGACTCAATTCTTGTGCCGCATCTAAACATGCCTGAGCTTTACGTGCGGTGATGTAGACCCGTTTAGCGCCAGCTTGCAGGAAACCTTGCGCCATGAAAGCACCTAAACCACGTGAACCACCGGTTACCACACAAACTTTGTCCTGCATTGAAAACAAATTTTCCAACATTTTCTTCCTCCTGAACATAAATCAACCATCGTTGATTGAGATTAACAAGAAGTCTTGATGCTGATTATTTTTTAGGGTGATAAATAAGTATCGCGCGTAGCAATAAAATGACTAACAGAACTGACCCACGTTTAACGTGGGTCAGATAATCGAGGAACTATGTTTTTGCCGGTTTACTTGCAGTAGTTGATGTTTCGGCCATTTTGTTGCGGCGCAATGCCCAAACCATTAGCGCAATGCCACCTATGATCATAGGCGCTGACAGAATTTGACCTTGGGAGATGCCTAAAGAAAACGCACCTTCATACAGACCAATGTGCTGATCTGGCTCGCGGAAAAATTCCACAAAGAAACGGAAACTACCGTAACACAGCAGGAATAACCCACTGACAGCTCCAATAGGTCGTGGTTTGCGAGAGTACAACCAGAGGATCAAAAACAACGCGACCCCTTCAAGCGCAAACTCGTATAGTTGTGACGGGTGACGTGGAAGCGCCCCAGCCCCCGGGAATATCACCCCCCCAGGATACATCCGTCGTGCGTCCCCACAGCTCTGCATTAATGAAATTACCAATACGTCCAGCGCCTAGACCAATAGGCACTAAAGGAGCGATGAAGTCTCCTACCTGCAAAAAAGTACATTTCGCTTTGCGAGAGAACCACCACAATGCGGCAATAACCCCCAACAAACCACCATGGAAAGACATGCCTCCAGTCCAAATTTTAAATAAATACATGGGATCAGACAAGAATAATTCAAACTGATAGAAGAGCACGTAACCTATACGGCCACCTAAAATAACCCCCAAAAAGCCCCAAAATAATAAATCGCTGAGCTGATCTTTACTCCAGTTGGTACGCGACAAACGCACACCAGCCAACCAAAACGCGGCAGCGAAGCCAACTAAATACATTAAGCCGTACCAGCGTAAACTAAGAGGTCCAACACTGAAGATGATGGGATCTATCTGGGGAAACGTAAAATAACTACTGACCATGTTGCGTTTTTATCCTAATAACATTCGAAGACTAACAATGACTAAAAAGCCGGCAAAAATTTTCTTTAAAAGCTGTGTATCTAAACTACGACTTAGTTTTGCCCCCACGCCAGCAGTAAACACCGAGGTAGTCACAATCCCAAAAGTAGCGGGCAAATATATGTATCCTATAGCCCACTGGGGTAAGTGGGCGTTATCCCAGCCTGCCACGATAAAACTGGCAGAACCAAACAACGCAATAACTAACCCGCTAAAAGCTGCACAACCAATCGCTATGCGTATATCAACCCGACACCATAACAATGCAGGCACCATAATAGCACCGCCGCCAATGCCCATAACCGACGATATACAACCCGTTACCACACCGATAACAATCAATAACTGCTTAGAGACATCTCTTTTCGCCTCCTTGTTCCCCAAGAACACCATTTGCCCTGCAATCACTAACACTAAAGCAGCAAATAAGGTTTTTAGCGCCTCAGCAGGGATCGTGGTAGCAAACTGAGGGCCAATAATGGCTCCCATCGAGATGCCTAAACCAGTCCACAATAAATAAAACTGACGTAAATTTCCTAGTTTATAGTGGGCCCGAGATGAAGATATAGCCGTCAGCACTATGGTCGACAGTGAGGTAGCAATTGCCATGGGCATAGCCACCTCAAGTGGAAGATGCACGTGTTCAATGAGCAAATAGAGTAAAGAAGGAACGATAATTAAACCGCCGCCTATGCCTAGCAGGCCAGCAAACAAGCCCACAACTGCACCAAGCACTAAACACACAAGTAAGACCAATAATGCGGGATCCACGTTACATCACTCCTGTTAGATACCCGCGCGGATTAAACCGCCAAGACCAACCGATTCTAAATACAAATTGACCCGCTCACGGACTTCCTTGGGCTCGTTCATTGCTAAAACTTCGTCCAGTAGCACTTTCGCTTCATTTAAGCTCGCACTGCGCACAACCCATTTTATTTTCAATAAACTATGACTGTTCATACTCAACTTACGATACCCCATCGCCATCAAAAGAATGGTTCCGCCGGGCTCACCTGCTAACTCGCCACATAAGGTGATAGGTACGTCTAACACGTTTGCCTGCTGAGCAATATGATATAAAGCGGCTAAAACAGCAGGGTGATAACTATCATATAGATCAGAAACGCGTGCATTATTTCTGTCTACCGCGAGCAAATATTGAGTTAAATCGTTACTGCCTACCGAGAAAAAATCGACTATTTTAGCTAATTGTGGCAATTGATACATCACTGCTGGCACTTCAAGCATGACGCCAATTTGCGGATGATACAATTCACCGTCTTTTTCTTTTGCTTCTTCTTTTACTTCAAAAAAAGCCTGACTGATTAAACGCTTAGCTTCAAGTACTTCACTGACTGAGGTAATCATTGGTAGCATTATCTGCAAATTACGGAGCCCGATACTGGCACGCAGCATAGCTCGAATCTGTACCAGAAAAATCTCTGGATGATCTAACGTTAGCCGAATTCCTCGCCAGCCTAAAAATGGGTTCTCCTCAGTTATCGGAAAATAAGGTAGAGGTTTATCACCGCCCACATCCAGCGTACGCATGGTAAAAGGTTTATCTGGCTCGGCACTGAGCATTGCTCGGTACAGCTCCACCTGCTCTTTCTCAGTTGGAAAGCGTTGGCGCATCATAAACGGAATTTCGGTACGGAATAACCCGACGCCGTCAGCATAGTTTGAATAGGTGTTTTCTATTTCAGCTGACAAACCTGCATTAACAAACAGATGCAACTGACAATTATCTTTCGTTAGCGTAGGCAAATCATCTTGAGCGAGAATTTTCTCACTCAACAACTGCTCTTCATGAATAAGCTGCTGGAACTCACGGTCAATCGTCTGGTTAGGCGATACGATGATCGCACCGGTATAACCATCGAGTAAGATTTCTTTATCATTGAGCAATGACAAAGGCACGCCTGTCACCCCCATAACCGCGGGAACGCCCAGTGCGCGGGCCATGATGGCGGCATGCGAGTTACTCGAACCGCGAATGGAAATCAAACCGCACAATTTGCCTTTCGGAAACTCTGCCAACATAGTCGCGGTCAGCTCTTCTGCTACCAAAATACATTTATCTGGCAATTCAGCACGCGTCAAACGACTCGTATCTAGATTCAGTAGGTTGGCCAAAATACGGTTGGAGAGATCTTCCACATCAACCGCTCTTTCACGCATGTACGCATCACTCATGGCCTGAAATTGCGCGATATATGTTTCTACCACCATTTTCAATGACGTCGGTGCGTCCCATCCTGCCGTAATTTTTTGCTCGACTTCCCGTCCCAAACTATTGGCATCCAGCAAGTGATGGTACAAGGTAAAAATAGCTTGTACATCGTCAGGCACTTGCCCTTGAATACGCTGGGATAACACTTCGACTTGTGCTCTGGTCTCCATAACGGCAGCGCGATAATTTTGTATTTGGATTTCACGATCTGGACTGCGCTTGGCTACGTGGTTACGCAAATTAACCAATAAATTCTGTACCACCCCCACACCAGCAGCAAGTCCCGAAGAACCCGGCACGCCTTTCAGGCTTTTTATATCATTTTGCTCGGGATGATCGTCACTCAAGCTAAAACGACCGCGAGCCTCAGCGTTGACTATTTCCACCGCCAATTGCATGGCCAGCGTCACTAAAAAAGCTTCTTCATCTTGGCTAAAAAGGCGCTTGCGCTGTTGCTGTAAAGTAAGTACCCCCAAGACTTTACGTTGATGAATAATGGGGGCGCCTAAAAAAGCGTGGTACTGTTCTTCTTGCACTTCAGGATAGTGTTTGAATCTGGGATGAGTCTGGGCATTGCTTATGTTTATCGGTTCTTCACGCTGACCAATTAAGCCGATGAGACCTTCTGAAAAACCTATGGAAACCTTACCAATAGCACTTTTCGCCAAGCCTTCGGTTGCACGCAATGTGAAGTGTTGCTTTTCGTAGTTCGCCAGATAAATACTGACCGAGTCGACTTTAATCGCCTCTTTGAGACTCTTTGCCACGCCGCTAAGCGCATCATCTAGGACGGGATTTTGATTGACCTCTTTAACGATGCGTTTTAGCTTGGTTAACATATCAGCCCTTTAATTTTTGCGTCTACGTTTACTTCTTTGACCTTGGGCAGGTTTGGAACTTAATGCCATAGCCGTGGGCGCAAACTCTTTCATTGCTCTGCGATACACCTCACGCTTAAACGATACTACATTGCGCACCGGGTACCAAAAACTTACCCAACGCCAGTCGTCAAACTCAGGATGACCTGATTGTAGCAAATCAACATCTTGCTCTTTACATGTCAGTTGTAACAAAAACCATTTCTGCTTTTGTCCAATACAAACAGGCGCACTGCCTTGACGGATCAAGCGCTTCGGTAGTTTGTATCGTAACCAATTCTTGGTTACCGCTAAAATTTTTACTTGTTCTGGTTTAAGCCCTACTTCCTCGTAAAGTTCGCGATACATGGTTTGTTCAGCAGTTTCACCTTCATCGATTCCGCCTTGCGGAAACTGCCAAGAATGTTGACCATAGCGCCGGGCCCAAAAGACCTGACCTAAGCTATTGCAAATTACTATGCCAACGTTGGCGCGGAATCCTTCGGCATCAATCACTTAGACTCCCGAGAATTCAATTCTTTTATTGACTGGCATTCTTCCATAAACTACTGACTATGCATAGAATAATCACAATAATTTACGGGGTATTAGCCCTTAGCTATATTGCAACGACATTCGTTAACACGTATTCGTGGAGCTTTTTGCATAAAGCGACGCCCATCTTGTTGCTCTGCATAATCATCTGGCAACGCACTTCACTTCCGAGCAAACTGTTATTATGCGGGGCATTAATACTCAGTGCCACTGGCGATATGTTACTCGCTTTGCCCATTGAAAAGAGTTTCCTGTTAGGGCTAAGTGCCTTTGCTGCAGCGCATATTTTATACGCGCTATTTTTATATCGATGGCTGAATTGGCAACAAATTAACGTCTTATCAGTGGTTATTTTTACCGCATACCTTATAACAATGATGTTTGTATTATTACCGGCCGTCGTCGAGTTACGTGTGCCAGTGTTAGCTTACTTTTGCGTTATCAGTGTTATGTTTGTCACGGCATTTGCGGCCAATACACAAGATTATACATTACGTATTGGCGCGCTGTTTTTTGTCGCATCAGATAGCCTTTTGGCCATAAATGCCTTTATCACTCCCCTACCGTTGCAGTCCGTATTGGTTATGGGTACTTATTACGCAGCCCAGTACTTTATTGCACTAGGCTGCCTGCAATTAACAAAAGAACACCATGTTTCCTAATTCACCACCAAGCAGTATCGATGAGCTACTTCAGCGGGCAGAACAGTTAGCTGGGTTGACCTTAGGAGAACTAGCCCACAGTGCCAATATTCGCGTACCAAAAGACTTCAAGCGAGAAAAAGGCTGGAGCGGTCAGTTACTCGAGTTAGCCTTAGGCGCACAAGCAGGCTCCAAGGCGCAACAAGACTTTGCCAATATAGGTGTCGAACTAAAAACCATTCCGATTGATGCAAACGGTAACCCCCTGGAAACAACTTATGTTTGCTACGCCCATTTAACAAACGTGGCTGGTAGTCAGTGGCAAACCAGCAGTGTGCGCAATAAACTGGGTAAGGTATTGTGGGTACCCATTGATGGTAGACGCGATATTCCGCCAAGTGAGCGCTGTATCGCTACACCATTTTTATGGTCTTTACACGGACAGCAAGAACAGTACTTGCGCCAAGACTGGGAAGAAATAATGGATATGATCGCCATGGGTGAAATAGAAAGTATTACCGCTCGCCATGGTGAGTACCTTCAATTACGTCCTAAAGCTGCCAATGGTAGCGCCCTAACAGACGCCATTGGCCAAAATGGCCAAATAGTGCAGACACGGCCCAGAGGGTTTTATCTAAGAAAAGAATTTACCGGTAAAATCCTAGCCGACTACTTTGCATAATCTTTCCCACGAGATTAAAAAATAAAAAAGGCGCCAATTGGCGCCTCAATTTAATGACTAAAATGACTAACTTACTGAGGTGTACGCAGCACCATCAATCTAATTTCGGTCATATCTTCCATGGCATATGTGATCCCTTCACGGCCAAGGCCTGATTCTTTCACCCCACCGTAAGGCATGTTGTCTACCCGCCAACTAGGCACATCACCAATGACCACGCCGCCTACATCTAGCTCGTCCCAGGCTTTATGGGCTTTGTAAATATCACGGGTGAACACACCAGCCTGCAGGCCAAACTGACTATTATTCACTTCTTTCAACGCTTCATCAAAGTCACTGAACGAGCTAATGATAGACACGGGGCCAAACGCTTCTTCAGAGTTGACTGTTGCGTCGTGGGCAACGCCTTCAAGCAAGGTAGCCTGTAACATAGCACCATCACGCTTACCACCGGCTAACAGTGTTGCGCCGCCTTTGACCGCCTCTTGGATCCAATTATCTAAACGCTCGGCTTCTGATTCAGAAATCATCGGCCCGATAAACGTATCTTCATCAAGTGGATCACCGTGTACTAGGTTAGCTACTTTGTCGGTGTATCGCTGTTTGAATTCGCTATACAGTTTTTCGTGGATCAAAATACGTTGCACACTGATGCAACTTTGCCCTGATTGGTAATAGGCGCCAAAAATAATACGCTCAATCGCATCATCAAGGTCAGTATCTTCATCGACCACACATGCAGCATTACCACCAAGCTCTAAAATTACGGGTTTTTTACCTGCTTTGGCTTTTAAATCCCAACCGACTTGTGGTGAACCGGTAAAGCTGAGTAATTTAAATCGTTCATCTGTGGTGAATAAGTCAGCACCATCACGGCTACAAGGCAAAATTGAGAATGCCCCTTCAGGTAAATCCGTTTCAGCTAAAATTTCGCCGATGATAATCGCCCCTAACGGAGTACGGCTTGCTGGCTTCATAACAAACGCACAACCTACCGCAAGCGCTGGCGCGATTTTATGCGCCGCCAAATTCAATGGAAAATTAAACGGTGAAATAAATGAACATGGACCAATCGGCACTCGTTTATACTGACCTTGATATCCCTTAGCGCGAGGAGTAATTTCAAGATTAAGCACTTCGCCTTTCATGCGCACCGATTCTTCAGCAGCAATTCTAAAGGTGTCGATTAGACGTGTGACTTCACCTCTGGCGTCTTTAATCGGTTTACCAGCTTCAATACACAGTGCATGTGCTAATTCATCAAAGCGTTCTTCAAAACGCTTAACACAATGGTTCAGAATGGCCTGTCGTTCATAAGGTGCCATTTTATTAAGTAATGGCTGCGCTTTTTCAGCAGCTGCGATGGCTTTATCAATGACCTCGGCGTCAGCCAGCGCGGCATAAGTAGCGACCTCTCCGGTGTATTTATTAGTGATCTTCAAATCGCGGTTTGCATACACTGCTTTACTTGCCAAATAATAGGGATATTCTTTTTCTAACATGCTGTTTTCCTTATAATTTCTGACTACGTTCACGGATGGTTTCGTTCAACATTTTGTCATTTAGGCTATAGTCGACCGGGACGTCAATAACGTGTACACCGGGATCTGCCAAGCAGGCTTTTACCAGAGGCAATATTTCATCAGCCGCTTCGATTCTCCAACCTTTGGCACCATAGCTTTCTGCGTATTTAACAAAATCAGGGTTGCCGTAATCTAAACCGTAGTTTGCAAATTGCATGTTGGCTTGTTTCCATTTGATCATGCCATACGCATCATCTCTTAGAATGATGACGACTATGTGCAATTTCAACCGTACGGCGGTTTCCAATTCTTGACTGTTCATCATAAACCCGCCATCTCCACACACAGTCAACACGGGTTTATCTGGGTGAACCATTTTTGCGGCCATGGCTGAGGGCAAACCTGCCCCCATGCTGGCCAAAGCGTTATCTAACAACAAGGTGTTGGTCAATGCTGCAGGGTAGTTGCGCGCAAACCAAATTTTATATACGCCATTGTCTAACGTGACTATGCCATCTTTAGGCATCGCTTCACGTATATCGCGCACAAACCTTTCTGGTAATACAGGAAAACGATCATCGTTTTCACTTTCAGCTTTATGCTCTAAAAATGCTTGATGCGCCTTCTTGAAAAAACTAAATTCCCATGCACTTTGCTGCTGAATTTTTTCTTTGATCTGCCAAATACTATTGGCAATATCGCCCACCACTTCAAGTTGTGGAAAATAAACGGGATCGACGGCGGCGGTTTCAAAATTAATATGAATAACTTCTCGACCACCGTGTTTCATGAAAAATGGTGGCTTTTCTACCACATCATGTCCAACGTTAATGATTAAGTCAGAGCTGTCGATGATTCGGTGCACAAAGTCACCTGATGAAAGCGCGGTATTACCCATAAATAATTCATGGGACTCGTCCAGTACCCCTTTCCCCATTTGAGTGGTTACATAAGGAATGCCGGTTTTTTCAACGAATTCTTTTAGCATTTTTGACGTCAGTTTGCGATTTGCCGCAGCGCCAATCAGTAGCAAGGGGGAACGTGCTCCCTCAATCATCTCGATGGCTTTATTAATCGCTTTATATTCGGCAATCGGACGACGAGAGATACTGGGTTTTAGTAACTGAGCTTGGGTTGTTTCAGCGGCGATATCTTCCGGCAACTCAATGTGTGTTGCGCCAGGGCGCTCTTCATGAGCAAGTCGAAATGCTTCTCGCACCACAGACGGAATACGATCACCGCTAACCACTTGGGTAGTGTACTTGGTAATAGAGCGCATCATATCGACTACATCTATCACCTGAAAACGGCCTTGCTTACTGGTTTTTACTGGCTTTTGTCCGGTGATCATCAACATGGGCATGGCGCCTAATTGCGCATAAGCACCGGGCGTAACTAAGTTAGTGGCCCCTGGACCAAGAGTCGATAAACACACGCCCACCTTACCGGTTAACCTGCCGTAAGTGGCAGCCATAAAGCCGGCCCCCTGCTCATGTCGGGTTAAAATTAACTTAATATCTGAGTCTCGTAGGGATTCAAGTAAATCTAAGTTCTCTTCACCGGGGATCCCGAAAATATATTCAACACCCTCCGCCTCTAGGGCTTTAACAAATAAATCTGACGCTTTCATTTCATCTCCACTTTGTTGTTAAGCGCGCTCAGTGCGCAGGTTTTCACCATTATGCTTTTCATGATTGTGCGCTGCTGGCGCCGACCGGTATTCAATCAACCGCGCTCGCGTTATGTTAACTAGCATGCCATTTAACAAAAAAGATGAAAGTACGAAAAACCGATTAGTTAAATCGATTAAATCTTAGTACACCAAATACGTACTTTTTCACTTATTTCAGGCGTTAACGCTAATTCACCTTGTTTCAGCAACGCAATAAGACCAGCACTCAAGCTAGTTTGATCTTCTTGACGTAAAACAGACCATGGAGCAACAGGACAATCAAGAAGTTTTGGCAATTTCAGCTCTAACCACAAGACCTTGCAAACGGCTAACTTGTTGCATTCATTTTCTGAGTGGCTATCGAGATGACGCAAAGTCCTGTGCACAAAACTCTTCAAATCACTATCATCAGTTATATGCGCATTTACCCCTTCCACAAGGAGTGCACCAATACTCAGTTGTAACTGCATATATTGCCGATCAGTGAGTAGCTCGTTTAGTTTTGTCAGTAAGTCTGAACTGGCAACCAACCTTACCAGCTCAGCTTTAAGTACAGACGCTTGTGGTGCATCGGCAAGAAAGCTACTTTCAGTGAGATTGAGTGCCTGTATATATAAATCAACCTCCTGTTGTTGGTGCAGTAGATGTGCTACTTGCTCACTGAGTGAGGAGATCTCTTGGCCTAATGACGAGGCAAATTGGGCTTGATACAAATCCAACGAGCCTTGCACCAAACGCATACCGGCAGTCATGGTGCGCCAGTCATCTATGCTCTGACTTTGATAAAATGCAGCTTCCCCTTGCTGCCACACAGCAAATGCTTGCTCCAGACCGGACAGTGCATTTTGGATAATAGATAGGCCAGCGTTTACGGTGAAATTTTCCGGCGCTTGGTAATGCTCCTGTTGAAGGTTATCTGCTAAGCGGTACCCGCGCGCGGCTTTAGATTGCAAGCCGAAGCGTAAGGGAGTGATGTCAGCGAGTTGTTTAGCAATATAAAATATAGCGCCGGCAGAGCCACTTTTTAATTCGAGCTCTACTTCACAAATATCAAGATTGCGTCCGCCAGCACTAACGCTGCCAATATCTATGACTAACTCGATCTGTGAGCCGTCGGTCAACGTCAGTAAAAAGGTATCCCTGAAAAAGTCAGTTGAAAACATCAGGTATAACTCTTTCTCTAGCATGACAATACTTACTGATTCCGGCCAAATCCTAGGATCAAATAGCGTTAACTGTAAGTCTGGACTGGCGATAGGAACATTATATTCTGGCCGATGGTGCATACCCGCTACCACACGTCCTTTGGTTTTTATCGTTTGTTCAAATTCACCGTTGCAGCCACGAATGCGCAAACCGATGTCATGCTTGCGTAATGTTCTCTGGGGAGTTTCGAAGTAATCATTGCGCAGTTGCTTACCGGCAGAATCCGTGTAATTTATCGCACTTTGCATTAACCAAGATGAAATATCTTGCTGTGCGCTTGGGGTTGCGAGCAACTTTAATTCAATTTCTATGTCCATAGTGACTGTCATTTAATTTTAAAAAAGTACCTTACCTTTCCCCCTTAAGCAGTACAACGCAAAGGTCAAGGTTTAAGACTAATCCGGTTCACCTCTTGCCTTTCCAATAGCTAGGCCATAAGATCGAGCCAGACATTCAGAGACTATATATTTATTATGCTAAAGCGATTTTTGATCAGTGTTACCTGCGCCTTATTTTTGTTGCCAATTACCCAAGCAAGTGCTCAACAGCCACAAGGGGAAACGCAATATATTTCGGATGATTTATTTACCTTTTTACATTCAGGACCCGGTAGAAATTACCGTATTTTAGGTTCTGTTATTGCAGGCGCTGAAGTACAAGTATTGCGTACAGACAGTGACAGTAATTACGTAGAAATTGTCGATGACAAAGACCGCACAGGCTGGGTAGATGGCGAGTTTGTCAGCCCGCAGAAAAGTTTACGAGAGTTAGTACCTGGGCTTCAACAGCAACTTGCTGATGCAACGCAAAATACCAGTGCGCAACAAACTGAAAACGAAACCTTACGTCAGCAATTTTCTGAGCTGCAAACCCAGAATAGTAAGCTCACCAAACAGCTTAAAACCCTTGAAGAACAAAATGCCGATTTTAGCCAAAAACTAGATTCAGCAGATCAAACAGCCAAAATGCAGTGGTTCACACGCGGTGGTATTGTGGCACTCATCAGTCTGATTTTAGGTGTGATCGTTGCTTACTTGCCGAAAAAACGTCGCAAAAGCGACACTTGGATGTAAATTTGTACGCTATCCCGCATAAATTATAAAGCCGCCCAAAGGCGGCTTTTTTTTTAACATTAAGGATTTATTGATGCCATCAATGGACATATTGCTGTCTTTCTCTCTTGCAGCATTGCTGTTAAGTCTGTCACCAGGTCCATCCAACCTTTATATAATGGCGCGCAGCATAGGCCAAGGACAGCAAGCTGGTATCGCCGCGGCAGGTGGTATGGCAGTGGGATCGTTTGTCTATGTTCTGGCCACGGCATTTGGTTTGGCGGCGATATTTATCTACTCCCCTTTAGCCTTTATGTTATTAAAGCTTGCCGGTGCAGCTTATTTGCTCTACCTAGGTTGGCTATACCTCTTTAGTAACAAGCATGACGACAGCAAACCTCGTGTTACTTTGATGCCTATTCCGCGTATTTTTGCCCAGAGTATTGTCGTTGAACTAACCAACCCAAAAACTGCGCTGTTTTTTATTGCTTTTTTACCGCAATTTATTAAGCCTGAGTCAGGCGCAGTGATCGGCCAATTTGCTGTATTAGGTATGATGTATGCACTGATCGCCTTTATTTGCGACGTATGTGTAGCACTACTTGCGGGAAAATTGGGGAAATGGTTAACCCGTCATCCCGCTTTTGAAATATGGCAAAACCGCCTCAGTGGTGGTCTTTTGCTATCACTTGGCAGCTTTATTGCGGTTGATGAACTGGTCAGTCGCAGCTAACGTTATTCATGATTGAAATTACAAGTAATATAAGGACTTACCTATGCAACTATTAGCTAAGCTGCTAAAAGCATTGAACTCGGACGATAGCCCCTGGCAACTGGCTTTTGGTGTCATGTTAGGAATGATAATGGGTTTAACCCCTTTTCTGGGTTTACACAGCGTTTTGATTCTGTTTATCGTACTTTTTTTACGCGTTAATCTTAGTACGTTTTTACTCGCCTACGCACTATTTTCCGGCTTTACCTTAATACTCAACCCTATGATGGCGGATATTGGTGAATCTCTACTCACATCCTCAGACTTAAATGGGATGTGGACTAACCTCTACAATTCGACCTTCGGTCAGCTTATGCAATTTTACCATACCCTCACATTAGGCAGCTTATTGTTCAGCTTAATTTTAGCCCCTTTTATTTTGGTTATCAGCAAAGTATTGATTGTTCAATACCGCGTAAGGTTCATGCAGTGGGTCAACAAACTGAAAATTGTTCAGGTCATCAAAAGTAGTCGTGTGTTCCAACTTTACCAAGCATTAGGAGAGTAATATGCAAAAACTCATTCGTTGGCCTGGGCTTATCGCATTCTTCGTTATCACAGGGCTGATTGCTGCTATCGTTATTCTGTTTTTAGATTTTTGGATTAAGCTCGCCGCAGAAAAGGGCTTAGAGTCCAGCACAGGTGCGGAAGTGAATATAGCCCAAGTCACCCATACATTTTCCCCATTTGGGGTAACGTTAACCGGCATTCAGTTAACGGATCCCGCTACTCCCACGTTGAACCAAGTGCAAGCCGATGAAGTCACGGCGCAAATTGAGCTGGCTCCCTTATTATTGCGTAAAGTGATTATTGATGACCTGACCATTAGTGGTGTGCAATTCGCTCAACCGAGAGAATCTGAGGGCGCGGTATATCGCACTGCTAGTGCGGCAATAAAAGAAGAACTGCAAGAAGCGTTCGACCCTAAAAACCTGCCCAGCGTGGATGAAATACTCGCCCAGTCGCCGCTCAAAACGACCAAAGCAGTAGAGGAAACTCAAGCGGCCTATAAAAAGCATAGCGAGATATTAAAAGAAAAATACCAGCAACTACCCAGTAAAGATGCTTTAGAAAACTACAAAAAACGCGTTGAGACGATCACTAACACTGATTATAAAAACCTGGTAGAACTGGCTAAGGCAAAAGAAGAATTTGATGCCCTGCGTGCAGAAATTCAAACCGACAAGCGCAAACTGACAGAGTTTAAAGAAGCAGCAAGTGCAGCAAAGGGCGACATGGCACCTAAGCTAGCTAAGTTAAAATCAGCACCAGGGGAAGATTACGCACAACTACAAGCGTTAATTGCCGGCGATGAAGGGGCGATTAAAGATGTCACCACTATGGTATTTGGAGAAAAAGCCGGCGAATTCAGCCAGTATGTGCTGGGCGCTTACGATTTAGCGGCCCCAATGTTAGCCAGCAGCAAAGCAGAACAGGCGGAAGAGCAAGCGTATAACGGTCGCTGGGTAGCGTTCGACGATACCGCTGCGCTACCCGACTTTTTGGTTCGAAATGCAGATATTTCTATCAAATGGCGTACGGAAAGTGTGCTAAGTATATGGCATGACATTACCAACCAACATGACAAAATCGGCCGTCCTACCACATTTAAAGTCGATTCAAATGCCAGTTCGTTATGGCAATCACTAAAATTAAATGGCGATTTTTGGTTGAACGACACGGGCGTAAAAGCCAATCAGGATTGGAATTTACGCGGGCTGGCGTTAGCGGATGTAGACCTGCTGAACCAAGAAAAACTGTCATCTACTTTACTTAAAGGTTTATTGTCTAGTTCAGGTAAGGCAAGTATCAATAAAAACGTCATTTCAGGTTCAGGCAACGCGGCGCTTAGTCAATTGCAACTTACCGCAACCGGCAGTAACAACCTCACGAATGTGATTGCTGAAACCTTAACAGGTTTATCTAATATGAGCATCAACTCAGATATTAGCGGTACTTTGGGTGATATGGATTTAAGCTTTAGCTCTGATTTAGACAAACAATTGGCTAGTGCCATGTTGTCTAATCTAAGTGGCGACCAAAATAGCAAGCTCGCTGAGCTTAAACAGAAACTCAATGCTAAAATCGAAGGGCCGTTAGGCGCAACCGATTCTGAAATGAGCCAATGGTTGGATTGGGAAAAACTTGCTGATGGTGACTTAAGCAGTATACAAGGCATGCTGGATAGCAAGTTAAATAGCGTGGTAGATAAAAAGAAAGACGAACTCAAAGATAAATTAAAAGATAAGCTAAAAGGCAAACTTTTTAACTGATCCTGATGTGCTTATGAACGCGATCCTCTTTGTTGTTGGCGCAAATCATCTATTGATATGAGGCCAGTTTATCCCAAACTGGCCTTTTTTATCCGTCAGCTGGCAGAACACCAACCTAGACCAAGCGTTTCACTAGCCGCGCCGTTAAAACCTCGGCATAATACGCCCAACGAATTATTCATCAGTCTTACAAGGAGCCAACAATCATGAAAGTAGTACCCATACTCCTTTTTGCTTTGTTGGCTGCATTACAATATCGTTTATGGTTTGGCAAAAATAGTATTCCCGAGTATGTTGCAATGGAACAATCAGTGGCCGAGCAAGCAGAGCAGAACGCGGGGCTGTTACAGCGAAACAACTTGCTTGAGGCTGATATTCGGGATCTTAAAGTAGGTCTTGAAGCGGTAGAAGAAAGAGCAAGAAACGAGCTTGGTTTGATTAAACAGGGTGAAACCTTTTATCGTATATTACCCAGCGAAGATTGACCTAATATGTCCTCACTCCCCCAATACACAGTGATCGTGCCTGCCGCAGGCATAGGTCAACGAATGCTAGCCGATAGACCCAAGCAATATTTGACCATAGCCGGCAAAACAATTTTAGAACACACCCTAGAAAACCTTTATGCACATCCACAAATTAAACATGTCATCGTTGTTCTCAATGCAAAAGACGATTACTTTGCCAGCTTACCCCTAGCATCAAAATCTTGGATAACACGGGTTGACGGAGGCAATGAGCGCGCCGACTCTGTACTTGCTGGGCTCGATAGCATGAACAACGAAAAATGGGTATTGGTGCATGATGCGGCACGTCCATGCTTGGATCATGACGACTTGAGCAAACTGTTGCTAGTCGCTCAACGCTCAGCATACGGTGCGATACTCGCTTGTCGTGTTCGCGATACGATGAAGCGTGCTAATGATTTACAAGAGATAACCCACACCGAAAGTCGTGATAATTTATGGCATGCCCTTACACCACAATTTTTCCCGTTGGTTCAACTGCGTGACGCCCTGCACAAGGCAGCTAGGTCTCAGGTTAAAATAACCGATGAAGCCTCCGCTATAGAATGGGCACAAGGTACGGTGCATTTGGTTGAAGGCCGAGGGAGTAATATTAAAGTGACCCAACCAGAGGACTTACAATTGGCCGAATTTTATCTTCAACACAAGGCAGCTTTATGAATATACGTATAGGTCATGGTTACGACGTACATAAATTTGGCGACAGTGGGCCCATTACCATTTGCGGCGTTAAAATTGACCATGAACAAGGTCTACTCGCCCACTCCGATGGTGATGTTGCCTTACATGCATTATGCGACGCTTTACTCGGCGCACTCGCCCTAGGTGATATAGGCCGACACTTCCCTGACACTGACGCACAATTCAAAGGTGCTGACAGCCGAGTATTATTGCGTCATGTAATGAAACTAGTAGAAGAGCACGGTTATCAAATCGGCAACCTGGATTTAACCATAGTCGCTCAGGCGCCTAAAATGGCTCCTCACATAGCCACTATGTGTGAAAATATTGCACAAGACGTAAGCGCACAATTGAATCAAGTCAACGTAAAAGCCACCACGACAGAAAAATTAGGCTTTGCTGGACGCAAAGAAGGAATTGCCTGTTACGCAGTGGTCTTGTTAACAGCAAGCGAAGTAATCAAATAACGATGCAAATTGACAATTGGTTTTACCTGCATCCCAAACCTGCTACCTGTGGCATATTTAAACAACAAGCTGACGATTTTGTTGTGCAAGAAATACTCGGCTACGATCCCCAAGGTGAAGGTGAGCATATTTACCTTTGGGTGCGAAAAGAGGGACTCAACACTGCTTATTTAGCGGAACAAATTGCCAAATTTGCTCAACTGCCGTTACGCGCAGTCACATATGCCGGTCGTAAAGACAAACATTCGGTCAGTGAACAATGGTTTGGTGTACATAAACCAGGCAAAGCCGAATACGACTGGTCAGCCTTGAATGTACCCGGCGCCAAGGTCGTTAAAGCTATCCGGCATAATAAAAAACTGCGCACAGGGGCATTGAAAGGGAATAAATTTACAATTTTACTGCGCAATATCACGTCCCCAGACGGCTTGGCCGGACGTATCGAACAGGTATGTAAAAATGGCGCGCCAAACTATTATGGTCCCCAGCGATTTGGTGATAGCCGCTACGATCCCAAGGGCAGTAACTTAGTACTCGCTGAAAAAATGATTAACGGAGAAGCGATACGCAACCGCAACAAGCGTTCGATGGCGATATCTGCGCTGCGCTCATGGTTATTCAACGAAATACTCAGTGAACGTATCCAAGCAGGTCATTTCGCCACTCCCATCAGCGGTGATGTAATGTCACTAGCCGGTAACGCCAGCTATTTCGTTAGCGAAGCCATAGATGACGACATCAGAAAACGTTTAACAGAGCGTGACATAACGCTGTCAGCACCCCTATGGGGCAAAGGTGAATTGCCTTCGACGGGTGCGACCTTGGCATTTGAAACGCGCGTTGCTGCAAAACACCCTAAAGTCACGGAAACTTTGATTTCTTTGGGCTTAGAGCAAGAACGACGTCCTATCGTTTTGTATCCTGAAAATCTAAGTTGGTCGAGGGAGCAAGACCATTTACGTATTGCCTTTGATCTGCCCGCAGGTACCTTTGCTACTTCTGTATTACGTGAGATATTGAACGTAGAAACAGCAGAAATAGGTCCCTCAGAATGAGAATTCTCCTCAGCAATGATGATGGAGTGTTTGCCCAAGGTTTAGCTGAATTATACCGAGAGCTAAATGAGGAACACGAGTTAACCGTTATCGCACCTGATCGTAACTGTAGCGGGGCGAGCAACGCGCTATCGTTACAACATCCTTTACGCATGGAGCGTATGCAAAGTGGGTTTTATGCGGTCAACGGCACTCCTTCTGATTGTGTGCATGTGGGGGTAAACAGTTTTTTGCAGCAAGATCCTGAATTGGTCATATCAGGAATTAATCACGGTGCAAATCTGGGAGACGATGTTATTTACTCAGGCACAGTGGCGGCAGCAACTGAAGGTAGATACATGGGATTACCCGCCATTGCGGTATCGCTATGTGCGCACACCAGTGATAACTTTATCAGCGCGGCTAAGTTTGTGCGGCGCATTGTAGAGCACTTACAGGCCCATCCATTGCCAGCCGATCAGATTTTAAACGTCAACATTCCTGATTTGCCCTACGACGAAATCAAAGGGATAAAAGTGACTCGCCAAGGCCGGCGGCACAGAGCTAAAACCATGATCAAGGATGTAGACCCAAGAGGGAAAACAATTTATTGGTATGGCACCGTAGGTGACGAGCAAGATGCAGGTCCAGGGACCGATTTTCATGCAATTAGTGAAGGGTATTGCTCAGTTACCCCTTTGTCAGTGGATATGACCGCTCATCAATCCCTTGAGGATGTGCGACAATGGATAACGAAAATATAATGATTAGAAACGGCATAATACACTCGATTAAGTGATTATCGCCGTTCACCATTTGGCATTAATAACACACACGTTGGATAAACAGTTAAATGAGAGTTTCTTCACGCAAAGGGGAAAGCCTAGCCCACCTGTTAAAACATGAAGGCATCCATAATGCTTCGGTCCTAAATGCAGTGGCATGCATTCCTAGAGAATTGTTTTTGCCCGACGCATTGCGTCACAAAGCATATCAGAATACGGCTTTGCCTATTGGTCAAGGCCAAACGATTTCTCAGCCTTATATTGTCGCAAAAATGACTGAGTTGCTGTTAGCTTCAAGCAATGCGCCAAAGGCAGTACTCGAAATCGGCACGGGCTCAGGTTATCAAACCGCCATATTGGCGCAATTATTTGACAAGGTATTCAGCGTAGAGCGGATCAAGAGTCTGCAATTTCAAGCAAAGCGCAGAATGAACCAATTAGATTTACACAATGTCTCCATGAAGCACGGTGATGGGTGGCAAGGTTGGGCAAGTAAAGGGCCGTTTGATGCCATAATTGTCACAGCCGCAGCAAGTCAGGTGCCAGCGAAATTAGTCGAGCAACTCAACGACGGTGGTCGCCTAATTATTCCTGTTGGCGAACAAAGTCAGCAACTGCATTGTATTACCCGAGAGGGAGAAGAGTTTAACGAACAAATAATTGAAGCGGTACGCTTCGTACCACTTGTCGCAGGGGACATCATTTGATGTGCCTTATACCAATCTGACAAAGCTACCCAAGACAATGAATCTTGGGTACTGATAACAATTTTTATTGGCTGGAAAATAATGCAACGTAAACGATCATGGAAAGAATCCCTAGCCCTAATGGCAAAAGGCATGGTAATGGGTGCAGCAGACGCTGTACCTGGTGTATCCGGAGGTACAATTGCGTTTATTACCGGAATTTATGAAGAACTCATCTATTCCTTAAAGCAGTGTGGCCCCGAAGCAATTAAGGTGCTTCTTCGTCAAGGGTTTGGCGCAATGTGGCAGCATATTAATGGCACTTTTCTCACTACCCTGCTGTTTGGTATCTTATTGAGCATCTTGACCGTTTCTAGGATCGTATTGTACTGGCTAGACACCTATCCCGTCTTATTATGGTCGTTTTTCTTCGGTTTAATATTGGCCGCAATCTGGTCGCTTATAAGACATATTGAGACATGGAAACTCAATACCGTGATTTTCTTTTTAATGGGTACTCTAGCGGCCTATTTAATAACCATGATCCCCCCAAGTGCGATTGAGCCCACTAATTTATTCATCTTTTTATCTGGCATGTTAGCCATATGCGCCATGATTTTGCCCGGTATTTCAGGCAGTTTTATTTTATTGCTATTGGGAATGTATACGCCAATTTTAACGGCCGTGAAAAACCTCGAAATATCAATTTTGAGCCTTTTTGCTGCGGGCTGTGTGGTAGGGCTGCTGAGCTTCTCACGCATTCTAAATTGGATGTTTAGCGTGCATCGCACGCTCACGTTAGCACTGCTGGGTGGCTTTATGCTCGGTTCGCTGAATAAGGTCTGGCCGTGGAAACACACCTTAGAATCAACGGTGAATAGTCATGGTAAAACTATCCCCTTGGTGCAAGAAAATATGTTACCTCACTCATTCGAAATAATGACGGGTCAGCCCTCTTATGTATGGTACGCCATCGCGCTAACGATATTTGGGGCGGGCATAGTATTATTACTGGATAAAGTAGGTTCAACACCTCGGGAGTGAGCTTGTTAGCCTTAGACCTAGTGTTACATTCAGCGATTTTTTGCCACCACCTAAGCAAGCTTTGCCCATGAAAGGAGCATACGGGTGGTGTGTGCTTTTTTGTTGTCTGCTATTAACGGCTTGTTCGGGTCGTAAGGCCCCCGCGCCAGTAGCCGAACTGTACCAAGGAAAAACCTTTCGGGATGTCCAAAAATCATCCTATAATTCGCAAATCTATACCGTTGAAAAGGGCGATACACTCTTTTCAATTTCCTGGAAAAGCGGACAAGATTACCGCGATATTGCCCGCTTCAACAATATACGACCTCCGTATAATATCTTCCCTGGCCAACGTTTAACGCTCAAAAAACAATCAAGGTCAATCATCAAAAAGTCTAATAATGGCACTGGTCTGAGTTCAAAATCAAAATCAAATCAAGTAGTTGACCCCCCTAAAAAGCAGGCGTATGGTGAATCTAACGCCACTGTTAAAAAAGAGGTGATTACCTCTTCCAGTAGTGAGTTCCCGAATAAGATCACAGCATGGCTATGGCCAACTAAAAATACCGTTTCACGTGGTTTTTCCAACACAGAACACGGCAACAAAGGCTTAGATTTTAATGGAACTTTAGGGTCACCTATTTTGGCGACTGCTGCAGGCAAAGTTGTTTACACAGGGGATGCCCTGCGTGGATATGGAAAGCTAGTTATAGTGAAGCATTCAGATTCATTTTTGAGCGCTTATGCACACAACGACAGCATCCTAGTGAAAGAACAACAGTGGGTTAGGGCAGGACAAAAAATTGCGACTATGGGAAAAAGCGGTTCCGACACAGTCAAACTTCATTTTGAAGTGCGCTACAAGGGCCAATCAGTAGACCCGCTACGCTATCTGCCTAAACGATAATAACAATAAATAAATATAAAAAAATCAGGAGAAGTTTAGGAATTTGTTTTAGCTAAGGAGTCACCCATGAGTCATCAAGACAGCGATACCATAGAGTTAGATATAGTTGACGACATAGAACAAGCCGTTGAGAAAGAATTAATCAAAGCAGAAAAAGCCTCTGAAGATAAATTCAGAGACATAGTCTCGAGCAAAGAAGCTCCCAGTAAAAACCTCGATGCAACCCAATTATACTTAGGCGAAATAGGTTTTTCTCCGCTGTTATCAGCAGAAGAAGAAGTGTACTTCTCTCGCCGAGCCCTTAAAGGCGACGAAGCCTCCAGACAACGAATGATCGTCAGCAACCTACGCTTAGTCGTTAAGATAGCAAGGCGTTACAACAACCGCGGTTTGGCTTTGCTCGACTTAGTGGAAGAAGGAAATTTAGGCCTTATTCGAGCCGTTGAAAAGTTCGACCCCGAGCGTGGCTTTCGTTTCTCTACATACGCGACTTGGTGGATCCGCCAGACCATTGAACGGGCCATAATGAACCAGACCCGCACCATACGCTTGCCCATTCACGTAGTAAAAGAGCTAAATGTCTACTTGCGTACCTCGCGAGAATTAGCCCAGAAACTCGATCATGAGCCCACCGCCCAAGAGATTGCAGATGCCGTACAAAGGCCAGTCGCAGATGTGACTAAAATGCTGCGATTAAATGAGCGTATTACCTCAGTCGATACCCCCATAGGTAGCGAAAACGATAATGTATTGTTGGATATCATCGCCGACGACAAAGGCCATGATCCTGAAGAGGATCTGCAAGACAAAAATATAAAATTGAGTATTGTAGGCTGGCTAGAAGATCTGAATCCAAAACAACGTGAAGTGTTAGCGAGACGTTTTGGGCTTTTGGGCTATGAGCCTTCCACATTAGAAGACGTGGGGGTCGAAATTGGTTTGACCCGTGAACGGGTTCGCCAGATACAAGTTGAAGCATTACGCAGATTAAAAGATATGCTGGGTCATAAAGGATTAAATTTAGAATCGCTGTTCAACCAACTCGCATAACTTAAATAACATAAAAAATGCCGCTCACCTATATGAGCGGCATTTTTATATGAATTGATATCCCCCTTGTTAACCTAAGGGAAGAAATATTATTAGCAATCAGTGTCTTCTGCGCCCATTTTCGACTTTGCGTCTTCACAAGCGTCTTCCATTGCATTAGCTGCGTCAGTTTTCATATCGCTTGCTTTATCCTTGGCATTTTCATAGGCTTCTTTTGATGCATCCTTAGCATCTTCATATGCCTCTACACTCTCTTCTTTTGCATCTTCATACGCTTCAGCACTTGAATTTTTCGCGTCTTCGTACATGTCTTTGCTCTTCTCGCCAGCAGATTCCATTTTTTCTTTACTGGTTTGCACGGCTGAATCTAATTGTTCACCTGTAGTCGCTTCTTTTTTCTCACTACATGCAGCAAGAGAAAGTGAAGCAACAAATATCACCATAGCTGTTTTAGTAAATGTATTTTTCATATTAGTTCCTTTGATTTACGCTGCTCGAATATTCAAGCGATTGAGTATTGCTCTTACTAAGGTATTAACCATGAATAAAATTAAACCTAAGTAACAAACTATCTTGCCAAGACCATGCACTACTCCTTCTAACATAGCCACATTTCGCAATGATAAAAGTGCCGTCAGAGCACATACTATGATGACGAAGAAATACATGATTGTCTCCTGTAATTTTTAATGAGTAATTTATTGCTCCAAATGAAATCGATTGACAGCAATAACAGACTTATTCGGTTAAACAGTTAATGTCAAAACATACAAAGCAATTATTACGCCAATACATAAACAACTGAAATCATTGGACTTTTATAAATAATGTAATGCTATCCCTGTGTAAATGTGGGACATTAGCAACACAGAGTTACAACATGTAATACGGTTATTTCTTGTTCTCGCCGACTCATTTTGACAGGATACGCCAATCGCTAAATCTAGTTTAACCAACCACGAGTGAAGTTCTTTATGCAATCGTCTCCCCACTCCCCTTTATCGCCAGATGGTGATGAGTATCGTCTGGTCTTTCCAAAAGCATGTAAAACTAGGGATGTCGTCTCTTGGTTACGGGAAGGTAAACAACAATTCAAACGTGCCCCAGGCCCATGGGTAACCTGTATATTGATTTGGTTCGTTTTGTCGATATTACTGTCTTTTATACCCATCGTTGGTCAGCTAGTCTCAGGGCTGATGAATTATGTCTTCATTGCTGGCTTGATGCTAGGGTGCCATGAAGCACATAAAGGAAACGCATTTACCAGCAATTACATGTTTGCCGGGTTGAAACAGAATCTGCCTAAACTTGTGGGTCTGGGCCTTGTCAGCATGTTGGTATCGGGTGCTATCATGTGGATATCATTGGGGGATATGTACCCAGCTATGTTAAGCGGAAACTTGGAAAGCTTACCAACCGATATAGATTTTAACGGTCTAGCATTATCAGTATTAATCGCCAGCCTATTATTGATCCCACTAATGATGGCCTTATGGTTTGCGCCGGTACTTATCATTCGTCACGACTTGTCTATATATGCTGCACTACGACTAAGCTTTGTTGCCTGCTTCTTAAATACACTACCGTTTTTTTGGTATGGTTTGATTATGCTGCCTATGCTGCTGTTCGGCATGTTTACCCTAGGTTTGGGTATGTTAATTGTGTTACCTGTGATCATGGTTAGCATCTATGCGTCTTATGTGCAGATTTTTTTAGAGCCTGTCACTGCAACAACAATTGCGGCTCAAGACTAACGCTAGGCACAAGGGTGTATTAACCCCCCTTCGCTAAACACCAGCGGGTATATTTGTATTGATCGCAAATACAAAAAAGCGGCTTAACATAAGCCGCTTTTTAGGTGTGAACTCGATAGTATAAAAACGCTAAATACGCTCGTTCAACACGACCGCTATAGGTGACCCCATTAACTGACGCTCAGACACCCAAGCGCGTAATGTTTTACCGTCACTTTCAGGCGCATTCAATAAGCTTTTTGGCATCTTTTTTATCATTAACTCGCCTGTTTCCAGTGCGTTGTTTAGGAAAGCGATACGAATTAAACTCTCGCCTTCACAGCTTATACCTGTGTAATAATCCTGTAATTTCAAGCGATAATCGCTTTCTACTTTCTTCATTTTTTTACGTAATTCGCCTTTATCATCTGCTTTTACTATGGTGCAAATGTTTTGCAAATCTTCAACGACATCCGCATGGGCAGATGAAAAAGTAGTACAGCAGGCGATAGCAATAGCAGTGGCGGTTTTAACAATTTTCAACATGGTTATTCCTTAGATTAATACGAGCCGTGCTCAGATGACGCGGATTAAACAGCAATACGATTATTGAGGAAACAATCAACGCAATACATGGGTATGCATTAATATACTTTTTGGTCATAAATTGCTGGCAAGGTAATTATAATTACCATTGAAAATATAGGTATTAATAGGGACTTAGTGAAAAGGCTGCTAGAATCTGCGCCCATTTTTTAACGTTATTAGGAATGAATATGTCTAAATTATTTTTTAAAGGCCGCATCGACCCTCGGGAAAAATATCAACGATTTGGTTACAACACCAAACGTAAAACAAAATTAGGCAGTGAAAACGCACCGCTTATATTAAGTGTGCAAACGCAAGAACGACAAACAGTAATTGAAACACTGTTAGCGCAACACGAGCTGCATGGCGAAATCACTTTAGAGCCAACGAAACCAGAAAACACTGTACAACTTGATACTCTGTTAAACCTACCGGGTACCCAGACTTTCGAGAAAAAGCCGAATCGCAATGATCCCTGTTCGTGCGGCAGCGGCAATAAGTTCAAAAAATGCTGTGGCTAAGGTTAATGCTTAGCTCCCTCGCATACCGCTTGGCTAAATTAGAGCGTAGCTAACCAGTCTTTGAGTTCTACTGCTACGGCCTTGTTATGTTCAGCGAGAAAGGCCAAAAAACTATGTGCATCTCGATTGACAATCCGCTCCTGTGGAAAACCCACTTCGTTTGCACAAGCCATGCTCAAAGTGTCATTGCCCACATCGTAAGCCACATGAGCATCACTGGCCAACACCACCTTCCAATCAAGTCGATCGGTTACCTCTAGCACTTGCTTACAATTAGGAGCACTGCCTAAGCGTGAACCTTTGAAAGAACTGTTGTTAATTTCGAGCACAACATTATTGTCTTTCGCTGCGCGAATCACGTCACTGAGATCAATCGGGAAATTTGGATTACCTGGGTGACCAATAATTTGAATATCGCCTGTCTCAATGGTCTTTATCATCGCCTTAGTATTTTGCGCTTTGTTAGCAGGAGCGAAAACAGGTTCATGAAAACTTGCAATGGCAAAATCTAGAAATGGATGCAGCCCATTTGGAATGTCATGCCCGCCATCTGTCGGCATTATATTTGCTTCGATTGCACGTAAAATAGCCACCCCATCGACCAGCCTTGGTAACACGTGGCGGTTGCCAAAATGCCACGGATGAGGCGAGTCCGGCATAGTAGGGCCATGCTCAGTAAGGGAAAACATCTGCATACCCTTTAGCTTCGCTTGTACTGCATATTCTTGCACTGTGCTGTATGCATGCGTGCTGGCGACAGTATGCGAATGGGTATCAACCAAAAGTGTCATTCAATTCTCCTAAATTTTAATCAATGATAACGAATACTCATGACATTTTTCTTAAATTAAGATGAAAATATATCAGTGGCAGCAATGAGCGATGAATGAATGTAGAGCCAGAACATAAGGAATAAACATGTTACTTCCAAAGGGATATTATCATAGCATATTGATATTCTTGCTCTAAAAACGTGTCTGGATATTTCGGTATCATGTATGGTTAAACTGACCTGAATCTATCAAGGCTCACTTTTATCACAGTGCGCTGGGGTACACCTCACTGTGAATATATCTTAGCGACCATATCTAATAATCAACAAAGTTTAAGAGGATCCCATGGACAAGTTTATGCTGGCAGCTATCGATGAGGCAAAATTAGGATTAGCGGAGGGCGGTATACCGATCGGCTCTGTTTTAGTTTACGACGGAGAAATCATTGGCCGAGGCCACAACAAGCGTGTACAAAGTGGCAGCCCTATCCTGCACGGCGAAATGGACGCTCTCAATAATGCAGGTCGGCAGCCAGCCAAGGTTTACCAAGCCTCTACACTCTATACAACTTTATCCCCATGCAGCATGTGCAGTGGCACAATATTGTTATACGGCATACCCAAAGTGGTGATTGGTGAAAACCGAACCTTCCAAGGTGAAGAAGCACTGCTCACGTCTCGTGGTGTAAGCATAGACGTGGTGCACAGCGAAGCATGCATCACTTTGATGAACAATTTTATTCGCAACAAACCAGAATTGTGGAATGAGGATATCGGAGAATGAAAAATAAAACACTAAGAAATAAAAAGTAACAAAATGAATTACAAAACCAACTTAAAGTTAAAAATACTTTACTTTAATTGAAGATTGTTTTAACGTCCTGCGAATGGGAATTTATTCAGGTCGAGCCATATTTTTTAAAGAGAAAAGTATTTAAATTTCACTATAACATTCATTTTTTGGTTTTTATTTTCGCTTATTGAGGTAGCTGACCTACCCGTTAATAACGTCGTAATGCCCATAAGTCAAATTTTCTCACAATCCCTCAAAATGACAATAATGGTGAAGTGGTTTTACATGTGATAATTGCGCTTTTCAATCAAAAATATACCCAGCATTAGGACAGTGAACGAGGCAATTTGTACTGATTAAAAATCAATAATATTACTTATTATTTTTTAATTTTACGGTGGGCTCCTCAGGTTAAAACACATGTTGTTTAATACGTTTTTCGAGCCAGTTGTTTTACTATAAAAAAGGTGCCTAACGTGGCAAACGTTCCCATTAAAAATAAGATCCGAGAGTTACGATTTTTTGCCGATGAAATGACGCAAAAAGAATTAGCAGAGTTAGTTGGTGTGACACGCCAAACCATCATGGCAATTGAAAAAAGTAAGTATTCACCAACCTTAGAAGTTGCCTTTAAAATAGCGGAAGTATTTGGTCAATCTCTGGAAGAAGTGTTCCAATACCAAGGATAGAAAATTAATTTGTTAGCAATGACTAACGACTCGAAATAGCCATGTTGCGAGTGTCAAAAAAGAAAAGGAGCAGTCAGTATAGTGCGCCTATTTACGTCTATACTGACTTTAACATACCCCCTACAAGTGAATACTCACTTACCTCTCACCTTTCCATTTAACTTCATATAAGTCACGGCGACGATCTAAATAGTTACGTACAGAACCTTCATTTTTTAACTGTTTCAATTTATCGAAATCTAAATCAACAATTAAGGTCATTTCCGTATTCGGTGTGGTTTCGGACACAATAGCATCATGGGGAAATGAGAAATCTGACGGCGAAAACACAGCGGTTTGGCCATACTGAATATCAACATTATCCACCTTAGGTAAGTTACCCACACTACCCGCGATGGCCACGTAACATTCATTCTCAATAGCTCTTGCTTGAGAGCATCTACGTACTCTTAAATAACCGTTTTTAGTATCCGTCCAAAAAGGTACAAATAAGATTTGAATGTCTTGATCGGCCAGCAACCTTCCCAATTCAGGAAACTCCACATCGTAACAAATTAAAATTCCGACTTTGCCAAAGTCAGTATCGAATGCTTGCAGCTTGTTACCCCCTTGCATGATCCAATCTTTCTTTTCGTGCGGAGTAGGATGCAGTTTATATTGACTTTCTACGCGTCCATCTCGGTGACAAAAATAACTAACATTGAATAATTCATTGTCCTCAATAACGGGCACAGATCCAGCGATGACATTAATATTATAAGACACCGCTAGGCGTGAAATCTCAGTGAGTATTTCATCGGTATAAGTCGCTAAGTTCCAGATGGCATCGATTGATGTATCTGCTTGTTTAATGCCCATTAAAGGCGCGTTAAAAAATTCAGGGAACAATGCCACATCACACTTATAATCTGACAAGGCATCGACAAAATACTCCACCTGCTGCAATAGCTCGGGAATATCGTTGAAGTAGCGCATCTGCCATTGTATGCAACCAATGCGTGCTGAGTTACGCTGACTGCCCAATAATTCTGGCTCTTCCGGGTCATAATATATGTTGTGCCACTGTAAAAGTGTCGCATAGCCGTGTGAGGCTTTATCTTCCGGAAAATATGCTTTGAGTAACTGTTTAACTTCAAAGCCATTGGACAATTGAAAAGTCAAAATTGGATCGTGAATATCCTTTGACTTAACCAATTCTACATACTCATATGGCGACATCTGAGCTGCGTACTTCATGTAGTTGGGGATACGTCCACCCGCTACTATCGATTTTAAGTTTAAGTTGCGACAGACTTCTTTTCGCGCCTCATACAAACGACGCCCTAAACGCAAACCCCGGTAGTCTGGAGACACAAATAAATCAACACCATACAATACGTCTCCTTTTGGGTCGTGTGTCGACATATAGGCATCGCCGGTAATATCATCGTAGGTATGTTTGTCACCAAACTTGTCATAATCAACGATGACTGAAATGGCCGCAGCCACTACCTTACCTTTGTCTTCAATACATATTTGTCCTTCAGGAAAAACATTCAACTGAGATTGAAAGTTTTTCAGAGGCCAGGCACCACCCACTTGTGAATAGACGATGTCCATTAGCTCTTTTACATCTGCGTAATCTTCGATGGTTAAGTGACGTAATTCTAAAATATGTTCAGGGTCATCGACCGATGGGGTTGAGCAATTGTTATCCTGCATAAGCGTACCTAGAGGCTCCGTTGTGATAGGTTTTGTTTGCTAGTAACAACCTGTACCAGCAGCGTTGTTTCGTCAAGCAAAGTTTAGTGTTACTCAGCGTAATATTGCGCCGTTCAGTGATGCGTTTCACTGCGCTCAAATTTCAATATTGCGATTAATATATTTCTCAAACCGTTTTGTAAAAGTAAAGATTCAGCAATTAGTGAGCCAGAGCTACCAATGAGAATAATTTATTGTACCGACTCATTAATGTATGCTGGATACCGCCCCAGTTAGACGGTTATCAAGAGGGGGGTATCAAACAGGTATTTTTAGTGTGCTATACGTGCCTAAACACAGCCGCAGTTTACATCCAGTAACTGAATTTTTATTCAGCAATTAAAGATTTATATAAACTGTCTTCAGTTCCGTAGCGTTGAAGATATTTGTTCACTATAATGCGCGACTTTAGAGTCCCGTAACTAGGTATTTAAGGTAATGGCAGAGCAAGCTGATTGGACAATCGATGATGCTGAGCGTGTATATGGCGTTCAACGTTGGGGTGCAGGTTACTTCGAGATCGGAGCAAACGGTAATTTAAAAATTACACCCGATCTTTCAAACAAAAATATGCGTATCGACTTCCAATCCGTTATTGACGAGATTAAGCAAGAAGGTATTCAATTTCCAGTCGTTGTGCGCTTTCACGATATCTTGCGTTCACAAGTTGCGGCACTGAATAAGACCTTTATTAACACCATCGAAGAAGCCCAATATCAGGGTAAGTACATGGGTGTTTATCCGGTTAAAGTAAATCAGATGCGCGAAGTAGTAGAAGAGATAGTCGATGCGGGCGCGCCTTTTAATTACGGACTGGAAGCTGGTTCAAAGGCAGAACTTATCACGGTGATGGCCTACAACACCAACATTGACTCTCTGACTATCTTAAACGGTTATAAAGACGCCGAGTTTATGCGGCTAGCTTTGCTTGGGCGCAAACTCGGCCGAAAGATGATCGTTGTTATCGAGAAATACTCAGAATTGAGTCTACTCATTAATGCAGCCAAACAACTCGATGTCATGCCGATCATTGGGCTACGCTCAAAAATGACCGTTAAAGGTCGTGGCAAGTGGGAAAGTTCAGGTGGAGACCGAGCTAAATTTGGTCTCACCACCAGCGAGATGATTTGTGCGGCCCGTTACCTAGAAAGCGAAGGTATGGGTGAGTGCTTAAAACTGCTGCATTTCCATATTGGCAGCCAATTAACCGACATACGTGCCGTGAAAGAAGCCATCAGCGAAGGTGGGCGTATCTATGCTGAAATGCACCGTATGGGCTTTAAATTAGAGTACGTAGATGTAGGGGGTGGTTTAGGCATCGATTATGACGGCAGTAAATCAACCAATGATTCTTCACGTAATTACACCATGGAAGAATACGTGGCTGATGTCGTCTATGGCATGCGTGAAGTGTGTGACTTAGAAAATGTCCCTCATCCAACTTTAGTAAGTGAAAGTGGCCGGGCTATTACGGCTCATCATAGCTGTGTGGTAGCGCAAGTTGTCGGTGAGATCCGTGCGAATAGCGCAGAATTACCGACCGATAAACTACCAACCGATCATATTTTACTGAATAACATCCGTGAATTAGCAGAGAGCGTTGATAGCCAAAATAATCTGCAAGAGATTTTTAACGATGCATCTCAATGGAAAGAACAAGCAATTGGCGCTTTCAAGTTGCGTGTTATTAGCCTTGAAGAGTTGGGTAAAATCGAAACCTTGTATTGGCAAATTATGGTGAAATTACAGCATCGCCTAAAAGATGCGGAGTTCGTCCCAGAAGAACTACAAGAGTTGGATTACAACTTATCGTCTCAGTATTTGTGTAATTTCTCAGTTTTTCAGTCCGCAGCTGATACTTGGGCTATTGATCAGGTATTGCCGGTCGTGCCAATTTCTCGCATGAATGAAAAGCCAACCGTGAATTGCTCTTTGGTCGATATTACCTGCGACAGCGATGGTAAATTGGATCAATTCGTTGTGGATCACGGCATCTCAGATGTGCTGCCTATGCCACCACTTAAGAAAGGCGAAGATTATTATTTGGGTTTATTCTTAACGGGGGCATATCAAGACGTTATGGGCGACATGCATAACCTATTTGGGCGCCTTAACGAAGTACACATTTTTGGTGATGACGACGACCCAGAAGACTTCTACATCGAAGAAGTGGTCAAAGGCTCATCAGTACAGGATGTATTGTCTATAATGCAATACAACCCAGATGCAATGGCGCAGTCGATGAAACGAATGATCGACCAACATATCTCAAGTGGTGCGATGAAACCGCGAGAAGCCGTGAAATGGACCGACTTCTATGAAGATTGTTTAAAAGGGTATACCTACTTAAAAACCAGTTAAGTACAGGGTAATAGTCAACAAAAAGCCCAGTATCGTTTTGCGATACTGGGCTTTTTAATGGTGTTATTCACCATAACTTACCAGCAGATACAGCTAAGGTTTAGCTGTGCTCAACAATTTTTGCTTTTCGTCATATTGCTCAAAATAACTGGCCCAAAAATCCGCGGTAAAATCGTTAATCAGGTTGGACTCAGCATTCATTAACATGAAATATCCTACTTTCTGATCCGGAGCAAAAGACACAGCCGCTCGGTAACCTTTTACCCAACCACCATGATAATTCAACCTATGGCCATCAAAGTCATATACGCGCCATCCAAGACCATAATGGGCATCTTTTAAATAACGTTTCCATAGCCGGCGGTGCATTTCGCGCTTGGTTTTCACCCTTGGCTGAGTTACTTGGTCGATAATGTGCGGCCCAATAATATTTGGCTTTTCGCCTAATAACGCACCAACCCATTTCACCATATCAGCACCACTGGCGTTCACCCCTGCGGCAGGAGAGTAGCGATAATAGTCTTCACTGACTGGCACACTGCGCCATTTGTTTTTTGCTATTGCCACATGAGGTTTAGCCCAAGACGATGATGCTTGCAGTGATGCTCGTCCTACACTGGCACCTTTCATATTTAATGGACGCAACACTTCGTTTTCTAATTGTTGCCCATAGGAAGTGTTGTTTTCTTCAAAGTATTCTTCGATGACGCCAAAAAGCGTATTTTGGTAGGTATAACATTCACCTGGGGTACACAAAGGTTTTAACGCCGTCAGCATACTCAAGACACGCTTAACGGGGTAATTAGCCTCAATTAAATTGTCATACGCATTCGGCGAAAAGCCACTGGACTGGCCAACAACATGGGCCAACTGTAAGTTTTTGGCGTTATCAAAGCTGAATTCATTGGTCATTTGTTTTACAGGTGTTTGCCAACTCAGCTTATTTTCTTCGACTAACTTCGCCATGAGTATCGAGGTGAACGTTTTCGACACTGAGGCCAAACGAAATACGGTTTGCGGTGTAATAGCCGTTCCATTGCTCGCCGTTTTCCCGGACACCACCATTTTTGCAGGCTTGCCTTCTTCAACTAAAGCAAACAAATACCCCGGCACACGCTGTTTTGAGGTCTTGCTCTTTACGCGTTTAGCAAAATCGTCTAACCACTCTTCACTGTGCGCGAAAGAACTGAACAAGTTGACTGAGACCATGCATAACAATAAGAAAAATCTAAACACGTGAAATGGGTAACTCCAAAGTAACGGTAAATAACATGGCAATTTCCTCTTACTGACTATGGGCAAAACGGCCGCGTATTATCAGCTTTATTCACCCCGAAATTCAACAAGCAATTATTCACCCCTTACTTGGGTAACTATTTTGCTTTAAGTTCCGTTTTCGACGCATAATACTCACTCACCGGTTTACCATTAGTCCATGGCTTAACACATTCGGTTCATTCATGTTTACAACGCAACATTTCCAACAAGCAAGATTAGCGCGAGATCATCGTTTTGATGGACGCTTTTTTGTTGCTGTGAAATCAACCGGTATCTTTTGCCGACCCATTTGCCCGGCAAAACTGCCCCATGAAGAAAATGTTGAGTACTTCACACTGGCCCAACAGGCGATGCTGGCGGGCTATCGGCCCTGTTTACGCTGCCGTCCAGACAGTGCTCCCCATTCACACGCCTGGAATGGGGTAGATACAACCGTGAGCCGTGCGCTTACACTACTGAGCGAAAACCTACACTTAAACATGACATCTATCGCCGAGAAACTCGGGATCAGCGATCGTTACCTACGTCAGCTACTTGTATCTCACATTGGACTTAGCCCAAAGCAATATCAACTGTATGAGCAAATTTTATTTGCCAAGCAACTATTGCAGCACACACAGCTCCCTGTAGATCATGTGGCCGATGCGGCAGGATTCAGTGATGCCAGACGGTTACAATATAATATGCAGCGGGTAATGCGCCGCACGCCAAAGGAATTACGTAGAAAGCCAACCAATATCCTACAGCCCATTGTGATTCCGCTCGCTTATCGTCCCCCTTATAATTGGCCGCACATGCGAGATTTTTTAGCTAGGCGCGCGATTGCTGGCTGCGAATACATTGACGAAACAAGTTATACACGTTCATTTATATTTAATGGCACCCAAGGGTATTTTCACGCTTATCATCAACCGGATAAACACCGCTTTTTAGTGACGCTTGGGATAGATGACTTGTCACTACTTAAGCCTGTACTGCACAACATACGACGCCTATTAGATGTAGACGCCGATAGTACAACCATAGATACGCAGCTTATATCTAGTGGACTAAACCCTGCACAAATTACCCCAGGTATCCGGATCCCCGGCATTTGGGATACGTTTGAGGCAGGTTGCCGGGCGATCCTTGGTCAGCAAATTTCCGTTACCGCAGCGATAAATTTAGTTGCAACTCTTGTCGCTACACTCGGCCAACCTATGTCGCCTGAACAACCATCACACTCCATGCTAAGCCGCTACTTTCCCACTCCTACAGCGGTTGAAAACAGCGATTTGAGTTTCTTACGCATGCCTAACAGTCGCCGGGAAACCCTTCGTCGGTTTGCCGTTTTTTACGCTCAGCAACCCACTGTCGATCCTGATGACTGGCTATCACTCAAAGGTATTGGCCCATGGACGGTGGCCTATGCTAATTTACGCGGACAGTCTCAGGCAGATATTTGGTTAAGTAGTGATCTGGTCATCAAAAAGCAGCTGCTAGTACATAATATAGACGCTGACAAAGCCCGCCCTTGGCGCAGTTACCTAACCTTTACTTTGTGGAGCCTAGCCCAATGAAAAATAAGCCTAGCTGTCATACCTTTTGTGATTATTTAGCGACCGAAAGTGGATTGCTTAAAATATCCGCTAATGATGAAGCCATTACCGCCATTGCCTTTGTTGAGCAACAAGACGAGCCCTACGGCAGCACACCTTTGCTGCAGCAGGCGAAACAACAGCTCACGGATTACTTTGAGCAAAAGCGCAAAACGTTCGATCTCCCGCTAGCACCTGCGGGTACTGAATTTCAGCGTAACGTTTGGCGAGAGCTGCGTGCAATACCTTATGGCGTCACCTGCAGTTACGCTGACATCGCTAAGCGCTTAAACAATCCCAATGCAGTTCGTGCCGTCGGCAGTGCCAACGGTAAAAACCCGATTTCAATCATCGTTCCTTGCCATAGAGTCATTGGTACAAACGGCACACTTACTGGGTATGCCGGTGGCTTGCAACGTAAAGCGTTTTTGCTCTTATTAGAAAATCCACTGTTTAGTGCGCGTGAGCCTAAATAGGAACATAAGGAACATCAATGCAACCGCGTAACTTCATTGAGCTTATATTTCTGGCCGGGATCTGGGGAGCAGCCTTTATTTTTACCCGTACTGCCACCCCGGAATTTGGTCCTATTAGCCTAATTACTATGCGAGCTGGCATAGCCAGTCTGATCTTGCTGCCTTTTGTATGCAACAAAATAGCAGTCACGCAAATAGCACAGCATTGGCGTGGCATTTTAGTCGTAGGGTTAACAAATACCGCCATTCCGTTCTGCTTATTTAGCTACGCGCTGCTGCACATAGGTGCGGGTTATGCCTCGGTGATGAACGCCACGGCTCCCATGTTTGCCGCACTGATAGGACTGTTATGGTTAAAGCAGCGTATTTCAAGCATCGCAGTGATAGGTTTGTCGGTTGGTTTCCTTGGCGTTGCCATACTCAGTGTGGCCCAGTCCGCGGCATTCGATGCCCTATCAATATTGCCCACCTTAGCCACACTTGCAGCGACTGCTTTATATGGTTACGCCGGTTGCTTCACTAAACAATATCTTACGGATGTCAGTCCTATGGCGTTGGCTGCTGGCAGTTTATTTGCTGCCACGTTATGTTTATTACCGCTGAACATATGGTTTATGCCAACATCAGTGCCTTCAACAAGTAGTTGGATTGATGCCATCACGCTTGGCGCATTATGTACCGCATTGGCGTATTTACTGTACTTTCGTTTGATCGCCAACGTCGGCCCAAGTAACGCGCTGACAGTAGCGTATCTGATCCCAGCTTTCGGTATCATGTGGGGCATAGTGCTGTTGCACGAAGAGTTCACGACCTCGATGTGGGCTGGCGTGATACTGGTGATAAGCGGTGTGGTGTTAGCCACAGGTGTTGTTGAAAAGCGCAGGTTAAAAATCAAACCTGCCCAGTAAGTTTGACATTCGGTTAGTGCTCTTCAATAAGCTGTAAACGCACTACATTTCGCCCTTCTCGCTTGGCGGCAAACAAGGCGTCATCAGCAGCCGCAATGACTTCGTTAATAGCCCGAGGAATAGCTGTAAACGAGACTCCAAAACTTGCTGTCATTTGAATCGACATACTGCCAGTTGTTATTGTCATATTCGCTAGGCGATTACGCACCGTTTCAGCCACATCCACAGCTTCATGGGGACCCGTGTTAGGCAGAAGCAATAAAAACTCTTCACCGCCCCATCGTCCTAACACATCACGATCTCTTAACTCTAACTGCAACATAGACGCAATCTGGCGCAACACTATGTCACCGGCTTTACGTCCATGGGTTTCATTGATCGATTTAAAATTATCAAGGTTAATTAACACTAAACTCACTGATGACTTCTTGTATATCAATTCATCAAACGTCAAAGACATACTGGCCCGATTAGGCAACTCCGTTAATACGTCAATCTGACGTGTTTTCTGCATGTCTTTTTTGAAGTAATACAACAAGTTATAAATAATCAAAAACAAACCAAAAATAATTACCAACAAAGTAACAACACTAAAAATAAAGCCACGGCTAATTTCAGTCTGGCGAGACTCAAGGGGGGTCATTAAATATAAGGTCCAGTCAAACGGTTGAATGTTTAACTCTGCGATTAGGAAATCAAATCCGTTAATTTTCACCAACAAGTTATTCAACGAACCTTGTTGTTCTTCTTCTGATAAGTCCTTAAACCAAGGTAAGTCAGTCAAATTGGTGAACTGAGAATTCGCAGCAACCAGCTTAGGATCAGACGATAAGGTAATATTTCGGTCTTGATCGGCAAAAATAAAATCATAGCCGTAAGTCTCTTTATAACGAGCAAATATATCTAAAAAGCTGCGTAAACTCTTGCCTACTCCGAAAAAACCGAGAAAGTGTTGGTCTTCATCGAACACCTTCAAATCGATGTAAAAGTGGGTATCTTCCCATTTACCAATATCCGCGATTTCATTCTGCGCGGAGTCTTTATATTTGAAGTACCAACTTACATCACCCTCGACTAGCTCAGTAGTGGTACCGTCGGAATAATATTGGCGGCGATTTTTTTCGCTCGCGATAAAAAAATTCATCCCAAATTCACGGTGTAATCGCTTTAAACTCGCGAACACAGCGGCTTCATCGATGTCCGGAGCGCCCATTAAATCTTGTAACTCCTTGGCTTTAACCAGAGTTTCAGAAATATGCAGCGGTTTCATCAACTGTTGAACGATCAGTTCTAATGCAGGGGAGTGGGATTGTTGCTGAGCGCGACTTTGCTCCGCTACAATTTTAGATACGCTGAAATGCACCAAAGTCACTATGGATATAACGACAACGACAAAGAGCAGCAAGATACTGCGATGTAAGGTTCGAAAAATATTCACAAACTACCCTGTATAAATAAGCTAATAAACTGCATATTAGGCGCCCTGTTATTCATTAACTGTAGCACTACTAACTAATTGCTCACGGTAAACTAATCACATGTGTTTAACCAACTAAATTTAAAAACTAGCCACACATTTAATCAATAAAATATGCTATTTACTCTACAACCTATCGCTCAGATATAATGGTAGGTAAAATTACCAAAATTCAAACATTATATCCAAGTGTCGCAAGTAAACACACTGTACTTTGTGTTATATAACTTGAATTTGGTTGCATAACCAACAGACTATTTTTTACGTCAATAAGGTTAGAAAGGATCAAGCGCTGGTGTATTTTCCTCGCATCAGTAAAATACACTCCAATTTTAATGAATTAGGATACCCCATGGCATTTTCAGTGGTCATACTCGCAGCAGGTAAAGGGACACGTATGAAGTCTTCCATGCCTAAAGTTTTACATCCCATAGGTGCCAAGCCTATGGTGCAACGCATTATAGATACGGTCAATCAACTGGGTGCCAATTCAATTAATTTAGTTTACGGCCACCAAGCAGAGCAGCTACAACAAGCCCTAGGCCACAACGCCTTGAATTGGTGCTTACAAGCCGAACAGCTGGGCACGGGACATGCTGTGCAACAAGCCGTCCCGTATATGAATGACGATGAAGATGTGCTCATTTTAGTCGGTGATGCACCGCTCATCAAAGTTGATACCCTGCATAATTTGCTACGTGTAAAGAGCCAGTCTGACGTGGCCTTGCTGACAGTAAATGTCACTGATCCTACCGGTATGGGCCGCATTGTTCGCCAAGGTGAAAACGTAACCGCCATTGTTGAACATAAGGATGCTAGCGCTGCTCAGCGCCAAATTCGTGAAATTAATACCGGCATGATGGTATTGAACGGCAAAGATTTAAAACGCTGGCTAACAAACTTAAATAGCAACAATGCCCAAGGCGAATTTTATTTAACCGACGTGATTGAAATGGCGGCCAACGAGGGAAAAGTAATAAAAGCGGCCCAACCCACCAGTGAAATTGAAGTAGAAGGCATTAATAACCGTAAGCAACTGGCCGCTATTGAACGTGCTTTTCAATTTGAACAAGCTGAAGAATTAATGATGAAAGGCGTGAGCTTATTGGACCCCCATCGTTTTGACTTGCGCGGCGACGTGATCGTGGGTCAAGACATCACTATTGATGTGAACGTGGTGATCGAAGGTACCGTCAAAATAGGCTCCAACGTTAAAATTGGCCCCAACTGTATCTTAAAAGACACTGAAATTGCTGATGGCGCAGTGATTGAAGCCAACAGTATGTTAGACCAAGCTGTAGTCGGTGAAAATTGCTCGGTTGGACCATACGCGCGTTTGCGCCCTGGCGCAGTCATGCATGAAAGTGCCCGAGTGGGTAACTTCGTTGAAATGAAAAAAACCGTACTCGGTAAAGGCTCAAAAGCAAATCACTTAACCTATTTAGGAGATACAACTGTCGGTATCGGTGCCAACATTGGCGCTGGCACAATTACCTGTAACTACGACGGTGTAAACAAATCGAAAACGGTTATTGGTGATGGCGCTTTTATTGGTTCCAACAGTGCTTTGGTCGCACCGGTAGTAATAGGTAATATGGCGACGGTCGGCGCAGGTTCGGTGGTAACGAAAACGGTCGCTGATGAAGAACTGGCTATCGCTCGAGCAAAACAACGTAATGTCAGCGGTTGGCAGCGACCTACCAAGCCTTAAACACGGCTTAGCCACTGGCACCCAATCTAGTCACAATGTAATTTAATAAAAACCTCTACCCACAAAGTAGAGGTTTTTTTGTGGTTTAGCTATTGACTGATTCAGCCCCTTTTATTTTATATATTTTGTGGAATAGCTCAGTACACAGGGGATAAAATAATCCCTTTATCTTTCGTTTCGAAACATATATATTTCGAGTTATGCAAAAACGAAACACTCAACAACGTCGCCGCGCCATTATTGATCGCCTTCATGAACACCGTGAAGTCATGGTTGATGAGCTTGCTAAATTATTTTCGACTTCGGAGGTCACGATCCGTAAAGATCTGACCGAGCTTGAAAATAATGGCCTATTACTGCGTAAATTTGGTGGTGCAGTACCCTTACCGCAAGATTCTTCAGAGCTTTCCAGTGAAAAACTCTCGGCGCGAAAAATTGCCATAGCCCAAGCGGCGGCGACACTGATCAAAGATCATAACCGCATTATTATTGACAGTGGCAGTACCACAGCGGCACTTATTCCTGAGCTGGCGAGCAAAATAGGCTTAGTGGTCATGACGAATTCATTGCATGTAGCCAATTCACTGCTAGAGCAAGAAAATGAACAAAAAGTGCTAATGACGGGCGGCACATGGGATCCGCAATCCCATGCGTTTCAGGGAAAAATGGCGGAGCAAGTCCTACGCGCCTACAATTTTGACCAAGCATTTATTGGCGCTGCAGGACTCGACCTCTATAAAGGTACCACCACCTTCAATGAACTCACTCAACTGAGCCAAGTAATGGCAGAGGTTTCTGGTGAGGTGGTCGTCATGGCAGAATCTGAAAAATTACAACGTAAAATTCCCAATATTGAATTGCCCTGGTTGGCCATATCCATATTGGTTACCGATGATTTGATCGCGGATAGCGATAAACAACATATTGAAAAACAGGGCGTAAAGGTCATTTGCGCACAAACTAAAAAAATTGGAGCATAACCTATGTGTGGGATAGTCGGCGCGATTGCAGAGCGCAACGTAGTAGAAATATTGCTAGAAGGCCTGAAACGCTTAGAATACCGTGGATACGATTCCGCAGGCGTGGCATTGCTGGATAGCGACGGCAATTTAACCCGTATCCGTCGCACAGGTAAAGTGAAAGAACTTGCCGATGCCCTGCACAAAGAACCAGTCAAAGGCAGTGTAGGGATTGCCCATACTCGCTGGGCAACTCACGGTGGTGTAACCGAAGCAAATGCACACCCGCATTTCTCCAGTGAACGAGTGGCCGTTGTTCACAACGGCATCATCGAAAATTACCAGCATCTTCGCGCTGAGCTTTCAGCAAAAGGCTACGGTTTTAGCTCTGATACCGATACGGAATCAATCGCTCATCAGGTGCATTACGAGTTAGATCAAGGCGCAGATTTACTGCAAGCCGTACAAACAGCGGTAAGCAAGTTTGAAGGTGCCTATGGAACCGTGATTATCGACAAGCTTGAGCCAGAGCGCATGATAGTTGCACGCTCTGGTAGCCCCTTGGTGATCGGGTTTGGTATTGGCGAGAACTTTATTGCCTCTGACCAAATGGCGCTATTACCCGTCACCCGTCGCTTTATGTACCTTGAAGAAGGCGATGTGGCTGAAGTAACACGCACCAGTGTGATCGTATACGACCAAAGCGGCCAAGTTGTTGAGCGCGACATTATCGAATCGGATATCGAACACGATGCAGGCGACAAAGCCGGTTATCGCCACTACATGCTCAAGGAAATCCACGAGCAACCAAGTGTGGTGCGCAATTGTCTGCAAGGACGCTTAGGTGAACACGACATCAGCCCTAATATCTTTGGTCAAGGTGCCGATGAGGTGCTAGCTAACATCAAGCACGTACAGATCGTCGCTTGCGGTACCAGTTACCATTCAGGCATGACGGCAAAATATTGGTTAGAACAATACGCCAACGTTTCGTGTAACGTTGAAATTGCCTCTGAATTTCGTTATCGCAAATCCTTTGTTCACCCTAATAGTTTATTGGTTACCATTTCTCAATCGGGTGAAACCGCCGATACTCTTGCCGCCTTACGCCTGGCGAAAAGTTTAGGATATAGCTCAAGCTTAACCATTTGCAATGTGCCTGGCTCCTCTTTGGTACGCGAGTCAGATCTTGCATTTATGACCCTTGCAGGTGCTGAAATTGGCGTGGCTTCAACCAAAGCGTTCACTACTCAGCTCACAGGTTTTTTAATGCTAACCTTGGCTTTGGGTAAACATAATGGAATGAGTGACGTAGATCATAAAGCCATAGTAGATGGCTTGCACAGCTTACCCAGTAAATTAGAAGAAACCTTAAGCCTGACACAAGGCATAAAGGATTTAGCAGAAGAATTTGCCGACAAGCATCACAGCCTATTTTTAGGCCGCGGCGATCAATACCCTATCGCAATGGAAGGCGCCTTAAAGCTTAAAGAGATTTCCTATATTCACGCGGAAGCCTATGCTTCAGGCGAGCTTAAACATGGACCGTTAGCGCTGATTGATGATGAGATGCCCGTAATTGTAGTGGCACCTAATAACGAGTTACTCGAAAAGCTAAAATCTAACGTTGAAGAAGTGCGTGCCCGAGGCGGTATCATGTATGTGTTTGCCGATAAAGAAGCTCACTTCCAAAGCGATAAAACCATGCGCGTAATCAATGTGCCCCATTGCGCAGCCGCAATAGCGCCGATTATCTATACCCTACCGTTACAGTTGCTGTCTTATTATGTGGCTATCATCAAAGGAACTGATGTAGACCAACCTAGAAACCTAGCAAAAAGCGTAACGGTTGAATAAGCACACGTTAAATAATATGGGCCATTGTAAGAGCATATTAATATTGGTACCAAGTATATTATATTTGGTACCAACAATATTAATATTGGTACCAAATTTACAAAGTATCGATTAAATTTGGTACCAATTAAAAGTTCCGTTATGCTTACCTATATAGCAAGTAACGAGAACACTTATGTCGCAACAATTCTGGTTCACAAAGGAAGAGATCAAAAAGCGTCAGGAAAGCGGCAGAGGAACAGGGCGCAAACAAGGCTACAAACCATGGATTTACATCCAAGAAATATCCAGCAAAGGAACCAGTTATAGGGTCTTATCACACCGAACTGGACGTGTGGTTCACCTTTTATCCAAGCTCGAATTCTTAACCTTTAGTCTGTTCGATTGGGATGAATCTATTTGTGACATTCGAGAACAGTATCCAATCGATATCGAAACAACCCTAGAAGTCGCTGAAAAAGCAGGTATTAAACACCCGAAGAAGGGCAATAAATATCACGTTTTCACAACAGATATCCTTCTTGATTACGACAATATCCAAAGCAAGCAAAAGGCAATTCAAGTAAAGTACATAAAAGATCTTATGGACAAAAATACTATTCAAAAACTTGAAATTGAGCGGCGCAGTTTTCTTGCTAAAGATATTGAATGGCAATTAATGACAGAGTTAGATATACCTCACACGCAACAGGTAAATATAGAATGGATCTTGGGCGGTAAAGACCTTGAGATAAGCGACGAAATTCATGAGCGAGTTTTTGACTTATGGGACGAAATAGAACACTTACCCAACATAAAGCTAACTAAAGCATGTTCCGATTTTGACAAACGCCATGGACTGATGCCGGGGGAGTCATTGAAAGTAGCTCGAAACTCTTTTAGCTATCGAATTCTCGCGTTTGACATCAAAAAACCATATACAACTCTTCAGTGTAAAGATATTCAATGTATCTCTCGTCAAATAAATACTGGGGGGCTTTATGCTGTTGGTTAACAGCGTTGTTGAATATCAACAACGTTCGCTCCGAGTATTGGCGATAACCCCCGACTATGCTATCTGGATAGATATTCATGCACTTCTAGCAGATCCAGAAGATTTTAACTTTAACGAAATAACTAATGCTTTAAGAAGTAATCAGGCACAACAAATAGAAGATCCGTATCTTTTAGACATCTCTAGAAAGGCAAATAAAAAGGAATTAGCTTGCAGAGACAATCGATGGGAATCCATGAAGTGTGTAGCAAACAACCCATTGCGCTTGTTTAAAAATGAGTGGAGTAACCTCTTTCGTCAGGTAATAAAAAAGTCTAAGTACAAGCCTAGCCGCAAGCATTTTTATAAACTAATGCGCCAATATTTACAACGTGGTCAATGTAAAAATGCACTACTACCTGATTTTCAAAGGATGGGAGCACCAAACCAAACGAGAATTATCACTACGAATAAAGTAGGGCCAAAACGCATTACTTCAGTCGGTATTGGAGTGCCTATAACGGATGATTTAAAACAAATATTTAGACAAGCCATAGACACTTTCTATATGAAAGCCAATCGCATGCCTTGGGTAAAAGTGCACGACAAAGTGACCAAAGCCGTGAGGGAACAGTACCCCAACATATCTAAATACGATATGCCGACCCTACTTCAATTAAAACATTTATTTACAAAAGAGTACAAACCTGAAGAAACGTCAAAAGCACGCAATGCAGATATCACGTTTGAAAAAGACAAAAGGCAATTAACAAGCACTGCCACTGCACAAGTTTTGGGGCCGGGGGATAGATTTGAATTTGATGCCACTATTATCGATTTATATTTGGTAAGTGAAAATGATGCTCAAGCTATTATTGGTCGACCCACACTATTAATTGCCATCGACGTATTTTCTCGTCTTGTGTCGGGGTACTACCTCACTTTCGAACCTCCATCGTATGTAGTAGCAATGATGGCGCTAGCTAACTGCCTAGAAAACAAAGTCGACATTTGTGCATCACTAGGATTAACTATTAAACATGACTCTTGGCCAGCCATAGGCCTACCATCAGCGGTTCTTGCCGACAAAGGGGAGTTATTATCAAATCAAAGTAACACGTTAGTCGATTCTGCAAATGTTCGAATAGAGAACGCGACGGCACGTCGCGGTGACGCTAAGGGCATAGTTGAACGAAAATTTCTGACTTTACAGGCAGAGTTCAAACCATACGCCCCCGGTGTGGTGACCGACGAAACAGCAAAAAAACGTGGCGGAAAAGATTATCGATTAGATGCCGAACTCAATATTCGACAGTTTGAAGAAATCATAGTTTTACTTATCTACAAGCACAACTTGAAGGTAATGAAAAACTATGACGCTGACCCCGATATTCCCATTGACCTTCCTTTCACTCCAAAAGATCTCTGGAATTGGGGAATAGAAAATCGCTCTGGCACTCTAAAATCATTTGATCTTCAAAAATTCAAAATCTTAACTTTGCCAAGAACGAAAGCAACAGTTTCAAACCTAGGCATTAAAGTTAACTCTTTAATCTATACATGCCCAGAAGCATTCGAAAAGGGCTGGTTTCTGCGTGATAAACATCGAACAAGACCCAATTCGGTGCAAATTGCTTTTGACCCAAGAACGACTAATACAATTTATATATTTCCAAGTAGTAGTTCAAATAAATTTTGGAATGCGAATTTAACTGATCGTAGCAGAGCGTATGCTGATATGACTGTTTACGAGGCTAGAAAAGCCATACTGATTCGCAAGCGTCAAGGAGATAAAACGGACAAAGACAACGCAGCTGAGCGCCAAAAAATAGATGACGAAATCGACAAACGATTAACATCGGCTCAGCAACGTTCCAAAAAAACTTCATCCAATAAATCAGATAATGCAAGACTCAAAGAGATTAGAAAAAATAAACTGGAAGCGATAGCCAAAGAGAGGTGCAAACGATCAGTTGGCGAAACAAGCGAAAAGCAAAACACTCCTACGCCTAATAATGTAAAGGCTTTTAAAAAGCAGGATGATTTTTCTTTACCTGATTTAGATGTGGACTTCGACGAGGACTAAACATGATTTATAACAAAATAGTAGCTGTAACAGCTAATTACATTGAGCAGGATTTAGAAGAATATAAAGGGAATCCACTAATTGAAGCATTACCTAGTATTTGGCTTGATGACCTTTCACTAGCAAAGAGATTATCCTCCAGACCATTACATTCAAAAGATGACTTGGATCTACACCCTCGTTTAAGATTGCACGCGATAGCTCGTTTACTAAGTGGAACATTTTTCCATCCTTTACCAAGTCATCTTGATCTAGAAAGAAAACTATCGTTAATGATCCGTACAGGTTACTTAAAGCGAAATCCTGCATTAAATCATGACAAAGTCGCTATTCAAGAAAATTATCTCGCGATGCAAGGTCATCGAGACGATGCTAAATTGTTCCCAACAACCGACCGTTCAGCATTAGGTATGACGCTAATCGGCTGCTCTGGAAGTGGTAAAACAACCGCAATGAAAAGAGTACTGTCAACATACCCCCAGTTAATAGAACACCCAGATTACAATATGTTGCAACAGATTCCCTACGTCGTGGTGGAATGTCCTTATGACGGTGAACTGAGCAGTATGTGCTCAAATTTTTTCCTCGAAATCGATCAGATCGTAGGTACTGACTATCACAAGCGATATAGTCAAGGAATACGGATTGGGCCTAAAACACAATTAAAAACGATGTCACAAATAGCATTAGCTCACTCAGTCGGTTTACTTGTTATCGATGAAATTCAACATTTGAACACTTCAAAATCTGATAGCGAAGAATTACTTAACTTCTTTACTACAATGACAAACGTTTTAGGCATTCCGATATTTTTAATAGGCACTCTAAAAGCAAAAGTTCTTTTTGCAGACGGTCTGAGAGGTGCTAGACGTACTATTGGTTTTGGCAATATGGAATGGGGAATATCTAAAACAGAATATGATTATTTGAACTGGACACGCTTTATAAAACGACTTTGGCGCTTCCAATGGGTCAAAGCTAGGACGAATGAGCCTTCGCCGGAGATAATAGGACATTTGTTCGACCTTTCGCAAGGGATACTAGATATCGCAGTTAAACTCTTTGTGATCGCACAAATTCGAGCCATCGTATCTCGAAAAGAAGAGCTATCAATTCCCCTTTTTGACACTGTCTATGAAGAGGAAGTGAAGAATGTTCACCCAATGCTAGATGCGTTACGTTCTGGGGATAGTGCGCAGATAGCCAAATTTTCAGATTTAACCATGCCAGAAGTTGATGTTGATACAGTGGTAAACAGCATGCCTCAAGACTTGCCTGAAGAAGAAATATCACAGCAAAGAGATAAACCATCAGATAGTCAACTTGAGCTACTACTAAGTCTTCTAGATATCGATTACAAACAGCACGCTTCACAAATTGTTTTGTTAAAGGAACAACATCCAGACATAGATAATAAAACACTGGTCAAACAGTTGGTCACAGAAATTGAATCAAGCAAATCGAGTTATATAAAACGTAAATCTTTATCTAAACAGACTAAATCAAACGTTATTACACCATCACATTGGCACAAACTAGACCATGACGATTTGCGTTATATTCATTCTCAATCACATACCGAGTCTGAGATGCATGCTAATCTGGTCAAAAATGGACTGATAGCATCGATCAAATAGTCACACTTTCAACTGATGATTAGCTTAGGCATTCAGTTAGACTCTGACGACAACAAGAAATGCCCCACAGAAGCGCAAACTCCAACGATAAGTTGCGCTTCAGGTTGTTTAGGCTCTCTTCCTTCACGGATATGCCGCCCAAACTCAGAGGCAAATCCCCATGCTTTTTTGACTGCTTCATCGAGAGGCGGCGGAATTTCAACTTGTCCCCGTTTGAGAATATCACCTAAGTTTGCATTTCGAGCACCAGATACTTCTCTTGCAACGCATTCAAGTGACGCCATAGCGTGTTGAATAGCGCCAGTGGAATCAGGTTTAGGTCGTCTAGATAAGTCCTTTATAGCTTCGTGCAGTTCGTTGCTGGCTGTCTCATTTCCAGACTCCAACTCCTTAGTTCTAGCATCTTTGATGATTACTTCGAACCCTTCAGGGCCCCTCATTTCAATTAAACCGTCAGCTAGCTTCCAGCCTATCCCATTTTCAATGAAATACTCGTTTAACTCCTCACAAAATTCATCTTGACGGTCTTCAAAACATTCAGTGCATAAATATTCGTAAACTCTTTCAATCAAGTCGTAAACCTTGTACCAACGTGCTTCCTCAATCAGGTTTCTTACTTCACAATCTATATTTGGAAATTCACTCCAGTTATCTTGGTTTGGGGCTTTTCTGAGCATTTTGCAAACAATTGGTCGCAATTTCTTTGGCCCAATACCAAGCTCATAACTAAATTGAATAAGGAAGTCTCGCAGCTCTTGAGGTGCATCTTCGCGAATAGTTATTTCTGCTTCTTCAACAGAATGAAAACCATGCCTTTTAGAAAAATCACTCATTTATTTAACCTCTACCAAGCAAACGTCTTTAGGATCATATCTGTATTTCGTTATGTCACCATTTTGCAAAACTTGGATAACTTGTTTAATTAAATCCAAAGGCAGAAAGAACCACTCCTTGGGTTTCACAATATTGCCAAATCTATCTGGTATCTGAATATCTGCCTGCGCTTCTCTAAAAAACGTGTGCAGTAATTTCTCCGTTGCCTGAAGGTTCATGTTGTACAACGTAAACTCTGCCACCACTTCTACATTAGCTAGCAAGTAAGTCGCGTCTTTAGATGCATTTGCTACTCGCTTTTTAACGTCTGAAGTTGTCACTCCAATCTTGTGTAGATAATCACGATGTTTTGTAATGCTGGGATCTTCAGACTTTGATTTTAAAACATAGACAATGCCTGATTTATAGAGTGGTGACTCTTCATTCACAAATAATGGGCCTGCTTCTCTCGGTACTATTGCTCGTGCAGATTTATCTTTGTAAAGCGCTGCACCGAATGAACGCAGCAATAGGTTACTTTCCATACCATTTGAATAAACAACTCTCATACGAGCGTTATGATGCCCTTTCCGCCTCTCATGCTTTTCGCCAATCTCAGCTACATAGGCAATCAAGCCAGACAAGATAAATGCTTGCCCTTTTTGGATTTCGGCAATGCCTTTTATACTTGATGTTTCCAGAGTGCCATCGTCTAGGTCTAACTGCATACGTCTAAATAGTGGCTTGAATTCATCAAAATCCATACATTTTTTGCGAGTCGCCATATCAGTACTGGCAGTTTGACTTTTCGTGCCCACTGCAACGTGTTTAAGGTTAAAAATATCATCGTCGTCGACTAACAAATTACTTGTAAAAACATCATCAAGCGTCAACTCAGTTTCTATATTGGATGCAGCTGAGTTTCCAAGTAAACCTTCGGTATCAAAGGGTGCCAAGGCTTCAAGGGCTTCTGGAGTTGAGCGTAACTTCTTTAATCGTGCAGCTAATTTCGCTTCATGAATGTTGATAGCGTCAGTGTTTGGCTCTCTATCTTTTTGCTCTACAAAATTTTTAAGTTCTTCAAACGTTTCGTAATAAATTGCATAGTGACTAAGCTTTTTAGACTTAGTAACTGACACCTCAAGTAAGTTAAGGGGGTCATTGCTAAAAATATCTTCCAATGTCCTTTTGGCCATAATTATTCCCTAACCTCTCATTTGTTCACGTTTTTTATTCTTCAACCACTCTAACGCTTCGCCTAAGCGACGCTCTAAAGCAACATCGCTTTCGAAGTTTGGTGGGCGACCATAATCTCGCGCAAACTCTTCTATTCTAGGAAATAACGCTACAGCCTCTTCTTCTGTCATGCGAATTTTCTGTGTTGAGGCAACACCATGAACTTTTTGCAATAACTCAGAGGTTAAGCCCTTACTCAGTACGGCATATGCGTGACCAAAAGGATTAACGCTATCGATAAGATCTACAGACAAATCATTAATGTTGATAAATTTTCTCACTAAGCCAACGAAGTTATTAGTGCCGCTTTTTTCATCGTCATCATTATCTGACTGATTTTGGGTATTACCCACCGATGCCATAGCCATAGTAGCAGCAACCCGTTGACGAATCGCCTCTACATCTTCTTCCGATTCATTAGGGTACTTTTCCTCAATTACTCGACGCACAAATACATCTTGTACCAGTTCACCGGGTACATCTTCATTAGCCATAGCCTTGATAACATCAGGGCTTTGACAGACAGCCGCTACCAATTCATCCATTTCCTGTTCAATTATTTGCTTTGCACGCTCAGACTTAGGCTCTTTTAATCCCTTCACTCCAATGACAATTTCTCCCGTCGTTGGATCTTGTTCACCTTTCCCTTTGGAGTCATCACCGTTTTTGGGGATAAATTTGAATTTAGGCGCAAGTGCTTGCTCCATCGCAAGCGATACAGAGATCGCTTTAAGCATTTGGTTGACGGCACTGACTACAAGTTCATCATCACCTCGTGGCTCTGCAATCAGGTTAGTGAATATCGCAACAGGTTTATCTTCATGGTCACGGGTCACACGACCAATAATCTGGATTATTTCAGTGAGAGAGCCTCTGTAACCCACGGTAATAGCATGTTCCGCTGGCGGCCAGTCAAAGCCTTCTTTAGCCATGCCCAGCGCGATAATTACATCTACACGCGCTTGCTGTTGTTTGTCTCTTAGTGAGGTCTGTAATTTATTACGAAAATCTGGATCATCTTCAACTAGGTTTGCTACCAGTAATGTACGTCCATCTTTTGTAACCACAGGATAAAAATTGGTTTCTTCTTCTACATCCTGCATATCACCGATAATATCGATAATGGCATCGACTTCATCATGTTTAGTACCAGCGGTTTCGGGACTCATACGATGCGGAATGTGAATGATAGTTTTTTTAGTTAGGTCGAATATTTTGGGCAATGCCTGTAAATAACTTCCATCGAGCGCACTATAAAAACTGTAATTGATTTTTAGCGTTTTAAGATGCTTATAAGCAGCCATCTGCTCCCAGTAGGTATAAGAAACATGGGTAAAACGGGCTTCATCCTCAATAGACATAATTGCCATATCATCACCACGGAAATAACTCCCAGTCATAGCAATGACATGCGCCTTATCACGCTGGATCACTCTACGCAGAAGTTCGCCTAACTTACTATCTTCGCTAGAGCTGGAATGATGAAATTCATCTATTGCTAACACGCTATTATCAAAAATGGATTCGCCTGCTTCCTGAAAAGCAAAACGCAGAGTTGCATGTGTACACACCAATGCCTTATCGCTACTCTCAAAAAACGCTAAAAGTTTTTTAACTTTGCTTCGCGCACCTGCCCCATGATCTGCTCCGGGGCTACACAAATCCCACTCTGGCTTAACCTGCCAATTAGCAAAAAATCCATGACTAACAAGGTCGGTATTGGCAAAACTAGCGCCAATAGAAACCTCTGGTACAGCCACAATGACTTTTTGCATCTGTTGATTATGTAGCTTGTCTAGACCCAGAAACATCAAGGCGCGTGATTTACCAGAGGCAGGGGGAGATTTTATTAATAAATACTGGGCTTCTCGTTTATCAAAAACACGGCGCTGCATGGGTCGCATGCCCATAGGGTCTGCTAAGACGGGTTTTCTGATTTCATCTAGGTCAATTCTAACTGCGGTTACGTTACTACTCATTGGTCAACTCCTTTTGTCATTTCAACATAGCGTGCAAATAAGTGGGCTAAGCGATCTTCATCAGTTACAAAAGGCTTGTTTTGATAGAAGCTTTCGAGCAGTTCATCATTATCTTGATGTGCTTGTCTGAGATCTTCAGGCATATTTTTTCTGTCATATAACTCAGCGATATTTTTTGGATAATAGCTTTCTCGTATAAGAAGAATTTTTCTTGCAGACTCTATCAAAGATTCTTTTTGACATTGATTTAGTTCGGGAATAGGGAAGGTATGCCAACCCAATGTGCTGCTATATCTGAAGTCAGTTTTCAATCTACCACAAACAGTAGTAATCCAAATATAGTGAATTTTCGAGACAATTACCGAAAAGTGCCAAAGTTGTGCATCGTATATAGCAAGAGCAAGATTTGTCAGGATCGTTGATGAGTTGAAAATTTCAGCTGGTAAGTACGCCCTATTTTCAGATGAAACACTTGGTATGCCTAGAGTTAACTCTGAAGTTCTAGACTCCCTAAACATATGCGGTTTATTAGCCATCTTCCTTGTTCCTAAATCGGGGCTATTTAATCTCATCTCTCGAACAGCTGCTATTCGAGTAGATATTCCTCTGTGGTTTAAGGCAAAGTCCAAATCAGCATCACTGAACCATAGACAATAACGGTGTCCACCATTTATTATTTCTTTGGAACCCACAATTTTCTTTATATATGAATCTAATTCAGGAAAAGAACTAACTAGGTTGTTTTTTTCATCTTCAGATAAAATTAAATTCCCCCCATCTGTTGGTTGATTTCCCTTTTGCATTAATGGCATACGGTTTATCGGTTTTTGCGATGCTTGGATGACAATATTTGGCGCATCCAACAGATATCCATTTATATTTGAAGCATTCTTATAATCATTTTCTTCAAAAATAACTTTAGCGTCATCACTTTGTTGTTGAACGCCAACAATGACGCAAATTACTGCGGCATTGTTCGATGCATTATTACTCCATTTAAAGGATTTGTAGGCAAAAAATATTTCCAGTTCGAAGTCGAAGACAATAGGCCATAGCGTCGCAACTTGACTTCCTTGAGTGATCGAATTTGTAGCTACAAACGCCATTTTCGCATTGAAACTTGATAAAAATTTAGCCCCCTTTAAAAACCAAGCACATACATAATCTAATGTTTTGTAATTTTTTGTATAGGGTGAAAATACAGACTTCATATCCTCTTTTTGCTGAGTATTCATCCATGTTGACCCTAAATATGGAGGGTTGCCGACAAGAAAAATTGGCTGATTATTTACTGAACTACAAAACGCACTCCAATCAACTTGAAGCGAGTTGGCACATAAAATATTACCAGATTCTCGTAATGGTAAAGCTGGAATCTCGGCACCGAAAGCTGCAACAAATCGAGAGTTTTGTTGGTATTCTGCAATCCATAATGCAAGCTTTGCCGTTTCAGCAGCAAAGTCGGCATACTCAATACCGTAGAAATTGGAAAGGGAAATAACTGAGTTGAAGCCGAAGGCCATAGATGCGCCACCTTCAATATCTCTTACTGCATCCATTGCTTGTAATTCAAGTTTACGCAATTCCCTATACGCTATTACCAGAAAGTTACCACTCCCACATGCGGGGTCGAACAAGACTATTTTAGAAAGGCGTTCGAGAAATAAATTTATCAATTTCTTTGAATGGCGAGCCTTTAAAAGGTCATCACGGAGTTCGTTGAGGAATAACGGCTCTAGCGTTTTGAGAATATTTGGTACTGAGGTGTAATGCATGCCCAAACTGCCACGCATTGTTGGGTCAACAATCGCTTGAATACTTGAGCCGAGTATATCGGGGTTGATATGCTTCCAATCGAGTGAGGACGCTTCCAGCAAATAGCGGTAGGCTTTAGGCGTGAACTCTGGAATTAATACATCTCCACTAAACAGTCCACCATTAACGTAGGGGAACTCATTCTGCCACCCTTCGGTTTCTGTTCTTTGTGCATCGTTTAAATCTAAGACACTGTAGATACCTGTAATAACTTCGGTAGCATTCTCACCATTGCTTCCAGCTCTATTTTTCAGCGTTTTAGTAAATATATCCTTAGGGAAAATACCTGTATCTTCTGCAAATAAGCAGAATATAACCTGAGTTATAAAGTGATTGAGCACATGACGCTTATCATCTTCTAACCAGTCTGGATTCTTTTCGATTAATGCATCATAAAGTTTGGCCAGTTTACCTGTAGCCTTAATGTCAACTTCATTCTCTTCTTCACGCCGAAATCCTTCTTGGCCCGTTAATGGCAGAAATAGTTGCGGTTCATCTTTAACCGTCTCAATGGTGCAATCGGTTAATTCATTGTATTTGCGATCAAACACCAAAATATTTGATCCATCATTTACGACAACTAAACGCACCTTGGCTTTCAGTGTTTTATCTGAAGTTTTTACTTGTTCTATGACAGTGTTCAACTCACCTGCTTTGCATGGAACATAGTGCAATTTTTCACGCCACAAAATACCGTTTTCAAAGTCAGACGTATTTGCTTTGGTAGTTCCAAGCCTTTTGGTAGTTGCAGCAGGAGCAAACAAGGCGACCAAGCCTTTTCCATACTCGACAGGTGAAAGGTTCTGTTTTGCTAGTTCTTCTAATCCGTTTTCAATATCAACTATGTTTAATTTTTTTACTGCTGACATACATCAATCCCTGTTCAGTGCCGTTGCGCTGCTTGATTTTTATTAAATAAATTAAGGTTTACTAGTAATTCTGCCATTGCTTTGAATGGCCAGATACAGTCTTTTTGCCCTTTCACATAACATGGACGCTCGCTTAAATCAGCACTAATTCGATAGTGGTTAATGTCTGTAATGTCTGAGCGATTGTGGTAAAAGCCAAAATCAACTTCTTGTGCAATTTGATTCATTGTACCTTGTACCGAACGATTACATACCGTATCAAACTGTAAGGGTTGCAGGTTGTCGGTAGCAATATTGATTAGCTCAGGCTCGATGTCACTTTTCAGTAATGTGTTAATAAACGCATCTTCGAAATGCCAGTTCAAATCAGCCCAATCTTTCTTAACAAGACACGGGATAAATAAGCAAAAGCGTGTCGCATCATGGACTGCAATAAGACACTGCCGCCTTTGAATTGTAATAATGTTGGCATGCCAATTAAGCCATTGAGCCTGAATTCCGATAGCGGTCAAAGGGGTAGGTGCGGTTAACTTTACTGGTAACCTTGCATATAGCTTTTTAGTACAATGTAAGATCATTTTTGCTTATCGTTATTCACGTGGATTACGTAACGTTCTTTCGATAAACGTGTGATTACTTGCCCAAATGTAATTGAGTGGCGTTCACAAAGCTCACCCAACTCGGTTCCATCAATAATGGCGACGTCGAGTTGATTGGCTATATTTCGTGTATTCTTGGCCAATTGAGTAGCATTAGTAATAAACACCTGTTTGGTGATTTCCCTCCCAAGGTTATTGCCATATATAGTTTTTGCATTAGCCACCTCTTGCACAGCTTTATGCCCCTTATACGCTCCCTGTTTATGTTTAGCTTGAATCAATATAGCTTGGCTGCCAGCTGTTATCACACCGTCAGCTCCGAAATCAGAACCTTCTTTTGTTAACCATGCACTATCTGCCTGATATTCACAGAATAATAATTCAACTGTTAATGCTTCAAATTGTTTCCAGCTTAAGCGGCGCATATCGTCAAAAGTGATAATACTTTCTGCGCTTAGCTGATACTTGTCAGCGCCCGCTGGATTTGGCATGACCTCTCCGGGCGTGACGACGGCGTCTTTGAGCATAGATTTTTGCGATAGCAGTCGATGCAAGTTTACATCAAAAGACTCAAATTCGGGATGATGCAAAATAGGCACGTATATATTGACGTCTTTGACTTGGCCTATTCGGAATACTCTGTCAGTGGCCTGCGCTTCTTTTGCTGGGTTCCAGTGGCGCTCAAAATGAATCACATTGTTCGCACCCACTACAGTCAGGCCAACCCCAGCTGCAACGGGTGACATAATAATAATATTAAAACCTTCTTTAGACTCAAAGTCTGCAATCATAGTTTTGCGACTTAATGTGCCTTTTTTCTTCACGACGGCTTTTGCATCACCATTAATTACATGCAATGGCCCTAAACCAAAGTAACTTCCTAAGGCTATACTCAAAAAACGTTGTAAGCGTTTATTAACGGCAAAAATGATGCACTTCTCTTGTCGATTCTGAATATCATTTAAAGCCTCGACAGCTTTTTCTAACTTAGCGGACTCATCAAATAACGTTTTTAATTCGAGTTTTGAAGTTGGTGCGTCTAACCTGCCACCATCAGTCAATCTTGGATGTAAAGAACAGTCTCGCAAACGCATTAATGTGGTGAGTACGTGACTATTTTCGTCCTCTAGTTGGGCTTCAATTGAGCCTTCATACACTTTTTGTTGATATGGCGTCATGATCGCGTGTAGCTTTGGCTCATATTGCCAGTCGGAAGACTCGATCCCTACAAAGATATTTTTTTGTGGCAGTCCTTCTAGATTGTCCTCTTTAATTCGACGCAACATTAATGCACCAACTTTTTCGCGAAGTTGTCGCCCTAGCGTTGCTCGCACTTGAGCAATTTCATCGCCTGCGGCTTGCAAAATGGGAGTGATGTAGCTTTGTCTGAATGTTTGATATGAATCGAGGTAGCCGGGACAGGCCGTGTCCATTAAGCACCAAAAATCTGCCAAACTGTTTTCTACAGGAGTACCTGTTGCGAGCAATTTAAATTTTGCCTTCAACCCTTTAGCTGCACGAGTTTGCAGTGCATTGGGGTTTTTAATATTTTGCGCTTCATCAAAAACAGCGATGCCCCAGTCAATTTGCGATAGTGAAAACTGGTAGTCCCGTAGCGTTTGATAAGTAGTGATGACCATGCGACGAGGTAAATCGAGACGATTTGGCCCATGTTTTTCGCCAAATTTTAAGGAATACCTTGGCTCTAAAGTCTCATCATCGATATTGGATGCTTTTGTCTCCGTGCTACCGTCACGAAACTGCTTTAGATCTCCGTCAGATTGAAGAATAACAATATCCCTAAAAGGCGACTCGTTAAATGTTTCGGTTACTTCGTCTTTCCAATTTTCTAACAGACTAAGCGGAGCCACAATTAGGGTTGGCCGACATGTTTCATCGCTGTCTTCACACAATCGATAGTAATGTTCAATCGCCGATAGTGACATAAAGGTTTTACCCAACCCCATATCGTCAGCCAGCAAAGCTCCATTTACTAACTCTTTGTGCCGTGCCATTTCTTCTAAGCCCAATATCCACTTAACCCCCGTTATTTGATGTGGAAATGGGGTGCGTTTATGGTTACTCCAATCTAGCTTTTCTCTATAAAGCACATCGTTTAGTGCTTCTTGAACCAATTTTGATGGGTTGTCTAATTCATCATCATTAAGTGCTATATCAATTACGATTGGGGTATCATCGATGTCATCAATATTTTCGTTCTCAGGCCGATCCTGTGGCAAAGGCTCTTCCCCAGCTTCTTCTGGTCTTTTAATTTTTTGTTCTAGTTGAGATAAGGTATCTGAAACCTCTGACAGACTACCAATGTCGTAACTTTTGCCTTCAAACTGAATTTCTGTTGCACCAGTAACCTTTGCATCGCTAACTAATTGGGCAAGTTGCTCTAAGTCTTCTTGGGTTTTAACTACTTTGCCCACAGCCGAAATTGGCAGAATTTGTCCAGATGCGTGATTTTGACCAAACCAGTCAATTCCCGATTCGTCAGTTTCACCGAAGTAAGCATGTTTGAATCTAGTTGCACCTTTCACGCGCAAGGCAAAACCCACATCTAAATCTACCAATGATGCGTCTAAAAACGCCCCCGGAGCCTTTAAAAACTGTTCAACTTGGGACTTAGGAATAGTTCTGTTGGTTATTATTTCTTTGGCTGCTTGAGCGGTTTTTTCATTAAAGAGTATTATTTCCTTACCCACTTTTAGGGTGCGACCTGATTCTGACTGGAGTTGTCCCAAAACCCTTTGTAACTTATCGTGTTCGGCTTTCTGCCCCATACTTGGGGTAAGTATCAGGTTACCTGAATGATCTAATTCAGCTTCAACTGCAATTTTATCGGGTACATGTATATCTAATTTGTTGAATTGACCTAAGGTGATTTGAGTACCCAATTTCTGGGCATTTTGTAGGACGTGCAATAACAGCAAGTTATCTGATTCACTTTTTGCCGATGTTAAATAGTGTTGCAAGGCATCGAAAATGCTAAACATGTCTAGTTTTAAAGTATATTTGGTGTCACCAAAAGCAATAATACTGCCATCAACATGATAAGCAGCAGTCATTTTTCCTGAGGGAGATTCTACTTTTATCTTTAGCTGAAAGGACTTACCAGATGTAGTTCCTTTGATATCTGCAACTGCCTTACCTTTCCATCTACTAGGTAAGTTTAATAACTGATGTACGTCCTCATCTAATGAAGCAACAACCTCATGGGGCAAAATAAAACCGTTCGGTATAGTTTCAGCGTTTCCTTCTTCAGCTAGCATTTGTAAGGTAACAAATTGAGCAGTTAAGTACTCATCTGCTTGACCACTCTTAATCTGATTGAATTTATATTCAGGGCAGTAAAAGTCAACACTTTCAGGATTAAATTCAAAATCAAACTTCGCGTCTGACTCTTTCAAGTTGAACAAAGATGAAATCCAGTTTTTCATTAGCCTACTCCGTAAAAGCGTTTGTACTTATTGTAATCACTTGTACTTAGAACATCTGACGCTTTAATTTGAACACCTATGGCCTGTAGCACTTCAATAGAACGCCGCTGCCAACTAAAGTTAGAAGGTGAATGAGTAAAATTATCGTATGCTTCGCAACCGTACTTATACATAGTTTCATTAAGACCAACAGTTAAAGAGCGATACCGTTCTCTTTGGCGACCGAACTTAACGACAGGCGCTGACTCATGTAAATTCCTGTAGAACCATATTTGACAATTATGACTGCCCTCGATCATATGACCATTGGTCAATTCAGCGTAAATGATAGAACGGTCACCATCTTCAACAATGGAATAGTCTGGTATATGTTCAGGTTTGTAGTTTTTACGTATGTACTTGTCAGCTTTTTTGGATAGATAAAGCTTCGTATGTACTATTGTGCCAGCTTCATGCATCCCCTCTAAGAAATGCTTTCTTGAAGGAAACATTCGCATCATGTCATTGTCACGTGAACTTTTCGAGTAATCTTCCAGCGCCTCTAAGAATAATTTGAGATCCAGTTTGGACAACCATCCTTGAACTTTTTTACTCTGTATTTTGGTTAATTGACTCCACCACTTACTATATCTTGGATGACTTTTAGGCACACGTGGGTCACCTGCAATTGCGATCACTGCATTCTGCCAACTCTCATCAACATTCTGAGAGGGCGCGCGATCAATTAGTATCCTCAGTGCAACATGACCTATAAGATCGGATGCATCATAACGACTGTTTGCTACGCTTTTTTTGCTAACTTCTTCGAGCAAGTCGTGGGGTTGATTAACAGGTATGTTTTGTAGCTGTTCAACAAAATAGATTGATTGTGATTGTTTGACAAAGTCTCCTGAAGCATAAAGATCCAACTGCCAATTTTTAACTTGCTGTTCGAAATTAGTTTCTAGCTTTATAGCTTGTTTGGCCAAAAATGTTGGCCCTTCACTACAGAGAATTTTTTCTTCTGCGCTGTGAAATAGTCCTTTGCGTTTACGTTCTTTACAAAGCCAATCACCTATTTCGTTGGGGTCATTTATAGAATTAAAATTGCTAAGAAAGTATTGAAATAGAGATTCCATAAATAAATTGCTACCTGACGGTAGGACTTCGGACACTTTATTGAGTAAGGTTTTATTAATTTTGATGGCACTTCGTAATTGACTATTCGCGGTTAACGCGATTGATAACGCTCTGACATCAAACCTGTCCTCGATTGAAAATAGGTCAAAACAATCTCGCGATAATAGGTTAAACAGTTTACTCCACGCAGCTTCGAATTTTGGATTATCTGTACCAGCTTTTTTAGCAATACTTTTTTGCTCTTTAGTCAGCTGTTCCATGATTAATATATTATTTCTATATACAGAATCACTTAAGAAAAAAGTCATTGATAGCTCCACCAGCTCAAGTAATTTTTAAACATCTTTAGCTTTTTCGTAGTCTTCTATCTTGGGTTTTTTCACCGTGAAGCGGATATCAATTCGGCGATTTTTAGCTCTTTGCTCTTCTGTTTCTTCAGTTAAATCAACTCGTCTTGTATCGGCATAACCACTAACAGAAAAAAGTAACTGATCATTGAAGTTTTTAAGCTCAATTAATTTGGGTTCAACCGGGATCTCTGTTTGCCAGAGCTTCCAAATAGAAACAGCTCGGTCTGCTGAAAGGCCCCAGTTTCCTTTACCTCTATACCAGATCCCCACACTGTCTGTATGACCTTCTACAAATACTGTATCAAGGTACTTCCATCGTTCATTGGTTGTTATAGCTTTATGAAGAGCCATACCTATTGCACGCACTTCAAGCTGAGTAGTCTCATCTTGTGGCAAGGTATCTTTTGCGGATTCAAATGAAAGTGTACCCTCTGGTATCCGCAGTACGGTATCATTTTCCACAATCTCGACGTGAATATTCTGTTTAGCTAATTCTTCCTTAATATCAAATAGGATACTGCTACGAGCTTCTTCGGCTTTCTTAAATTCGGCAATACTAGCGTCAATGTTCTGAGACTTTTGAGTTAACTCAATAATCAGTGCTACAGCGGCAAGTATAAAAATTACCAACAACCCTGACATTAAGTCTGAGAACGACATCCAGTAGGGATTTTCTTCATCTACTTTTGCACTGCCACGTGAAAGGAACCTATCCATTTGTTACCCCAACTTTACTTGCATTTCATCCACTACACTAGAAAGTGCTTTAATGGCGCTATTCATTTGAACATTATAATCAGTCACTGATTGCGACCAAACCCCAAGATGCTTAGCCGTCTGGCCGTTAGCTTGCTGCGAATACTCGTTAAGCATATTCGTCATTTTTTGTCCAAGGTCATCAACTTCATCTTTTAATTCACCGATAAATTCTTTTTGTGTAATTTTTAGACCATTAAACGTTGTCGCTGCGCTTTCAATTAGCTCACTAAGTTGCGTGGTAAGGTCACCAAAACGGGACACATCATCCAACAAGTTATCACGCAAGTTTTCCATTTTTTGGGCAGAAAGTTGATTTTGTTGTGCTAAATCAGCTGTACTCTCTACCGCTGATTTAATAGCCCCAGATAGTTTGTTTCCAGCCTCATTAACATGCGAGCTAAGTATCTTCATACTGTCTGCGGATACTTTTAACTCTGTTGACGATTCTTTCATTGCCTGAGAAGCCTGAGCGCTTGCTTCTACTGAGGAATTAATGCTGTTTTGTAGTGTTTGCCCTTGATTTATAAGTTGTTGAACGGAACTAACTTGGTCAGCTACTGACTTTTCAACAGACCTCAATATTTCATTTGATAAGGTTGAAATAGCTTCAGTTTGTTTTTCAATCCTATCATTTCGGGATGTTTCTAAATCAACGCTTCGCTTCTCTCGCTCATCAAAGGATTCTGTTAATCCCTGAAGCTGAGCTGTCACGAAATTAGTGAGTGTTTCGCCTTGTTTGCGCGAATTGTCTACTAACTCATCGACTTGAGATTTGATAGTAATAACAAGTTCTGCATCACGCTTGGCTGATGCCTCTTCGCGTTTTTGTAAATCCGATGACATATCACCAATTTGATTTTCTACAAATAAAGTTAGTTTTTGGTGAATGGACTCAGACTGGGTAGACAAACTGCTAACCTGATTTGAAATATCTGCAATCAAGGCTTTTTCTCTATCACCAGATTCGGCCTGTGATTTTTGTAGCTGCTCAACAAAGCCTGTCATGGTGGTTTGCATGGCTTCTACTGACTGATTAACTTTGGCAGATACATCGTCAAGTGCTGCACGTTGCTGATTTCCTGCCTGACCAAAGCCATCCATAAAGCTTTCTAGTAGCCCTTCCAGTGCTTTTTGATTACCTTCAGAGGTCTCATCTACAAGCTTGTTAATGGCAGGAGCCATGATTTCAGAAAGGCTAGTTTCGAGACTGGATTGAATACCTTGAGTGGCTGTAATCATAGCTTCTTGCATCTTCTCACCAATTTGCTCCGCTAACCCTTGCAGTACTTCCCTCGACTCTGAGCTATTGTCCGAGATAATTTGCAGTTGTTCTTCTGGCCGAATACGTGGAAATAACCAGTCGACTTTATTTTCAATTTTTCTTATTTTACTGCGAGTTTTCTGCTCTAACCATTTTTCACCGAAGTTGAAAAACACACTTAAAGCAACGCCCCAAACTGAGGTTAAAAATGCAACCTTTGCACCTTCAACAACTCCGGCGACACCATTTTGCATATCTTTAACGTCCACTCCTGCACCGAGTTCAAGCTTCCCTAAACCTAACTGAAGCCCTACAAAAGTTCCTATTACACCAAGAGCTGTGAGAAACCCCGGAACGGCTGCAACCAGTCTATTTTCAGTTACACCACTTGCCAATGTGAAAGAATTAAAGAAATGGCCAGCATCAAGAGTATTTCTAAGTTCTACGGTTTCGCCTCGTTGAACTTCGACTAATGTTTCGTCAAACTCCATCCATAAAAAACCTATATCTTTATCTCGTGTTTTTGCTTCTTTAAGAAGATCTATACGTTTATTTGCTACATTTTCACGTTCAAGGTTTTTCAATAATTTGAAAAGCCAATTCAGACGGCTTCGTGTGCGAAAATATTTGATTAAAAAAACGATTGTTGCGAAGAGAGTAATGGCCCATAAGCTAATAACAAACAAGCTACTTAATTCTAGCCCTGTTTCTGGAGGGAAGTTCAGTTGCGTTAGGTCTGGGAGTAACCATGAAAGTTCGATTTGCTTTTCACTTGCCATTATTTAGTCCTTTTAGTAGTGAAATACATCCAAAGCCATATACTTAACTAACATTTAAATATGTTATTTATTCTTATATCAAGTCTTATTTATCAATGACTTGTATTGTTAGTACTGAGTCTTACATGTCACTTTATATTTTTCATTGTTAATTAAAATTTAATATTTTTTACCGACTTTTAAACTTTAAGATTGATGTTATTGCTCAAAATCCGGTTCTGCATTCTAATTACTGCTAACCTTTAATTTTCCATATTTATTCCTTGTGCCCCGGCGCAATTGCAAGATTCTCAATATCCCGAAGCGTAAAACGATTCTGTAGCCAAAGCTGGTATTCCGCTCCGATTAATGTGCCGCGTTCAGTACAGTCTACATTCCAACGCCTAAGCAGATAGCCTGTCATAGAAGCTCGCACTTCGATTAGTAGTTGGCTGTTTTCCATTCCGTAGTCCATTTCAATTGCGGTTGGGTAATCCACGTTTTTAGGATGCGGCACCAACTGTAGCGGAATTAAACGCTGCCATTCTTTGTCAACTTCCACCAGCTCATGTGCTTCTGGGGTATTTTTAATTGAAACTTTACTAATGCGAGTTAATACAAAATCTCTGAAGCTTTGGCTCTTGCGGTCAAAGGCTCGTATGTGCCAGCGTAAGCCATTGTCTACAATTGAATGAGGCACTAACTCTCTTGCCCCTGAACCACTTGAAAGAGACGTGTAGATAACGTTTACCGCTTTGTTATTGAGAATGGCTTGCACTAACCGCGCTACGATGAAAATGTCAGGTACATTTAGGCTAGAAGGAGACTCTACCGGGAAATGGACATCACCAATCGCATCAAACCCATCTGAAATGTCATTGGCAAGTTTGACCAAGGTACGCTTCGCATCATGTTCAAAAAGAGGAAGAAACTGTTCTGTTTGAAAATACCGTTTTTCACGCGAATCGTAAGAAAGATTTTTGGGAGCAAACTCTTTATATATGTTGAAATCACGAGACGCAGCCGAAAGGCCAACCTCAAAACGGTTAATTAAATCCTGACGATAAATTGAGCCTTTAAACAATAGGCAAAAATCTATGTAAGCGAGGCGTTGTTTTTGGGCAAAACCAAGTTCTTCAAACATCATTCGTACAAATAAAATACAAGTTAAGCCCAGTGTGGTTTATTTTAATGCGGTTGTAAAGTGGTTATATTATCTTACATTTTGAATGATTTTGAGTTTAACCTCTAGGCATGACGACAAATTAATACTGCGCTATACTTTTTCATACTGCTAATCATTGAAGTCTTCAAATGCCATATTGTAAATCTGCGTTGCAGATCAAAGCTACGTCATCAGTTCAAGAGGTACTTTCAGCATTTGCACGCGAGCAATGTAATGCTAATCAAGCTCACCCGATAAATGATCGTCATTTCAACATCGACGGTGGCTTAAACGATCTTCGTGCGATACGACAAGATAATGAGAGTGTTTATGGTTTCTTTTGCCGCTATAAGCGTGATTTAAACAGGACAGAAGCCAAACTCCAAGCATTTGCTGAAAACCATGATGTTGAGTGTCAATTGCTTGATGTAGAGGACATTAGGAAACAAAGATATAGTGAGCTTAATTATGATTGATGACATAGATATATTGACACTCAGTGAAGAAATCGAACGTGATAGTCAATCAGGCGCATTGCGTAAAAAGTTGCTAAAAAAAGGCGAAACACTTTATGGTGTAGCCCCTGATTTTCCCGACTATATTGAGCGAGAAACACTTGACGGTGTGTCTCTGGGTCACTGGGAGAATGGTGCTTTTGTAGCTGAAATATGCTTAATTGAATAATACGAACTCAATCAAACATATGGTGTATACAGAGCTTTATCAAACCTGACAGACTACTTCGTGCCTATTTAGCGGTTCATCGTGAACTAACAGCCGAACGATCACTTTTGTTGTTTAGCGGACGGTAATGTTAGTTGCCATCCTGCTGACTTGACTTGTTAGGAGGTGGCAATTCAAGGCCAATAATTTCTGACAATCCAAGTTGATCTTTATTTGAATCAATAGCTCTAATAAAAGATGCTATCCTGATACCAAACCAATTTGTAAAGACCTTTTTTACAATTAGATGCTCATCTTCAACTTTATATATTAGTTGAACATCACCTATATATTTGCTTTCTAGCGTTTTAACAATGTGTGAACTGAGGTAGCTGACGAACTCTGACTGTAGCCCTGTTTGTTTCTCTTTGTTTTGCAGCTCAATCATGACTTCATCTATAGATAAATAACTCTTCCTGTAGACGGTATCAAAAGTAGTTAAGTATGTAGTGAATAGCTCGCTAAAGTGAGAGGTTCTTTTCTCTTGGAATAACTCGTCTTCATCAATTGTTCTTAGCAGTGCTTGAAGATATGCACTCTCAACCCTTTCGTTAGAATATTTTAGGGCCCAAGAGCTATTGAATTGATAAAGCTGAATGGCCCTATCTCGAATTCTTGATAAATCACTAGTTTCCGTTTTACCTTTTGCTACGAGAAGGTTTTTGTTGGTCGTGATTCTAACTACAAAATAGTAATAAGATATTGCAAATCCAAGGATAGCAATAACGACGGTCAGGTTTTTATTGGCCTCAAAACTTATAAGAAGTGAGCCTAATAACGTAGCGGCTAACCATGAAAGCGATGTAACTTTGATTCTATTTATAAATGTATCCACAGCTTACCCCCTAATGGCTTTCTTTATGCAGCTTTATTACATCGAAAAGGAAGAGAATTCCAAATGCTGCGAATGCAAGAATAGCCCCTAAAGAATGAATATTCGCAATCCACTCTCCAGCCCAACCATCTATTTCTAAAACCTTTGTTAATAATTTAAATAACCACAAAAATACCCATAGGAGAGCAGATATAATTACATCTGTAACCATTTTTATGAGGTACGGCCTAAGCGAAGTCCATATCTCTTGCACTAATTCCATTTATAGCCTCCTAACAATTTAATATCGATCCAATGGGTCGTTTTTAACCATAGTGCCATGATTGTAAAGTTTCCGAAAGTGACATTAGGCCATGGCTCCAAAGAATTGGAGCTAATTACGTTTAGGACAAAAAAGCGCGATTGGGTCATTTTCCTGAATATATGAGAAACTTATAATTTATGTAAATACAAACAGGCGTCTTATCCTAATTAATCAACAAAAAAGATAGTCGGCTATCGCACTGAAAGCAGAGTTTTGTTTCTAGTCTAGGTGACGCCTGCCTCTCGCCCATAGTAGTCTATAGGAGTTTAAACCTATCGATTAAAAATGAGATACTAAATGAGAGCGAATAGATAACTTACTTAAATTGCATTACTTCACAATTTTTGAATTTTCTCTTTGGTTTTTTCAACCCACCTATCAATCGCGTCATCATCTACTTTTCTTACCCAATAATATGGAGGGTGGTTAGCATTTTGTGTACTAATATTATTTTTCTTAAAGGAGTTCCTTGGCCAACGTAACGATTTGATAACTAATTCGTCAAGAATAGTTTCAGCTTTAGCCCTTGCGTCATCCAGATGGGTGAATTTAAAAATTAACGTTGAAAGACTTTTTTTGCTGCCTGAGGTTGGAAAATCACTCTGGTCGACATCAATTAGGGTAATTGTTTCAAAATTTTCAGATGGGCTAGTCAGGTGAGCTACTGCGGCTTTTCTTGTACCAGTACCGTCTTTCTTCATATGTGATTTGAAGCCCTTAATTTTTCGTAATTTTTGTATTCTAAGTTCAGCTAATGTCAAATCTGACTCTTCGCATAGTTTTTTTAACATCGACCTAAAATTATCAAATATATTTTTATCATCCCCATCATCTTCTGTAGTTGCAACAAAAATTGCGGCACTTGCAGAACCTAATAGTGTCGGAAGATCTGTATTTATCAGTTCTGAGCCACTCACCTCTGCTTCGCCGGTTTCATTTATGATTCGAACTTTCCCCTTCGATGATTTAGTTCTAGCTGAACGATTTGGTGAAAGGGAAAACGTGCCAATTCCATGAGAAGAAATAATTTTAGTTTGCGAAAAACTACTAGCCCCTTGTTCATCGTCAATGATGAACTCACCCGCAACCTCTAGTTTTTCTTCATTTAACGTTGATTGAGAAACAGCTAATTTTGCCCATTTCTGACTAATAAATTCAATGTCTAAAGGAAGTGTGTGCGGAATACCTGTAATGCCCTTAATCTCGTTAGCGACATATAGATTTTGGCCTTGATAAGTTGAAATATGCTCTGACAGCATCATTTCCATTTTTGCCCCTTTTAAACTAGGCAAATTAAAACCAAAATTCCACCAAGTAACTTCACACCCACCTACCTTTGAAGTTTTTTGTTTCAATCGAAAGTTTTCATGAACTGAGAGAAATGAATTCAAGGCAGACGAGTCACAAAGAGTATAGGCGAGTTGTGTTGCGTTAAAACATTTTTCAAATTGCCCTTTAGACAATTGCGCTGAATCCATTACTTCAATCATCAAGTTACTTTGAGATACGTTTGATCTCCTAAAATCAACATTTAACGCTACTGGTGACTGTGCATAACCAAACATTTTATTATTTTGAAAAAACAAACTTCTAGCAAGTTCAAGTTGAGGTATAGCTAACCACATGTCCTTTTTCTGCAACAGAAAATATTTTTCACTTCTATTTACCCCATTGATTGGATTAAGAGCAAGTTCCTTTCCACTTTTGACAGCTTTAACATTACTCCAATTAGTTCTTGTTAGTGCCGTTTTACCTTTGGCATCACTAATGTCTGGTACATTATAAAAACGACCAACACAGAGATCAGGTATAAGGGATGCTAGAACAGATTTTTTCTTTGATTTACTGAATCTAACTTGGATATACCATTCACTATTACCAAAAAACCTGAAAATTCCACCGATGTAGAGCAATTGATCATTTTCTTCAACGCCCTTTATTTTATATGCTCTATCAACCAATTATGACACCAAACACCTACTTTAATGACTGTAGATGATATGTCTCTTTGAGTATTGATTCTAGCACTTCGATAAAGTTGCCAAGGTTCAACGCGACTTTTTTTACTAACTAGTTTAAGGGTAACTTGGGTAAGTCGTCTGCATTGATACTCCTCTACCGTTTCATTATAGCTATCAAGAAAAGCCGCACACTTAGGCAATCGGTATAGATTGTGTTCAATACTTGCTGAATTAGATAATTGTAAGAGAAACCATCTTTTTGAGCGTCTTGGGGAGTAGATATCATCTACACTATTTAAAATAGTAAATAGCTGCTTTACTGTTGAAATATCTCTTTTACACCAATTTACTCGGCAGTTTTTATTCTCTCTGACGATTCTGTTTTGAGCATTTATTTCAAGTAACCAAGTCTTATCATTGCGATAAAGTTTGGTGTAAAGGTTGTAACTTTCAGTATTTAGATATCTAGCCTTTTTTGGCCCGTACTGCTTTACCAGAGTAAACCATGACTGTTTTAGGTCACGAATTTCAGAGGTATTTATTGGTAGATTAACCACTTGAGGCAAGCTTTGACTCGCGTTTTTAAGCTTGCTTACGGCCAACAGAGCACCCCACCATTTCTCAATATCACCATTAAAAAAAGGTAATCCAGCAATAATATGATATGGATATTGATGTTGTTTACGATGCTTCCGAAAAATATATGCGATTCTTGTATCAAAATCCTGATCTCCGAATCCTCGATCAACTAGCCACTGTCGTTTCCAAAATTGTCTGACAAATGATGCAACAGCTAACTGATCAATCGAACTTCTTTTATTGAAATTATGTTCATACGCAATAGACCGATAGAAATCAGTTAATTTGTCGAATGAGATATTAAGCTTATGACTAGATGAAATGATTTTTGTAGCGGCCTTTGATATGAGCTGCTCTTGCCGTTCAGCCTTGTTTGTTTCAACATTATATTGATCAAAGACTACATCTACTAACGGAATAAATGCGTGTCTAGAAAAATCATGGATTAACATATTTGTAGATTGGAATGTCAATCCATGAATAGGACAGCATGTAGTAAATATTCCAAACCAACGTCTGTCCCAAAATGGTTCGCCGTGCATGGCTAACTGGTCTTTCACGCACTCTGAACAATATCTCATATAAGAAAAAGTTTTCAACATACACGCAGCTAACCCAGCAGCAGTGGTATAGGTATTATTTACAGAGCTGAGCATTTCATTCTTAATTTTGTTTCTTATATTTTCAGGACTTAGGCCTGTATATAACGGATATAAAGTGTGATTTTCAATAATATCTAACCCGGAACACTTCATTTTCGGTCGAATATTAGCAATGGCAGCCTCAAGACCATTGGGTATTTCAGGTGAAGCGAAAATCGTACGCTTATCAAATACATCAAATAGCAATTGCTTATCGGTCAACACCCCACACCGCACTTTATATCTAGCTAATCCGCTATAGAAAAGTTCGTGTTCATATAGTTTTGGAAAAAAAGGTAATGTTGTCACAATTCCCCAATTTCGGGACAAATGATTTTGTCATCATAATGGGGACATGAGTTTTTGTCACGTTTTTGGGGACAAATGTTTAAATCAACAAATCATCAAGACTATTTAAAGCTGATTGCATGGCTAAAAAGATCGCGTCTTGAGAAGGGCCTCACGGTCAGGCAGTTGGGTGAGTTACTCGACGAACCATTCCAGTTTGTGAGTAAAATCGAAAATGGGCAGCGAAACTTGTCAGTTCATGAATACGTGCAGTATTGTGAGGCGTTGGGAATTGAAGTTGAGGGTGGACTTAAAATTCTAAGAAAATAATAATTAAATCGAAACTGTAATATTTGGTTCGCTAAATAAACACAATTACAAACTTACGTAATGAACAACCAAGGAATGGAATGTATGCCGCACATCATAAAAGTAAAACTTAAAAATTTTAAAAAATTCAAGGTGTATGAACTTAATTTTGTCCCTGATAGAAATATTCTGATTGGAGATAATGAGGCTGGGAAAAGCTCAATATTAACAGCTATAGAGCTTGTACTAAGTGGAAGTAAGGCGAAAGTAGAAAGTTTTGGAATTGAGGCATTATTGAATGCCGATGTTGTCACTGAATTTCTAGCTGGCGATAAAAAAATTGAAAATCTTCCTCATCTACACATTGAACTATTTCTAAATGATACTGGTAACCATGACTTGAATGGTAGATGTAACAGTGAAAATAACCTTGCCGATGGACTTCAATTAATCTGTGAGCCAAACGAAGATCTGAGTAAAGAAATAGGTCAAATACTGGAAACCGAAGGTAATAACTTTCCATTTGAGTTTTACATCGCTAAGTTTATTTCATTTAGTGGTGAGGCATACACTGGATATCGAAAGTTTTTGCGCTATTTATCCTTAGATAGCACTCAAATTAATAGTGAATATGCGAACAGTCAATATATAAAAGCAATGTATGAAGCTACTGTAGAACAACCTCTGCGCTACAGTTTAAAGAATCAATATAGACAGCAAAAAACTACATTTAAGGACAATAACCTCAAATTAATTAATGATGAATTGGATGATTATGATTTCACAATTCGTTCTGATTCTAAGTACAACTTAGAAAGCGATCTGACTCTTACAGAAGATGGCATCCCTATTGAATACCGAGGTAAAGGTAAGCAGTGTTTTATTAAAACCGCATTTGCACTTAGGGATCGAGCTGAAGACAAAACACTTGATGTATTACTCTTGGAAGAACCAGAAAATCACCTTAGTCATACAAGTATGTCGAAACTAATAAATCAGGTGGAAAATGCTCACAACAACCAAATAATAATTGCCACTCATAGCAGTTTAATTTGTTCGAGGTTGGATTTGAGAAAGTCTATTTTACTAAATAGTTCAGCCAATGTACCGGCTACACTTTCTGATTTGACTGATGGAACTGCAAAATTTTTTGTCAAAGCCCCTAACCACAACATTCTGGAACTCGTTCTCTCTGAGAAAGTCATCTTAGTTGAGGGTGATGCCGAGTATATTCTTATGGAGTGTTTATACAAACTAGTCACGGGACATTTACCAGTAGAGGATGGCGTACACATAATATCAGTTGGAGGCACTAGCTTTAAGCGGTATATGGAAGTTTCAAAGCTCCTTAATATTAGAACCGCTGTGATTCGTGACAATGACAAAGACTACCAAAAACACTGCATCGAAAACTACGCAGACCATCTTGCAGATTGTATATCTGTATTTGCAGATGAAAATAACATGAGATACACCTTTGAAGTGTGTATGTATTTAGACAACAAAGTAGTCTGTGACGGTTTATTTTCAGGAGGAAGGACTCGGTTGCCTCCTCAAGATTATATGTTAAATAACAAAACAACATCAGCATTCAAGTTACTTGATGAAAAAGCCGACGAAATAAATGTTCCCCCTTATATTAGAGGTGCTATTGAATGGATAAACGAGTAGCACTTGCGGTAGCAGGATCAGGCAAAACACAGCATATCATTGATAAACTTGATTTAGACAGTCGGGCATTGATAGTAACCTACACTGTAAACAACGCAGCTAACCTTCGAAAAAGAATTTTAAAGAAGTTTGGTTTTGTTCCAGAAGGCATTCGCGTTTATACCTATTTTTCTTTCCTTATTTCATTTTGCTTGCGCCCAATAGCTGGCAATGAAATAAAAATCAAAGGAGTTTGTTATGATATCCCTCCCAAATATGCCACGCGAAATTCCCCCCAACATTATCTAACCAAAAACGATCGCATCTATCACAGTAGAATTTCAAAACTGATTATTGACTGCGACGGCATCTCTGATGTATCAAACAGAATAGAAAAATATTTTGATTTATTTTGTGTAGACGAAGTCCAAGACTTTGCTGCCAACGATTTTAACCTTCTGTGTGAATTGGCTAAGACAAGAATTGAAATATTACTGGTAGGTGACTTTTTTCAACATACTTTTGATACAAGTAGAGATGGAAATACTAGAAAGAATCTCCACTCTGACTATAAAAGCTACTTGGGTTGTATTGAAAAAGCAGGATACAAGCTTGATTTAACCACGCTTTCTCATAGCTTTAGATGCAGTCCAACAATTTGTAAATTTGTAACCGATGAAATCGGTATTCCAATACAATCACACCGTGATGATGAAGTAACCATAGAAATTTTAGAAGGTGCGCGTATCAAAGAAGTATTTTTTGACGACGCTGTAATTAAACTTTTTTTTAAGGAAAGTAACAAATACGTTGGTTGGACTGATAACTGGGGCAACACAAAAGGTCTAGATGACTTTAAAGATGTCTGTGTTGTTCTGAATGCTACAACATTAAAAGCCTTCGAGAATAAAGCCTTAAAAGGTCTCGCTCCTTCTACGGCAAATAAATTATACGTAGCGTGTACTAGAGCAAAACGAAATTTATATTTCGTATCACAGAAAGAGCTAGTGAAATATCAAAACAAAATCTAGAGTAAAATTAAAGCTGAAATGAAGAAGATTAACGCGCCAACATCATCGCTATGTGTCTCCAGATGAATATGAAATCATGTATTCACAGGGCAAGCTAAGTGTCTACAAAACTGAGGGAAGATCAACCTTTACTCGAAAAGAGTAATCTACAGATAAGATTATTATCTCTTAACTGGGGTAGGCGAATCCTTTAAACCAAGTCAGTTATTTAAAATACCCTATTTCTAATGAAAGAGGTGAGAACCAAATATATACCAAGTGATCTACTACTTTATGGTAAAAGGCAGATCACTTTTTGTTAATAATTAACTAAATTGAATACGTATCCCCGAGTCAACATTGTTTGATGAGGGAGGTTGAAGCTTCCCGCCGTCCTCAAGAAGTTTATCTACCAATTTTAACACTAAATGCTTCATTCTTTGATTCACTTCAGTGTTGTCTACTAAATCAAATAATGGGCAGTCGTTCACCGAGCAAAACAGAAAAAATGGCTCATAACCAAGGTTTTTAAATTGCTCACTTATCTGTCGCGCAAATAACAGCATGAATTCTGCGAAATATTCTATTGGGATAGATTTTGTATCATCATCATCTTCATAAATGAGTGAATACAATTCAACAATTTTTATGAAAACGTTCTGGTTTTCTATTGTGAAATAGGCATAAATTTTTTGCTGAAAAAATGATGATTCTAGCCATAAATTTACTGGCCTCATTCTTAACCTATGTAGAACATTCGCCGCACCATTGTCCACATGGCCAATAATTAACGCTAGCTGTTCTGTAGTGTCATTTTCTAGATAAAAATTTTCTTGAAGTGAACGAATCTGATTGTCTTCTATCCTTTTTAGATTTTTATTTATTATGTGTTCTAACAGACAATTTGGAGGGCAAGTCGCTGTATCAAAATATAGTTTCAAATTTTGAGAATGGAGATCAAATAGCTCCCACATAAATTTGTAATCGGCGTCAGGAAGTGAAAATAGTGGGAGTAACCCAGTGCGTGGAATATATGTTTTACCTGCACTTTTTATTAAACGATTCCATGATTTTTGGTTATAAATTTTAGCAACGAGATCTTGTGACTGGCATAGGTTCAGTTGTGAGTTTTCAGTTAAATAATGGGCGTGATCAAATAGATCGTTTAATGGCGGGTAATTAGTCCTCATTGCAATTTTCTCCTACAGATTGGGTTTCATATAACATTATCAGTACCGACAATTTAAATTTGAACCCATAATGTATAGTAGAAATCAAACATACTGTAGTTGACAAACAACATAAAAAGTGTTATAAAACATAATCTTATGATTTATAAGGCTTTATTTTTTTATAAAAAAAATCTATTCGTTAGCAGTACCAAATGAGTTTAATAATAAAGACTATATTTGACCAAACGTTAACTGATTAATAAAATTGGTACCAATATTAATATACTTTTGGTACCAATATTAATATCCACTTACAGCCATGTGCGTTCTAATTAAAGTTTGAAACTTAGAATTAAAGTTTGAAACTTGGAATTAAAGTTTGGAACTGGAGTGGTATTCAAATAATGTTGGAACTTCTCAGATAAAGATGGAAAGTGACCCCGTTCTTAATAGAGGTCACTTTTCCCCATAAAGGTCAATTACTTAAAAAGATGTGTTTTTACTTAGTCACTGATACGATGGCAAGGTTGGTTAAGATTTAACTCTACTTTTTCATCAAGAAAAAGTGCAGCAATACAAAATAATCTAAGTTGATTCATGGACACGGAGAGTATTTTATTTTGGCGAAGAACATCACATCGAATTTTACTTTCCTTGAAGAGCATGACCCGATTTTTTTTCAGCTAGCTGTTAATGCTGAGCAGGCTTTCGCTGCTGATCCTAATACCACCTTAATCAAACTACGCCAACTCGGTGAAGCCTTTGCTCAAGAAGTTGCCGCTCGTTGTGGTGTTGTATTTGATGACTCAACTTCACAATCAGACTTACTCTACAAAATTCATCGTGAAATTGGTTTTGAGCCACAGATAAAAGAATTGTTTTATACCCTCAGAGTCGAAGGCAACAAAGCGACTCATCAATTTAAAACCAAACACAAAGAAGCCATGGATGGTCTAAAAGTAGCGCGCAATCTGGCTATTTGGTTTCATCGTTCTTTTGCTAAAAATACTGACAACTTTAAACCTGGCTCCTTTACTGCTCCGCCGGACCCAAGTGCGCAACTTAGCGCCTTACAGAATCAGATTCAGCAATTATCCAGCCAATTGTCAGAGGCCAACCAACAACTTGAATCAGACCAAAAGCTCAATCAACTGATTAGTTTAGAAAAGGAAGAATATGCAGTACTTGCTGAGCAAATGGATAAAGAGTCCAAAACGTATCAGCAACAGTTGGCCTTGCATGAACGACAGCAATCACAACAAACTCAAGAGTTTGAAAGCAAAATAGCCACGCTGCAACAACAGCTGGAAAGCGCTCCAACAAAGCAGCGAGAAGAAACTAAGAAGCAGCAAAAGATTTATAGCGCTCAATTACGTAAAACCAGTAAGGCTTTGTACGTAAATGAAGAAGTCACCCGTATAGTGATTGACCAGCATCTAGTCGAAGCGGGTTGGCAGGCAGATACGCAAAGCTTAACTTACCAAAACGGAATAAGACCTCAAAAAGGCAAAAACTTGGCTATTGCCGAATGGCCCACTGAGCTCAAAGGTAAAAAAGGCTATGCAGATTACGTCCTATTTTGCGGTTTAACCCCCATTGCCATTGTTGAAGCCAAAAGAGAAAATACCAATGTGGCAGGTAAAATCACTCAAGCTGAGCGCTATTCCAAGGGCTTTCACAATACTGCAAAGATGATCCCAGCATGGGAATTACAAGGTTTAACGGTAGCATGGCCATTTGCAGAAGATGGCCATTATCATGTGCCCTTTGTTTACTCATGCAATGGTCGTCCGTTTGTTAAGCAATTGGCAGAACACTCAGGGACATGGTTTCGTGATACCCGAGCGCATAGCAATCTAGCCAAACCTCTAAGCAACTTTCATAGCCCACAGGGTTTGCTAGATAAACTCACACGCAGTAAAGACAAAGCCGAACAACAGTTAAATCAGGAAGGTTTTGCCTACCTTAAACTGCGTGATTATCAAGAAGAGGCGATAAAAGAAGTTGAGAGCGCCTTAAAACATGATCAGCAAAGCTGTTTATTAGCGATGGCAACCGGTACGGGTAAAACACGTACCATTCTTGGCTTAATGTATCGTTTTCTAAAAGCAGAGCGCTTTAAGCGTATCTTGTTTCTAGTCGACCGAACAGCATTGGGACAACAAGCGATTGATACATTTAAAGAAGCGCCGCTTGAACAAAACCAAACTCTGTCAAAAATTTATAACATAGCACTACTAGGTGATATGGCTGCTGAGGCAGAAACGCGAATACAAGTTGCCACAGTTCAAGCGATGGTTAAGCGGGTTTTTATGTCAGACAACCCACCCACAGTTGATCGATTCGATTGCATAATTGTCGATGAAGCCCATAGGGGTTATACCCTTGACCAAGATATGACCGAAGGTGAATTAGCCACCCGCGATGCTAATCAGTATTTGTCGACTTATCGCCGAGTATTAGATTATTTCGATGCTGTCAAAATAGGCTTAACAGCCACCCCAGCCAAACATACCAGCGAAGTATTTGGTAAACCTGTGTATACCTATTCTTATCGCGAAGCGGTTGCAGATGATTGGCTGATTGATCATGAACCGCCTATACGTTACGAAACCCTGCTTACTCAAAAAGGCATTAAGTTTGAAAAAGGGGCGGTAGTTAGCAGTATTAATACCGACACCGGTGAAGTAGAAACAGACGAGCTCGAAGATGAGCTCAATTTTGAGGTGGATGCGTTTAACCGCCGCGTTATTAACGAAAACTTTAATAAGGTTATTTGCACCCAACTAGCCATGGAAATCGATCCCTTTAGCGACGAGAAAACCATGATTTTCTGCGCCACCGACCTACACGCAGATATGGTAAAGCGACTTTTGGACGAGGCATTTAAAGAGCTTTACAACGGAGAATACAACCAAGCTGCGGTTGCCAAAATTACCGGCCAGAGTGATAAGGTCAGTCAACTTATTCGCCAATATAAAAATGAACATTATCCCAATATTGCCATTACCGTTGACCTGCTAACTACTGGCATAGATGTACCCACAATATGCAACCTAGTATTTATGCGCCGAGTGAAGTCACGCATTTTATATGAGCAAATGATTGGCCGCGCCACTCGCCGTTGTGATGGAATCGGTAAAACAGTGTTCCGTATTTATGACCCCGTCGATATTTATGCTGCCTTGCAAGCCATCAATACCATGAAACCCTTAGTCAAAGACCCAAACGTCACCCTTGAACAATTAATGGATGAACTGACTGACCCAGAGCATTTAGATAAGGCACTCAACAGCCCCGGTGAACAAAAGGGAGAAACACAAGCTGATGTAATACTTAACCAGCTCAGTCAAAAAGTCATGCGGGTACTACGCAAGGCGCATAAAAAAGCGGAATTCAAACCACAACTCAAACAAAAACTCGATGAGTTAGAAGGTTTATGGGGGGTTGAACCGAAAACCTTGCATAAACACCTGCGTGAACTCGGCCCGCAACAAGCTAATCATTTTGTGCAGCAACATACTGGCTTGCTTAATCAATTAGCTGAGGTATCAGCTTTGCTTGGTAGCGAATACAGACCGGTTATTTCAGAGCATGCAGATGAAATTCAAAACCGAAGCCAAAGCTATGATAATTATGCCAGACCAGAAGATTACCTCGACAGCTTTAACCAGTTTATAAAAGACCAGCTAAATCAGTCGATAGCGTTAGCTGTTGTGGTCAATAAACCCCGTGACCTAAGCCGTGAACAACTTAAAGAAATTAAGTTATTACTCGATAGTGCTGGGTATTCCGAAGCAAAGTTACAAAGTGCTGTACGTAATCAAACCAATCAGGACATTGCCGCCAGTATCATTGGGCATATTCGCCGGGCGGCCTTAGGCGAGGCACTCATCCCTTTTGAACAGCGGGTTGCCAAAGCCATGCAAAACATTTACAGCCAACACAATTGGCTGCCTGCCCAGCGTAAATGGCTAGAACGCTTAGCAAAACAACTTACCCACGAAGTGATTATCGACCGTGATTTTGTTAATCAACGTTTTGCCGAACATGGTGGTGCCAAACAATTAGACAAAGTATTGGTAAATCAGCTGGACGTGGTATTGGATGAACTTAGTGATGCAATGTGGGCCTAGGCCGCTAACTAGACGAATAAAAAATGCAAAGACAACAAGTCCAATTCTCTATACATAAGAAACACAACGTGTATAAAAAATCTCAAACTCTATATGCATAGTGTTAATCATGTACATGAAAATGAATTTTATAAACATGTTAAGCCTTCATGTCGATAACATCGACATCAGCGCAAGTCGTGTCGAAAAAAACGTCTTTTATCGACATAATGACTTTACCTGTCGAGCTCATCGACATATACTCACTTCATGTCGAAAAAGTAGAATAAACTAAACATGACTTGGCAAGCCGATATACCCTTTAATCAACTTCCGCCATTGCCACCCGCAGCAGAGGTGGTGGATTCTATTGCTGTGCTTAAAGCCTGTATTCCGGCACGTGCCGCCTTGGCCGAACTTAAACAGGCTGGGGCATTATTACCTAACCAAGGCTTGTTAATTAATCTATTGCCCTTGTTAGAAGCAAAAGACAGTTCCGAGATTGAAAACATTATCACCACGTCAGACAAGTTATTTCAACATGCTCAGGAAGATAGTCAGGCCGACCCTGCCACTAAAGAAGCGTTGCGTTATCGCACCGCTTTATATGAGAGTTTTACCCGATTAAAAGAGCGGCCTTTGTGCACCAATACCGCAATTGAGGTATGTAGTACCTTAAAAGGCACGCAAATGGATGTGCGCAAAGTGCCCGGTACTGTTATTGCCAACCCTAGTCGCGGTGAGATTATTTACACGCCGCCAGTGGGTGAAAAAGAGATCCGTGATTTACTCAGTAATTGGGAGCAATTTCTGCATGAAGACGACAGTCTAGATCCGCTGATTAAAATGACCATTAGTCATTATCAGTTTGAAGCCATTCACCCTTTTTATGATGGCAACGGCCGAACTGGTCGTATATTGAATGTTCTGTATTTGATCGAGCAAGACTTGTTAACCCTGCCAATCTTGTATTTAAGTCGCTACATTGTGCAGCACAAAGCCGACTATTACGCTTTGTTAAATGGCGTCACCAAAGACGGTGACTGGCAAGCATGGATCATATACATGTTGACGGGCGTGACCGAGATGGCTAATTGGACTACGGCTAAAATAGCCGCGGTTAAAGCGTTGATTGAACATACCAGCGAGTTTATTAGGCAAAACTTACCAAAAATGTATAGCTTCGAATTAGTACAAATCATTTTCGAGCAACCCTATTGCCGCATTGCCAATTTGGTAGATAAAGACATTGCCAAACGGCAAACCGCATCGGTCTACCTTAAACAACTGGTAGATATTGGTGTATTACAAGAACAACAAGTGGGTAAAGAAAAACTCTTTGTGCATCCCAAACTGATGCAATTAATGACCCTAGACAGCAACAAATTTGAACCTTACGCCTGATTTATCTGGCATAGAATTTACCTGGCTTCAACTTATCAGACACGGCTAAACTTAATAATTAGGAACACCCATGACCAACAACAGTATCGTGCAAAAACTATGGAATTTATGTGATGTATTGCGCGACGACGGCATTAACTACAGCGACTACGTAACTGAATTAGTATTACTGCTGTTTATTAAAATGGTACACGAAAACACCGAAGCTGAGACCTTAGATAAACACACCTTACCCGAGGGCTGCCGGTGGACAGACTTGAGCAGTAAATCAGGCATTAATCTGCTTAACGACTACAAAGCTATTCTACTTGCTTTATCCACCGGCAAGCGCACGACTGTAGTAAAAGCTGAAAAACCAAGTGGCGAAGATAAAGTTGAAGAGGTTATCGTACATGAAGACCCTCTCATCAGTGCCATTTATGCCGACGCCCAAACCCGATTACGTGAGCCGCGCCATTTAGAGCAGATGATTAAAACCCTCGATCAAATCGATTGGTTCAGTGTACAAAAAGACGGTTTAGGTGATTTATACGAAGGCTTATTAGAGAAAAATGCAAACGAAACCAAATCGGGCGCTGGCCAGTATTTTACACCCCGAGACTTAATAGATTCGATCGTCAGATGCATTAAACCTCAGGCTGGCGAAGTAGTGCAAGACCCAGCAGCAGGTACTGCCGGTTTCTTAATTGCTGCTGACCAGTACATCAAAGACCATACTGATGATTTATATAACTTAAGCGACAAAGATAAAAATTTTCAAAAGAACAAAGCCTTTATTGGTGTAGAACTGGTGCCTTCAACCCGCCGTTTAGCCTTAATGAACTGCTTATTACATGGCATGGAAGGTGACGACGAAGGTGTGGTGCATTTGGGCAATGCCTTGGGGCAAGTAGGTGCAAGCTTAGCCAAAGCCGATGTTATTTTGGCCAACCCGCCTTTTGGCACCAGCAAAGGTGGCGATGCAAGCATCACCCGCGACGATCTCACTTACGATACGTCAAACAAACAGCTGGCCTTTTTGCAGCACATTTACCGAAACTTAAAACCCGGTGGCCGTGCAGCTGTAGTATTACCCGACAACGTATTATTTGAGGCCGGGAGAGGAGCCGAAATTCGACGCGATTTAATGAACAAGTGCAACTTACACACTATATTACGCCTACCTACCGGAATTTTTTACGCCGCTGGAGTGAAAACTAATGTGCTGTTTTTCACTAAAGGCAGCACCACCGACAAGTTACAAGACAAAAACTGCACCCAAAACGTGTGGGTCTATGACTTGCGTACCAATATGCCAAATTTTGGTAAACGCACGCCCTTTGGAGAGCAACACCTTAAACCGTTTGAAGATGTGTTCGGTGATAAGGCCGACGGCACTACCAAAAGAGCCGAAGGTGAATACAGTTTTGGTGCTGAACAAATCAGTGTTGATAAAACGAAAGTAGCAGAGAACCAAGGCGTGGATGACAAACTCGTCCACAGCCGTTGGCGCTGTTTTGCCCGAGACTGGATTGCCAATACCAAAGGCGACTCACTGGATATTTCTTGGCTTAAAGATAAAGACAGTGTTGATGCTTCTGACTTGCCAGAGCCGGATGTGTTGGCAAAAGAAGCCAAAGACGAATTAACCGCTGCCTTAGGTGAGCTAGCTGAGTTATTGGCAGCGTTGCAAGGGGCGAATTGATGAGCGAAGTTAATTTTCCTAAAGAATGGGTATTAACTAAAATAATTGATATTGCGGATGTTAACCCCAAAAAATTAGATGCTGAGCCAGAGACATTATCTGGTTTTATACCGATGACGCATGCCCCTACAAATTTTAATGGGATCTTATGTTTTGATGAAAAACCATGGGGTGAGATTAAAAAATCATATACCAACTTTAAAGATGATGACGTCATTGTAGCTAAAGTAACTCCATGTTTCGAAAATGGAAAAGCCGCTATTGTTCGAGGATTACCAAATGGTATTGGAGCTGGAAGCTCTGAGTTTTATGTTCTTCGGCCAGCGATTAAAGAAGTTTCAACACGATTTTTGTTTTCTATCGTAAAGTCCCATAAATTTTTACAAGAAGGTGCCGCGAACATGACTGGTGCGGTGGGCTTGCGTCGCGTACCTCGTGCATTTATTGAGGCATTTCCTGTCGGACTCCCCCCCTAGCTGAACAAAAAATCATAGCCGATAAACTCGATACCCTGCTGGCGCAGGTGGAAACCACCAAAGCCCGCCTCGACCGAATCCCACAAATCCTAAAAACCTTCCGCCAATCCGTCCTCGCTGCCGCCGTGAGTGGTAAGTTGACCGAGGAGTGGCGGGATAACCAAAATATAAATATTGAATCATGGGTAGATGGCACTTTAGGTGATTTTGTTGAAAAACCTACTTATGGTTCATCTTCAAAATCAAAGCCAGAAGGAACTGTACCTGTTTTAAGAATGGGTAATTTGCAAGACGGTAAGTTGGACTGGACAAATCTTGTTTATACGTCTGATCCTGTAGAGATTGATAAATACAAACTTTTGCCTGGTGACGTACTTTTCAATCGAACGAATAGCCCTGAGTTAGTTGGTAAGACGTCAATTTATCGAGGGGAGAGAGAAGCAATTTATGCTGGTTATTTAATACGCATCCTGTGCAAAAAAAACTTGAATGCTGAGTATCTGAATTACCTCTTGAATAGCCCAGACGCTAAAGATTACTGCTATCGAGTCAAGTCAGACGGTGTCAGCCAATCAAATATCAATGCCCAAAAATTGAAGGCATTTCCTCTCAGTATTCCAACATCAACTGAACAAATCGAGATCGTCCGCCGTGTCGAACAACTCTTCGCCCACGCCGATAAAATAGAACAACAAGTACAAGCAGCCCAGCAGCGGGTTAACAACCTCACTCAATCTATTTTAGCTAAAGCATTTTGCGGTGAACTCACAGCCGATTGGCGCGCCGCCAACTCTGAGCTAATCAGTGGCGATAACAGCGCCGAAGTTTTGCTTGCAAAAATCAAATCCAAGCGTGAAGCTCTTGCTAATAAAAAGATGCCCAAGAAGAAAACAGCTGCAAGGAGAAAAGTTTGATGCGTTTGCTGTCACTGACTCTGAACGGGCAATATAAAGGTTTGAAAGACCAAACTTTTAGCTTTGATAATGCACAAGGCAATATTATTGCATTTATCGGTATTAATGGTTCTGGTAAATCTCAACTATTAGAACTGATTGCAGAAAGTTTTGGTTATTTAGAACGATTTCTGCGCAGTGATTTCAAGTGCCGCAATTGGTTTTCAAATTTGGCGATTGAGCTTCGCTATACTAATCAGGCTTACGACTCTGAAGAACACGCCAACACCTATGCTGTTCAAATCGACCAACAGGGAATCATCAAACTCTATCGTGATGGCACCTTAGTCGATATTGATTCACGTGAACATTCAGGCATAGAGGAAGAAATACTGCCAAGTCAGATTATAGGTTATTCGTCCGGTCTAAATGAAAACCTACAACGCGCCTTTATGAAAAATAACATCCAGTATTTGGATGTGATGAACGTAAAGCGTCAATGGGAACAGCGATTCGCCGCAATTAATGCTGCGAAAAATGAAAAAGGTAAGCACCTGACTGAATCGGACATCGAATTGCTTGAACGTCAATTTAGAGAAGCTTACCACTATTATCAAACTCGTCATTCCGCGTTATTTCCAATCTTACCTAAAGATTCATCACTGTCGGATAACGCCGATATTGGTTTAAGATCAACAGTCTTACCTCGCCTTAAGTATTTTGATCAGGATACCACCGCACTTATGCTGGCGAGCATGGGTATGCTTGCAGATGTCCAGCAGCAATCTATCTGGCAAGGAAAACAGCGCTTCAATAAAATTCATTCGGTGACACTACGTTATGATTTACGTAAATTCACGCATGATGCCGGTGCTTTGTTAGATATAGCTAAATTGATAAAATGTTTGGCCAACATACCCTCTTGCCACTTCCAAACGTTACCGAGAGTGAGCAAAACCTCTGAAGATTTTTTTAACCAATTTGAATTGGACTACTTAGCAGGCGAAATCACTATAGATTTTAGCGATAGCCGTGTTCAGAGCATTTTGGAAAACAGTTTTTTTACACCACAAGTGTTATTCGAAAAGCTTTACCGTTTACAACTGCTGGCGGCGGACTTTTGGCAAGTCGAAACCAAACGTCAACTAAGACAAGATAATTTCGATCGTTCGGTAAAACGACCACAAAAATGGAAATCACCAATTATTGTTTTGTCTCTCAAGTTAACAGATAGGCAGCAATGCATTGAATTTGATGATTTATCCGACGGTGAAGCGCAACTGATTCAAATTTTATCCATGGCCTCAATTTACAAAGACAGTAGAGTATTGTTTTTACTTGATGAACCTGAAACTCACCTTAATCCGTCTTGGCGCACCTACTTTCATTCATTCGTTGAACATACGATTGGTATAGACAATGAGAAAGCTCAGCTATTTATCTCTACCCATTCGCCTTTTATGGTTTCTTCGCTCAAGCGAAATAATGTGTATCAATTCCGCCGTAGCGATGATGGTTTAATTGAAATGAAAGTGGCGCAAAATGAAACTTATGGTGCATCATTTGATGTGTTGATTAAGGACTTATTTGACCTGCGCTCATTGATATCACAAAGTGTAATTGATGAAATTCGTGAGCAGCTAAAACAAGGCGATGACCACGCCAAAGACTGGGTTGAAGAAAATCTTGGCTTATCAGCTGAAAAAGCTTATTTAATAAGGAAGTTAAGCCAATAATGTTGTTTTGTTTAGCACCCAACACACCAAAATTTGAAGTATTTAGATTACTAAATGCAGAACTTTTACATTTTATCAAGCAATCTGTTATTACCAATGCCTTTGGTCGAGTACTTTTTACACATAGCGCTATTGGGGATGCCTGTTGGGCAAATACTCCGACTCGTGATAAATACGAAGTGTTATTCAACGCCTTGCAAGCGGCTGGTCATGATCCAAAACAGCAATTATTTGAGGTGATGAGGGACAACCAAGATCTTCAAATATTCTTTCAAAATCCTCAAAGAAATTTGTTCGACTTTATGAATAAGCCTTGTCGAGAATCCTTGAAATCATTGTGTACTCACTTATATTGCGCAACCAAAGATTTAGTGCCTATTGTCACAGCATCTGGTGGTATAAAGATCACAGATCACTTTAATGACTATCGAGCACAGCTAGTAAACGGAAACATATGCAAAGCGTGCGGTATGAAAGAGCTTGCAGCATTTAGAGCTGCTGTCACTGACGGTGAACAGTGGCGTGCCGACTATGACCACCAGTTATGCAAATCGAAATATCCCATCTTTTCAGTACATCCAGATAATCTTATTCCACTTTGCGATGTTTGTAATCAGGATGCAAAAAAAGCTAAAGACTTGTTTAAGCACAAGAATGGCACAGATCGATTAGCGTTTTATCCCTTTACCGAAGATGCGCAGGGTTTAATTGAGATCGAAATTGAAAACTTACGTGACCCAGAGCCTACCATAAAAGTAAATTGGAACACGCTGGACGGAGTATTACTGGACAAGCTTAATACATGGGATGAAGTATACGAAATTCGAAGCCGTGTAGAGGGTCAATTTCGATCTCTTGAAGCAATCATAGAAGACGAGCTTCGTCCGAGAGATGCAGCCCACCTTGTAAGCAGAATAAGCGATGAAGCACGACCTAATACTGTTGATACTTTGAAACGAAAAGAGTGGAAGTTTTGGTATCAGAAATTATTTAGTCAGTTACAACAGATTAGAGTTCCTGATGTTGAAGCTTTTTGGGCAAAGCAGGTGTTTACACAAAATCAAGCAGAAAGCGGTGCCGATTTTATTTTAAATGACTGATAAACAAAGCTGTTTGTGGTATTGATTTTAAGCGTAGGTATAAACTCAGCATGGTTTATTGGAACAGTATCTGTTGCGACAATTAGCTTCCCTTTTCGGAAATAATAACTATAATTCCCTTTTAGGGAACTTCGAGGTTTAATGAAAGTCTTAGGAAGAGACAAACTCTTAAAGTTTAGTCAAAAGCATGCGAATGTAAAAGCGGCGCTAGATGCTTGGTTCGATGAGGCAACAAAATCTGAGTGGAAAACGACTCAAGACATTAAGAATCGATATAGCAGCGCAGATTTTCTAGCAGGCAATAAAGTTATCTTTAATATCAAAGGTAATCATTATCGACTGGTTGTAAGAGTTAAATATAAAAATGGCATTGCTGTTGTTGAGTGGGTTGGAACCCATGCGCAGTACGACAAGCAACGCTTTTAGGAAGGGAACATGAAAAACATTAAGATAATTAAATCTAAACAAGATCATGAACAAGCGTTAGCCCGACTTGTGAGTTTGATGGATCTTGATCTTGAGCCTAACTCTCCTGAATCAGACGAGCTAGAGGTTCTAGCTCTTTTAATTGAAAAGTATGAACAGGAAACGTTCCCAATTGATCCACCTGAACCTATTGAAGCAATAAAGTTTCGAATGGAGCAACAGGGGTTAATTAAAAAAGACTTAATTCCTTACATAGGGTCAGCACCTAAGGTTACCGAAGTACTAAATGGCACACGTAACCTTAGTCTAAATATGATCCGTAAGTTGCATGAAGGATTAGGTATCTCACTAGATTTATTGATTAAAGAGCCTGCACATCAAAGAGCGATATCTAGCGATGTCAATTGGGAAGCATTCCCTATTACCGAAATGCGATCTCGTGGTTATTTTGATGGATTCAGTGGTTCTGCCAGAGACTTGAAAGAATACTGTGCCGAGACATTAACCTCGTTTATCTCATCCGTCCCGAATGGTTTTAAGCTGGCACCAGCATTGCTAAGAACTTCAGCACACTTGCGTACTAACGACAAAGAAACAGACCAATATGCTTTGTGGGCTTGGCAAATAAGAGTTTTGAAAAAAGCACAGGACGTTACACTTACAAATAAATATTTGAAGCATACGGTTAACCAAGCATGGATGCGAAAACTTGCTCAACTTTCATGGTCTGAGCAAGGGCCTGTCTTAGCTAAAGAGTATCTCAACAAGCATGGGATCCACCTTATTATTGAACCTCACTTACCTAAGACTTATCTCGATGGTGCCGTGTGTTTAGCTCATAAAGGTAACCCAGTTGTTGCGCTGACACTCAGGCACGACAGGTTAGATAACTTTTGGTTTTCACTAATGCACGAACTAGCACATATCGCTTTGCATCTGGATAAAACAGAACAATGGTTTCTGGATGATCTTGATGCTCAAGGTGGAGATCAAGTTGAACAAGAAGCAGATGCATTGGCTCAAGAAGCGTTAATTCCAAAAGAGAAGTGGAATGCCGATTCAATAAAAGATGCCACTAGCGTTCGACTTGCTTCTTCTGAGATTGGGATAACACCATGTATTGTTGCAGGAAGAGCGAGATATGAATCTGGTGACCATAGACTGTTTGGAAAACTGTTTAGAGAAAAGGTAAGACGCTTCTTTATTGAGTAATGGTCTGCCATGAATACACCGCCCTGATAAACGTTCCCGATATTGCTATCCGCTCACACCGATATTTACGTTGAAATATTCCTCTTCAATTATCATTTGAATTGGGGGAAAGTCTCAAATCATGATTTTTGTGTTTTTTTTAATCAACCTTGAGACTATCGAAAAATAATTTAGATCTTTTTTTGATCTTTTTCAGTCCTCTAAAAAAATGTTCATTTTCCACCTTTTAGCCTCGCTAATTTTCACAACTTTCTCCGCTAGCTGAAAATATTATCCCATACAACACAGGGATTTAGATCAATATCGTTATTGAAAATCGTAGAAAGCTCACTCTTATCAACAGTGAAAACGAAAAGCTAAAAAACCTAAATCCTACAACAAAAATGTTAAATAACAAGGAGTTATAGACAGAATTTAGTTTTGATCTTTGAAGGATCTGTGTTTATATTTCTGTCGTCCGCTGAAGGAACAGCACAAGTTTCAGAACTTTATTTTCTAACAATATCAGGAGATCGAATCATGGGAAGATATGATCAAAATTCAAAAGTATATGACAAGTGGCTCAAGGAAGGTCGAGGCCAAGGTCGTGGCAGAGATTATAAACCATGGCTTATGGTTTATAACGTCCCCTCGCATGGCCGTTCTCATAGAGTATATTCACATACATCAGAGCGGGTCGTTCATTGCTTATCCGATCTCGAGTTATCAGTATTTCTGCAACTTGAGTGGTCTAAAAGTGTGAGCGATATACGAGAGCAGTTTCCCCTCTCTCTTGATTCGACATTAGAAATTGCCGAGCGTATTGGCGCAAAGCATCCCGCAATACGCGGCGAAAAGATGATGTTGACGACCGATTTTCTAGCAACCGTTTCAGACCCAACCTCACCACTTTTAGCGATTCAAGTTAAGCCTTCAAGCGAATTAGGAAAGCCTCGCGTACGAGAAATAATCGCGCTTGAACAGGCTTTTTGGCAAGAATCTAAGGTACATTTTCAGGTGTTGACTGAAGGTTCACTAAACAGGATAAAAATCGAGAATATTAAGTGGTTACACCCCTTGATGACAAACGATGCTGTAACAGATGCTCAATTAGAAACTGCTGGATTTTGGAAATCAATTCTCAAACGAAAAAACGACAGTAACTTGATTCGAGTGGCGTCTCAAATTGACAAACAGCGCGAAAAGCAAGGGGGAACAAGTCTATCTGAACTACGGCTGTTGTTCGCTACGCGATTAGCAAAATTTGATATGAGTATCCCCTTTTTTAAGAATCGGGCTTGCGACGTTGTTTTTAAAAGTAATTTAGCGCCGTAAGGCAGAGGTAATTATTATGTCTTCGCTAGCGTTAATGCACCAAGCAGCCCCCATTTTTGTTAAAAATGATGTCATAAAATGGCAGGAGAAAAATTTTAGAGTAATCAAAGTCAATTTAGCTCACACCTTTTTATTTGAACTAGATACTAACAACGGCATTCCGATCCCATTTGCTACAAATGAGCTTGAATACTCCTTTAGAAGCGGTGAGGTAGTCCTTCTTGAAGAGCATAAATATCATGCTCTTCCCGCTTCTCTTAATTCTCGTGAAAAGTCTCATATAGAGATGACTGAGCGGTACGAGATCATCAAATCTATTGTTGAATCTGAAGATGCATTGGATTCTTCAGAACGTGGACGATTGATTACTATTGAGATGATGCGACGAAATATTTCGAAAGTAAAAATCTACCGGATTCTCCGAGCATATTGGACGTTTGGCCAATGCATCGAAGCGGTTTCAACTCACTATCACAAATGTGGAGCAAAAGGTAAGCGGCGACAGTTCACCGATCAAAAGCCAGGGCGTAAACGTCACGATGGCAAAAAACAAAACGCGATCCGCACCGAATTACACATGCAATTTATGCATAACGCGATCACAGCGTTTCACTTTGCTAAGAAGTATTCGCTTACGAAAACATATCGACGTTTTGTTACTTATTGCAAAGATGATGATAGTTACACCAGCGACGATAACATACCTTCGATCGATAGCTTGCGTCATTTACTTCAAAATCACTACTCAATCGAACATGCTTCTTCCAAGCGCTATGGCAATCGCGTTTATATGAAAGATATGCGAACGCTAAATGGAACAGCTACAGTTTCTGCTTATGGCCCAGGCGCACGATATGAGTTAGATGCTACTGTTGTCGATGTTCATATTGTTTGTAGTCATGATAGAACTCGAGTGCTAGGAAGGCCGATTCTTTACATCGTTATTGATTTATTTTCGCGATTAATCGTAGGCTTTTACATCGGTTTTTATTCGCCGTCATTTCGTACTGCAACGATTTCTCTGCTTTCCGCCTTACAAGATAAAACTCACCTTCTTGAGAAATACAGTATATCTAAAAGCGTCTGCTCAAGTTGGCCGGGAGTCGAATTGCCAGACGCACTGATATCTGACAAAGCAGAGTTGTTCGGTTTAAACGGAAGCCATCTTGCAGAAACGACCAGTATGCGGATTGAAAATACAGCCAGTGGACGCTCGGACGCCAAAGGAGTCGTTGAGCGTCATTTTGGTGTGATTCAAGATGCCTTCGAAGGCGATTTTGACGGAAAATCGTCAAAACCTGGTGCAAAAAAATCAGGCGCAATTGATGGTCGTTTGACTGCTACTTTAACATTTGATGATCTTCAAGAAATCATTGTTTCTGAAATTATCCTCAGAAATAATTGTCACGTGATGACAAACTATGATTGCGAGCAAGATATGCCCGACGATATGCCACTGACTCCCATAAACGTTTGGAATTGGGGTATTGAAAATCGAACGGGATGCTTTCAGAGTTTTGACGAAGAGAGACTGAAAATTGCGGTATTACCGCGGGGACAAGCAACAGTAAGTCGCGAAGGCATTCGGTACAAAGGGCTCTTTTATACATCTGTAGCGCTAGAAAAACTGGGGTGGTTTGTACGCATTAAAAATAACACTGCTAGACCCCAAAGTGTGAAAGTTCTCTACGATCCGATGCTTGTTAATCAAATTTACGTCATCATCCCAAATTCAAACCAACCACCGGTTGCTTGCAATATTAAATCGAAATCCAGAGCCTATTTAAATGACTCATTTATACAAGTCGAAAAACGTATCGCGACAAGAAAAGAGACTAACGTTGTCCATAAAGCGCTCGAAGAGGAAGAGAAACGTAAGCTAGAAGAAAAAACTATCGCTATAAGTCAACGTGCAAAAAAGGAAAAGAAACGTTTAGATAAAAAGACAATTGCACAAACCAAGCGCGAAATTTCGAAAAACCGAGATTCAGCTCGAGAAGATGAGCGGAAAAATATTGTAATGGAATATTCTCCTGTGGAACAGCAGGATACCCATTTGGGTAATGAATATCAGGGATACACGGCAACTCAGGATGAGTTTGCTAATCCCGAACTAAACAAATTATTTAACTTAAACAACGACAAGGAAGTCGACGATGGAACAAATGGAATTGATGATGACTAGCAAAATCGAAGGCAGTGTAACGGCTGTATACAAGGAAACAGGCGTGCCGAGTTATGAAGGTAACCCGCTGATCGAATGTTTACCTAAGTTGGGGGAAATCAGGGAGGTACTAGATAAACTCAGTTGTTATCCTTCTTCTGTGCTGCGCTCTTCACCCGCTTACACTCGAGCGGCTGAGATGATTGCTGAGATATCGAATATGTTTATCGCGCTGCCACAACACTACGAATTAGCCGAGTTTATCGACAGTAAGATAAAACAGGGATACATTTCTAGAAACCCTCGCTTAAAATTAAGCGCTCAGATGTTGCAGTCTAATTATGAAGATATGCTCAAGGGCAGTGTTATCCCCACAAACCAGAGCGCCTGCAATTACAAAGCCCCGGTAGCAGCTGCCATCTACGGTCCACCTGGTACCGGAAAATCGATATCAGAACAACGAGTACTGTCCCTCTATCCACAGGTAATCGTTCATGACACGCTCGGAATTACGCAGATAACGTATTTGTATATTAATTTTCCGCACAATAGCAGCCTCAAGGTATTGTGCAAAAACTTCTTTGATGCTTTAAACATAGCTTTGAAAAAACCCGACACAGTTTGGTTAGAGCGCCGTGAAAGCGTGGAGTCGATGTTAGCCAAAATACAAGCTGCCGTTGTGAGATTCAATATTGGTATTCTAATTATTGATGAGTTTCAAAGTTGGCGTTCAAAGACAAAAGATTCAGACCTTGTTATTGGTTTTTTAGTGTCTCTCATTAACACAGTGAAGCTTCCGGTGGTTTTCAGTGGCACTCCAGCTGCAAAAGGACGTCTAGAGTCTAATCTCGCTCTAGCGCGCCGAGTCATTGGTTTTGATGAGTGGGATCCACTGAAAACGCAAAGTGATAGCAATTCGGAGAGTAAACAACTCTGGGCGTATTTCAGCCAAAAACTTTGGCAGTATCAGTACCTAAATAGACCATCAGTGCCACTTTCGCCTGAAATCAGTGATGTTTGGTTTGATTGTTCGCAGGGAATTTTAGACATTGCTATTAAGCTTTATATTCAAGTACAACTAAGAGCGATAAAAAGCCAAAAAGAAGAAATTTCGGTCGAACTATTTCACCGCGTTTATCAAGATGATTTCAAACCGATTCATCCGATAATGAACGCTTTACGCTCGAAAAATCCTGAGCTCATTGCTGAATATGCTGATCTACCACAACCGCAAATTGTTCTAAAGATTGCATCGCTCAACAAGTCGATTATTGAAAGCAATAAGGCGTCGGTTATCGAAACCATGGAGCCAGTTGTTCAAGCACTGTTGGATTGCTTAATCCAATGCGGCTACGAAAAAAAGGTCGCTCAACCCGCCGTTGAAGCCGTGTTTTCTGAGCATCCTAGTTTGAACAAAAAATCACTACTACCGCTGGTCATTAAGCTATTAGCCGATGCAGATAAGAACCACATTACTCCATCTAAGAGAGTAAAAAAATCTAAAAAACAGTGTATTCCACCGCAATTTGATGAGACGTCACAGAGCAACCACTTTTCGAAATTAGTTGGCGAAAATACAGAGTGAGCCAACTGTCTTGCAATACTGACTTAACACCTCTGCCGGATGAGCTGCTTTACAGTTTTCAAGCTCGGATAGGTTTGCATGGGGCTATTTTAAGCCCCAAATCGCTTATTGAAAGACTGTATAACAATCGAAAAATAGCGGCCTCGTTGGTTTACTCTAGTCATCTTGAAACGCTTGCTGATGCGCTAAACCACGTTAACGCTAATGACTTGATAAATAGACACACCTTGTTCCCTCTCGCTGCTCCTTTTATACCTGCGGAGCGATGCTTACAGTGCATTACGAGAATGAAATCAGACAACGGATTAGGCCTGCATCTGGCATCAGGATACGCAGCTAGTAAAATACCTAAACTTAAAGAGCTTCGATATTGCCCAGCCTGTTTAGAAGCGCAAATCAAGCAATTCGGTGAGCCATACTGGATGCGCAGCCAACAAATTATAGGCACTGATGTATGCGTTTTTCATGAATGTACATTAGAGTCGATAGCAAATATAAAAAAAGGGCAACATCGTCATTCATTTCTTCCTGCAACGACGCGCCATCGTTGCACAGCAAGGCCTGCTCACATTCAGCCTAGTGATAGATTAGTTAGTAAAGCATGCGAACAATTATTATCGAATACCGACCTTCCCTCACCAGAGCTTGGACAGTGGACAAATTACTACAAACATTTAGCCCGTAATCTTGATGCCACCAAAGGAATATATGTCGATTTCGAAACGCTAAAATCGATGGTGAGTGACTATTGGAGCCCGGAGTGGTTAAAGCGATATAATTTATCTTTAAGCGATACACAGAGTAACTGGCTTCATTCTATCTTTAGAAAGCACAGAAAAACGTTTTCGTATCTCGAGCATATCGTTGTTAACGCGGCGCTTTTAAAAGGCCAATTCAACATAGTTGATTGTATTAACAACGCTGCTATCCAAGCTAAATCACTTCGCAAGTATGACTCGGTATCAACTGTTGTAATGCTACCCACTGCACTTTTAAATGAATACAAAGCAAATTGGTTGCGTTGTCTGCAAACTCAATCGCCTAAATTTGCTCGGGCTTCTCACCCTGCCCTTTATACCCGTATCTATCGCGCTGATCGGCAGTGGCTAATAGCCACAAATAAGCAATATAGAGTCAAGCGACCTGCCCCAAGTGACAACGTTGACTGGGAAAAAAGAGACGTAAATACCACCAAGTCTCTCTTTCGTGTCATATATAGTAGTGAGGATGATTTATCACGCCCACGAGCTTCCAAGCGCTGGTTAATGTATCAATTGCCCAATACTTCGACCGTAGAAAAATACATTCGCAAGATGCCGCTGACTTTATTATTTTTGAATCGCTATGCGGAATCTGTCACTGAATATCAAATACGCAGAATTACGTACCAATTATTAACTAACCCCCACCGTCATATAACTCGCAAATGGTTTCTCATGAGAGCAGCCGGTTTATCGAATGAGCGTTTGACTCCAATGACGAATCAGTTCTTGAACAGCATTGGCTCTTCACAATTCGGTTTAGATTTATTTTTCCAGAGTAAAATCAAAAATAACAGAAAGGGGCCAATTTAATGAATAGCCTGGGAGAAACGCCTGGCGAGAGGTTTATATGAGCATCGATACGGCCCCAAAAGCGATAATTGACTATAGCTTTACGTCTCAGTCGATCAGAAAGTTAGCGGCTGACTACGGCATATCTCTAAAAACACTCGCCAGTATCATTGGGTGCACTGCGACGAAGATTTACAATAAACCGATCAGGCTTCCTAAAGCGCCGTCGCGACGCCTTTTGCAACTAACCGATTTAATGTACCTAGCGACGAACTACTTTGGCTCGGTAAGTAGGGCAAAAAAATGGTTCGTTGAATACAATTTGGGTTTAGACGCCAAACCGCTCCAGTTATGCCAAACGGAGGAAGGCATCAAGAGAGTCGAAAACTCTATTTTTAGACTTGCGACTGGAATGACGGCCTGATTATTGAAGTAGGCTGGTGCCTGTAAACTTCGAGAACTGCGATCAAGAAGAAACTAAGCCGTTTCAAAATTATGTGTGACGATTCAATCTTTAAACTTGCTATCAAATTACTGAATGATAAGTGACCGAGAATATGAAAGATAAACTGGAACAGACTGATGGATAACAAGAGTAAGGTTGCTGTCACCGTAGCTATAAACACATTGCTTGATCGATGGGGCTTAACCGCGTCAGAAAAGACCGCAATTCTTGGTTTCGCATCAGATGCGGACCTCGACGACTTTATTAACTCACCTTCAACGTTGAACTTCTCTCCGCCTTTGGAACAACGTTTATCGCTCATTCTCAATATTCACGCAGAACTCAGGCTCATTTTCTCTAACCCAATGAACGTTTACGGTTTCATGACCATGATAAATAACAGTTCGCCGTTTTTGGGGAAGAAGCCGATTGAGCTAGCATCGCAAAGTTTAGAAGGTCTTAATGCTGTTTACAAAGCTATATCGTTTATAGGTAGATAGCACTAACTTAAACAATCATTAT